>CAYYGA010000009.1:6756-27011 GCA_964471435.1 uncultured Facklamia sp.
TGCCCACAAAGCATAATCGAGAGACAATTAATGCACAAACGATACAGTCTCATAATTTAGAGGCGATGACCTTAACTTATAAAAAGCCTCCAGTGATAGCTCCTCCTATTGAAAAGCCACTATCTGAACTGAAGGTAGCAATCGCTGCGTCAACCGGAGTGCACCTTCGAACAGATAAACCTTTCATTATTGTCGGAGATTCTTCTTATAGAATTATTCCAGGCGATGTGGACTACGATGATATAACGATCACTCACGTGCGCTATCCTAACCAGGCTGCCCACCAGGACTTAGATTGTGTTTTCCCTTTACAAACATTGCGTCAAATGGAAAAAGATGAGGAAATTGGAGCAGTCTCTCCGGTTCATGTGTCGTGGATGGGACATGTGCCTCGTGTTGATGTTCTAATTGAAGTTGCAGCTAAACAAATTGCTGAGCTTTTTGAAGAAAATGGTGTAGACATTGTTATCATGTCTCCCGGCTGATTCATGTGTCACCAGTCCGTTGGACTCGTCGCTCGTGAAATCGAAAGTCGTGGAATTCGAACAGTTCTGGTAGGTCACTTCCCGCATTTAGCAGAACGTATTCGTCCACCGCGTATGTTTATTACTGATACACCCTTAGGAGAAACCTTCTCTAAACCTTATGATTTCGAAATGCATCACCAAATCGTTCATGAAGCAATGGAATTTGCTCGTACAGGAGGTGGCGAAGAAATTTATTATGCGCCTTACGTATGGGATGATCAAGAGGGTCTTGTCTTGCCTGAAAATCCGGAAGACCAGCATCCTGTTATTGTCAAAAACCCTCGTGCTTTGCAATATGATAGTGAATAAAAATTTATCATTAAACCAGTTTTAAGGAAATTACTGTCCGCCATATAGCCTGATCATTTTAAGCAATCAGGCTTTATGGCGGATTTCTTCCTTAATGCTGGTTTTTTCATTTTTTATTTTAAATATTAAAAAACAAAAAAATGTGTTGCGACCAGTAAATTGTAGATCAACATATCTATTCCATAATGAAGTATTCTTACTGTCTATTCTCTTGCTTCATAGCTTTTTAATTCATCTTTTAATAAATAGGGTAAAATTAATTTATTAATAAATTATCTTACATAAGAGTTTAAATTTTAATTACCTTATTATATAATTATGGAAAAGGGGTGAGAATGATGAATTATATTGATTTACATTGTGACACTCTTATGATGACATGGCGGGAGACTGAAGGTGAGGATATAGTTGAAAATTCTACCTATGCTGTTGACTTTAAACGCTTAAAAGAAGCGGGAGCCTACGCCCAATTTTTTGCTATTTTTATGCTTGACCCTGCTATTTTCAAAAAAATAGAACGTCCCCAAATTTGTGATTTAGACTATATTGACTCTCTTATTGGTCAATTAAAAAGAGCGCTCAGAAAAACTGATGCTGTTCGTTTGGCTACTTCTTATCAAGATTTACGTCGCAATATTAGCAATGGGGTGGTCTCTGCTTTTTTAACACTCGAAGACGGCAGAGTTATTAATGATGATTTAGAAATGGTTAATTACTTATACAAAAAAGGCATTCGTCTCATCACACTAACATGGAATCATGAAAACTCGATTGGTTATCCTAACTCCACTCAAGCTCGTTTTATGAATCGGGGCTTAAAACCTTTCGGTGCTGAAGTGGTTAAAGAAATGAATCGAAGAGGGATGATTATTGACGTTAGTCATTTATCAGACGGGGGCTTTTATGATGTATTGAGATTATCCCAATACCCGGTAATGGCTTCTCATTCTAATGTAAGAGCTCTCTCCCCTCACCCGCGTAATCTCACGGATAATATGATAAAACTCTTAGCTTATAATGACGGAGTGATGGGTTTAAACTTTTGCCCTTATTTTTTATCACCCAAATTAAATAATTTTTATTCTAAAATTGATTTAAT
Organism: uncultured Facklamia sp.; assembly: GCA_964471435.1. Lineage (GTDB taxonomy): Bacteria > Bacillota > Bacilli > Lactobacillales > Aerococcaceae > Facklamia. The sequence goes on from CAYYGA010000009.1 coordinate 8,692, forward strand.
GGTAGAGCATTTAAATTATGTAAAAAAATTAGTGGGGGTAAATACCCTCGCCTTAGGAACCGACTTTGAAGGCTTTACCGGTCTGTTAGAAATCAACTCGACAGACAAAATTGAGTTGTTGTTTCAACGTCTCGACCAGGAAGGTTGGACTACCGATGAAATTGAAAAATTTGCCTATCTCAATGCTATGCGAGTTATTAAAGCCGTTTTATAAATAGAATCAGTGTATTATTTTAACTCCCTCACTCCCGAAGATAAAGCCATAGGTTTTATTTAATATATTTCGATTATGACTATTTATAATAAGTTACTGGCTTGAAGGCTATCAAACTGTAATTATTAGCTTTATAACGAGCTTTAGAGTTATAGATGTTATCAATATAATTCGTAAGTCCTCTAATAAGTGATTGCTTATTTATTTTTTTTCAACTACATTATATAAGAGTTGTATAAAAAATCACAATATTCAAACTTTTGAACCATACCTCACGCGGAAAGGAATAAAATAATGTTAATCGATTTACATTTACATGAGAAGACTTACTCACCAGATAGCAGCTTATCTATTGAAGCTTTAGTAAACCGAGCTAAACACTTAGGTTTAGACGCCGTTTGTATTACCGATCACGATACTTTAGGATTTACTTCTCTTTATGAAGAGATGTCAAAAAAACTAGCGTTCCCTATTTTTGTAGGAGCTGAATATTTGACCACCGAAGGAGATATCTTGGCTTACGGTATTAATGAACTACCTCGTCCTGGTTTATCAGCACAGGAGTTTATCAACTTTGTTAATGATCAAGGCGGTGCTTGTACAGCTGCTCATCCTTATCGTAATAACAATCGTGGATTAGGTGATCACGTTAAAACTGTTAAAGGTTTAACTGGAGTAGAAGTATTAAATGGGAGCAGCACGGTTGAAGAGAACCGTCTAGCCTTAGAAGCTGCAAAAAAAGCTGGCTTACCTTGTACCGGCGGAAGCGATGCTCACTGGATTGGTCAAGTCGGTATATATTCCACTCAATTAGCCTACCGTGTCAACTGTATCAATGAGCTGGCACAGGCATTGTTAAAAGGTGATTGTAAGCCAGTCCGTTTAACATCTTATGAAACTATTGATAGTTTATAATTAAATTAAAAGCCAGGTTAAAAGTGCAGTGCCCTCAGATTCAGGTCTGAATCTGGGGTCACTGCAAAAACCTGGCTTTTTTTATTTATTCAACTGTGACTGATTTAGCTAGATTGCGAGGTTTATCCACATCCAATCCTCGATCTAAAGCAGCATAATATGCAATTAGCTGGGTGACGACTACTGCTACCATTGGAGCATAGTCTGAGACGGTTGAACCTATCTTAAAATCACTCTCACCTTGGGCTAAATTCTCAGAAGCGATAACTAAGGAGACTGCTCCGCGTGTTTTTACTTCTTCTATATTAGACCGTATATTTGGGGCGGTTATTTCATCCGTTACAATTCCGATAACGGGAGTTCCTTCTTCAATCAAGGCAATAGTGCCGTGTTTCAATTCGCCTGATGGAAAGGCTTCTGTATGAATATAAGATATCTCCTTTAACTTTAAAGCAGCCTCTAAAGCTACAAAGTAATCTTGGTAACGTCCAATATAAAAAGCATTTTTACTAAAAGATAAATTCTTTTTTACCCAGAAATGAATAAGCTCTTTTTTTAGAATAAGCTGTTCGATTTGAAGGGCAACATTACTTAGATGACCATATAAATCACGTATAGTGTTTTCATCAGCTAAGTTATGAGCAAGTATCGCCAGAACAACAAGCTGAGCTGTATAAGCTTTAGTAGAAGCAACAGCTATTTCTGGTCCTGCATTGAGTAATAGACCAAAATCAGCTTCTCTCCAAAGAGTGGATCCTTTTACATTAGTGATGGTTAAGCTAGGATAATTTTTTTCTTTAATTTTTACTAAAGCCTGCCGACTATCAGCTGTTTCTCCAGATTGTGAAATGAATATGAAGAATGGATTTTCACTTAATAAAGGAGGATGATAAGCAAATTCTGAAGCAATATGAACCTCAGTCGGAATATGAGCGAATTTTTCAATAAAACTTTTTCCCATCAAACCGGCATGGTAGGATGTTCCACATGCGATAATATAAATCCGATCGGATAAACGGACTGCTTTAATTAATGCGGGGTCCATATTAAAGTTATCACCTGCTTTGAGGTAGTATGCTAAATTCCTACGTATGACAGCTGGTTGTTCTTCAATTTCTTTTAACATATAAAAAGGATAAGTTCCTTTATCTATATCTTGCTCATCGATTTCAGCCTTAAAGCTTTTACGGTTAATTTTTTCCCCTTTTAAATTTTCGATTTCAACGTCGTGAGGTGTTATTTTAACAATTTCCTGGTCGGTTAATTCAATATATTCTACTGTCTGTGTGACAGTAGCAGAGGTATCAGAAGTAATAAGATTAAAGTCTGTCCCCTTGCCAATTAATAATGGAGATTTATTTTTTGCGGCTAAAAGTTGATTAGGAGTTTCTTTATCCAGTAATACAAACGCATACGAGCCTTTAATCAATTTTAATACTTGTTTAAATGCCTCTTCCACACTAAGCTGTTCTTGCAGTACTTTCTTTTCAATTAAAACGACGACAACTTCGGTATCAGTGGTTGAAACTAACTTGATCTCGTCAAGATATTTTTCTCTTAATTCATCATGATTCTCAATGACCCCATTATGAACTAAACCAAAACGACCACTACTTGATTGATGAGGATGGGCATTTTTTCGATTCGCTTTACCATGTGTTGCCCAGCGGGTATGTCCAATCCCTGCTTGTGCCTTAATATCTAAATTCACTACTGCTTCTAATTGAGCAATCCGCCCTGCTTCTTTAAAAAGCCAGGTCTTTTTATTTGGGTTCACCAGCATCATTCCAGCAGAATCATACCCCCGATATTCCAGACGAGATAACCCTTGAATGATGACTTTAGGAATGTTTCCTTCCCCTACATAACCTACAATTCCACACATAATAGCTCCTCTTTCTTTAATCTATTTTGTGCTTTTAGGTGCTGGTTTAATCTTTGGCCTGCTGTTCACACAGCAGTTTTTCTATAAACCTGTAGACTGCACAGCCTTGAGTTATCCGCCGAAATCTTCGATACACTCAATCCTCGTCACCTTTTATATAAAAGGGCTGGCGCTATCCATTATTTCTCCTCTATTTATTTTCTAAAAGCTTTTTAAATTTAACTTATTGAAAAGCTCCTGTCAAAACATTTTAAAAAATACCAGAACTTTTAATTATTAAGTAGTTCTTTTCGTTTAAAATAGTCAATAAATAAATTATTCTCTTCAAATATTTCTCCAACTTGTAATAATAATCGGTCTTGGTATTTTCCGCTTTGAAAAAGTACGCCTAAAGGCAGTCCCTTTTCAGTTAAGTGAATGGGTAGACTGATTGAAGGTGTCCCGGTTAGATTAGATAATTGAGTATAAGGTGTCAGTGTCCAAGCAGGTAGCCATTGATTATAAATTAGATCAGCTCTTTCTTTTTTAGTTAAAGAAGACATATCTTTCATTAGAGTAATCAGTTCTGCCGGTAGATGATGATAGTCTGTTGGAGGTGCTGGGTGGGCAGTCGTTGCTGTAATAAAAATAGGATATTTATCATAGAAGGCTCTCAATTTTTCTCTTACTCGAGCTAAATTTTCTTCCGCTTTTCTTATATCTTCTTCTTCAAAGATCTCATTAAATTGGTAAAGTCCCCAAGTTAATAATTCAACATCCTTTTGCTCTAGATTCCTTTTTAAATAGATCTGGGCTAAATTATCCAAACTCTCCGTTGATGTCGCTGCGAGGGTGTAATAATCTTCCATCATTTTTTTGCCATCGATAGGGTAGTCCACTTCTACAAGTGTAAATCCTTGGCTTTCCATAAAGGATACAGCTTTTTGTACTGCTTCTACTGCTTCATCACTAATTGGAGTGCCCGCAGGTGTAATAAATGTATAAGCAATTTTAGTTTCCTTAGACAAGATCTCATTTGGATTAGTCATTAAATTCTTAGCTTCTTCAACGAGTAAGGTTTCAAATAAATTCTTTACATCTTTCATTTCTTTCATAATAGCAAAGTGAGAAGTTTGACCTTCAGGCAAATTACCTTGTAAAATCCCCTGAGTGGGATGTAAACCTATTAAGCCAGAAAAAGAAGCAGGGATCCGTGTAGAACCACCTGAATCACTCGTTGTAGCAATTGGCACTTGCCCTGTCACAACAGCAGCAGCCGCACCTCCTGAGGAGCCTCCCGGATTATGTTTTAGGTCCCAAGGGTTATGTGTATCTCCGTACAAATCAGAATTAGTTACATTGATCCAGCCCATTTGGGGGTAGGAAGTTTGACCAATGATAATAAAGCCTGCTTGTTGTAAAGCAGATATATATTCACTTGTCTCTTCAAAAGTTTGGTCTTGTAAAAAATTAATTCCTAAGGTGTTACTTTCTCCTTTTAATTCATGCCCCAACCCTTTTATAAGAAGTGGCACCCCATAAAAAGGCTGTCCTGTATCTGTTAAAGCAGCAGCTTCTTCTTTAGCTTGAGCTACTCTCAAAGAGATGACATTATTTAAATCTTTCTTGGTCATTTCGATTACTTCAAGAGCAAAATCAATTAATTTTTCTGGAGTTGTTATGCCCTGTCTAATGAGAGAGGCTAACTCCGAAGCAGAAGCTGTACGGTAATCATTTAGAGTAAATTTTATTGTTTTTTCTTTTGATTGATTGGACACTTTCATCACTTCTCTTTCCCTTAACTTTTCATATTTTTATCTAGAGTGAAGATTGCTAAATATTTTATCTATTTTCCTAATAGTCTATACTTTATCATTCTAACCAATCTGTCTGTTCTTTATACAAAAAAACCAGGCATTTGTCTGCCTGGTTTAGTTTATCTTATAAAAATCTACGAAATGGAAATTCCAACACCAGCGATTTCTTCAAAAGCATTTTGCAAAACTTCATCTTCTGTTGGGTGGAAATGAATTAATCCATCCGCTTTAAGTTCAGTCTGTTGACTCTCCAATACGACAGGCTCTCCATCTATAAAAGCAAATAGATAGTAGTGAGTACCGTTATGGTAAGCTGCAACAACCGCATACTCACCTTTTTCAGTATGGCTGCCATTTTCAGCCCAAGAGGCTGGTACTGGTTGATTCTCAATAGCTAAATACTCCAACACTTCGGTCGGGAATGAATATCCAAGCATTTCTCCTTGGTGTTCAGGACTGTAACTTTCAAACTCTTGATCGAAAGCCGCTCCTAATTCTTCCATTAATTCAGTCAATGCTTGTCTTTTTACTGGTTCAAAGAGAATAACTTGACTATCAGAATTTTGGAGACCTGCTAGTTCGTTTTCAACACTTTCATGAATATAATCGGTTGTGATTTCTTGATAGTTGAAATTGTCAGTGATCACTTCTTCCGCAAAATCAGTTTCAATAAAATCTACTTCATTCTCATCTTCAATGATTGGAGTATCGATATCCGGAAGAGGAGTTGGCTCTGTGTCATTATCACCGTTTGATTTTGAAGGGTTTTCTTTGGGCTCTTCTATTTTTGTTCCGATTAAAATTACCTGACTGACAGGTTCAAATACTGTCTCATCTAATAACTGACGACCTACTTCCACTGTACCTTCATATTCTACCGCATATAAAGAAACTACTTTACCGGATTCACCAGATGTTTTAATTTGAGTTTCTCCTTGATTTAATTCATTAGTAAATATGTACTCCACTTGGTAAGGTGTGGAGACTTCTTCAATTTTATTTTCTGTGCGGTAATAAGTAATTAAAAGGTCATGGTTATTAAATAATTCTCCTATTTGTAAGAGTAATCGGTCTTGGTATAAACCAGCATTGAACAACACACCTAAGGGTAAGCCGTCTGCCGTTAAATGGGTGGGTAAACTTAATGACGGTGTGCCAGTTAAATTTGACAGTTGAGTATAAGGCGTTTTAGTCCAAGCTGGCAGCCATTGTTCATAAATAACATCCATTTTTTCTTCTTTAGTTAAATGAGACATATCTTCCATAATAGGAATATATTCTTCCGGAATATGATTATAATCTGCGGCTGGTGCTGGATAAGCTGTAGCAGCGGTTAGTAAAACTGGATATTTGCTGTAAAATTCGGCTAGTTTTTCTGTCATCCGCGCAACATTTTCACGGGCCAAATCAATATCTTCTCTATCTAACTCTTGACCTGTTTGATAAAGCGCCCAAGTTAATAATTCAACGTCGTCTTTTTCAAGAGGACGACCAAGTATTCGATTAGCGGATAAACTTAAACTAGTCGCACCAGAAGCCGCGATTGTATAGTAGTCATACATCATCGCTTTACCATCAATAGGGTAGTCCACTTCCACCAATGTGTATCCTTGCTTTTCTAAGAAGTCTACTGTATTACGCACAGCTTGAATAGCTTCCATATCGATGGGTGTGCCAGCTGGTGTATTAAAAGTATAAGCAATGGGTAAATCTTTACTTAGCTGAATTGTAGGATCATTAACTTCTTCAGTAAAGCGATCTTTCAATAAAACATCAAACAGTAGATTTAAATCATCCATATCGTCCATAATAGCAAAATGAGAAGTTTGACTATTGGCAGAAGTTGAGTTTCCTTCTAAAATACCCCTTGAAGGGTGTAATCCAATTAAACCTGTAAATGATGCGGGTATCCGAGTAGACCCTCCAGCGTCACTTGTTGTGGCTATAGGAACCTGTCCGATGGCAACTCCAGCTGAAGATCCACCTGATGACCCACCTGGATTATGGTCTGAATTCCATGGATTATGAGTGTTTCCATAAAGGTCTGAATTGGTGACATTAATCCAGCCATATTGCGGATAAGAAGTCTGACCGATTACTACAAAGCCTGCTTCTTGTAACTTACGCACAAAGCTGCCGGTTCTACTACTGACTTGATCTTTTAAATACTCTACTCCATTCGAGTTACTGCCTCCTGCCACCGTATGACCCAATCCTTTAACTAAGATAGGAACCCCATAAAATGGTAATTCAGTATCTTGCATTGCGGCTAACTCTTCTAAGGCCATTTCAGGACGCAGAGTAATGATATTGTTTAATTCGGGATTGGTAATTTTTATCATTTCATAAGCATATTCAAGCAATTGTTCTGGTGTGGTGAGGCCTTCTTTAATTAACTGAGCCATTTCTACCGCACTGGCTTTTTTATAATCCTCCATAGTAAATTCTGCTACCTGTTCTGCTTGGTCAACCTCACTTGTTGGAGTGCTTTCTTTTAACGAGTGATAAGTAGGAGAGTCCTGGCTATCATCTGATTCGTTATAATCTTTATCTTCAATTGAAGAATCATTTGAACCCTCTTCAAGAGATAAGTCAGCTTCTTGATGGCTTTTTTCAAGTGTTTTTGCTGTTTCATCCATCTCTTTTACAGCACTTTCAGAATCACTTGCAATAATGTCCAAGTCAATACTGCCCTCTTCTGATTCCAAATTAAGTTCAGAAGCATCAGTTTTTTCAACGTCCATATCTGCTTGTTGATTGGTTAATTCACCAGTATCAAAAGAGCTTTCATGAACAATTGGCTGCTCCTGTTCTAAAGCATGGATTATCTGAACACTATTCGTCAGAGGTAACCCTAAGAGCATAACAGAAGCAAGAGTTTTGTTAATCTTTTGTAAAAAACTTTTTTTCAAAGTCATTCCTACTTTCCACTAAATTATTATGAAAAAATTAACACATAACTATTATCATACGGCTAAAAAAACTATTTTCAAGTTAAAATTGACTTAATTAAATTTAAAGGACATATAACTATATTCTATCAATTATATGATGAGATTATTGAATGTTACTTCAGTTAGTTATAAAATCATGATCTTTAGATACATAAGAGAACGTAAATATCCCCTCGACGGATACCCATAAGGTGTCGGTCAAGGGGATATAAAATCTTTTAATATTTTTTCAATACTTAAAAAAATTATGGTAACTGTTTTCTCTTTAAAACAGTCGCAGAGTACTCCGGTACAATAATATTTGTGATAACTTGATAAGAGTTTTCCTCCAGCAAATCCACTTCACCATCTTGGTAAAGCATAAGATAAGAAGCTTCTTGAAGTTCAATATCATATTCTGTTGGACGCGCATTAAAAATTAATACTAAATCATACTCTACTCCTTGGTAACTGAGAGCGACTACTTGATCTGAAAGTCGTAATATTTCGCTGGTCTCTATTATTGAATCAAAACTTCTTTGCCTCAACAGCGGTTCTTGTTTCCTTAATGCAATTAAATTCTTAACTGATTCCACAGTATGAGCATAGCGGTCACGTCTTAACCAATCAATTTGATTGATTTCATCGGGTTTATTATAAGAATCCCGAACCCCGTCTTTAGTTCTTAAAAACTCCTGCCCAGCATGGATAAAAGGGATTCCCTGTGACAGTAAAATAATTGCCAAAGCCAACTCGGAACGTTTTACAATTTTCCATTCTTCTAATTCAGGGTCAGCATTTATTAAACGGTCATACAGAGTAAAATTATCATGCGCCTCGACATATTGAATTAATTGAGCCGGAGCTTCAAATTCTCCTGACTCAGGCCGACCCAGCAAGTTTTCTGCTAACTTTCCTTCCATATACCAGGCTCCATTAATAAAACCTCGCGCTCCCGCGTCAAAATCATTCCCTTTTAAGGCATCACGTAATCCTTCGTTAAAATGTCCAATTCCCGGCATTTCATTTGCATTAAGAGAATTAGCTTCCTGCCCTGTTCCTAAAGTTGTATACATATCCCAGCCTTCACCAAAGACTAAAATACAGGGGTCAATTTCATCCAATGTTTTTCTTACTTGATTCATGGTTTCAATATCATGAATACCCATCAAGTCAAAGCGGAAACCATCAATATGATACTCTTCAGCCCAATAACGCACCGATTCTACTATAAATTTACGCATCATGTGACGTTCTGATGCGGTATCATTTCCCACTCCCGTCCCATTTGTTAATTCACCTTTTTCATTGTATCGGAAAAAGTATCCTGGTACTGTTTTTTGAAGTGAATGGGATTCTACTTGATAGACATGATTAAAAACCACGTCCATTATCACCCGAATCCCTGCATCATGAAAAGCTTGAATCATTGTTTTCAGTTCGGTTATACGGGTCATGGGATTATAAGGGTCTGTCGCATAGGATCCTTCGGGGGCATCAAAATTTTGCGGATCATATCCCCAATTGTATTCTTCAGGATGTTCATTTGTTTCATCAACGGTTTGAAAATCAAAAATAGGCATCAATTCAACATGAGTAACACCTAATTCTTTCAAATAGTCCAGCCCGGTAGTTGAGCCATTGGGATTTCTTGTGCCTTCCTGGGCCAGGCCTAAAAATTTACCACGATAATTTTTGTCTGCTCCGCTCGTAACCGATATAGTTAAGTCTCGGACATGCATTTCATAAATAATCGCTTCGTTGGGGGAAGTAAAAGATGGCATTCTGTCTTTCCAAGCAGGCGGATTTGTCCTGTTTAAATCAACGACTACCGAACGACGGCCATTGACCGTTACAGCTTTAGAGTAGGGATCCACTGTTTGGGACTCAAACTCATTACTGAAGGTTAAATTATAGCGGTAAGTCAAACCATGACAATCTCCTTCTACCACCGTCTTATAAACCCCTGTGTCATTAATTTTTTCTAACGGTAGAGTCTCTTTCGGTATTCCATAATAACCATCAAAAATAATGAGTTCAACTTTTTGGACAGTAGGAGCCCACACTTTAAACTCTGTCTGATTGGGGCTGTAAAGCGCTCCCAGTCTACCATTATAATATATTTTTTGGATAAAATCGGGATCATGAGATACTTTATGCAGACCAGCTTTCAAATCAGCCAGATTATATTGACTCAGATCACGTTCAACAACCTTTGTTTCCTTATTCACGATTTTCACATCCTTATAATATTCAAGCCTATTATAAAGTAAAAAAAATCCAATAACGAATGATTAGTTATTTCTAATCTAATTCGTTATTGAATTTAATACACAACGGCTTAGGTTTGTAGTGAATTCTACTATTTAGTTATGTTTTTGCTTACTACGATGTGTCAGTTGACAATAACGTTCATACCAAATATCAATAAAAGCCGGGTTGAAAGGACCTTTTTTTTCTTCAATCCAACGCACAAGTTCCTGGATATTATATTTTAATATCCGGTCAATCTCAGGTGGATATTGATATTTTTTGCTATGAATCTCATATTCATCTAAATCGAGCAGTCGCTTTTCTCCATCTGGGAACATTTTAATATCTAAGTCATAGTCGATATATTTCAGCGCTTCCTTGTCCATAACGTAAGGAGAAGCAAGGTTACAATAATAAGTAACCCCTCGTTTACGGATCATCGCGACTATATTAAACCAAAAATTCTGATGGTAGTAAACAAGTGCTGCTTCGCGTGTTACCCATCTGCGACCATCCGACTCAATAACTAAAGTATGATCATTACATCCGATTAAGGAGTGTTCACTGGTTTTAAGAACCATCGTATCACGCCATGTGCGGTGTAATGACCCATCGTGTTTATAACTTTTAACAGTAATGAATTCACCTTCTCTGGGCTGCTTCATCACTGAACCTACTTTCTATGTGTAAATATTTAGCCTTTTTCAGCTATTCTGTACGAAAATATTATAACACAGAAAGGTCTTATATAGGGGAAATAATTTAATTCAATTTTAAGTTACATCCCTTTTTAAAACAAACTTTTCTTTTTGAGTGTATAATAAGCATAGAATAAAATGAATAATATTATATAATTTTGGCATTATTAACTATTTTATACAGAATCTTTCAAGTTTTTTAAAAAGTGAGGAAGCTGAATTTAATAGTTCAAAATTTTATTAGTTAATTTACTTAATTAATTTATTCTGAAAGGAAGATTTTTTTGTTATTTGGTTTTGATTCAAAAGACGGATTGGAATTAGGTATTTATACCCTGGGTGACCATATCCCCAATCCTCACACCGGACAACGTATTTCTCAACAGCAGCGAGTCCAGGATTTTATTCGTTATGCTCAAGAAGCTGAAGCAGCCGGGCTGGACTTTTTCAGCGTCGGTGAATCCCATCAAGCTTTTTTTGCATCGCAGGCTCATACCGTTATCTTAGCTGCGATTGCTCAGGCTACTGAAAAAATAAAAATCGGTTCTGCTTCTACTATTATTTCGACTTCAGATCCAGTACGTGTATTCGAGGATTTCGCAACCATCGATTTAATTTCAAACGGACGGGTAGAAATTATTGCCGGTCGGGCTTCCCGGGTAGGCTTATTTGAGCTGTTAGGCTACGATATTAGAGATTATGATGGTTTATATGAAGAGAAACTGGAATTACTGCGCTTAATCAATCAAGAAGAAATAGTTAACTGGCAAGGACAATTCCGTGCGGCTTTAAATGATGCTTCCGTTTTACCCCGCCCCATAAATTCACGTCAGCTGCCGATTTGGCGAGCCGTCGGAGGTCATGAGACAAGTGCAATCCAAGCCGGCCGACAAGGTATTCCCATATTTTTAGCCCACTTAACTGGCGCGGCTGACTTTCATAAGCGAACCCTGGATGTTTACCGGAATTCACTTAAAGAATCAGGCTTTGACCCTGCTGAATTTCCAGTTGCTACGGCGGGTATGTTTTATGCTGCTGAAACTTCTCAGCAGGCACGCAAAGAAGCTTATCCTTACATTGGTAAGGGATTCATGTTTACAAACGGGCAGCCTTTTCCTAAAAGGGCTTTTGCTCAATCTGAAGATATACGCGACATTATGAATGTCGGTAGTCCTCAAGAGATTATTGAAAAAATCTTATATCAATATGAAATCTTTGGTATCCAGCGCTATATTGCTCAAATAGATTTTGGTGGTGTTCCATTTGACAAGTTAATGCAAAATCTGGAATACCTAGCCAATGATATTATTCCTGCTGTTAAAAAATATACCCGCAGCAAAGAGTCAGACCACTCTGAGCCGCAGGATATCACTCAATTTAAACAAGAAGTAGCTGGAAATGTTAGTGATGCTGATGAGGAGATTGTATAAATGAAAGTCATTTTATTAGCCAGTTCCTACGTTGGTATGAAAACTCGGACCGCTGTGAATGCAGCTCACGAGGCTTTTAAAAAACAAGAACCAGACTGGGATATTGAAGTGTTAGATTTAGCCGAAAAAGAATTAGTTTTTTCAGACGGCCGTAACTATTTAGAATATACGGGTGATACAGGAGAGGTCTGCCAAAAAATTATGGCTGCTGATGCAATTTTAATTGGTACGCCTATTTTTCAAGCTTCTATTCCCGGTACTTTAAAAAATGTGTTTGATTTACTGCCTCAAAATGCTTTGAGAGATAAAATCGTAGGTATGCTTGTCACAGCTGGATCTTCCAAGCATTTTTTAATTGCTGAACAACAACTTAAGCCTATTCTTGCCTATATGAAAGCTGTTATTGTTCAAACTTATGTCTTCATAGAAGACAGGGATTTTGAAGCCGGCAGGCTGACCAGCGGAGATGTTTTGAACCGGATTGATGATCTGGTAAGTGATATTATTCTTCTCACCAATACTTATAAAAAGCAAAAAGAAATTGAAAATGAAGCTTTTGATTTTTAAAAAACTAGCATCACAAAAGAAAATCCGACCCCATTAATCAAGTTGGGGCCGGATTTTTATAATTAACTTTCTATTTCCAATTGACGTGTACTCTGCATCATGTAATAAAAACCTCTAGACTGCATCAATTCCTGGTGGTTGCCGGTTTCAATTATTTGCCCATCCTTCATAACTAAAATTAAATCAGCCGTTTGGATAGTAGATAAACGGTGCGCAATAACAAAAGATGTGCGTCCTTCCATTAAACGGTCGAAACCTTCCTGAATTAAAATTTCAGTCCGAGTATCGATGGAAGAAGTGGCTTCATCTAAAATTAAAAGATTAGGCACTGACACAAAGATACGCGAAATCGCTAGCAGCTGCCGCTGACCTTGAGATAAAGAATCTCCACCATCCTTGACCCAAGTATCATAACCTTGTGGAAGCTGACGAATAAATGCGTCTGCATGAGCCGCCTGAGCAGCTGCAATGACTTCTTCTCTTGAAGCATCCGGATAGCCATAGGCAATATTATCATGAATTGTTCCCGAACGTATCCATGTTTCTTGTAAAACCATGCCAAACTGCTGCCGTACCGACTGCCGGGTAAAGTCAGTGAGCGGCTGATTGTCCAAGAGTATTTGCCCTTTATCTAAATCATAAAAACGCATTAGTAAGTTAATTAATGTTGATTTACCTGCCCCGGTAGGTCCAACAATAGCAACCCGCATACCGGGTTGAACTGAAATAGTTAAGTTTTTTATGAGTGGTTTATCAGGTGTATATTGAAAATCAACTTGATTAAAGTGTATTTTGCCCTCAACTTCTTCAGAATCAATCTTAAGTAGGCTGGTTTCTTTTTCATCTTCTAAATCCATCATCATAAATAAGCGTTCAGCACAGGCTAATGCAGATTGCAGTTCAGCCAGAACTGCAGAGATATCATTAAAAGGTTTAGTATACTGATTGGCGTAATTTAAAAATGTTGTTAGTTCTCCTACAGTAAATACCCCCCGTATAATTCGAAGAGCTCCAACAAAAGTAACAGCTGCATAAATAACTGCATTAATAAAGCGAGTCGTTGGATTTAAAGTAGAAGAGTAAAACAAAGCTGAACGGCTGTAGTTCATATAAGTTTCATGTACCTGATTGAATTGTTCCTGAGCCTGCCGGCGATAATTAAATAATGAAATTATATCCCCTTGCTGGATCGATTCTTCTATATAATCACTTTGAGCTCCCCGGCTCTTTGTCTGCATTTGAAATTCTATATAAGAACGTTTAGCAATGAAATGAGCAAAAATCAAAGATACCGGCGTTAAAATGACTACCAGCATCATCATCACTAAATCCAGACCAGCCATCGTAAAAAAAGTCACTAAAATTGTGAAAACGCCAATTAAAAACTGATTAAAGACCATATTAATGCCTTCTCCCAACTGTTCCGAATCAGTAGTAATACGGCTGACAATATCTCCAGTCGACTGTTGATCAATATAGGCTAAAGGAACTCGCAACATCTTCTCCAATGAAACTTGTCGCATTTGGTAAACCGTTAAATAAGTAATTCGATTATAAATTAAAGGATTAATCCACTGTATAACAGCATTCACAAACATAACCAAGAGCATTCGAATTAATATCGGCTGAAGAGCCTCAAAGTTAACCTGTCCCACCCTGATAGTTTGATTAATCGCCTGTCCAATTAAAATCGGCATATAAATAGTCAACCCTACTTGAATCACCGTTCCAATTAATGCCGCCACCAACCACAGACGATGCGGTTTCAACTGTTGCCAAAGTCTGATTAAAATATCCTGTTGAGAATAGTGACTAGACTTCATGGCCCACCTCCAAAACTTGCTGCGATTGAAATATCTCGCGGTAGATGTTATTGTTTTCCAGCAAGTCCTCATGCCTGCCTAATCCTACTTGAACCCCTTCTTCCAATACTAATATTTGATCAGCATTTTGGATACTTTGAGTTCTTTCGGAAATAATAACAAGTGTACGATCCTGATATTTTTCGCGGATAGTTTGTTGTATGCGTGCTTCCGTTAAATAATCTAAAGCAGAGGTAGCAGCATCAAATATAATTAATTGAGCCGGCCTCACTAAAGCACGTGCAATTGTTAATCGCTGTCTTTGTCCTCCTGAAAAATTTCTTCCGAATGCTTCCACCGGACTATCCAGGCCTAAGCCGTCTTCTTTGATAAAATTTGTCACTTCAGCATCCTCTAAAGCCTGCCACATCTCTGCTTCTGAAGCATCGGGTTTAGCAACTTGTAAATTTGACCGAATCGTTCCTTTGAAAAGTCTTGCATCTTGTAAAACTACAGAAATGTTAGACCTCAGACTTTCTCTAGAATTGATATTCATTAAGTCAGGATTAAAATGTATAAGACCTTGAGTCTGGTCATAGGATTTGGTCAACAACTGAATAACAGTTGATTTACCTGCACCAGTGGAACCTGTAATCCCAAAAGTCTGCCCTTGAAAAATTTTAAAGCTTAACTTTTGCAAAGCTGCTTCAGATGATTCCGGATAGGTAAAACTGACGTTTTCAAAAACCGCCAACAACTGTTTGTCACTTGTTTGGGTTTCCGGATTTTTGCTAGAGGCATCGGCAGAATCTTCAGCTAAGCAGGGCATGAAGTTTATTGTTCCATTATCAAAATGGACAGCCTCTTCTTCCAACTCTAATACTTTGATAATTCGTTGACCTGAAGCAGCCGTACGGTTGAATATAATCACTACATTGGTTAATTTAACTAATTCCACTAAAATCTGGAGTAAATAATTGACTAAAGCCACCAATTGTCCTTGAGAAAGACTTCCTTCATATATAAAGCCCCCTCCCTGCCACAATATAAAAACTAAAGTCAAATTAACTACTACATAGGTCAAAGGGTTGGTTAAGACTGAAAGTCTCCCGACAGCCAGCTGATTTTGGGTAATCGATTGATTCACCGTATCAAAATCTTCTATTTCTCTTTTTTCCTGGGCAAAGGCTCGTATCACACGAATCCCTCGAATCTGTTCCCGAGTTAAATTTACAAGACGATCAATTTCTTTACGTAAAAATTGATGCAGAGGACTTGTTAAATAAATTATAGTCAATACAATTACAAACAAAAGAACTACCATTCCCAAAAAATAAAGGGTCATTCGGTAATCTATCGTGAAGGCCATTGCCAGCGAACCGAAAACAATAAAAGGAGATCTTAAAAAAAGACGGAAAAATATATTGAGGCCCATTAAAATTTGATATAAATCACTCGACATTCGAGTAACTAAACTGGAAGGACCCATCTTCTCTCTTTGTGCTTTAGGCAAGTGGGTAATTTTTCTAAATAAATCCTGCCCTAAATTATTCGTAAAACCGGTGGCAGCTTTGGCAGCCATATGTTGACCGGATAGTGAAAATGCCAATCCAATAAGAGCCACTAAAAACATTAGGCCGATATAGGTTATTAACAAGCTTTGATTACTCTCCGGTATCGCTTGATCAATAATAGCCGCTACAATTAGAGGTACGGCCAGTTCCAACAGCGCTTCAAACAGCTTAAATAAAGGTGATAAGACGCTTGGCCATTGGTAGCCTTTAAAATAAGGTAATAAAGCTCTCATCTCATCTCTCCTGTCTACTTATCTTCGAGTCCAACTTCTTTAAATAATTTTCTTTGTAAAGTTGATAAGGGGGTAGAAACTAAATTTTCTTTTTCTAACCACCGCCAAGTATTTTTATTAGGCACCTGGAGCATTTTTTCATTCAATTCAGTGATTTCTTTGTCAATTGTCAACGGAATAATTTTAACCTGCCAAATACGGTGACTGAATACATGTTTCACCGACCCTGCTACAGGATGCTTTGCATCATAAGTCACTTCAGCTTCCATAATATAATCGCTTGATAAATACTCTTCCTCGAAAGGTTCTAAAACTTCCAAGGGAGATGCCGCTTCGATTACCATATCACGTTCGACTAATGGAAAATGCCATAACCCTGTTAAAAGTTCTCCTTCTTGGTGCTGCCGCATCAAAAATTGCCCTTTTGAATTGCGGATATAATAAGCCAGCATTTGGTGAATACTTTGCTTTACTTTCTTCTTTTTGACCGGATATAAATGAGCAGTTCCATTGTGGTAGGACAAGTCAAATTCTTTTAAAGGATTCTCCTCTGCTTGTGTATTACTGGGGGTCATGATAGTTGCTCCAATATCCATCAAAGCTTGATTAAAATCTCCAGGTCGGTTTGGGTCAATTAACTCATCCAAGATTGCTTTAAAAATTTTTCTCGATTTTGCCTGCCCAATATCTGCATCAATTTCCAAGAGCCGCGCAGTTACCCGCATTAGATTTCCATCAATCGCCGGCTCCACTAAATTAAAACAAATTGAACCAATAGCCGCTGCAGTATAAGGTCCAATTCCTTTTAAGCTCAATAAATCTTTCATGTTATCTGGCATTTCCCCATTAAAATCTGCTGTTATTTGCTGAGCGGCTGTTTGCATATTACGGACTCTTGAATAATATCCAAGACCCTGCCATAGTTTCATCAATTCTTCAGAAGGGTATTCTGCCAGGTCTTTTATTGTCGGAATTTCTTCAATAAACCGTTCATAATAAGGGATAACGGTCGCAACTTGGGTTTGCTGCAACATGACTTCACTTACCCAAATATGATAGGGATTTTGACTTCTTCTCCATGGTAAATCTCTCCCCTCTTCATCGTACCAATTTAAAAGTGTCTCTCGAAAAGATTGAATTTTTTCGGGAGACCATGTTAAAAACTCTTTTGCTGTTTCATTAACTGACACAAACTACTTCCTCTCATTGTATTAAGATTTCTATTAATAGCAATTCCTCTTATAATGACTCTTAAAAACTATTATCAGTTTCGAACTCTGTTTGATGATCTTCCAGCCAATTTTTAATTAGACTATAGTCAAAACCTTTCAGCATAAGATCTTGAAAAACTTTTTGTCTCAACTCATAACCCGCAAGCTTTCTCCTTCTTTTGCGTATACTTTTTTCCGCTTCTTTATTTAAAAGGGTCGTTTCTTCCTCTTCAGCCACTGCCACTTGAAAAGTTTGTAAAAAATCATTGAAGACTTCTTTAGGATAACCCTTTTGAATCAGATGCTGCTGCAATTTCATTTTCAACATCTTTTCGGGTAATTTTTTCGTTCGAACAAATTTTTCTGCCACTTCATAGAGGTTTTCCTGCATTTGATCCGGGTCATAAATAGTGAGTATGTCTTCTATAAGGAATGGATCCAGCCCTTTTCGTCTTAATTCATTCCCGATATTATGGGGTCCTTTACGGTTTATATTAGCTTGTGTCCTTAAATAGGCTTCCCCATAAATACGGTCATCAATTAAATTTTGATCTTTTAATTTGGCAATGGCTGTTTCAATAATTGAATTTTTTAATTCTGTCTTATCTATAGGATGATTGAGGGTTGATTTTCTTGGATCAACTGCTGCTTCCTGCTCTTGGGAAAAAGTTGTTTCCTGATTATCTGGTGCTTGATTCAGCTGATATTTTTCGATATCTCGAATAAGCTCTTCAGCTTTTTGCTTTTTGATGATTTCATTTTCTGCCAATTTAAGTTTGCTTGGTTGTAAACGCAAAGAAGCTGACTTT
>CAYYGA010000009.1:27111-43815 GCA_964471435.1 uncultured Facklamia sp.
CTTCTCTTTTTAGGCGGTTTCATTTTAAATAACTTTTCTGTATCCAGATCCTCTGTTTTTAAAATAGGTAATTTTTTTAAATAGTCCCGCATTTCTTTTTCAGATCGTAAACCATAAGATAAATAATTTAGGGCTTTAAGGAAAACAGACTGTTGAAACTCTGCTTGCAATATTTTCGTTATTAAATCTTGATTTAAAGACATGCCTTTATGAATCGAAAACTTCAGTAAAATTTGCTCATCCACTCCAAATGCATACTCATCCTGGATAAAAATTGAGTAACGTTGGGGATTTTTCTTTTGTCTTTCAATTTTGCTTATTTGCATGTTGTCACCTCGTTTAACTATTGTAACATTTTAATTATTTTCTGAAAATTCTTTACATTAACTAGCCTAATCAGAAGGCTGTGTTATAATTGAGCTGAATTCACGCAATCATATCACTAGACTTTGCAGCTGATTTTCAATTGAAAAGTGGTGTAGATTAATATTTATATATTGGGTAACAGTAGGTGAAGAGATGGATAAAACTGAAAAAAAAATTATCGAACTAGCCACACTTTCGGGTCGTATTCTTTTGGAATCAGAAGCAGAAGGGTACCGGGTAGAACGTACAGTACGTCAAATTCTTGAAAGCAGCGGCATGGATAATACGGATGTTTTTTCTAATGCTACAGGACTCTTTTTATCTTTAAATGATACAGATGAAGAATCACAAGGCGATACTGTAGTCCTTCGAGTCAATCAAAGAGGCAATCATATCCGTAAAATTCATGAAGTAAATGATATAACTTATCGTTATCTTGATGGTGATATAACTGTAGACATAGCTCATGAAAAATTATTAGCAATCCAAGAGGAAGAATATGATGCTCATAATAATTTTTTGGCAACTATTATTTTAGTTATTTCTTTTGTTATTCTATTGAACGGAAACGCTGCTGACGTTCTCATCTCGCTCATATCTTCGATTACTATTTTATTTTTCAATCTTACGCAGGATAATTTTGGCCTGAATAATTTCAGTGTTTCTGTTTTAACTACTACTATTATTTCTTTTTTATTGTATATGGTTCAGGTATATGTTACAAAAGACTTTTCGATTGATATCGTTATTGGGGCAACTTTAATGCCCTTATACCCGGGAACCGCATTTACGAATGGTATTCGTGATTTATTGAAAGGCGATCATTCATCGGGTATGGCAAGAATGGTGGATGCGTTAATGAAAGCACTTAGTTTAGCTTTAGGAATTGGGATTGGAATTGGAATAGCCTATGGGGTGGTGTTCTTATGGACGTAAAACAAATTTTATTACAGTTAATGGCGGCTTATTTAGCCACGATCACAGGTGCCATTAATGTCAAAGCTCCGAAACAATTTATTTTTTGGTCGGGGATTCCAGGTATTATTTCTTATGCTGTTTATTTATCGTTATTAAACTTTACAAACGTCTTTTTAGCTACTTTTGTCGGCTCTTTAGTCGTTTCTATTTTAGGACAGTACATGGCCAGGAAATTTAAAACTGTTGTCAATGTGTTTTACATCCCTGCTTTCTTTCTCTTTGTTCCAGGAAGAGCTATGTATGAAACGGCCTATAATTTTATCAACAATGATATCTTGGGTGCAGGAGTTTCATTTTATCAAGCAATATCAACTGCTTTAGCAATTGGTTTAGCAGTATTTGTCGTGGACTCTGCTATGGAAACCTATAAATATCACTTAGAAAAACGACGCAAACCGCTGTCTGAGGAAACCAGTATTTAAAGAGTGAGGATGAAGGAAAATGGAAGTTAATAACAATATAATTGACATCAACGACAGTGTATTTAATGTAGTCGAAAAAAATCCTGAAATTTTACCTTTACTGGTTGAGTTAGGATTTAAACCTTTGAACAATCCACAGATGCTGAACACCGTCGGCAGAATGACTTCTATAGGTAAAGGAAGTAAATTAATCAAACAGCCTTTAGACACAATTGTTCAAGAACTTAAATGGAACGGTTATGAAGTTAAAGGATATAAAGAAGGTGAAACTGAATGAGAGAAGTTAATCATGAGAAAATTGATATATTAAAAGATATTCTGTTACGCCTGCATAAGGGTGCTTCACCTGAATCTGTTCAAGAAGACTTTAATAATAATTTCAGCGGTGTCAGTGCCATTGAGATATCTTTAATGGAACATGAATTGATGAACGGAGATTCAGGTATTACCTTTGAAGATGTCATGAAATTGTGTAATGTCCATGCCAATCTCTTTAAGGGTTCCATCAATGAAATGGAGACAGCTGAGGCGGACAAAGCGGGACATCCTGTGAGAGTCTTAAAAGATGAAAATATTGCCTTTAGAACTGCCATGATAAGAATCCGGCGATTACTAGACAACCTCCAAGAAACTTCAGTTGAAGATTGGGATGAAGGCTTACTCAATGGTTTGATACGGCAATTAAAGCTTTTAGGCGAATTCAAAAAACATTATACCCGTAAAGAAGAAGTGATGTTTCCTATTATGGAACGCTACGGACATTCTGCCCCGCCCCAAGTAATGTGGGGAGTGGATGATGAGATACGTGATTTATATGATACAGCTCTCAAGTCTGTGAAAGCCCTGCCTAACCTCAGTATCGAGCAGGTGATTGTTGATTATGATACTTTTGAATTTGAATTTAAAGAAATGATTTTTAAAGAAGAAGCTATTCTTATTAATATCATGCTTGAAATATTTACAGAAGACGATTGGCTGTCGGTAGCTGAAGAATCAGATAGTTACGGCTATGCCATCATCCGTCCAAGTGAGAAATGGATTCCAGAACGAAAAGAATTTACTTCAAACACTAGGTTAGATGAGGGGAAAAACCAGACGGAAACAACTTTACTAGATGAAGAAGATATCAAAAGCCAAATGGAGTTGATTGCTCCCTCTTTGACTGACCCCATTGATAACCAAACAATGGATAATACTGATAGGGAAAATAATTTGAACCCGCAAAATAATATTTCACAAAGTCTAGCCAACTTAGCTAAAGCTGCTATTGATTTATCACAATCTCTTGCTCACTACTCCGAGCCTTTAAATAAATCACTGCACCAAGAAACAACTGCACCAAAAATTTCATCTTATGAGCAGAACGAAAAAGATAAGCCCACTGAAGCAAAAGACTCCCTGGACACAAATACAGCTCCTAAAGTCTTGGACGTCAGAGATGAAGAAGACCAAAATCTGGTGATTAAATTTGATACCGGCTACCTTTCTTTAAAAGAACTTAATTTAATAATGGAACATCTGCAGCTGGAAATTACTTTTGTTGGAAAAGATGATATTTTCACCTATTATAATGAGCAGGTGGATGTTGAACGAAAAATCTTACCACGTACACCAAATGCGATCGGAAGGCATGTTGAGAATTGTCATCCACCACGTTTAATCGGTAAAATAAAAAGAATTGTAGAAAATTTGCGCACTCAAAAGACCGATCGCGAAACGATGTGGTTTTCTCGAAAAGGTTTCTTCGCTCTCATTATTTATCGAGGTGTTTATGATAAAAAGGGAGAATTTATGGGAATCCTTGAAACAGTACAAAACATTGAGCCTCATTTTGAATTAGCCAATATGGAGGATAATCGCTGGTCTTCCATGGATTTAAAAGAAGGAATTCCAGATGAAGTTCGGGGTCAGCCAAATAATTACCCCACCGAACTCGTTGACAAACTCAATCAAAATCAGGAGGAATTTTAAATAACCCTCTTGTTTATTAGAAAAGATTAATATTAACTTACATGCCCATAGAAATTAATTTTGCTGAATAGGATTAGCAATGAATTGATTTTCTATGGGTTTTGTATTAAAGCTTAGTTTAATGGAGACTGTTTATCAGTCTTAAGTTTGACGCTAATTTTAAAATTTGCCTTTATACTTATCTAATATAGGAGGGATTCAATGAAGAAATGGCGTAAAAGACTGGCTGTTTTTGCAGGTTGTGTAATCGTCATCAGCGTTATTTTTATTTTTAATCAATTCATGCAGCTTTATCGAAATTTAGCATATCTTCATCCCCTGCTCGCTGCAGTAGTAGTAGGCGCCTTCTCTCTGGCTGCTATTTATCTTTTAATTATTACTATTAAAGGGCTCATTTCGCTGCCAAAAGAAATCGAATTAGCCGATGGAGCAGGACCTGAAGAATATGCTGATTATGTTCAGCGTGTTTATGAGCAGCTCAAGCAAAACCCTACCCTTAAAGCACAAGATTTCGAATGGGAAAAAGAACCATTTAAAGTAACTGAACCCAATCCGGAAGGAAAAGTGGCGGACCCCCTTCTTGAAGCACGAGTAGAAGCAACTAGCTTTCAAATTAAACGGGCACATACCCACTTACGCGAGGTCGCGCTCATTGATATTAAAAGCCAGGCCCAAACTGTTTTTTTATCAACGGCTATCTCCCAAAATGGTGCATTGGATAGTTTGACAGTCATGGTGGTGCTTGTTCGTTTAGTCTGGCGTTTAATTAAACTTTACGATACAAGACCCAGCTTAGGTAAAATTTTAGCTATCTATACCCATGTAGCTTCAACGATTATAATGGCCAGAGGTATTGAAGATTTAGATTTAATAGAAGCCCAACTCGAACCGCTTATTTCTTCAATCATAGGTGGCAGCCTTCTCTCCTTGATCCCCGGTTCTGTAAACATAACTAACTTAATTGCCTCTTCCATAATGGAAGGCTCTATCAATGCATTATTGGCCTTAAGAGTAGGTATCTTAACAGTCAGCTATTTAGCTTCGTTAGAAGATATTGATCCTGTGGCAAGTAAACGCAATGCTACTGTAGAGGCTACTAAATTATTAGGTCAAATTATTAAAGACGGATCAGTAAGCGTTATACAACTGGTAGCTAAATCGGTCAAAAATGCCGGAGTTGAAACAACAAAAAAATGGAATCCCTTTAGCAAAAATGCTGCTGGACAATAAAACTTTGTGAAAAAGTTAGTTATCATTAATTATAACTAGCTTTTTCACTTTTTTTTGCCTACAATAGAAATGTCAATTTTATTTAATTAAAAATTAATGAGATTATTCTAACTTTAAAAAATTGAGGTGAAGTTATGTCTTTTACGAGTCTTAAAACTTTAATTGAGGATGCAAACAATTTAAAAACTCCTATTTATCAAGTTATGATCAATAATGAGATGGAACTGCGAGGTATTTCAGAATCTGAGTTATTAGCTGCAATGGGCGAACAGTTCGATGTAATGCTAGAGTCAGTTCGAAAAGGGACACAAGAACTAACTATGTCAAAAACCGGTATTACCGGAGGGGACGGCTACAGAGTTTATCAATATGCTCAAAAAGGAGAATCGATCGTTAATCCCTTCTCCTTAGAAGTTGTCGCAAATGCGATGGCAGTTAATGAAGTTAATGCTTCGATGGGACGAATTGTAGCAACACCTACTGCTGGATCAGCGGGAATTTTACCTGCTGTTTTAACCCACATGTTTGACACGGGGGATTATACCCGTGAACAATTAATTAAGGTAATGTTTACTGCTTCTGCTTTAGGGTTGGTTATTGCTAACCGAGCTTCTATTTCGGGAGCACAAGGAGGCTGTCAAGCTGAGATAGGTTCAGCCACTGCGATGGCAGCTGGTGTTTTGGTAGAATTAAAAGGTGGTTCTCCCGAGCAGGCGGGTCATGCTGTTGGATTAGCCTTAAAAAACTCCCTTGGGCTTGTATGCGATCCAGTTGCAGGCTTAGTGGAAATTCCTTGTATCACACGTAACGGACTTCATGCACTGACTGCTATGGCTGCAGCCGATATGGCGCTGGCTGGAGTGCGTTCTATCATCCCAACGGATGAAGTGATTGATGCGATGGATGCGATTGGTAATGAACTGCCTGAATCTTTAAGGGAAACTGGAATCGGCGGCTTAGCAGGAACTCCAACCGGCCGTATGTACAAAGAACAAGTATTTGGTTCTGATGAGCTGACTCAAGATATTTCTGAAGATCTTTTAAGCAAAGGGGAACTTACTAAAAGTGTTGAAGTAGAAATTTCTGAAACTGGTGAAAAAGTCGTAGAAGACGGAGTTACCGCAACCTATCAATCCGGCTTTGAAATTATCGGTCCCGTGATGGTAGGCCCTTCTTCTTCTCACACGGCAGGTGCAGTACGTATTGGAAATGTCGCCCGTCAACTCTTGGGAGAAGAACCTGAGGAAGTAGTTTTCACCTTAATGGATTCTTTTGCTAAAACCTATCAAGGTCACGGAACAGATCTAGCATTAATTGCAGGAGTCTTAGGGTATACAACCAGAGATTCAGAAATTGCAGATATTAAAGAAATAGCAAAAGAACGGGGTTTAAAATTTAATTTTTTAGAGCGAAATTTGGGAAGTTATCATCCTAACACTGCGCGTGTTCATATTTTTGGGCCTACACGTCATATTACGCTGATTGGTTCTTCTGTTGGCGGTGGTAAAATTGATATTGTAAAACTGGAAGATTATAATATCCGCTTTTCAGGAGAGCGTCCGACTTTAATTTTCCGTCATATCGATCAGAAAGGGATTATAGGTCAAATTTCAAGTTACATTATGGATCAAGGATGTAATATATCTTATATGACTTATGAAAGGTCAAAAATTCATGGTCCTTCCATATCAGTATTTGAAACAGATCAAGCCCTTACTGAAAACCAAATTGAAGAAATGAGACAAAAATTTGACTTCATTGAGGAATTAATGACAGTCTATGTCAAATAAAAAAAAGATATACGCATTTTCATGTGTATATCTTTTTTTAATCTACTGACTTCCCTTTTTCCCGATCAAGAATACTATCCGGACCATCCACTAAATATTTTAATACGAAGAAAACAATAGCCAAGGCAATAGTGCCCAATACTAGGTCAGCCATCGTATCAGCATATATTAACATTTTACGAGCAATAACAAAAAGCACTAACTCTAAAACTGCTTTCGAAGAGTGATAAAGAATCATATAAATAAGCTCAATCCCCACAATTAAGAGTAAACCATAACCTAAAAAAGATTGAAAAATATTGTAAGTATGAGCGACATCGGCTTGGAATAAAATAAAGAAATATTTTACCATATCAATTAAACCGATAACCACTCCAATAGCAATTAGTACTGCTATAAAAACTTCTAAAACATGAGATACACGTTGAACTTTATTACCGACATATCGCGGTCTTACTCTTTCAAAAAACCATACAGCTTTTTCTTTAAAACTTTTATTATTTGTGCCCATCTTGATCCCCCACACTATATAAAAAATGATATGTATACTAATTTTATAGTTATTCGCTCATAATCTACTGTATATAATATCACAAACGCCCCTCGAACAAAAGTTCAGGGGCGTTTTATTTTGTTAATTAACAATAAATTTGGAATCTTTCCTTTTTTATTGCAAAAACATTTAAATTTTTACCCCCATGAGTTCTGGGTAAAGTTCAGCAATAGGCTTGTGATCGTTTATTAATTCATTTCCGGGCGCAAGGGTAAGTTTAACCTTCCGTACATACCCCATAAAGATGAGTAAAAGTATTGCAGTAGCAGCTAAACTAATCCAATAAGATATCTCCATAGGTAAACCAAAGCCAATTTGTTCGGTTAAGAGATAAAGAATTACCATATATAATATAAAAGTTCCCGGCACTAAAGTTACTAAGTAATTGCGGTTTTTGTAGAATAAATAAGCTGAAGAAACAAAAAGGGCAATGACACCTGTGGTCTGATTCGCCCAGTTGAAATAGCGCCACAAAATATTAAAATCAACAAACATTAAAGCAGCTGATATAAGGAAAATAGGAATGGCAATCACAAATCGATTTTTTAATGGTTTCTGAATCATTCCAATATAATCAGCAATAATCATCCTTAAAGATCTAAATGCTGTATCTCCGGAAGTAACCGGCAGAACAATAACGCCTAGAATAGCCATTGTTCCTCCAATCGTTCCTAAAAGTGTATAAGCAATTTCTGAAACTGCAGCAGAGGGTGTACCAGATGCTATTATTTGGCTCAAAGTTTGTCCATCAAATAATGCCATAGCTGCTGCTGCCCAAATCATAGCGATAATACCTTCGACGGTCATCGCTCCGTAAAAAATCCAACGTCCCTGCCCTTCCTTTTGAGTAGTACGTGAAATAATAGGACTTTGTGTAGCATGAAATCCAGAAATTGCTCCACAAGATATGGTAAAGAAGATGCCCGGGATAATAGATAAATTGTTAGGATGCATATTTTGTAATGTCAATTCAGGTATTTTAGTAATAGAACCGGAAGTGAACAATGTTATTCCAACCCCCACACAGGAAAGAAGCAAAATAGCTCCAAAAATTGGGTAAACACGGCCAATAATTGTGTCAATTGGTAAGATAGTAGATGCAAAATAATAAATAAAAATTACAGCTACCCAGAACCAATGTCCCATCCAATCTGGTGTTAGCCCTGCTAATAAAGAGGCGGGTGAAGTTACAAAAACAGTCCCCACTAATAATAATAAGAGCATGGAAAAAATATTAACTGTATGCTTCATAAAATCCCCTAAATATTTTCCAGCCAAAGCGGGTAAATGATCCCCATTATTACGCAATGATATCATACCTAAATAATAGTCATGCACAGCTCCTGCAAATATATTACCTAAGACAATCCAAATAAAAGCGACGGGTCCATAAAGCGCTCCCATAATAGGACCAAAAATAGGGCCTGTTCCTGCAATATTTAACAACTGAATTAACCAATTTTTGTTTTTACTCATTGGAACAAAGTCACTGTCATCCTGCAAAACATAAGCCGGCGTTTCCCGCTCTTCTACCACTCCAAAATTCCGTACTATAATTTGGGAATACAAGACGTATCCCATTATCAAAAGCACGATTCCACCTAAAAATGAAAACATTAATACCCCACCTCTTCTTTTTTGTTATATAACAAAGGTAATTGTTATAATACAGTTATACCAAATTAAATTTTAAAAGGCTAGAAAATGAACTTCATTTTTCAATTTAATGTTAAAAGCCTATTATCACTTTCTATGGATGCCTGATTTATTGGTCTAATCTTCATCATCCAGCATTATTCTTTCTTCTCTACCTACTAACAATTCAATATGGCTTTAGATGAGACCTATAACATCCAGGTTTCAATATTCTTTCTTAAACTAAATTTAATATTTTACACAAATTACTTATATTTTAATATTCTTACTTGGAGCAAAAATATTGGAAACAGATAAAATAGTGTTACTATAAGATTATAGAGCGTTAAGGAGGAGAATTTATGTTATTTGAAAATGTTATCGACGCTATAGGTCATACACCCCTTATCAAAATTAATAATCTGCCTGAAGAGAGCGCAGATATCTTTGTTAAACTCGAAAAGAACAATCCCTCCGGTTCTGTAAAAGACCGGCCTGTCAAGTATATATTGAAAGACCTGATAGACAAAGAAAAAATAAAAAAAGGTGATACTATAATTGAACCTACCAGTGGTAATACAGGAATTGCATTAGCAATGGCCGGAGCTGCCCTGGGATTAAAAGTTATAATAGTTATGCCGGATTCTATGTCAGTAGAACGTCGTTCTTTAATGAAAGCTTTCGGAGCAGAGATTGTTTTAACCCCTGCTGCTGAGGGTGCAATGCAGGCAGCAAAGGATAAAGCTGAATCATTAGCCAAAGAATTAAATGCATCTTTATTAGGGCAGTTCTCTAACCCTGCTAATATTAAATCTCATGAAGAAACAACGGCTAAAGAGATTCTAGCAGATTTGGAGTCTGTGGATGGCTTTGTAGCAGGGATCGGTACTTCCGGCACTTTAGTCGGTGTGGGGAATGTTCTAAAATCTAAAGATAAAAACACCCAAATCATCGGTGTAGAATCCTCCGATTCTCCCCTTATTTCTCAAGGTAAAGCCGGATCACATAAATTACAGGGACTGGGGACTAATTTTGTTCCTGATCTTTATAATGGGGAACATGTTGATGATATTTATTTAGTTAAAAATGAAGAAGCTTTTTCCAGTATGAGAGAATTAGCAAGCACACAAGGCCTTTTAGTAGGAATTTCTTCGGGGGCTAATTTCCACGCTGCTAAACGACTTGCGCAAACTTTAGGTAAAGGAAAGACAGTTGTAACGGTGTTACCGGATACTGGTGAACGTTATTTGTCGACGGGCCTGTTCGATGAAGAATCTTAGTCAAGAATTAGAAGGCTTTTTACGTGAAGAGGCACAATATATCTTGGAACAGGATCCTGCCTGCCATTCCTTGGAAGAAGCTTACTTATATCCAAGTTTGATAGCCCGCCGCTACTATGAAATTTCCCATCAGGAATACTTGAAAGGTAACTACTACCAGGCACGAAAGATTTCGGAAAAAGGACGCCTGAAAACTGGAATCGAAATTCACCCGGGTGCTAAGATTGGAAAACATTTTTTAATTGATCATGGGATGGGAGTAGTCATCGGAGAGACAGCTGTAATTGGGGACCGTGTTCACCTTTACCATGGAGTTACTCTGGGTGGAGTCTCCACTCAGGCTGGATCTAAACGCCATCCTACAGTGGAAGACGATGTTAAAATTGGTGCAGGTGCGATTATTTTAGGTGATATCACCTTGGGGCAGTATAGTAAAATCGGTGCAGGTGCTGTTGTATTAGAAGATGTACCTGCTTATGCTACTGCTGTTGGCATGCCGGCCCGCCATATTTTGCATTCTCCGGATGGTAAGCGGCTTAATTAAAAAGATTTTGATTAATTTTAAAAGATAATAAAAGTAAACGACCCTTCCCTTTAAAAAAAGAGAAGGGTTCTTAAGTTATCCTTTTTCCAACTGCTGGGTATATATTTTATAATCTTCTGGGCTGAACACTACGAAATAAACTGTTTGAATTTCTGCCATCTCAGGTCTTTCTAATTCTTTTATGACAGTTTCGACAGCAATTTTGCTTGCTTTTTCTATCGGATAACCATAAATACCAGTTGATATTGACGGAAAGGCGATTGTTTTTGCGTGGTGAAGAGAGGCTAAATGAAGACTGGTCCGGTAGCAAGAAGCCAGTAAATCTGCCTGCTCTTTATCCTTCACTTTGTAAATGGGGCCGGCAGTATGGATAATATATGTAGCTGGTAAGAGATAGCCCGGAGTTATTTTTGCCTGACCTGTTTCTACCCCATTGAGAGTGCGAGTACGTTCTAAAAGCTCAGGACCTGCAGCACGATGAATCGCCCCGTCAACACCTCCACCACCTAAAAGGCTATTATTAGCTGCATTCACAATCACATCTACTTGCATCTTAGTTATATCTTCTTGAATCAGTTTAATTCTTCCATAATTTTCCATGCAATCCCCCCTTATCTTTTCTTTCTTACATTCCTTTATAATAAGTATAGCATGAAAACACCCTCGTTTTATTTAAAGCCGACGTCTTTAGAGATATATTCAAAGAACAGTTAATAGTAGTCTGTATAATTTTCAATTGCTTTTTTATAATGTTCTATCATCCTATCTTTTTGACGGATTAACTGCCCTAAAGCTTCCATCAATTGATTAGAGTTTTCTAAACTGTCTAACTGATCTACTTGATAAAGCAAATCTTCATAGACTAATTCATGTTTAACAACTTGATAAATTTCTTTTAGAAGCTGTTTGATTTGATGTTTGATGCGGTCTTGTCTTAAAGGTTCAGCTGCTTTAATTTTAGGAAGCTGCTGGATGACCTCCCATTGTTGTAACCGCCTCTGCATATGCCCATTTTCAACCAGGCAGTATTCCTTTTCAAAAGGAGAAATCCCGGGATAGATTCCATGAACTTGATAAAAACCATCATAAATTTCAAAAACACCCGGATTTATCTGAGGCAGAAATATCCGCTTTAATCTAAAGGTGGGATCGTCGCCTGCTATTTCGGCCACCCACATTTTTTCATCTGGCATGGGGCTTAAAGTTAAATACTGAGCTTCTTGTTTAAATTCACTATTTTCCATCCTTACCTCTTTCTATCCATTGTTCTAAATTTCTTTGAAAAATATTAAAACTGTTTAAAAATATGGTGCATTGTCGTGGGTATAGCAGCAATTAATCGACTTGGTAAAACGATATAGTTATTTTGTGCAATCTGATTAGCAATATAAGTATGCAGAAAGCTGCCAATTAAGACACCATCTAAAGGCTGTTCAACCTGCCCGATTAAACCACTGATCATACCCGCTAAAACATCTCCCATTCCTCCAATTGCCATACCTGGATTACCTGCAAGGTTTAAATAGCTGTTAGTTTCTGGTACATGTATGACAGTCTGACTTCCTTTTTCTACTATTATACAGCCGATTATTTGGGCAAGTTCTTGAGCTTTTGGGATGCCGCTGGCTTTACTAATTCGCTGCCATTCACCTGCATGAGGTGTAAGAATTAATTGAGCATTCGTGAAAGGCGGTTTTTCATTTTCCCATAACTCTTCCGCCCAAATAGTTAATGCGTCTCCATCGAGAATAATCACTTGATTTTCTTTTGCCCGATGTAAAATTGAGCTCAGTCTCTCCTTTGACTCCCCTCTCAGTCCCATTCCTGGGCCAATTAAGACAGTGGATGCTTTTATTTGAGCTTCTTTCAGTCTTTGTGAATCCTGCCAATTGATAAACATAGCTTCGGGCAATCTTGCATGAAGAGCTGGACGATTGACAGGGTGGGAAACCAAAGTAGTTAAACCTGAACCCACATAGACTGCGGCTTTACTAGCCATAATTCCAGCCCCGCCCATTTCCTCATTTCCTGCAAGGATTAATAAACTCCCGAAATTATTTTTATAACTGTCCCGAGGACGTTTAGGCAATAAGGAACAAATCATGTCTAAGCTTAATAATTTTTCATTCATCGATGCAGCTCCCACCTATAAATTATTGTTTGCTCTCATTACAATAAATAGTAGCAAGGTTGGACAAAACTAGCAATTAATGCAAATGAAACTATACAGTTAAAGAATATTTTTAAAAAATAGGGAGATAATACGATTATTTTCTCTTTAAATAAAATTCATTTAATATATATAATTAAAATATCCCCTTTGGGTAATAATTAATAGACTTTTCCATAAAAAAATGATAAATTTAATGAAACTTATCAAATGATAAGTAATGATAGTTAATAGTTAGTGGCGGAAGGAGATTTTATGAAAAAAGTAATTGTTGTAGGAGCGGGTACTGCGGGTTTAGCGGCTGCTGTACGTCTGCAGGTTGCGGGATATGAGGTACATCTTATAGAAAAAAACCCACGAGTAGGTGGAAAAATGTATCGGATTGAAGAAGACGGCTTTACTTTTGACGTAGGTCCTACTATTGTCATGACGCCGGATATTTATGATGAGGTGTTTATTTATGCAGGTCGAAATCCTCGCGATTACTTTAATTTAATCCAGTTAGACCCTGCTATGGGTGTATCCTTTAGAGATGGAACTTCTCTCAGCTTGTCTTCTGACTTAGTAAAGTTAATTAAAACGCTAGAAGATATTTCCGACAAAGATGCCAGTGGTATGATGAGTTACCTGGCAAATGTTTATGAGCGGTTTTTAGTTGCTAAAAACAAAATTTTAAACCGCAGTTATCGTAATCGATGGGATTTAATCAATCCAAAATCTTTGAAGGATCTTTATGATTTAAAAACCTTGAATACTGCTTATAAAGAATTAGAAAAGTATATTGATAATGAATATTTGCTGAAAGCTTTTGCATTCCAAACTCTTTATATAGGAATTTCCCCCCAAAGCGGCCCTTCTTTATATAATATGATTGTGATGATGGAGTTGTTTTATGGTGTCTGGTTTATTGAAGGGGGGATGCATGAGTATGCTCTTGCAATGGCTCGTTTGTTTGAAGAGTTAGGCGGCCGGCTTTATTTAAATCACAATGTGGATGAAATCCTTATTGAAAACGGTGAAGCCATTGGAGTCATAGTTGATGGAGAAGAAGTTTTAGCAGACTATGTAGTGGTTAATCAAGACTTCCCTTCCGCTATGGTAGATTTAATACCTGATGAAACCAACCGAGGTAAATATACCAATGAGTTTATCGACCAAATGGATTATACCTGCTCTTGTTACTTATTGTATGTAGGAACAGACAAAGAGTATGAAACTGAAGCAGCTCATAGTTTTTATATCACTGAAGATTTTGAAAAAAATATTGAAGATATCTTTGATTCTAACCATTTACCGACTGACCCTTCCATTTATATTTATAATATGTCAAAAATAAATGATCAAGCTGCCCCGGAAGGACGCTATGCTTATTATATTTTGATTCCTGTACCGAATTTAGACTCCTATAATGACTGGTCACCTGAAGCTACTAATGAATTCAGAAAAACTGTTTTTGATATTATTCATAATATTGAAGGCTTTGAAGATTTTGAAGAACATATAGTTTTTGAACGGGCCTATACCCCAGAAAACTTTGAGGAAAATTTTAATGCTTATCGTGGAGCGACTTTTGGCCTGCAGCCCACTCTTCAACAATCAGCTTATTTTCGTCCGCACAATAAATTTAATTATGCTGAAAATTTATATTTCTGTGGGTCTTCTATTCACCCAGGTGCAGGAGTTCCAACCGTATTACAAAGTGCCATGTTAACAACAGAGGAGTTGTTGAAAGATGATCGGTCCTAAAGAGCCTCAACTTTTTGATAAGTACCGTGATGATTTTATTTACTGTGAAAATATAATAAAGAAAAATTCGACTAGTTTTTATACTGCTTTTTCTACTCTGCCAAAAGAAAAAGCTCTATCTGTCTATGCCATTTATGCATTCTGCCGTCTGGCTGATGACTATGTCGATGAGGATAAAGATTTACAAAAACTTAACGCCTTAAAATTAGATCTCGATGATTTCGCCAACAATCAAGATCCCCAAGGTCCTCTTTGGCGTGCTTTAAGAGTCGTTAGTAAAAATTTTGATATAGACTTAACCCCTTTTTATGAGCAACTGGAAGGTCAAAAAAGGGATTTTCATTTCTGTCAGCCAAACACACAAGCTGAGCTGAAAGATTACTGCTATGACGTCGCCGGAACTGTAGGGTTGATGCTACTGCCCTTATTAACTGATCAACAAGCTCAATTAAAGGAATTTGCTGTCGCCTTGGGTAATGCCATGCAAATAACTAATATTTTACGAGATATCGGAGAAGATTTAGATGAGGGATTGGTTTATTTACCTAAAAAAGTGATGGAAGAGCATGGATATACAATGGTAATGCTCCAAGAAAGAACCATTAATCAGCAATTTATAAATCTTTGGGAATATGAAGCTAATGAAGCAGAAAAAGATTATGACTATTCTTTAAGCATGATGCCTATGATTTATGAAGACTCACGACGCCCTTTATTGCTATCTTTATATATTTACCGAGGAATCCTAGATGTTGTAAGAGAGAGTAACTATGACTGTTTCTCTAAAAGAAATTATGTTTCTAAGATTAAACAAGCTAAATTAATTGCCCAGGCTGAAATACATTTAGCTAAAATAAATAAAAAAGGATGAGATGCCATTGAAAGAGTTTCATCCTACAAAACAAAAGATTATTCAAATTGCTCGTGAGCTTTTTATGGAAATTGGATACTCTGAGACCTCTACCAGACAAATCGCTTTGGCAGTCGGTATTACTCAGCCTAATCTATATCACCATTTTAAAACTAAAGAACAAATTTTACTGGCAGTCATTGAAAGTCTAGGTGCCGAAGTAAAGTTAGCATTAACTAATATTCAATCAGCCCCTTCTGGAAGTTTGAGCGATAAATTAAATAAAGTTTTCCTCTATTTAAAAGAAATTCACCCCACCAATATGTATGGTATTTTCTCAGACATGTTGGAACACGTTTCCGATCAAGGGGGACAGGAGATTTATTCTTTATGGCGGTCTTCTTATCTACAACCTGTGATTGATATTTTAGATGACCAATCGATTAATCATCCTGTTTACTCTTCTGAAATATTAGCCCGTCATTTTTATGCAATCATTGCTCCCTATCTTCGACCCGCCAGTTCAAATCTGCATTATTTAAAAGCTGAAGATGTCATTCATCTTTATATTCACGGTTTTATGTAAAAGTAATTATTAAAGTCAGAAAAACACCCTTAAGAAAAAATTCTTAGGGGTGTTTATTTATTTTTATTACTTCATATTTTTAAAAAAGTAAGTTTGCTAAAGGCAGCCCAACTACTAACAGTATAATCGTTTCTGCTAAAACAAATAAAGAAGTAAATTTATAAACTTCTAAGGGGGTAACATAATCTCTTTGTGCAAATATAGTCGCTGCATAGGGTGAAGCACTTGGTGTTATTGCAGCAAAACCGATGGATGAAAAAGTCATTAAAGCAATTACAGCAGTTACATCCATCCCGTGAATTTGCGAGTAAGTATAAATGATTGGTTGTAAAATCAAAACTACTACCACACTGTTTAACACATTAGAAGTTAACACTCCTATAAGAACAGCAAAAATGATTAAAGCTACTATATTCATATCTTGAAACACTGGACTTAATAGATTTTCTAATAAAGCAGTAAACCCTACCTTTTCAGAAGTTAAAGCATCTCCTAACAATAAGGAAGTGGCAATAATTAAATAGGTAGGCCATGAAAAGTTGTTTTTCATAACTTCATTGAAAGGCAGAACTGCTTCTCCTTT
>CAYYGA010000010.1:0-4823 GCA_964471435.1 uncultured Facklamia sp.
TGGAATAACTTAGGAACATCCAACTTAATCCATATCGGCCAGCGTTTAGTAATCAATCCAACAACTCCGACACCGCAACCGCCCCCAACAGGTCAGATTTCTTACACAGTTAAAGCAGGTGATACCTTATACGCAATTGCAGGAAAATATGGTGTAACAGTTGCCCAGCTGCGCCAATGGAATAACTTAGGAACGTCTAACTTAATTCATATCGGCCAGCGCTTAGTAATCAACCCGACGACCCCGGCTCCCAATCCACAGCCCGATCCCGGAAATCAGACTCAAGTTTATACAGTAAAATCCGGTGATACGCTGTATTCGATTGGTAAAAAATACGGTGTCACCGCTGCTCAAATCCGGGCATGGAACAACTTAAGCTCTAACATTATCTATGTTGGTAATAAACTGTTGATTCATCCTCAAACCAATCCTGGTGATGCGATATACTACACCGTAAAATCAGGGGACACTCTTTATAGTATCGCCCGTCGTTATGGTATTTCAGTTGCTCAACTCAAAGACTGGAATCAACTTACTTCTAATACTATTCATGTGGGGGACATGCTTTTCATAGTTAATCAGTATTAAAGAGAAGAATCCAAAGATGAGCGAACAGGCACTTAAAAAGTGCCTGTTATTTTTATATATAATGGAAAGAAAAAATTGATTTCTCAAGGAGAAAATAAATTTTATTTTTATACTATCATTTTCTAAAAAAAAGCATATAGTAAGAGTATCAAAAATTAAGTGGAGGGATTCTATGGATATCATCATTATGGGCGGAGGTAAAGTCGGAGAAAAACTTTGTGAGACCTTGTCATCTAGCAATCATAATATTATTTTAATAGAACAAAATGAACATCTGCTGGAAAGTATAATCAACTCTTATGACATAAATGGAATTGCCGGTAATGGTGCTGCAATTGAAATCCAAAGAGAAAGCGGCGTACCTGACTGTGAGATGTTTATTGCTGTTACTGAAAAAGATGAAGTTAATATCATTGCAGCTATTTTAGCCAAAAGGCTGGGAGCTCATTATACGGTCGCGCGTGTACGAAATCCTGAATATGCCACCGATTTACAGTTTGTCAGAGAAAGTTTAGGTATCTCTTTATTAGTTAACCCGGAATTAGAGACAGCACATAATATTGCCCGTATGATTAATTTTCCAACGAGTTTATCGGTACAGTCTTTTGTAGGTGACCAGGTCTCAATTATTGAATTAGAAATTGAAAAAGATTCTGCATTAGAAAATTTGAGCTTGAATGACTTTAAAAAGCAGTATGGCCGTGTAGTTGTTCTAGTGATAAATCGTCAAGGCGAGATTATTATCCCGGGAGGAGACAGTCAGTTTCAAGCAGGCGACCGGATTCATATAACCGGTTCTACTAAAGACCTCATCTATTTTTCACAAAAAGCTCTGCCTAATCATGCCAAAGCCATCGATTCTGCTTTGATAGTAGGAGGCGGACATATTGGTTATTATTTATTGGAAGAATTGCGTAAATCTCATGTTCAAGTTAAGTTGATAGAAAATAGTGAAGCGCTGGCAGGAAACTTAAGTCTCCATTTTCCAGAAGCAGAAATTATAGTAGCAGATGGGACGGATCAAGATATTCTTGATGAAGAAGAAATAAAACTCTATGATGCTTTTGTTTCTTTGACGGGTATTGATGAAGAGAATCTTATGATTTCAACTTACGCTCACCATCAAGGGGTAAAAAAAGTCATTACTAAAATGGACCGTAAACGTTTATTAGAAATTATTGATCATAAGCCTCTGGGTAATATTGTGACGCCTAAGCAGTTGGTTGCAAATGAAATAATTCAATTTGTACGCTCAAGGCAAGAAAGCCGGTATTCTAAGGTGGAGGCGCTTTTTCATTTGGTGGAAGGTAAAGTAGAAGCCCTACAATTTAAAATAGAAGAAGCAAGCCCGGTTTATCAAGTTCCTTTAGCTCAGTTAAGTCTTAGGGATGATCTTTTAATTGCTTATATCATCCGTCATAATAATATAATTTTCCCTGGAGGGGCTGACCGGTTGGAAATGGGAGATCAAGTGATAGTAATTAATAAAGATCATAAATTAAAAGATATTACAGATATCGTGCAAAAAGGTAAGAAGGTGCGCCCATGAGACGCTCGGTCATCTTTTATTTAGTAAGTAAGTTATTGATGATAGAAGGGCTGCTCTTATTAATTCCTTTACTGGTCGGGTTTATCTACAGAGAACCGTGGACACAGCTTTTAGCTTATGCTGCTGTAGCTTTAATATTAATCTTGGGGAATTTTTTAATTGGTAGAAAAGTTCCTGAAAATCTTAAAATATCTGCCTTCGAAGGAATTTTAATTGTAGTGATCGGATGGGTATTAATATCATTCTTCGGCAGTCTTCCTTTTGTTTTAACCGGAGAAATACCAAATCTTTTTGATGCTTTTTTTGAAGTTTCGAGTGGGTTTACAACTACCGGCTCAAGCATTTTAACAGACTTATCGTTATTAAGAAATTCTTCTCTCTTTTGGCGCAGTTTCACTCATTTTATCGGGGGGATGGGCTTTCTTGTTTTCACCATGGCTGTCTTACCGCCTAGTGCCAGCTATGTCCAAATGATGCGCGCAGAAGTTCCAGGACCTGTGTTCGGAAAATTAGTGTCTCGATTATCAGATACCGCACGGATATTATATGTGATTTATACTGTAATGACCGCTGGTCTAATAGCTTTATTGGTAGGGTTTAAAGTACCGGTATTCGATGCTTTCTTATTAGCTTTCGCTACAGCGGGTACGGGTGGATTTGCTGTACGTAATACGGGCTTTAGTCTATATCTCAATCCAGCTGCCGCAGAATGGATTATCGGTGTGGGGATGATGCTCTTTGGAATTAATTTCAATGTTTTTTATTTTATTCTTTTAGGGAAAGTCAAAGAAGTATTTAAATTTGATGAAGAATTACGCTATTATTTAATATTTATGTTTGGCGCAACAGCCTTAATCTGCTTAAACATCTTTAAAAGTTATGAAGCCCTCGAACCTTTAGTGAGAAATGTGTTCTTTAGTGTTTCTTCTGTGATGACAACCACGGGTTATGCCACAGCTGACTTTGGTCAGTGGCCGGTCTTTTCACAGATAATCCTTTTACTCTTAATGTTTATTGGGGGAAGCGCAGGTTCAACAGCAGGGGGGATAAAGGTAGCCCGGGTAGTCATGTATTTAAAATCAGGAGTGGCTGAACTTAAAAGAGTTGCTCAGCCTAGACGTAAGATTATTCCTACTTTTTCGGGAAAACCGATTTCTTCTGAAGTTGAATCTCATATTGCCAATTATTTATTAGTTTATATCCTTGTATTTATCATAATTTTACTATCAGTTTCACTTGAAGCGGAAGACTTTTTAACTGCTTTTTCTTCAGTAGCAGCAACCTTTAATAATATAGGACCCGGACTCGGTAAAGTTGGTCCCGCCAGTAATTTTTCCCACTATTCAAATTGGAACAAGCTGGTCCTGTCTTTAGGAATGATTGCAGGCCGACTTGAGATTTACCCCATGATTCTTTTATTAGCGCCAAAAACAATTAAACGGCTGATTAAAGGGTACTAAGTTAGGGAGAAAGGATAATCAGCTTTAAGTAAATAAAAGCATAATTTAAAGAGAAAACAGGGTGAGTTGAAAAACTGATCCTGTTTTCTCTTTTTAAGAAAAAGCATTGAAAAGGGCGGTAAAAATGTCTAAAGACACTGATCAATTTTTGAATATTATGGTTTGATGCGCCATTTAAAAGTGGCAGTAAGAGGGTTAAATCCATCTACAATGTAGGCACGAATTTCACTTTTTTTAAACTTTTTAGGCTTATGTGCCATCATCCCGGACCAATCACTCAAAGTAGGCTCATGTCCTACTAAAATAAAAATTGCTTCTTCTTGTGCTTGAGCAATCGCATCAGAAAAATTTAAATAATCACCGGAGTAAATAAATTCATTTTCTTCAATCACTTCAATGCCTAAGGTCTCTGCGACTATTTGCGCTGTTTCCATTGTACGGTAAGAAGGACTTGACCACAGATAATAAGGTGGATCATTAAGGTAGGCTAATTTTTCTTTTAATTCAGGCATTAAAGCACGAAACTCTTCTTTACCTTCTTCGGTTAAATGCCTTTCGCGATCTTCCAAATCCAAACGCCGGTCTTCTGCAACTGCATGACGAATTAAAATCAATCTCATTTCCTCACATCCTCTCCTTCATTATACTGGGTTAGTGTTAAATGACCTAATTTCAAGCTTTAAAGTATTTATATTATCCATATAATTTTTCTACTCAGATTCATTCACTTGCAGTCGGCAAAGGCAAAAGTTAACATAGTTTAAAAGGAGGAACCTTAATGGTAAAAAAAGATATTAATCCATTATTTACAACGACTATCCGAAATGATGAAGGACTGGAAGGAACGGCTAAAGTATTAGGTGGAGGCTTAGCAGTTTTAACGTCCAGTCCGATGAATAAAAAGCCGGGCACCAACCCAGAGGAGTTATTTGCTTTGTCATGGGCCACTTGTTTAAATACCACAATTCGGTTTAATTTAAAGCGGAATAAATATAAAAATTATCAAGAAATCGATGTGGTAGTCGATATTCAAGTGGATTATATGCGTGAAGAGGATAGTGATCAAACCTACTTTAAATTCCATGTCATTCAAAAAGTTGATCTCTCTCAAGAAGAAGCAGAATTGATTGTAGAAGAAGCACATACGCGCTGTCCTGTTTCCAAAATTGTTGGCGACTATCCGCATGTAACACAAGAAGTAATAGGTAATAATTTATAGAAGTTGT
>CAYYGA010000010.1:4923-42914 GCA_964471435.1 uncultured Facklamia sp.
ATTAGCAAGTAAAGATTACGATGTAGTTGCCTTAAAGGTGGATGTTTCTCAGAAAAAAGATATAGAAGAAATGATAAAAAGCACGATTAATAAGTTTGGTACTCTTGATATTTTAGTGAATAATGCCGGTATTATGGATGGGTTTGAACCTGTAGGAGAAATAACAGACGAAAAATGGGATAAGATTTTTGAAGTAAACACTAAAGGTGTGATGCGGGCAATGCGTAAAGCTGTAAATTATTGGCTTGATAAAGAGCAACCAGGAGTTATTATTAATACAATCTCAACTGGTGGATTAAACGGCGCACATGCAGGAGTAGCTTATGGAGCATCAAAGCATGCGGTAGTGGCCTTAACGAAAAACACTGCATTCATGTATGCAGACAAAAATATTCGTGTCAATGGAATTGCTCCAGGCGCTGTGAATACTAATATCGGATCTACTATGACTGATATTAGTGAATTAGGAGCCAGTCGGACTAAAATCACACAAAGCGTCATTTCACAAGTTGGAGAAGCCCGGGACATTGCTAATGTAGCCCTATTCTTAGCGAGTGAAGAATCCAGTTTTGTAAATGGTACAATAATAGTAGCTGACGGGGGCTGGACCTCAGGATTTTAAAGAAATATTTGATGAATACTGGAAGCGTCGTGTTAATCACCACGCTTCTTTTCTTTTGTCTAATATTGAAATATCAAAAGTAGTATCTAAACCAGTCATCTTTTGTGATTATAATGTAGGCTTTAAAAGTAAGCATATGCCCCTCATTTCATAATTTTATTTGTTTCAAAAAATTTAAAAGTGGCATTAGGTATGAAGTTTACCTCATTTAAAAAAATTTAATAGATAAAATAAATTTATACGCTGATTAAATGAAGTAGTGTACAATAAAATGTACTGAAGTCTTAAAAGATTTCGTTTTAGTTCTAGGAGGTAAAACATGTCCAAAATTAAAAACGCCATTTTAATAGCTATTATATCTTTCAACCTACGGATTGCTCTCAATGTAATAATGGCTAATATGGCGGTAGTCCAAGCTGATTTAAATTTAAATAATTTCCAAGGCGGTCTACTGACTAGTGTGCCCTTAGTTTGTATGGGCCTGTTTGCTTTACTGGTAAACCAGGTACAAAAGCGATTTGGTCAAAGAATTGGGATTGGATTTATGACGGTATGGTTGGGAATCGGCTCATTATTACGTTTTGCTGCACATAATTATGGAATTTTATTAATTTCAACCATCATTGTAGGAAGTGGTATTGCTATTATTGGCCCGCTTGTCTCCGGTTATATTAAGAGACACTTCCCTGATGAAGCGAATGTTATGGTTGCAGTTTATACGACATCTATGGGAATTGGAGGTTTTACTGCTTCAGCGCTGTCTCCAGCTTTAATTGCTTTTTTCGACAGCTGGCAGTATGCAGCTGGAGTGTGGGGCTTTGTAGCTATTTTAGCAGCCACTGTCTGGATGGCATATACATCAAGGTCTCAAGTAGATGATATAGATGTCACTCAAGAAGTAGAAGAAGTAATAGGAGAAGAAGTCTCGACGGGTGGACTTTGGCGGGACCCAATACTTTGGCAGCTGATTATGTTATATGGTATTCAAGCAGCTAATAATTATTCTTTTTCAACCTGGATTCAGCCATATGCTTTAAGTCAAGGATTTTCGGCTCCATTTGGCAGTACTCTCGTTTCTTTATTGGCTATTATCCAAACGATGGGTAACTTTACAATACCACTTTTTATTATCCGTCCCGGCAGACTAAAAGCATGGACATTTTTATGCGGCTTAATGGTCTTCTTAGGAGCTATATTAATGTTTATGCGGGGAAATCAAGTAACAATGATTATTTTGAGTACTTTTTTAATTGGCTATGGAGGGGTAGGGATATTTAACATAGCGCTTATCATACCTATCCGTATCAGTGTGACACCAGAAAAAGCCAGTGTCTCTACCTCTTTGATGCAAACGGTAGGCTATTTAGTCGCTGCCATTGCGCCGATGTTAGTAGGAATGATTATTGACAGCACAGGTTTTGTTAACACACTGACCGTGTTAAACCTTTTTGCTGGTCTGGTGATGATAAGTCTTGCATACGGTCGAGCAGTGAGATTAGCAAATTAATTCTTTGAATTTAAAATAAATAGCTGAATACCCCAAACATTTAATCTTAATTATTATCATAAAAGAGTCCCCCTTTTTTAAAAAAAGAGGGGCTCTAATTTTTCCTTATTATTTTTCTTTAGGTTCTGTCATTTGATGTGCCTGCAAAACATTATCCAATTCCTCTTCACTTAAAATACCTTCTTCCAAGATGAGAGTACGTATTGATTGATTTAATTCAAGTGCCCGATTGGCGATTGCAGCTGCATGGTGGTAGCCGATTACTGGAACAAGGGCAGTGATCATTCCAATGGAATTTTCTAACAGGTCAGCAATACGCTCTTCATTGGCTGTTATATCCAGGATACAATTATCGATAAATGTACGGATTCCATTAGTAAGAATTTCGATTGTTTCAAATAAAGAATAGAAAATCACAGGCTCGAAAGCGTTGAGTTCTAATTGGCCCGCTTCTACAGCCATAGAAATTGTTAGGTCATTGCCGGCTGCTCTAAAAGCCACTTGATTAATAACTTCAGGAATGACAGGATTTATTTTACCGGGCATGATGGAAGACCCATTTTGTCTTTTAGGTAAGTTAATTTCATCAAATCCCGTTTTAGGCCCGGATGACATTAAACGTAAATCATTCGCAATTTTTGATAAAGACAAAGCAAAGGTTTTGAGAACCCCTGAAACCATTGAAAAAGAGTCAATGTGCTGGGTACCATCGATTAAATCTTCTACTTGTATTAACTTTAACTCTGACACCTCACAGAGAGTCTCTACTACTTCTTTGACATACTGAGGATGGGCGTTCAGGCCGGTTCCAATTGCAGTACCTCCTAAATTCACAAGGCGCATTTCCTCTAACACTTGATCTAGCCGTCCAATAGAACGCTTTACCGCTGTTCCATAAGCAGCAAATTCTTGACCTAAACGAATAGGAATTGCATCTTGCATCTGGGTGCGGCCTAGTTTCACGATTTGATCAAATTCCTCTGCCTTACTCATGAAAGCTTCATATAATCGAGTCATTTCAAATTGTAAAGTCTGGGTTAATTTTAAAACAGTCATTTTACCTGCAGTGGGAATGACATCATTAGTAGATTGCCCATAATTGACGTGATCATTGGGATGAACAGGAGTATAAGACCCTTTACTTTCTCCTAAAATCTCGTTGGAACGATTAGCGATGACTTCATTCATATTCATATTAGCTGAAGTTCCCGCGCCACCTTGA
Source organism: uncultured Facklamia sp. (assembly GCA_964471435.1). Lineage (GTDB taxonomy): Bacteria > Bacillota > Bacilli > Lactobacillales > Aerococcaceae > Facklamia. The sequence continues at coordinate 8,275 of CAYYGA010000010.1, forward strand.
ATAGCATCTACTATAAATTGATCCGTAAAGTCACCTGCGATAATTTCATCACAAGCCCTTATCATTGCGTTCCCTCTATCTTTAGACAAACAAGCGAGTTCCATATTTTTTAAAACAGCAGCTTTTTTAACTTGAGCTAAACTTTTTATAAAAAGTGGATGCAGTCCACGACCGGTTATTGGAAAATTTTCTTGCGCACGCATTGATTGGACACCATAGTATACTTCTTGTGGAACTTTTAAATCTCCTACAGAATCTGTTTCAAATCGATAACCATTGTCTAATGTTGTTGACATATCATTACTCCTTTTATTGATTTCCTTTAGAATTGGATAATATTTAGCATCTGTACGGACTGTAAGCGTTATCTATCTCTGTAATTATAAAGTTAAAAACGCTTTTGCTCCAATACAAAATGTCTTATAATAGTTATAACTCAAAAGCTATAGGAGGGCAACTATGTTTTCAGGTAAAGAATATGTGCTGGCTGTTTATGAAGAACGCAGTTTTTCTAAAGCTGCCGAAAAATTATTTATCTCCCAACCTTCTCTAAGTGCAAATGTGAAACGGATTGAAAAAAAAATAGGCAATATAATCTTCGACCGTTCCTCTATTCCTTTGCAAGTCACTGAATTCGGAGAAGAATACATACGCAGCGCCAAAGAAGTGGCTAAAGTTGAAGCTGACTTCTCTCAGTATTTGATGAATTATAACAATCTCCAAACTGGACAAATTGTACTAGGTGGAACTTCCTTATTTGCAGCAATGATTTTACCGCGGATGATGGCAGAATTCTCCAGCAACTATCCTGCAATTGAGTTTGATTTGCACGAAGCCACCACCGGTGATTTAATCAATCAGCTTCATGAAGGCGAAATAGATCTGTTATTGGATAACACCGATTTAGACGTTGATCAATATGATTCTCTTCTTTTAACCAAAGAGTCCTTACTTTTAGCTGTGCCAAAGGAGTATCCAATCAACCAAACTCTTGGTATTTATCAGATAGATCCTCTGGAGCTCTGGCATAAAAATGGATCAGCTTCATTAGTTCCCCCCGTTCCTTTAGTAAACTTTATTGACTACCCTTTTGTGCTGCTTAAAACTGATAATGATACCGGAGCCAGGGCACAGGCACTTTTCCGGCAGGAAAAACTACAGCCGAAAGTTTTATTTTCAGTGGAGCAGCAATTAACAGCCTATAATGTCTCCTTATCCGGTATGGCCATATCTTTTGTAGGTGAAAGTTTATTGACTCCTAGTCCCGATGCAGAAAAGGTGGTGTATTACCGTTTGGCAGGGGAACAAGTTCAACGAGAATTAAAATTTTATTGGAAAAAGAACCGATACCAAACAAAAGCAGCTCAAAGCTTTTTGCAATTAATTGACAATACAAATTTCAGCCACTGGATTAATTTTTAAAGAAAAGGGTTACAAGTCAGGAAGGTCGAGGTATAATAGACTTATAATTAGAAAGTTATAAGCATGTTAAGGAGGATTAAGGCTTGGAATATAGAAAAGAAAAAGACGCTTTAGGCGAAGTGGATGTTCCAGTTCAAGTTTTATGGGGTGCGGTGACCCAGAGAGCCTATCAAAATTTTGAAATCGGTCAGGAAAAAATGCCACAGGGCATCATCCGCGCCTTTGCATTAATTAAGAAGGCAGCAGCCATAGCTAATCACGAACTCGGTAAATTAGATTCTAAACGCTGTCAGCTGATTGGTCAGGCCGCCGATGAAATTCTAGCAGGTAAATTAGATAACCATTTTCCTTTACCTGTTTGGCAAACAGGCAGTGGTACTCAAACCAATATGAATGTGAATGAAGTGATTGCTAACCGGGGTAATCAACTTGCAGGAGAAAAGCTGCTGCATCCTAATGATCATGTTAATATGTCCCAATCATCTAATGATACTTTCCCTACAGCCATTCATTTGGCTGCTATCCAGGCAGTTGACAAGAAATTACTGCCTGCTTTGGAAAAAATGAGTTCTACTTTAAAGAAACTGGCCGAAAGATATCAAGATGTATTAAAAATAGGAAGAACCCACTTACAAGATGCTACGCCTATTACATTCGGCCAAGAAATCTCAGCATGGGCATTTTCATTGGAAAAAGATCGTCAAATGATACAAACCTCTATAGGACAACTGGCTGATATTGCCTTGGGAGGAACAGCTGTCGGTACGGGTTTAAATGCACCGGCTGAATACTCAGAATTAGTAGCAGAAAAGCTTGCTGATTTAACAGGGTACCCTTTAAAAAGCTCACTCAATAAGTTTCATTCCTTAAGTTCACAAGATGAACTTGTATGGGCCCACGGGGCACTTAAAGCTCTGGCAACTGATTTGATGAAAATAGCTAACGATATCCGTTGGCTGGCCAGCGGACCTCGAGCAGGGCTGGGAGAGATAACAATTCCAAGTAATGAGCCCGGATCTTCGATCATGCCTGGCAAAGTCAACCCTACTCAAGCAGAAGCGTTAACAATGGTGGCAGTCCAGGTTTTAGGAAATGATGTGACAATCGGAGTAAGTAATTCTCAAGGAAATTTCCAATTAAATGTTTACATGCCAGTCATGATTTATAACTTTTTACAATCAGTTGAACTCTTAACGGATGGTATTCATTCATTCAATGACAAATGTCTAGAAGGACTGGAAATTAATCAAGCAAAAATGAAAGAAAATATGGATCAGTCCTTAATGTTAGTAACTCAATTAAGTCCGGTGATCGGCTATGAAAAATCGGCTCAAATAGCTAAAAAAGCTTACGAAGAAAATCTTACTTTGAAAGAGGCCTGTCTTGCTTTAGAATTCTTAACTGCTGAAGAGTTTGATAAGCATATGCAGCCGGAGAGTATGATTTAAAGATAAAATGAAAAATATAAGAAGTGCTGGAAGTATTAACCAATAAAAAAATAGGAGGAAAAGGTTATATGGACGTTTATGAAAAAGCTTTACAATTACATTACGATTTAGCAGGAAAAATAGAGGTGATTTCGCGAGCAGAGTTAAGAACAGCAGAAGATTTGGCTTTAGCTTATACGCCTGGGGTTGCGGAACCTTGCCGTGTAATTGCAAAAAATGAAGCTGAAGCTTACGATTTAACACGTAAAAATAACTTGGTAGCAGTTATTACGAATGGAACAGCAGTGCTGGGACTGGGAAATATAGGTCCTTCAGCGTCAATGCCTGTTATGGAAGGAAAATGCCTCTTATTTAAGCAGTTTGCAGGAGTAGATGCTTTTCCAATTTGTGTAGATACTGAAGACGTAGATGAAATGGTAGAAACCATTGCTTTAATCGCTAAAAGTTTTGGCGGGATTAACTTGGAAGACATTGCAGCACCGGCTTGTTTTGAGATTGAAAACCGTTTGAAAGAACGTTTGGATATACCTGTTTTCCACGACGACCAACATGGAACTGCTATTGTTACAGCGGCAGCTTTGATTAATGCTGTAAAATTAACCAATAAAAAGATGGCAGAACTAAAAGTGGTGATTAATGGGGCTGGCTCTGCAGGTATTGCGATTGCGAAACTTTTATTAAAAATGGGTGTAGAAGAAATTGTAATGTCTGATAGCCAGGGGATTATCGTAAAGAGCGATCCTAAACTGACCGATGCAAAAGCTGAAATTGCAGAGTTAACCAATAAAAAAGGTCAAACTGGAACTTTAGCTGATGCTATGAAGGGAGCCGATGTTTTTGTAGGGGTTTCTGTTCCTGGAGTAGTTACTAAAGAGATGGTAGCCAGTATGAATGAAGGAATAATTTTTGCTATGGCAAATCCAGTTCCCGAAATCATGCCTGCTGAGGCGAAAGAAGCTGGAGCCATCATTGTGGGAACAGGACGGTCAGATTTCCCCAATCAGATTAATAATGTATTAGCTTTCCCGGGAATATTTAAAGGAGCTTTAGCGGTCAGGGCCAGTGAAATTACTGAAGCGATGAAAGAACGTGCGGCGTATGCGATCGCCTCTATGGTGCCTGAAGAAGAGTTGACACCCGATCATATTATTGTATCGGCTTTAGATAAATCAGTTGCTGATGTTGTGGCTGAAGCAGTAGCCCAATGTGCTGTTGAAGAAGGAATCGCTAGAATTTAAAACTGGTTAGTATGTTTTCAATATTCATATATATAGAAAAAACCTGGCAATCAAAAGGACTAAATTTGTCTCTGATGATTGGCAGGTTTTATTTTTATAAAATATTATACAACACCTTGTATTTTTATTAAATCTACGATATTTAAGAAGGAATAAATATCAGCAGCCACTGCATAGTTATGGCCTAAATCATATTTTTTACACGTTTGCAGACACTGTTGGAAAATTTGTGACATAATTTTTTGGAGTTCTTCATCAACTCTTTCAAATGTCCAGTGCATACGCATGGCGTTTTGGGACATTTCTAAAGCAGAAACAGCTACCCCGCCCGCATTAGCTGCTTTACCGGGAGCCCAGGTGAAACCTTCAGTTGCATCATAAACATCAATGGCTCCAGATGTTGAAGGCATATTTGCTCCTTCAATTAAATAACGTACACCATTTTTGATAATCTGATTGGCATGCTCTGTTTGAATTTCGTTTTGAGTAGCACAAGGCAGAGCAATATCAGCCTTAATTTCACGAGACCAGACAGATTGAGTTGAATAAGTAGCGTCAGGATGCTCATCTACATATGCAGATAAATCACTGTCTTCTGTATTATTAATTTCTTCAATCGTTTCCAAAACAATTCCATCAGGATGATAGACAGAACCTGTAATATTTGAAATGGCTACTACACGTGCACCCATCTCCATTGCTTTAAGCGCTGCATGATAACCGACATTTCCTGTACCGGAGATAATCACATCTTTTCCGGCAATTGTTTCGCCATCTTCTTTTAATACTTCATTAGTAAAATAAATGATTCCAAAACCTGTTGCTTCGGTTCTAGCTTGAGAACCATTAACAGCAATTGGTTTGCCGGTCATAACTCCCAGCTCAATCCCCTTAAGGCGCTTATATTGTCCGTACATATAACCAATTTCACGGTGTCCCACTCCAATATCGCCAGCAGGAACATCATCATTTTCATTAATATATTTACTTAATTCAGTCATAAAGCTTTGACAAAAACGCATAATTTCACCATCTGTTTTATTGCGTGGATCAAAGTCTGCTCCACCTTTTGCTCCTCCAAGCGGCAAGTTAGTTAAGGAATTTTTAAACGTTTGTTCAAAAGCTAAAAATTTCATCACACTGACAGTTACTGAAGGGTCAAAACGAATCCCGCCTTTATAAGGACCTAATAAAGAAGAATGTTGAACCCGGTAACCATGATTAATGTGAATATGTCCCGCATCATCAACCCAAGGAATGCGAAAAGCAATGATACGCTCAGGCCCTGCAATCCGTTCTAAAATAGATAATTTCTCATACTCAGGGTGGGCTTCCACTATAGGTTCAATCGCATCGAAAAACTCACGAACAGCCTGTAAATACTCTACTTGATGCGGAAAACGCCTTTCTAAATTTTTATATACCCGATCAACATAGGAAACTTTTTCCATACCTTCACTCCTTAATTTCACAAATGAGAATAATATTTTTATTATACCACATTAGATGTGAATGTAAATTCTAATCATTTTTTAATATTAAGGGTTAAATAAGGGTGTTTTAGATGATATAAAACATTATTATGCTAATATTAAGGAGAAGAAGAGGTAGTAGATCGATAGCATGATTAATTAGAGTGTTTATTAGATTTGAAAAATGGAGTACATCCATCTTGGATGGTTAGTCCAAATTTTATTCATTAATTAAAGAGATGAGTACCATCTTAAAGAGGAGGAGAGGAAATGCGTTTTAAAAATCGTAAAGAAGCAGGTAAGTTATTAGCAGAAGTGCTGCCTGATAATGTTTTAGAAAATCCTTTAATATTAGCCTTACCCCGCGGCGGTGTCCCACTGGGACTTATTATTGCTGACTATCATAATGTACCCTTTGATGTGATTTTAGCTAAAAAGATAGGCCATCCTCATTATCCAGAGTTTGCGATTGGAGCCATCGCCGAAGGAGGAGAACCAATTCTTAATCCTTCAGTGAAAAATGATGCAGACTGGCTTAAGAAACGAGTAGGTGAAATCCAAGCAGAAATTGATCGCAGGCGTCAGCTTTACGGTCAAGTTTTAACGAAGGAAGAAATTGAAGGAAAAGACGTCTTGATAGTAGATGACGGCATAGCAACGGGCATGACTTTATTTGCTGCTATTGAAGCCGTTGAGAAAGCCGGACCCAAATCTATTAATGTAGGAGTGCCGGTTATCCCTCCTGAAACATACAACCTGCTTAAAAAGAAAGTAAATCAAATTTATTATGTTTATCTTCCGGAAGTATTTGCAGGCTCAGTAGGAGCTTATTATGATTCTTTTCCTCAAATTAGCGACAGCAGTGTGCAAGAGATGTTAAAAACAAGGAATATTATATAAAAAATCAATCTGACCATTATTAAAGGAGAAATATATGAAAGCCATACAAATATCCCAATACGGGCAAGTTGATCAATTAAAGTACATTGATATTAATGAACCAGCACCAAGGGAAAATGAAGTCAGGGTTCGCCTCTATGCAGCAGGAGTGAATCCGGCAGAAAGTTATGTGACTACAGGTAACTATGCTTTTTATAAACCGGACTTACCTTTTACTCCGGGTTTTGATGGAGCAGGAGTAATCGATGCTTTAGGTGAAGGAGTAAAAAATTTAGAAGTAGGGGACCGTGTTTTTGTAGCAGCCTTACTGGCTAAAACAAACACAGGTAGTTATGCTGAGAAAATGGTTTGTGATGCGTCCGTTGTTCACCCTTTACCCGATAGAATTTCTTATGCACAAGGGGCTGCTTTAGGAGTACCCAGTCTCACCAGCTACCGCGCACTTTTTCAAAGAGCAAAAGTAAAGCCGGGAGAGACAGTTTTTATTCATGGAGCCAGCGGGGGAGTGGGTCTTACCGCCGTTCAAATGGCAGCTGCTATGGGAGCCAAAGTGATTGGTACTGCCAGTACTCCAGAAGGCAGAGAACTGATTTTAAAAGCTGGCGCAGCGCATGCGATTGGTCACCTCGATTCTAAAGACCTTTCTGCTATTTTAGAGTTAACCCAAGGGAAGGGACCCGATGTTATATTGGAAATGTTAGCCAACGTTAACCTAAATACTGATTTAGAAATTTTAGCAAAATATGGACGCATTGTGATTATTGGGAACCGGGGGACACTTGAATTCGATCCCCGCCGTACAATGGCCAAAGAAGCAGATGTTTTAGGAATGGCTATTTGGAATTTCAAACCCCAAGAATACCAAGAAGCTCTCCATGCTGTTCATGGGTTTCTGCAAGCAGGCTTAATAAACCCTATAGTGGGAACCAGCCTGCCGCTTGAAAAAGCTTCCCAGGCACAAGCTGAGATATTAACTGAAAGGTCATTAGGAAAAATGATTCTAACTATTAATTAAATATAATAAGTTCAATATTTTTTTAAGAAAGTCCATGAAGGTGGGCTTTTTTTCTTCTCCATTCATAAAATTATTAAATGAGAGTAAAATGAGAAATACTTTACTTATATTAAAAAATAACTATAATAGAGAATGTGAAATAAAATAAGGGGTAGGTATATGGGATGACTCGTGAATTTTTAAAGGGTGTTAAAAGAATTGTGATTAAAATCGGCACCAATACTATAATGAAAGATCAACAAATTGATTTTGCTAAAATGGATCGATTGGCTTTTGTATGCGCAACTTTGCAGCAAAGAGGGTTGGAAGTAGTCATTGTTTCCTCTGGATCCATTGGAGTGGGAGCAGCACATCTCTGCCACTCTACCTATCCGACTACGATAGCCGAACAGCAGGCAGCTTCAGCTGTAGGTCAAAATATTTTGATGGGTCATTATAATCGTTTTTTCAGTCACTACGGCGTAAATGTGGCCCAGATTTTATTGACGCGTGATGTGATTGATTTTCCGCAGTCACTCCAGAATGTAACTGTGACGATTAATACTTTATTAGCAGATGGAATCATTCCTATTCTTAATGAAAATGACGCAATAGCTGTAGATGAGTTAGATCATCAAACAAAATTTGGGGATAACGACACTTTATCCGCTATTGTCGCTCTTATAGTTAAGTCTGATCTTTTAGTTATCTTAAGTGATGTAGAGGGATTATATACTGATAATCCAACTACTAATCCGGATGCCCAGCTTTTAAGTCATATTCAAGAAATAGATGAGAATGTCCTGGAGATGGCAAATGGAAAAGGATCAGAATTTTCAACCGGAGGAATGGCAACTAAATTAAGTGCTGCTCAAATTATTCTCGAGGCCGGAACTTCTATGGTCATCGCATCGGGAGAAGATCCTACAATCATATTTAAAGTATTGAAAGCTAAAACTATCGGAACTTTATTTTCTAAATAAACTTAGTATCATAAAAGATTTGTATTTATAGGAGGATATAAATGACACAAGAAAAATTTTCGGAAATTTTATTAGAAATGGGCCGTAAGGCTAAAAAAGCGGCCAGGGTCATGCGCCGGGTGAATCGAGCTCAAAAAGACAAAGCTCTTAACGCTATGGCGAAAGCATTGGAAAACCAACTAGAAGAAATTGGAAAGGCTAATGAATTAGATGTTCTGCATGCGCGCGAGAATGGTTTAGCCGATGCGATGATTGAACGATTGACTTTAGATGAAAAACGAATTAATGCCATGGCGGAGGGTTTAAGAAAAATAGCCCTTCTTCCTGATCCGCTTGAACATTCAAAAGATCAGTGGGTAAATGATAATGGATTGGTGATTTCGAAAAGAGCTGTACCTCTAGGAGTCATTGGTATTATTTACGAATCTCGTCCGAATGTTACAGCAGACGCCACTGCTCTATGTCTTAAAGCCGGTAATACAGTTATTTTAAGAGGCGGTAAAGAAGCAATTGGTTCTAATGAGGCAATCATTGCGGCTTTACAAACGGGCTTAAAAGAAGCTGGTTTACCTGAAGACGCGGTACAGTTAATTAATAACCCTGACCGTCAAATTGCCAACCAATTAATGCGTATGAGTCAATATGTAGATTGCTTGATTCCTCGAGGCGGGGCAGGTCTAATTCAATCGGTGATTAAAAATGCCACTGTACCTGTTATTGAAACAGGTGAAGGAAACGTTCATATTTATATTCACGAAACAGCTAATTATGAAATGGCACGCGATATTGTAGTGAACGCTAAAGTTCAGCGTCCTTCGGTATGTAATGCGGTAGAAACCCTGTTGGTTGATGAAGCATTTGCCGAAAAATATTTAGCTACTTTAGGTAATGCTTTGTATGATGAAGATGTTAAATTAATCGGTGATAAGATTACACGTAAAATGATACCTTTTGCTACCCCTGCAACAGATGAAGATTTTGCTACTGAATTTTTAGATTTAGTCTTATCAATAAAAGTAGTTAGTGGATACGATGAAGCGATTGAACATATTGAACAATACTCTTCAGGTCATTCTGAAGCTATTGTCACTTCTGATTATCAAGTGGCCCAGGATTATTTAAATGATGTGGATGCGGCGGCTGTTTATGTTAATGCTTCGACACGCTTTACAGACGGGGAAGTCTTTGGGTTTGGCGGGGAAATTGGAATTTCAACCCAAAAATTACATGCCCGTGGACCAATGGGTTTAGAAGCTTTGACTTCTTATAAATACGCCATTCAAGGTTCCGGACAAATTAGAGATTAATATTTATTAATACAAGTAAAATTATCTTATATATAGTATTTTAGTTATTAAGGTTTAAAGTAATTTAAAAATAATTATTTATATTATCTGAATAAACTCTAAAAGAAAAACACAAAAAAGTATTATCACTGCAAAAGAATCCTATGCGCTAGCGTTCGCAGTAATAATAACTTTTTTGTGTTTTTCTGTAAGATTGATCAATTAATTATAATGACAGGAGTTAATTTGAAAAATATTTAGGATAAATGCTTTTAATAGCTTTCTTACTATCTTTTATTTGAATTGCAAAGAACATTGAAAGTTCAGAGGCTCCTTGGTTAATCATGCGAATATTAATATTGTTTTCAGCTAAACCTTCTGTAGCTTTATTAGCCAACCCGGTTATAGAACGCATTCCTTCACCAACCACTGCCAGCATAGCTAAATTGGTTTCAACAGAGACTGAATCAGGATCGAGTTGAATATCAATTTCGTCCAAAATTATTTCCATTACCCTATCAGGTAGGCGGTGTGAACGGACAATAATTGAGATATCATCAATACCAGTAGGAATATGTTCCACAGAGATTTGCTGTTCTTCAAAAATTTGAAGTAAACGGCGCATATAACCAATTTTTCGGTTTAATAAATAGGAACGTACAGTAATAGCTGTGAACCCTTCATCCACACTTAAACCAATGACGGGATATTGACGGATATCTTCTCTAAAAGGGACGATTAAAGTTCCTTCATTATGAGGATCATTGGTATTGCGAATCCGTACAGGAATTTCAACTTTATATAATGGTTCCAAGGCTTCATCATGGAAAATACCAAAGCCTGAATAAGCCAGCTCCCTCATCTCAGCATAGGTGATTTCTTTAATAGGGTGAGGTTGAGAAATAATATTAGGGTGAGCTGAATAAATAAATGATTCATCGGTGAAGTTTTCATAGACACTTGCGCCAACTCCACGGGCAACAATAGCACCTGTAATATCGGAGCCTCCTCTGGGGAAGGTAACAATGTGATTATTTTTAGAATAGCCGAAGAAACCGGGAATGACCGCGACCCCTTGATAATTACCAATACGCTGTTGAATAAGATCATAAGATTCTTCTAAAAGGTGTGCTTGGGAGGGTTCATCTGAAACACAGATTCCAGCATCTTTAGGAGAAACATAATGAGCATTTATCCCAATTTGTTTGAAGTATTTACTTACCAGCATCGCATTAAAATCTTCACCACTGGATTTTATCGCATCCAATAAACGTTTCTCGTCTTTTATAGTTTCAATATAAGTTGTTAAACGCTGGCTGATGACGCTCATTAGATCTGTTTCAATTTCTAAATCATTAATGATACTTTGATAACGTTGTAAAACAGTTGCAATGGCTTCAGAATAATCATCACCCCGAGTTACTTTTAAATAAAGATTAATCAATAAGTCAGTGACTTTAACATCTTTGTCATTTCTTTTTCCAGGAGCACTCACCACTACATATCTAATTTCAGGATCATTTTTTACAATTTGCCCCACTTTTTTGATTTGTTCTCCATTGGCTAAAGAGGATCCTCCAAACTTTGCAATTTTCATTATTTTGCTTCACACCTTTTTATTTATAATGTATTTTTAATCTTATAATATACAATGATACCGTATTGTCTGGTAAAAAAGAAGCGATTATAGTAAAATATATGAGTATGATTAAAACAATATGAGAAATATGCTGGAGGAATTTAATATGAAAATCGCAATTTTAGGAATGGGTACGGTTGGTTCTGGAGTAATGTCAGTGCTCCAAACAAATGAAGAGCTAATTTCTTCTCAAATCGCTCATCCCTTTGAAGTGAAATATATATTTGCTAAAGATGTTTCAAAAGCTGAGGAAAAAGGGATTGATCTTTCCAGCATCACTTTAACGGAAAATATTGACCAAATCATTAAGGATGACAGAGTTGAGATGGTGATCGAAGTATTAGGAGGAGTAGAATACCCCTATGAAATCGTGAAAGCTTGTTTACAAGCAGGAAAACATGTTGTCTCTGCTAATAAAGATATGTTAGCCCTTTATATTGATGAACTGGCTGAAATTGCCAATTCTAATCAAGTCATGCTGGCCTATGAAGCTTCCTGTGCAGGGGGAATACCTGTCATTCAAGGAATTGAAACGGGTTTAAATGCAAATCGTTTAACTCAGGTTTTGGGAATATTAAATGGTACCAGCAATTTTATTTTGTCAAAAATGACTAATGAACAACAAAATTACAGTTCTGCTTTAAAGGAAGCTCAGGATTTAGGCTATGCTGAAAGTGATCCGACGGCGGATGTTCAAGGATTGGATGCCAGTCGAAAAATAGTGCTCCTATCCCGGCTGGCTTACAAGCAGAAAATTAATATTGAAGAAGTAGAGGTTAAAGGAATTGCTGATATTCAAACAAAAGATATTGAATTTGCAAAAAAGGCTGGTTGCGTTTTAAAGTTATTAGGCCGTAGTCAGCTGCACGAAGACAGTGTATCTATTAATGTTCAGCCTTATCTGGTGCCACTTAGCCACCAATTATCACATGTGAATGACGCCATGAATGCGGTGTATGTTAAAGGAAATATGGTTGGGGATACAATGTTTTTTGGGCCGGGAGCGGGCAGTGAAGAAACAGCTTCAGCAATTGTAGCTGATATGATCAATATTGCACGAAGACACCCTGATTCTGTTCATAATTTACTACCTGAAACTAAAGCTGTAATTCGCCATAAAGAAACAGCAGCTGTTTATTATATCCGTTTAGATGCTAATGGTGAGCAGTTAGCTTCTTTTATGTCTAAATTCCACGTGGGCAGTAGAGTTTTGAATGAAGAGGAAAACGAATGGACAGGTTTAGTTCAAGGTTTAAATTCAACCAGTCTGGAAAAATTAGAAAAAGAATTTGATGTTTCTGCTCTTTATCCAGTTGAAGGAGTGGTAGATATTAATGTTTAAGGAAAGTACATCCTTTAAAATACCTGCCACCTCCGCTAATTTAGGAGTAGGTTTTGATTCTATCGGGATAGCTTTAGAAAAATATCTCTCAATTGAAGCTGAGCCGGCAAAGTCTTGGTCTATGGAGTTTCTAAACAAAGAATTAGAAGTATTGCCTCAAGATAAAAACAATTTGGTCATTAAGACTGCTATAGAAACTGCAGAAAAATTTGGTAAGATAATTCCACCTTTAGCCATCCGTATGGGCAGTGAAATTCCTTTAACTCATGGTTTAGGTTCTTCTTCTTCTGCTATTATAGCAGGAATCAAATTGGCAGATCATTTTGCCCGTCTTGATTTAAGTCAAAATGATTATATTAACTTAGGCAGTCAACTGGAAGGTCATCCAGATAATATTGGCCCCTGTGTTACAGGAGGTATCTTTGTAGGGTATTATCATGACGGTAAAGTTGATTATCAAACTGCCCGCTTTGACAACATTTCTATTATTATCAGTGTACCGCCATATGAAGTGAGTACTGCAGATGCTAGACGGGTAATACCACAGTCATATCCTAAATCAGCTGCGGTAGAACAAAGTGCTATTTCTTCGGTAATGGTAATGGCAATGCTGCAAAAAGATTATCATCAAATGGGTAAAATGATGATGCAGGATCAGCTGCATGAGCCCTACCGCCAACCATTAATTGAAGAGTTTTCTCTAATAAAATCAAAGGCGCTTAAATCCGGTGCTTATGCTACGGTAATTTCTGGTGCTGGACCAACCGTATTAACTCTATGTCCGGAAGATAAGGCGCAGCAGGTATTACAAGCAGTATCTGAAATCCAGCATTGCCAACATGAATTGGTAAACGTACACTATAATAAGGCATTACCTTTTTAGTAAAAAAATAAGTGCAGAGAAGTTTTTAGGAAAATTGCTCATTAAATAAAGAGCTGGTTTATAATTAGGAGAAATAGATGTAAGGGGGTTGTATGTTTGTTTGGAATGAAGCGTGAAGAGATGAATGACTTGGAAAAAGTAGAGCTGGAAGAAGTGAAAGCATCCGGGCGGTATTTTACTAAAACCTTCAAAGTTTATGAGTCTTTTGTAGGTAAAGATTACCTAGTGGATAGGTTATATAGTGAAGCCACCGATTTTGCCAATCGTTTTAATCTAGATATTATTAAAGTGTCTGATGTGGTGGACAAGGCTTTAGTGGTGATGTATAAAAAGCAGGAACAATCAACATATGAATAAAAAAGAAGCCTCGAATATTGAGGCTTCTTTTTTGCTAGTTTTAATGTTACTTATGTAAAACACGATTGAAGCGATCCGCTGATCCAGTGGCACGGAAAAAGAATTTAATAATCTCAACAAAGATGATGATTGAAAAGGATGCAGCAAAGCAGAATAGCCATTGCTGTAGATTTGGTACCGTAACATCAAAATAGTCATTGATTCCAGGTGTAATAATTACGCCAATTAGTAAGGCTCCTGAAACAAAGAAAGAAAGGTTCAACCATTTGTTGTTGAATGGGTTGCGACTGAAGAGTGAACCGAAAGTGGACTTAACGTTATAAGCATGGAATAGCTGAATCATACCTAAGGTAATAAAGGCCATTGTCTCGGCTAGATTATTTTCCACTCCCATTTGATAGCGTGCATACCAATAAACGAATAAAGTAAGTGCACCTTCTATGACACCTTGGTAAAGAATTGATGGTGCGATCCCAAAGGATAAGAAGGAATCTTTTTTCGTTCTAGGTGCTTGACCCATCACATTCTTCTCAGCAGGTTCCATCCCTAATGCAATGGCTGGGAAAACATCGGTTACTAAGTTTATCCATAAAATATGAATGGGTTCTAAAATAATCCATCCAAATAATACGGCAATAAATAAAGTAAGTACCTCGCCTAAGTTAGCAGATAATAAGAATTGAACAGCTTTTTGAATATTGGCAAAAACTTTACGTCCTTCCTCAACAGCTACAACGATAGTTTGGAAGTTGTCGTCGGCTAGAACCATATCCGAAGCACCTTTAGACACTTCTGTACCGGTAATACCCATCCCAACTCCGATATCGGCTTGTTTTAATGAAGGAGCATCGTTAACCCCATCTCCTGTCATAGAAACAACTTTATCGTTGGCCTGCCATGCGCGAATAATACGTACTTTATGCTCTGGTGAAACACGAGCATATACTGCAATATTTTCTACAGTGCGGGCTAATTCTTCATCTGAAATATCATTTAAATCTGCTCCTGTTAAAACGTGTTCTTCGTTGTTAGGATCATTCGGATCTAAAATGGTTAAACGTTCCGCAATAGCTTGGGCGGTGATTGCATGGTCTCCGGTAATCATAACAGTACGAATACCCGCATTACGGGCTGTAATAATTGAATCTTTTGCTTCACCACGCTCAGGGTCAATCATACCTACTAAACCAGTCAAGATTAAGTCTGTTTCAACTGTTTCTGTATTCACTACAGCAGGAAGAGAATCAATAATTTTATAGGCTCCAGCTAAGACACGCAGTGCTTGACGAGCCAACTCCGTATTAACTTCTAACATTTGATCGATATCATTTTGGGAGATTTCTTCTACTTGATCTCCTTTTTGGATATGACTTGCTCGTTTTATTAATTGATCCGGTGCGCCCTTAACATAGACAGCATAACGTCCGTCAGGCAATTGATGGATGGTTGACATTAACTTACGGTCTGAATCAAAAGGAACCTCCTCTACACGAGGATATTCTCTTAATTGAGCCTTGATATCCATATTATGATCTAAGGCGTATTGGACCATGGCCGTTTCGGTCGGATCTCCAATCACCTCACCAGAAGAATCAATACGTGAGTCATTGGCAAAAACAAATGAACGAATGAAGACTGATTCGGTATCTAAAGCATCGTCAGCATCAAAGATTTGACCATTATAATAAACTTTTTCAATTGTCATTTGATTCAATGTTAAAGTACCGGTTTTATCAGAACAAATAACTTGTGTAGAACCTAAAGTTTCAACAGCGGGTAAGGTACGGACTAAAGCTTTTCGTTCGGCCATTGTTTGAGTACCTAAAGATAAAATAATAGTTGAAATTGCAGGCAGACCTTCAGGAATTGCTGCGACTGCTAATGAAATTGATACAAGCAGCATATCTAAAATCGGGAAATCCCGGAAAAATACACCCACAATAAATGTTAGGATAGCTATCCCAATAATCAGATAGGTTAATGTCCGACCTAACTTTTCTTGGTCACGTTGCAGAGGAGTTAATTTTTGCTCAGTACTTGATAGCATATTTGCAATGTGACCTACTTCAGTATCCATTCCTGTGTGGGTCACAATCCCGCGAGCACGTCCATAGGTAACATTCGTAGAAGAGAAGCCCATATTGGTACGATCGCCAATTCCAGCTTCACTTTCAATTTGTCTTTCAGCATGCTTTTCAACAGGAACCGATTCTCCAGTCAAGGCAGCTTCTTCAATTTTAAGAGAATTGGTTTCGATAAATCGTAAGTCGGCTGGGACAATATCCCCGGCCTCCAGAGTAACAATATCTCCGGGAACTAATTCCGTAGATTTAATGTGTTTGATTTCCCCATCTCGTAAGACGGAAGCTTCTGGAGAAGACATTTGCTTTAATGCATTAATAGCATCTTCAGCTTTGGCTTCTTGGTAAACCCCTAATATGGCATTTAAAAGTACAACAATTAAGATAATAATCGCATCGGCGATACCTTCTCCTTCAGCAATACCTACAAAAGCTGATATTCCCGCTGCAGCTAACAATACAATAATCATAAAATCCTTAAACTGATCTAAGAACTTTTGAAAAAGAGAACGTTGTTCTTCTTCTTGTATGGTGTTCTCTCCATATTTTTCTAAGCGGGCTTGAGCTTCCTGCTGGCTTAGACCCTTGTGTTGGTCTGTATTAAAGTGACTAACTACTTCATCAGCAGACTGTGTATAGGGTATAAAATTTTCATTCGACAATATTTTTTCCTCCTTTATATTAATTGTTGTGTTCAGAAGAAATAACTGACAAAAAAAGACTTATACCTCATGGCAATCCGCTGGATTACGCATACCGGCATAAGTCTCACTTTTTAAGAACAGCACCAGTAATCTACTTAAAGACAGATTACTTATCGTTGTTGATACTGCCAAGACAGTAAACTGCCTCAAGTTACTCCCTTATGAACATCTGGATAAATTATAAACAATACAATTTTCTTTTGCAAACGAATAGTCTGATAAACTTACTATTCGTCTAAATAATTGTGAAGAAAGATTGAGGAAAGACAGAAAAGATCTTTAAAATTATGACAATTTGTTGATAAAGCGCTTACGATTAAGTTTTTGTGATACATTAATAGTGAAAAGAAATGCTACCAAAGGAGGAAATTAGCATGGGAAAGAAAAGTAAGTTTATTCAGTTGATTTTAATAGCAAGTTTGACAACTAGTCATTTAGGCATCCTTCAAGGAGTATATGCCCAGTCAACTGATGAAGAAAATAATCAAGAATTGTTTGAACAAATAGGAATGGAAATTCCGGTCGATTTCTCAATTGCTTTGCAAGTAGATGAAACAGGCCCGATAGATCAAAGTCAAATCCGTTATGATATTTTTGCGGTAGAAAACGGCCAGTCAGTCAGTCCCCCTGTCTATAGCTACCGTCATGATGATCCTGCTCAAACACCTTTATCCTTAACGCCGGGGCAGTACGTTTTTCGACTATATGATGGTGGACAATTTCAACGGCAAGGCTTTAATTTAATTCCTCATGGAGTTATTTCTAACAGTCCGGACAGCTATGAGCCTAATCAAGTACTGTCACAAACCGGTGAAATCAACAGCCTGAGTGATGGGACACAGGTTTTCGATTTATTATTCACAATAGACGAGACACATATCAGTACTCAAACGCCTTTATTGTATTCTATTTATCTAGTAACTGAAAATGTAGAAAACCGACTTGATCTAAATAATCTTGTTTCCAGTCAAAATAATACACAAGAACCTGAGACACCTGGAGCAGAAGAATCAGAAGAAACAATGGTAAATATACAAGTAACTGACCCACAAAATGCTCCTGTAGCTGGAGTAGAGCTGTATGTTGGAGAATACTTATTGTTTACAGATGAAAACGGCCAAGCTACTTCTAATGAAATTCCTGCAGGAAACTATCCTGTAGCTTTTGGTCAACTGCCAGAAGGCTTCGAAGGCCAGGAAGTAGCAAATGAGATTTCTATTCTAGATGGTGAAACGAATAATTTTTCGATTTCTTTAGAAAGTCCCGCCTTACCGGCAGAAACCAGGAATTGGACGTTTAAAGCTGAGAATACAGATGGACTCCCCGTAGCAGGTGTGAATATTTTAATTGGGGATGAAATTTTCGTAACGGATGAAGCAGGCCAGGTTCAACTCAACGACTTATCAGCAGGAGAATACAATTATGAAATTACCAGTGTGCCTGAAGGCACTTCTCCACTCGATGGAACCACCAGTGGAACGATTTATGTTGGAGCAGAAGGGCAGAATTTAACTGAATTGACTTTGATTCAACCTCAAGAGGAGACTGCTGATTTAAATTTTCAAATCACAGACTCTGACGGACAAAATATTCCCGGTGTCACATTGTTAGTAGACGGACAAGAAGCTGTCAGCGATGCAAGCGGTGTACTAACATTTACCGACTTACCGCTGACAACTTATACTTATACTGTTAATGCAAGTCCTGACGGCTATCAAACCGGCCAAACAGGGGAAGTAACATTAACAGCTGAAGGTGTTACTGAAGCAATCACTATAGATGAGGTAGCCCGTTATGGACAAGTAAATTTTAGAGTAGTCGATCAAGAAGAAAATATCATTCCAAATGCTACTATTGAATTTGAAGGCTCGACCTTTGTATCTAACTCTGCCGGAGATATTCTAATTACAGATATTTTAGCAGGAAGAGAATATGAAGTATTGGTCAATTCGGAAAGTTTATCTGATGAATATAATCAAGTAGAAAGTGAAACAGTTAAAATTGAAGAAGGCGATAACGGTACAGTCGATTTAAAGGTTAACCGTGAGGTAGAACCGGCTGAATTGATATTGAATTTAACTGATCAAACTAACGAAGCAGTCGAAGGGGCAGATATTACCCTTTCCAGGACTGAAACTGAGGAAATTTTAACTTCCCAAAAGACGAATGCTCAAGGGCAGGTAGTATTTACTGATTTAGAAGCTGGAACATACACCTATCGGATAAATGAAACTCCAGAAGGGTATACGGCTCAAGGGACTCCTTTTGATATTGAACTAGAAGAAGGAGCTCAATCTACCCAGTATATGCAGATTGCACGTGCAGCCAAAGTGGGCCGCGCAGTAATTACTGTGACTGACCAAGAGTCACAAGCAGTAGCAGGAGCCCAAGTGCAGCTGGCCGATCAAATAGTTACGACAAATGAAGCAGGAACAGCTGTTTTTGAGGAAATTGAAGCGGGAGATTATCAAGTAGAAACTGCCAGTCTGCCTGAAGGATTTGATGGGTTAACTGACGCTGACATTTCAATTACACCCGATACCACTGCTGAAATTACTTTAACCGTGGAGCGTCAAGCAATTCTGGGTCGCGCAGAGATTACTGTGATTGACCAAGAGTCACAAGCAGTAGCAGGAGCTCAAGTGCAGCTGGCCGATCAGATAATTACGACAAATGAAGCAGGAACAGCTGTTTTTGAGGAAATTGAAGCGGGGGATTATCAAGTAGAAATTGCCAGTCTGCCTGAAGGGTATGATGGGTTAACCGACGCTGACATTTCAATTACGCCGGAATCCACCGCTACGATTACTTTAACCGTTGAGCGGGAAATCGAATTGGCTCAAGCTATAGTAACAGTAGTCGATCAAAATCAAGAAATTGTGTCCGGAGCCCGGGTTCAGTTAAACGATCAAGTAATAACAACAAATGAATCTGGACAGGCTGTTTTTGAAGAAGTGGCGCCGGGCAGCTACCAAGTAGCTGTTCAGGAGCTTCCTGAAGGGTATGA
The DNA here is from genome assembly GCA_964471435.1 of uncultured Facklamia sp. GTDB lineage: Bacteria > Bacillota > Bacilli > Lactobacillales > Aerococcaceae > Facklamia. Next base: position 28,031 of record CAYYGA010000010.1, read on the forward strand.
AGGTTTAACAGAAGGTGACATATATTTACCAGATGGTGAACCCACTGCTACACTTACATTAATAGTCGAAAAGGAAATTACACCCGGTAATGTGGAAATGACTTTTCTAGATGAAATTGGGGAAGGTATTTCAGGATTGGAAATTAGTATCGCAGGCCGTACTCAAACTACGGACAGTAGCGGACGAGTTAATTTTTCTGAACTATCCCCCGGTCAATATGATTACCAAGTGATCAATCTTCCTGATAATTATCGAGGATCAGAAAACGGTCAAGTAAGTGTAAACGAAGGTGAAACTTTTTCTGAGACCATCGAATTTGAAGAAGTACCTGCCACTCAAGATGTAGAATTAGTAATTCAAGATACCAATGGACAGGCTGTACCAAACGTGACAGTACGTTTAGGTGATCAAACTGCCCAAACTAACGCAGCAGGAGTCGTAAATTTCACGAATATCACAACAGGTAATCAAGAAGCTGTCATTGAAAGTGTACCAGCTGGTTATGAAATTCAAGAAAGAAATCAAACGATTGAAGTAAAAGTGGATACAAGTAATCAGATAGAGATAACCAATATTGTACAAACACAAACTGAAAGTTCTGTTGAAGAGTCTGAAACTGAAGAAGAAACAAATGAAACGGTATCTTCTGAATCATCAGTTGAATCAACTGATGATGTAACAGGTGCGGTTTCAGAAGCAACGCGTCGATACGTTGATAATAATACTGGGATTGAAATATTTCTTAACCCGGCAGATGCCCAACAGGTCGTACGTTTAAATGTTAATCAGGTAGAAATACCGGATGAAGATCGTCCAAGCAGTTTGCAAGGAATGGAAGCTGATATTTACGAGATTCAACTTTTAAGCCGGGATAACACTTCAGTAGAATTAAGTCGGGTAGCACAAATTAAATTACCGACACGTCCTGTAACTTCTCAAGTTCGCGCAGTAAGAGTGAATGATCAAACTGCTGATAACTTATCAATTACTATTCACAATCAAGTGGCAACCATCAATACTCAACAATTAGGAACGTATGCCTTAATCTATGGTGCTGCTGATCAAGCAAGTGCCGCAATTGAAACAACTACGAGTCAAGAAGATGAGTCACAAGATGGACAAACTTCTGTTTCAGTTACTAAAACCCAGAGCACTGAATCCGCTGACGATGGATTACCAAGAACGGGTGAGACATCGCGTGTTGTTATTTATATTGCTGCCGGATTACTTGTTATTGCAGGTATAATCCTTTTAGTTAGAAGGGGACGCCGTCAATAAAGAAACTATCTTTATTGATATTTTGAACTAAAAAAACTCCAGTGTGGTTCTATTTAACCAAACTGGAGTTTTTTGCTTGAGATTTAAAATATACTTTGAACTAAAAACATATATAAAAGTGTTCCTACTGAAATACTGAGTAAGAGTTGACGCCATTTTAAATGGACAATAGTCAAAACTATTAAAGTCACAGCTTCAGGCAGCCCGTGTGGAAAAGTGAAAGGACTTGCATTGCGTAAAGCATAGACCACCAATAATGAAATAACGGCTGCAGGAAGTACTTGACCTAAATAGATTACTAAACGGGGAGGTCTTTTATGGGGTGGGAAAATGATAAAAGGTAAAAATCGTGTCAACATTGTCCCGACGGCTATGATGAGAATAGTAATGAGGATTTGCTGATAACTTTGCATTTACAAGCGACCCCCTCTTCTTTTAAATTGAAGAGAGAAGAGTGCCAGAATGAGTATCATTGCGGGAATCATAAAATTATTTGGTCCAAAGATAATAAGGCAGATAATTGAAGAGATCAATCCAATTAAAGCGGGTGAATGATTGTCTGTTTTAATCCACTGTTCCAAAAAAATTATAAAAAACAGAGCTGTTAACACAAAATCAATCCCACTTGTATCCATTGTAAGCTGTTTGCCAATAATTACCCCTAATACAGTGCCTGCAGCCCAATAAAAATGGCCTAAAAGAGTGACAAAGAAATAGGTGTACTGCCGGCTTATATGGGAAGGAGGATTAATACTCACTACTACTGAAAAAGTCTCATCAGTCAAACCAAATATTGTATAAAGTCGTCCTTTTTTTAAATGGGAATATTTTTCCAGTAAAGTAATACCATAAAATAGATGGCGAGCATTGATCATAACCGCCAACATAAAAGCTTCCAGCGGAGCAAATGGGGCTAACAACAGACTTACAGCTGCAAACTGCATAGACCCGGCATAAATAAATAAACTCATTATAATGGGGACCCAGGCAGGGAAATTGTTGGCCATCATTAAGATACCAAAAGATAAAGATAAAAATAAATAACCTGTCATAACTGGTACAGTAAGCTTAAAAGAATAAGCTAAAGCTTCAGAAACTGCTTGTTTTTTGGCAATCTGCATTGATAAACCACCTTTCATTTAAATTTATTCTAACTGTTCGGGAAATAAAGTCAACGTGAAAATTAAATTGAGATGAGAACAATGATAATTATACTCACAAAGTAAAAAGAATAAAGAAAATAAATCAAACTTTGAAAGTGTGCTACAATATCATTATAAAATCAGCCTATACCTCAACTTTTAAAAGGAAATCCTAACATTTCTTTGAATTTTACTAATTAAATTGTAGAAGGATTTAAATAGGAATGTTTTCAAACGTTTTCATTCAAAAGTAAAGTAGTATTACTTTAATCACCTTAAGGAAAGTGATAAGCTGATAAGGTAAAAAGTTTAAATATAGATTAAGAGGGGTACAAAACTCAATGGTGAAGTTAATTACGATTGACTTAGATGAAACATTATTACGTACAGATAAAACTTACGATATTGAAAGATTCAATCAGGTTTTAAAAGAGCTGCGCAAAAAAGATATAATTGTAGCTATTTTGACCGGTAATACTTATAACAAAATTGGAGACTACTTTAAAGAAGAAATTAGACCTGAATTATACTTTGCTTGTGATAACGGTAACTTCATTTTAAAAAATGAAAAAGCACTTAAGAAAATTGGCATTCCCTATGATGAATATACCCAGATTATCGATTTTATTGATGAATTTGAAGGTTATCACCCGGTAGTAAGTACTGGGGAATATTCATTCTTCCGTGAAGCCTCAGGGCCAGCTTTTGAATTCGTCTCTTTTTACAATAATAATCTACAGATTGTCCCATTGTTTAGTGAATTGCCTAAAGATACAGTTTTAACTAAAATTGCAATTGCCAACCGAGAAAGTCTGGATCAAAATAAACGACTGGCCCGGATTATTCGAGAGCGTTATGAACAAGTGGATGCTGTAACTTCCGGAGATGGATGGGTGGATGTTTATAATGCTGAGGGAGGAAAAGGTACTGCTGTACAATTTTTACAAGATAAGTATGATATCACGGCGGCTGAGACAATGGCATTCGGTGATTCTTTAAATGATCATAGTATGATGCAAAAAGCACATTATAGTATTGCCATGGAAAATGCAGACGTGGATTTAGCTATGAGCTGCCGCTACCGAATCGGTAATAATAATGACCAGGCAGTACTGGATGTAATGGAACGATTTTTAAAAGAAGGAAATGTGGATTTCCTAGAAGAAAACCGCACGTTAAAACCTTAAGAAGAAATACCTCTTAAGTAATCATAATGGACTCAATCTTTTAGATAGTTGGTGAAAATATGGCTAAAAAGAAGAAACAAAGTAAAGGATCCCGGCATCAAAGCAACAGGCGTGAAGAAGAAATGGTCGCAGTAGATGTTTATATGATCCCAGCCAGCCTGGCTGAAATGTATCAGACTTTGAGAGAAGCTGTGGCTGGTGAGGCTGTAGAATTCTGGAAGAAGAAATATGAATCGGTGGAACGTAAAAAGCTTGATCCAGACGAAGGAGAAGCTGTGGTGGCTTACAATCAAGCCGGAGAACAAGTAGTAGAATTTTATTTAAATCCCGCTAACATCAGTGATGCTCAAAAAGCACGGGATAAAGATCAAATTGATAAATATTTGATAAAATTTGAAAAAAATAATTTAGAAGACACCTCTGAATAAAAAAACAAGCCCTTGATTTGAGCTGAGAATCCAAATCAAGGGCTTGTGCTATTTTTTACAAGGGGCAGGAGTATTTTTAAAATAAAGGTCTACTCCGATTGGACAGCTATTTCATACACGAGGTCACGCATTTCATTCGTTTCAATTACGCGGTTGTGACGTATTTCAGCTTCTTCTAAATCTTTAATGGTGTCAGGCAGCGGGATATCACTAACTTTTTGTAATAAATCAATTAATTCTTCTATATCTAAATCTTCAGTATCATAATCCAAAGCATTTAAAACCGCTTCTGGGAATTTATAAGGACTCGCTGTAGATATAATTACCACATTATCAGAAACTTCTTCAGCGGTATAAGCTTTACGCCATGCACGGGATGCGACGGCGGTATGAGGATCCATAATATAATTGTCACGGTTATGAATGATACGAATCTCTTCACTGACATCCGCTTCAGAAGCTGTTTCGCCGATAAAATCTTTAAAAAAGTCCATTATATCCCCCGACAAGCTGTATTCACCTTCTGTTTGGAGAGAAAGCATGAGGTTTTTTATAACTTGATTATTTTGGCCGACTGCTTCATATAAAAGGCGCTCAAAGTTACTAGAAATTAAAATATCCATTGAAGGAGAGCTGGTGATAACAAAGTCGCGGTTCTTATTATAAGTGCCAGTTTCAAAAAAATCATATAAGGCTTTATTTTCATTCGAAGCACAAATTAGTTTATCGATTGGAAGCCCAATTCTTTTGGCATAATAAGCTGCTAAGATATTACCAAAATTACCTGTTGGAACTGAGACATTAAAGGAGTCTCCGTTTTTGAGGACTTTTGTTTTCAACAGCTGACTATAGGCAAAAAAGTAATAAACAATTTGAGGAATGAGACGCCCGATATTCATCGAGTTAGCAGAAGAGAATTGGCGCTTTTGGTAAGCCAGTTCCTGCCGAAGTTCAGGATCATTAAAAAGTTCTTTGACCTGGCTTTGAGCCGCGTCAAAATTATCTTTAACAGCAACAACATAAACATTTTCTCCTTTTTGAGTGGTCATTTGCCGTTCTTGAATCGGACTGACTCCACCTTCGGGATAGAAAACGATAATTTTGGTGCCGGGAACATCTTGAAACCCTGCCATAGCAGCTTTCCCAGTGTCACCGGACGTGGCTGTTAGAATAACAATTTCATTTGTATTTCCGTTCATTTTCGCAGCAGTTTTAAGTAGATGAGGTAAGATGGACAAGGCCATATCTTTAAAAGCGATAGTGGCACCGTGGAAGAGCTCTAAATGATAATGATCATCCACTTTTATAAGCGGGGCAATTTGAGGATGATCGAATTTATCATCATAAGCCAACCGAATACATTCCTGTAAGTCTTCTTTTGAAAAATCACTTAAAAAGATTTCTAAAATATACTGAGCCATTTCCTGATAAGTCCACTCTTTCATCATTTCCCAGTCAAATTCAAGGGAGGGAAATGATTCGGGCACATATAACCCACCATCGATAGCTAATCCTTCAAGGATAGCTTGGGAGGGTGTCACAATATTTTCATTATTACGTGTAGATCTATAGTTCATTCGTTCACCTTCCAGCCGTAAATTATAATTAACTCTATCTCATTATAGCTTAATAAACGCTAAGATGATATAGATTAACTTTCGTTTGGGAAACAACAAAAAGAATGGTAAAATAGTAGAAAGCTTTATTTATTAATATTTATAATATTAACTATAGTTCCAGTCATGTTATACTATTAACAAATAAACTCAACTGAATCTGGAGGTGGTAATATGTCAGGTTCACTTTATGGAAAAGTTTTTATTATGCCGAGTATTTCTACATTAAAAAAAGATATTAAGCGATTAAGAGAGTCGTTAATTCAATGGGTATTTGAATATGATGAATTAATTTATAAAGACTGTGTTCATTTAGAACATGAATTTTATCTGCGCTTAGGGGAAGATAATCTAAGGCTGTATCAAAAGCATTATAAGGCTTGGTATTTAAGAAGAAAATTAAAACTCATGCAAGAGCATCCCCAACAGAATCACTCAGAAATTGATGCTCATTTAAAAGTAAAGTTTCAGCGCTATCTGAAAAAATTAGAGGAGCTTGCTGTAAAAAACCAAGCAGCTTTAGAGTGGTCCTATCGTCAAGAAATGCCACTCGAACAATCAAGACGATTGCGGAAACTTTACCGGGAAATCGTCATAGCAGTCCATCCCGAACTACATCCGTTTCAAACAAAATCGCAACAAATGATGTATCAAAAAGCAGTTTCTTTTTATAAAAAGAATGATTTACCTTTAATGGAATTACTACATTCTAATCTTTCTGAAGATTATGCACAAGCAAAAGAGCACTCCTTTACAGAGCTAGTGGATCTTCGTCGACATCTTTTATATGCATCTTATCATGTCAAAATAAAAGTAGCGCGTAAACGTTCTGAATTTCCTTATTCAGTGCGCTATAACATTTTAGTAGAACAGCATTGTGAAACTATGCGTCAGGAAATACAGTTGAAGATAACGGGCTTAGAAGCCCAAATATTTGGTTATCAAAGCCAAATTGAAAAACTAAGTAATTGATTTTAGAAAATAAAGATTGCTTGTTGCTGTTTTACATTTATAATGAATAAATATAAATCATTACTTCTTTAATCCGAATGAGAATTAGCTGGTTTTTGGCTTAGGTTCATTCGGTTTTTTATATGTTCAATTAACAGTGGTCTTAAAAAGTAGTTTTATTAAATAGTAGATAATAAGTAGTAGTAATTCGAAGCAACAACGAAAGTAGGAAAAAATGAAAAATAAAATAAACTTTTTTAAAAATGAAAATTATCAAGGCCGTGTACAGGACTTAACCCATGAGGCTTTAGGGGTGGTTAAGCTTGATGGCTATCCTTTTTTTGTGGAAGGAGCTTTACCTGGAGAACTCGTGCAGTTTAAAGCGGTTAAAGTAGGTAAAAAGTTCGGCTATGGAAAGTTGTTAGAAGTGTTAGAAGAGAGTCCTGAACGGGTCGAATTAACAGATAAAGTCGGACGTCAGACTGGAACAATGACTTTACAACATATGACTTACGCAGCACAATTAGAATTTAAACGCAATCAAGTGAAAAATGTTTTTGAAAGAATCGGTAAGTTTGAAGGAATTGAGATTCAACCGACCTTGGGTATGGACGAACCTTGGCAGTATCGTAATAAAGCTCAAATTCCAGTACGTGAAATTGGCGGCCAATTAGAAACAGGATTTTACCGGAAAAACTCTCACGATCTTATTCCAGTGGAAGACTTTTATATTCAACATCCCGAAATAGATCAGGCCATAGTTCAAGTGAGAGATATATTGCGTGAATATGATTTGGCTCCTTATGATGAATTAACTCACACTGGTTTGATTCGGCATGTGATTGTTCGCAGAGGTTATTACAGCGGCCAACTGATGATTATCTTGGTAACTAATGGGAAAAAAGTTCCAGACTTAATGAATATTATTGAAGATATTATAGAGCTTATACCGAATGTTGTATCAATTATTCAAAATATTAATAACCAAAAAACAAATGTTATTTTAGGAAAAAAATCGCATGTTTTATGGGGACAAGACTATTATGAAGACCAAATGCTGGGCTTAACTTTTAAAATTTCAGCTCAATCTTTTTACCAAGTCAATACGCTCCAGGCAGAAAAGATTTATGAACTGGTCTTGAAGTTGGCTGAACTGTCCGGAGAAGAAACTGTGCTAGATGCTTATTCCGGGATTGGAACGATTTCTTTAGCTTTAGCTCAACAAGCTGGTATGGTATATGCAATGGAGATTGTACCTGAAGCAGTGGAGATGGCTCGTGAAAATGCTTATAACAATAAGTTAGAAAACGTGATTTTTGAGGCAGGGGCTGCTGAAGAATGGCTGCCGAAATGGAATGAAGAAGGGATTCGTTTTGATGTAGCCGTAGTGGATCCACCGCGTAAAGGATTAGATGAAAGTTTTATAGCTTCTTTAATAGAGCAGGCTCCTGAGCGGATAGTGTATGTATCTTGTAATCCTGCAACCCAAGCCAGAGACTGCCGTTTATTTGCAGATGCCGGCTATGAAATTAAATACATTCAGCCGGTCGATTTATTCGCCCAAACCAATCATGTCGAGGCGGTAACTTTGTTGACAAGGAACGTCAGTGACGTAGGCAACAATTAGTTCCACCTGTGCAATAGCAGTCGCTGAAGGAGGAGCAAGCGACGAAGTGAAGCGGTAACGGCGAACTGCCGAAAGTGTCGTTCTCTTAGTGAAATCGAGTGTAAACGAAGATTAAACTTAGAGAAGCTTTTGCTCTATAACAGAAAAGGAGTAGAGCTTCCAGTTGGCGGAGCTTAATATTTTCTTTACTTGATACTATTTAAATAATAATTAAGACGGTCAACTTTGCTGACCGTCTTCTTTTTTACAATATAAATTATTAAATAGGAGTTGAATCTCATCTTTTTATATTAAATTTACTAGAAATATAATTAAGCTGTAATACCGCCATCAACTAAAAATTCTGCTCCAGTCGAATAGGATGAATCATCACTGGCCAGGAAAAGAACAAGCTGACTAACTTCTTCCGGTTCAGCCATGCGTTGTAGTGGAATAGTCTGAGCATATGCTTTAATTTGGTCAAGGGCTTCACTTTGTTGCACCATAGGTGTATTAATAATACCAGGGTGGACAGAATTCACTCGAATTTTGTATTGAGCTAACTCTTTCGCAGCTGCTTTAGTCATACCACGTACAGCAAATTTAGTATCTGTATAACCAAATGCTCCTGCTACTAACCCATTAATGGAAGAGATATTGATAATAGAACCGCTGCCTGCTTTTTTCATTGCTGGAATTACATATTTCGTTCCTAAGAAGCAAGAGATCTGGTTGATATTAATAATGGTTTGATAGTCTTCCAAGCTTGAATGTTCAATCGATAAGACAGTAGAAACTCCCGCATTATTAACCAAAATATTGATACCGCCAAAGGCTTCAACTGTTTGGTCAATAACTTTCTTCCAGTCTTCTTCAGAAGTTACATCCTGTTGGATGAATAGGGCTTGTTCTCCTAATTCATCTGCAAGAGCCTGTCCTTTTTCGGAGTTAATATCCGTAATAACAACCTGGGCACCTTCTTCTATAAATAAGCGGACATTGCTTTCACCCATACCGCTTGCTCCGCCTGTAACAATTGCAACTTTATTTTCTAATTTTTTAGCCATCAAATCTCCACCTCTATAATTATTTCACTAACTATAAATTATACATTTTAATTGTTGAAACTCAAGCTTTTTGATTTTGAATCCAATAACTTATTTTAAAGAGGCACACTTATTTAAATTAGCTATAATTCCTTTTTTAAAAAAAAGATTCAAATTTTTTGAGGTGTAAAGTGTCTGCTTTAAAAGATTATTATTTTGCTATTCCTAAGAAACTTAAAATCGTGAAGCAAAATAGTTGGGAAGGCAAGGAATTAATTTTATAATAAGAATAGTGAGATGAATACCGATAAAATGATAGGAGGATTATCATGTCAAAAAATAAAACGCTTGATTCCACAGAAATTCATGAAAAAATGCAAAACTTAACCGGCTGGACCCTTGAAAATGACAAAAAAATTATTAAAGAATTTAAATTCAAAAACTTTATAGAAGCCTTGGCCTTCACCAATAAAGTAGGGGAGATTGCAGAAGAAGAGAAGCACCATCCGGATATTTACTTAACTTATGGTAAGGTCGTAATTCAGCAGGAAACTCATGAAGGGGATGGCCTAACCGAAAAAGACTTTAATTTGGCTGAAAAAATTGATCAAATTAAAGCACCGTAGACTCTGTACGCGATCATTTTTAAGCGTAACATTTGAAAAATATAATATACTTGATAAAATGAACACAGATATAAAATAAGGAGGAAGTTGAATGGCAAAAGTAGCAACAGTCATTACTGATCTATTTGAAGACATCGAGTTTACTTCTCCAAGAGATGCATTAGTAGATGCAGGTCATGAGATTATAACCATTGGTCCCGAGGCAGGTAAAACCGCTAAAGGTAAAAAAGGTGAAGCAGAGGTATTGATTGATAAAGGCATCCAGGAAGTAGATTTTAGTGAGTATGATGCTTTATTAATCCCTGGTGGATTTTCACCTGATAACTTAAGAAAAGATGATAACATTGTAGAATTTGTGCGTAAATTTGCCCAACATCGTAAACCAATTTTTTCGATATGTCACGCACCACAATTATTAGTAACAGCTGAAGTTTTAAATGGAAAAGATATCACTTGTGTAAAACAGGTGATTATCGATGTGAAGAATGCCGGGGCAAATTACTATGATGCCGAAGTAGTAATTGATCCTTCAGGTTTGATTTCAAGCCGGACACCGAATGATTTGCCAGCATTTAATGAAGCAATTGTTAAGGCTTTAAAGTAACTTATGGTGGGAACAGTTATGTTTCACTAAAAAGTTAATAAGATTACAAATTAATAGACCCCTATCATGATAGTTAACATTTGATAGGGGTCTATTTTTTGGTAGTATTATGGAGAAAAAGCAGAAAGCTTACTCTTGAATTTATTTATTATTAATATCCATATTGATATAACCGTCTTTTACTTCAATAATACGGTCAGCTTGCTGAGCTACCTTTTGATCATGCGTAATTAAAAGAAAAGTCGTTTTAAATTCTTGATTAATATCTTTTAATAACTTGAAAACAGTTTGAGTAGTATCAGAGTCCAGATTACCTGTGGGTTCATCACCTAAAATAATCCGTGGATTATTGATTAAGCTACGTGCAATCGCACCTCTTTGCTGCTGCCCACCCGAAAGATCAGTGGAACGATTATTTTTAACTTTTTCCAACCCAACAATCTCGATTAATTTGTTAGCGTGCTCCATTGCTTCAGGAGTAACTTTATTATATTTAATCCGGTAAGGCATTAAAATATTTTCTAACAAAGTGAATTCTGGAAGTAAGTAATGAAACTGAAAGATAAAGCCAATTGTTTCATTTCTCAAGCGGGCTAATTGTTTCTTATTCATATGAGAGATATTTTTTCCATCAATTACTACTTCTCCGCTGGTGGCAGAGTCTAAAGTACCAATAATATTCATTAAAGTCGATTTACCACTTCCCGACTGACCAATGATGGAATTGAAACTGGATTCTTCAAAATCTAAGTTAATATCATATAGTACTTGATTTTTTATTTTATCGCCGTAGATTTTATTGATATTTCTGAGTTCTAAAATATTAGCCATTTTTAATAACCTCCATCGGATTCAGTCTTGCAGAATTTTTAGCCGGTATAAAGGCTGCGATAGTCGAAGCGATAATAGCAATAACAGCTGAACCGATTACAAATGTCGGGTTCACATAAAAAGGAACTAAAGCTGTACCATCCGCATTTTTTACGAAAGTTGAGAAGCCGTACATTAAGCCGATGCCTAAACCAGTGCCGATTATAGAACCAATCGTTCCTAAAACAAGACCTTGTAATAGAAAAATTTGCCCGGCAGTGCGGTCTTGAATCCCCATCGCTTTTAATATGCCTAACTGTTTAGATTTTTGAACAGCAGAGATAGCTAACACAGAGGCTATTCCTAGTAAAACTGCAATTAATACAAAAACTTGAATCATATAACTGGAAATAGATTGACCTGTCAGCCCGGAGAGAAGTTGCTCATTTTCATCCTTCCAATTGCTGGTGGTTAAACCCAAGTCATCGATTTGTGCTTCAATATCATCTGCTACAATGTCCGCATCAAAGATTTCTGTTACTTGAGTTTCAATAGCTGAAACATTTCCTTCTTCTTCAAAAATAGTTTGAGCAGTTCCCAGTTCAGTAATTAGCCAGGATTCGTTTAAACTTGCCACACCCAGGTCAAATACGCCTGTAACGGATAAATCTTCTAAGTCGCCGGTAGGGGTAATAAATTCAATTATATCTCCAATTTGGTAGTCTGATTCTTCAGCTAAGTTTTGTCCGATTATAATTTCATTCTCTTCTTCAGGCAGGTTACCCTCAATTAAGACTTCTGGAAAATTATAAATCTCGTTGGCATCTTTGAATTCAAAACCTCTCATTAAAACTGGAGAAGATTCTTCATCTTCAATAATAAATCCTGTTGCATCAAAAGCATTTGAAACTGCTGAAAGTCGCTCATCTTCTTTTAAATCTTCTATTAATTCTTGATTATTTTCAAAGAAATTTTCATTGTTAGAACTTGTTATAGTGATATGTGACGAAGAACCAATGGTTCGGTCGACAAGAGAGACTTGGAGACCATCAATTAAAGAGCCGATAAAAATTTGAACAGCTACACCAATCATAATACCAATCACAATCAAAGCTGTTTGGCCTTTGCTCGATTTAAGGAACCGTATAGCAATACTAAAAGCTAACTTCATTTTAATAACCCTCCGCTTCAAACTTTTTAATATCGTCAAAAGTAAGCGTCAGATAATCAGCTTCAACTTGTGTAAAAGCTTCTTTACTTTCTCTAAAAGCTCGTCCACCTACAATAAAGCGAACAGGATAAGAGGCCTGAGCTTTAATCGTTTGAATCATTTCTTTAACCGACACCAGATTATAATAGTTGGTGACACTAATACAGATGTAATCGGGCTCGACAACTTCTACTGCTTTATGAATAGTAGAAAGGGGAGTTCTGGCACCGATAAAAGTAGAGTCAAAACCTGCCAATTTAAAAAAATCAGAAGCCATCCGTGCCCCTAATTCATGATCCTCATGAGCAGGACAGATGACAATCACTTTGCCTTTATCCTGGTCTAAGCCTAATTTTCTTTTTTCTGCTAATACGAAGGGATAGGCACTCTCAATAATAGTTCGGATAATACCGCTTCTTACATGCTCACGCCAAATTAACTCCTCCTCGTTGGAGTATTCATTAAGAATATTATTTAAAGCTGGTACTAAAATCATCTCATACAACTCGGAAATACTCACACTAGCTTCTGACAAAGCGTTAATTGATAGTCGAACTGCTGACTCTTTGTCTTCGTTTTGCAAAGCTTTTAAAATTTTATTATATAATTCCTGCATAGGGTTTCCTCCATCTATTTATAAAACTGGATTTAAAATACTTATCGGTTGATAAGTTCAACAAAAGAATAACAAATAGATGATCTAAAGGCAATCAAATAGACTCTTAAAATGATTATATTTTAATAAGAGAATCTCGAATTTTAACTATATATCTTCATCTAACTGCTTTAAATCAAAGATTATATAGTCCCGACTTTTTCTTTCGAGTATAATGAATATGAAATAAGTAATCTTGTTAATTGAAAGATAGAAGGATTAAATTATGATGGAGATTAAAAGATAAAGCATTTCTTTAAATAAATACAAAGTGTATAAAGTAAAAAAATATTTATGAGGTGATTAGTTGAAAAAAACAACATACCCAACGGAAGTATTAAAAGTAAAAATACGTGAAATAGACCACACCGGTCACGGATATGCTCGGTATGAACACGCACCGGATAGAGGATCTAATGGGAAAAAATTAAATCTTTTTATTCCTAATACTGTTCCTGGTGATGTAGTGAAAGTAACAGTTAAGAACGCTAAAGGGCGGGGTAAAGCAAGAGTGGATTATGATGAGTTGCTAGAAGCAGGACCAAGTCGTAACTTGGAGATGCCGACTAAACGAGCCACTGCAGGAGGAACGCCTTTACAATACATGCGCTATCCTGATCAACTTGTCTATAAAGAAAACTTAGTAAAAAATTATTTAGCTGAAGCAGATTTTGATGCTTCTTTAGTAAGACCAATTATAGGCATGAAAGATCCCAACCGTTACCGTAATAAAATGGAATTAACCTTTGGACCTAATCAGGAATTAGGAATGCATGAGCAGGGAAACTACTTAAATATTATTGATATGGATGATTCAATTATCGCTACGCAAGATATGGTTGAAATCAAGCATATTGTCAGCCAATGGCAAAAAGATCACCGATTAGCAGGCTATAGTAAAGAGACTCATCAAGGGCTTTTGCGTAAGTTGATGATGCGCCAGTCTTTTGCGACTAAAGAACTGATGGTGGCCGTGTTCGTGACAGAAGGTCCGGATCAACACGAAGCTGTTATTAAAGATTTGGTGGAGCGTTTGAATAGCCAATTTAAAGATTTAACATCTGTCATGTGGGTGGAAAACACTGATATTGCAGATCAAATCATTGTTGATAAAAGACATTGTGTTTACGGGCGTGAATTTATTTATGATGAACTAGGAGGCTTCCGTTACCGAATTTGGTTTGATACTTTTTTCCAACCGAATCCAGTTCAAGCCGAAAAGATGGTAGAGTATGCGCTAGAATTAGCTGAGGTTAATTCTGATATGCGGGTATTGGATCTTTTTTGCGGCGTAGGAACTTTCAGTTTACCTTTTGCTAAAGAGAGTAAAGAACTAGCAGGAATTGAAATTGTCGAAACTTCGATAGAGTCTGCCAAGCGTAATGCTAAAGATAATGGCATTGATAACACTTATTTCTTAGCACGTGATGCTCGTAAGGGCTTGGTCGAGCTACAAGAGACGTGGGGCCAGCCGGATTTGCTTTTGCTTGATCCACCTCGTGGGGGGGCAGGAGGAAAAGTGATGCGAGCGATTGGGCGTTTAGGTACAGACAAAGTTGTTTATGTGTCATGTAATCCTAAAACTTTAGCAGAAGATTTAGAGTGGCTAAAGGATTATGGTTATGAACTTCAAACAGTACAACCCTATGACCAATTTCCTCATACCGTCCATGTTGAAGCAATCGTGAAATTAGAAAGACGACAGAAATAAGTAATACCAATGG
>CAYYGA010000011.1:0-42022 GCA_964471435.1 uncultured Facklamia sp.
CGCACAAAATAAAAACTCCGGACCTTAGGAAAACTTCTAAGCTCCGGATTATTTTTTACTTTATTTTCTCATCATAGTCATAAATTATAACACCCTGTACCACCCGGTTAACCGTTCCTGAAGGAGAAGGTGTATCAGGTTTATTCCCCAACTTAACTGCCTTCATTAAAGCCAAGGCCTGACTATATACTACAAAGGGTAAAGTAAGGTATACAGTCGGCAAATCAATTAAATCTTCCTTCAATACGAACTGATCCGCATCATGCTCTAACTTTTTAGAAGATAAAGATAAGACTTTTAAAGCAATTTGATCATGATAAACCTCATTGACTAAATCAGTATCATATTGACTTGTATAAGAATTATTTCCTATAAAAGTTAACACCAGTGTTTTCGAATCAATAAAAGATTTAGGGCCATGACGAAATCCTAGAGGTGTCTCATATAAAGTGGCTACTTCTCCAGCCGTCAATTCTAAAATTTTTAATTGAGCTTCACGAGTTAATGCATACAACTCACCGGACCCTAAATAAACAATCCGGTTAAAATCCAAATCTGCTAATTCATCAATTTCACTTTCTCGTTCAATTACCTCTTCCGTTGCTTGAATCAACTTTTCAAGCCACTCTTCTTTTAAATTCAAAGGACTTGGGTCAAAAAACAGTAAGGCACTTAAAAACATACAAGTGAAACTGCCTGTCATCGCAAAGCCTTGATCATTTGAACGCTGTGGCTGTAAAACGAGAATGTTTTTTGAGTCTTCCACAGTAGCAAGTGCCAGCTTTCCTTCTTTAGCACAAGTAATGGTTACTTGATATAAATCTTTTACCAAAGTTTTGGCTGCTTTAACAGCCGCTAAACTTTCTGGTGAGTTTCCGGAACGGGCAAATGAAACTAATACAGTAGGGATATCGGATTGGAAATAAAGTTCAGGATTAGAAACTAAATCCGTAGTAGCGACTGCTTTAAAGTCAACCTTTTTTTGATCTGATTCCTTATTGAGGTAATCGACAACCGATTGTCCTACATAAGCAGAGGTACCAGCACCTGTAAAGATTAGCTGAGTAAAGTCGTGCTGCTGATAAATATTTTGAAGAAATTCTTTATATTTATCTTTATTCTTAAAAAATGCCTGCCATACTTCCTGCCATAATTCAGGTTGCTGTTTAATTTCCAAGGTCGTAATATGAGCACCCATATTTTTTAACGCTTCTTCTGATTGTGTAAACATACTAAGCCTCCTATAATTTTTTAACGGTTAATTGGGGAATAATTTCACTTACTTGGTCTAAATCGATAGAAGGGTACCAATGCAGACAATTTGATGTAGCATAAGCAACTGCTTTTTTTACTGATTCAAAAAGATCTCTATTCGTTACTAAACCTCGAATCAATCCTCCAAACAAATGATCTCCCGAAGCAACTGGGTTTTTTACTTTAATCGCAGGAGCTTGGAAATGGTAAATTTCCTTTTCATACTTCAATAAAAGTCCATTTTCTCCTAAGGTAATCATAAAATAAGGTATATTATCCAATACATTCACTTTAAGATGCTGGGCATAATCAGCTACAGTTATTAAATTAATCTCAAACAACTCATTATATTCTTCATCATTTATTTTGATGATATACGCTACTTTGGCGTCGTAAGCTTCTTTCATCGCTGGCCCGCTAGAATCAATTAAAAAACGTACGGGATGGTTCAAGGCTTCTCTTACCCGGACCATATAGTCATCCGGCATCCCTTTCATTAAAGAACCAGAAAATACGACTACATCATTTTCTTGAATAGAGTTTGTCAGTTGATGGGTGAATTGATCCAGCAAAGCTGGTGTCAATTCAAAACCGCGTTCATAAATCGGATAGATTGTTTCATTGGAGGTATCCACCACTATATTACATTCTCGGGTATTTTGATCAACCTGCAGTGCTTTAATTTTGATCCCTTGTTCTTTTGCTAAACGGCTAACTCGTTCTCCATTTTCCCCTCCTAAAATTGTATGGACGGTTACTTGGTTATTTAATTCCTCCCCACCTTCTCTTAAAAGAGCATAAGCTACATTAAAGCTTTTTCCGCCGGCAAAGTCCCGCACCTCTAATGGGCGGTTGGGGGTGTCTGCCAATAGTTTTTTCAATAATATAGTACGGTCAACCGCCGGATTTGGACAAATAAGATGAATCATTGGTTTATCACCTCAAAATAGTCCGTAGATGGGGTAGCTGTTTCAACTACTACTGAATTTAAGGATAGAATATTATCTTTACCTTCAGAATTTAACCAATCCCAGGCAGCTTCTTCGCCTCTATCTGCATATATATCAACTGAATCTTTCCATGTGGCACGGCCGCAGAGAACACCATTAAAAGTCGATCCGGCCTTTTTTGCAAAATGTAAAGTTTCTTTGAATAAGTCAATACTTACACCGGCACTTAAAAAGATAAATGGAATGTGGGTGGCTTGGCTTTGAGCTTTAAAAAAGTTAATCGCTTCTTCTTGACTATAAACATAATCCACTTCCTCAGACTTAAACCCTTCAACAAACTTCATATTGACAGGTACTTCTACTTTGAGTACATCTACTTGGTATTTATCTTTAGAAAACTCCTTCATAGCTTCTATGACTTTTCGCGGCTTTAACTTTGCATATGCAGAACTTTTAGAATCATTAAGCTTGGAGTCATAAGTAATTATTTCAAGAAAAAAAGGCAGATCAAGAGCTGTACATTCTGTTCCTACTCTTTCTATAATGACCCGCTTCAAGTCATTAATAGATTCAGCTTCATCCGTATCATAATATAATAGGAATTTGACGGCATCTGCTCCCGATTCCTTAAGTCTGTATACAGACCACTCCTCTAACAAGCTTGGTAAGCGGCCGCTTTGTGTCGAGTCATACCCGGTTTTTTCATAGGCCAACAATAAGCCGGAATTGTCAGCTCTCTCTTGAGAAGCTGGCAGACCATATTCAGGGTCAAGTAAAATTGAACTGGCAAAAGGGGTTAAGCTTTTAGATATAAGTCTCTTAAATTCTCTAATTTTATCTTCTAAATGAGTTTCTTCAAATTTTCCTTTTAGCATCTTCTTTAATGAACCCCGCTGATCAATAGCTAGGGCTGTTATAATATTATTTTCATCGGATAGTTTTTGAATATGCTGATATTTTTCCCTGCTGACTTTTACTTTTTTCATAAAAGAATCCTCTTTCTATTGTTTAATGATCTTTTATCCCCAACTGGTTACTACCACTTCATCATAAAATGTCTTTTCCTTCTTGTCAATTATTGTCTGGATTAAATGTGCTCTACTTTTTTAAAAAATAAATGGTTAATATTACAACAAATAAAATGGTATAATATAATGACGATTACGAGAGGTGATTGGGAAATGGACAACCGCCCTTTATATAAACAATTAACAGAAGAGTTAATCGCTTATATTCAAGAAAATCTGGAGGTGGGAGATGCTCTGGTTTCTGAAAGAACTTTAATGCAGCAGACACAAATGAGTCGCACCACCATCAGGCTGGCTATGAAAGAGTTGGAAACGAGCGGCTATATTAAAACGGAGCATGGCCGGGGCCGTTTTGTGGTGAACAAAGAAATTAATAATTACAATTTAGCTGGAATGTACAGTTTTTCTGAACATATGAAATTACTAGGACATAACCCCACTACAGAAATAATCACTACTGAAATTTTGGAAGCAGATAGTCCTCTGTTAAAAAATATGCCATTAGTTATTTCGCCTCCTTTAGTTCATTTTAAAAGAGTACGTTTAGCAGATAAGGAGCCGATGATTTTAGAAGATACTTACCTTCCACAAAAAAGT
The DNA here is from genome assembly GCA_964471435.1 of uncultured Facklamia sp. Taxonomy (GTDB): domain Bacteria; phylum Bacillota; class Bacilli; order Lactobacillales; family Aerococcaceae; genus Facklamia. Next base: position 3,830 of record CAYYGA010000011.1, read on the forward strand.
TTCCCAGGCATTGAAAAGCTGGTTTCCAATACAAGAGGTTTATACGAAGTTTTACAAACAGACTTTGAAACTATCATCAAAAAAGCGGAAGATGAGATGTTTGCTCGGATTGCTGAAGAAGAAACCGCTGATTTTTTAAACATTCAATCCGGCGATCCTGTGATTGAAATATTACGGAAAACATACGATACTAAAAATAATCTGATTGAATTTACCCATTCATTTGCAAGATCTGATAAATTTTCTTACCGGATTTTACATACAAGAGAGTAAAAATAAACATTTTATTATTCTAATATTGTAATTTTACTAGAAGTAGATTGACATTTGTGCAATCGCTTCCTATAATTAAGGTATCAAAATTAGGAGGTAGTTTATGCGTAAATTTATCACAAGTTTGTTAGCCCTTGTTACAGTCTTTGTTGCTCTTGTTGGTGGCGGATTTAGTCAAGTTCAAGCTCAAGAAGGTGAAACCTATGAGATAGGTGTTGCAATTTATCAGTACAATGATAACTTCATGACCCTTTACCGTGAAGAGTTAGCAAATTACTTTGATGAGCTGGCTGCTGAAGATGGTAATACTTATAATGTTGATTTCCAAGATGGACAAAATAACCAAGCAACTCAAACTGAGCAATTAAATAACTTTATCGCTCAAGGTAAAGATTTAATTATCGCAAACCTTGTAGACCCTACTGGCGCTGAACAAATTATTAACTCAGCTCAATCGGCTGATATTCCTGTTATCTTTATTAACCGTGAACCAGATGTATCTACTTTAGAAATCTGGCCGGGTAAAACAACTTATGTTGGCGTTGACGCTCGTCAATCAGGTGTTTACCAAGGTGAAATCATTGCTGACTTAGAAAACAACGGTGACATCAATGGTGATGGTGTAGTAAACTATCTTATGATTATGGGTGATGCTGGTAACGTTGATGCGGAACAAAGAACTCAATATTCTGTTGAAACATTAGAAGAAACTATCCCTACTGAAATTCTTGGGGAAGCCCAACGTGGTAACTGGGATCAAGCACGCGGTCAAGAAATTGCAGCCAATGCTTTAAGTCAATACGGTGAACAGTTAGAAGTTATCTTTGCTAATAATGATGGTATGGCATTAGGAGCTGTCCAGGCAATTGATGGTGCCGATCGTGTGATAAATGAAGATATTTATATCGTTGGTGTAGACGCTTTACCAGAAGTTGTAGAATTAATTAGTAACGGCCAATTCACTGGTACAGTACTAAATGACCACTACAACCAAGCAAGAACAGCAGCAGAAGTCGCTGTTATGTTATTACAAGGTGAAGAAATTTCTCCTTATTTCTGGCATGACTATGTAAAAGTGACTACTCCTGAAGAAGCTGAATTACAACGTTTAGACTATAACGAAGAATCAATTGAAGAATATCAAGAACGTATTGAAGAAACATACGGAAGCAGTAACGAATAGAAAGAGTAAATTAATAAGATAAGAGGCGTCAGGTGATTACTTGGTGCCTCTATCTTTTTAGGAGATGTAAACGATGAATGAAATCATTCTTGAGATGAAAAATGTTAATAAGGCCTTTCCAGGTGTTCAGGCTTTAGACGATGTGCACTTCACTCTCAAAAAAGGAACGGTACACGCCTTGATGGGTGAGAATGGAGCTGGTAAGTCTACTTTAATGAAATGTCTTTATGGGATTTATAATAAAGACAGCGGTTCAATTACGCTCGAAGGAAAAGAACTTAACTTTTCCAATTCAAAAGAAGCCATTGATGCAGGTATTTCAATGATACATCAAGAATTACAACCTATACCTATGATGACTGTGGCTGAGAATGTGTTTTTAGGAAACTATCCACGTAAAGGTATCTTTGTGGATCACGATAAAATGAATGAAGAAACAAAGAGGTATTTAGATATAGTAGGGCTCGACGTTCCTCCGACCACTTTATTAAATAATTTGACTATTTCTCAACAACAATCTGTTGAAATTGCTAAAGCTATCTCCCACAATGTTAAAATTGTAATTATGGACGAACCCACCTCCTCTCTCACCTCTTCTGAAGTGGATAAACTATTTGATATTATACGTTATTTAACATCACAAGGAATTGCTATTATTTATATATCACATAAGATGGACGAAATTTTAGAAATTTCAGATGAAGTTACCATCATGCGGGACGGAAAGTATGTAGCTACTCATCCCGCTGCTAATTTAACCAAAGCGGATATTATCCGTGATATGGTTGGACGTGAATTGGTCAATCAATTTCCAGATCATATCGATGAATCAACCGATGAAATTTTACTTGAAGTTCAACAATTCACCTCTCCCAACCCACTCTCCTTTAAAAATTGCTCTTTTAAGTTGAAAAAGGGGGAAATACTGGGTATAGCAGGATTAGTCGGAGCTCAACGCTCTGAATTAATGGAGGCTGTTTTTGGTTTAAGAGATTACACAGAAACTGGTAAAGTTTTAATTAATGGAAATCAAGTTTCTATTAAGGAACCCCGAGATGCTATTGTTAATAATATGGCACTCGTAACGGAAGACCGTCGCCATTCAGGTATATTTGGTGTATTATCAGTCGCGGATAATACAACCATAGCTTCAATCAAACAATACAAACAAGCTTTAGGATTACTCGATGAACATGCCATGTCCGAAGTTGTGGATCAGGGAATTAAGTCTTTAAGTATCAAGACGCCTAGTCCAAAAACGAGAATTGAAAACCTATCCGGTGGTAATCAACAAAAAGTAATTTTAGCACGCTGGCTAGCCACCAATCCTGAGATTTTAATCTTAGACGAACCTACTAGAGGTATTGATGTAGGAGCAAAGTATGAAATTTATGAAATCATCGATGAACTTTCCAGACAAGGCAAATCCATCATTATGATTTCTTCTGAAATGAGTGAAGTTATCGGAATGTCGGATCGTATTATGGTAATGTGTGAAGGTAAAATTTCTGGTTATTTAACACCTGAAGAGGCTACTCAGGAAAAAATTATGGAATTAGCGACCCAATTTATGCAAAAATCGGAAGCAGTCGTTGCAGCAACTAATGAGGTGAATTAAATGGAACAAGCGAATTTAAAAACAAATAGAACGATAAAAGATTGGCTAATTGAAAATGCTTTGGTGGTTGTCATTATTTTAATGGTTATTTATACAGCTGTCTCAGCCGATAACTTTTTAAATTTTCATAACTTATCAAATATTTTATCCAACGTTTCGGTGCGCTATATTATCGCTTTAGGAGTGTCAGGTTGTTTAATTACAAGAGGTACTGACCTTTCAGCAGGTCGTATAGTAGGTATAACTGCAGTAGTAACCGGAGTGCTGTTACAACGTCCGGACGGTGCCGGCATTTTATATGGGAATATAGCCGGAACTGCTATTCCAATTGCTTTAGTCATTGCACTCGTGGTCGGATTAATTTTCGGGATGATTAATGGTATGATTATTGCATTTTTTAAAGTCCCACCTTTTATTGCAACTTTAGGTACCCAAATTGCAATTTTTGGATTAAATCAGATTCTATCCCAAAACCGTCCGATTGGTTCTCTCAATCAAGATTTTACACGTTTTGGAACGCAAGGTTTATCCCTAGGAACAATGACCCTCCCATGGCTGGCATTCGTTGCTCTGGGAGTGGGGATTATCATCTACATTATTTATCGTAAAACTGTCTATGGAAAAAATATGTATGCTTTAGGAGGCAACGAGGTAGCTGCTGAAGTATCCGGTGTTAATACCAATAAAACTAAAATAATTGTTTTTAGTTTAGCCGGCTTGCTTTACGGCTTAGCTGGTTTCCTTTTAACTGCTAAAACTGGTTCAGCAGCTGTTACTCTAGGTACCGGTTATGAGTTGGAAGCTATCGCCGCTGCCACTATCGGCGGGGTTTCTACTACCGGTGGTGTAGGTACAGTTCCTGGTATTTTAATCGGGGTGCTTGTATTCGAGCTTTTAAAAACTTGTTTACAGTTCCTGGGAATTTCACCGGAACTAACATTAGTTTTTCAAGGTCTCGTCATCGTTATTGCGGTTGCTTTAGATATCCGGAAAACAATGAGAAGAAAATAAAATTATTTCCTTACAAAATTAAACACGACTTTATTCTTCAGCATTTAATAGCTGGGAATAAAGTCGTTTTTTATTGTAACTTATAAGATAAAATCTTTTCCCAATAAAAGAAGCCTTCCTTTTTATCTAAAAAGATTAGCCACCCATTCGAAGAAGAGACCAATAAATAAAAAGTCGCCATCGCCAAAAACAATTGAATCTGTAGGTCCCTCAATAAAGACCATAAATAATGCAGGGAAAAATACCATAATTAACCCCACTATCGCTGCAGCCAGCACAGCTCCCTTATATCCTCCGCTGGAGTTGCCGTACATGGCAGTTATTCCACCCAAGAAGAAATATTGCTGCATCCCGGGGATAATAATAGGTAAACCCAGCAAAGGTAAAACAAATATTCCAAGCAGACCGACAGTTAAACTGACTAGGAATCCTAAAATCAAGGCATTGGGTCCAAATGGAACCATTACGGGCGCATCGAGGGCCGGGATGGCTCCTTCTATCAAACGGTTGGCAATCCCTTTAAAAGCAGGTACAAGCTCTTCAATTGCCATGGTAACACCGGTAATTAATACTTGAATACCAGCAGCAAAGGTAACCCCCTGCATAAAAGCAAAAAAGAGATAATTTTGCCCATCACTTAACTGTCCTTCTACAAACGATCTGCCGGCAAATAAACTTAAAATAATAAATAATAGCGACATTGTAAGTGAAATAGAAACAGCGGGCGTTCTAAGAAATCCTAAGGATTTAGGTATGTTTAATTCTTCTGTTGACTGAGAAGAATCCCCCACTAATTTACCAGCTAATGCTCCAATCAAAAATGATAAATTCCCACTGTTAGCAACTGCAAACTCTTCTGAACCCGTAATTTTTTTAGTAAAGGGCTGGACTAAAGCAGGTGAAACAGCCATATAAATAGCAATCATCAAAGCTGAAAAAATGACAGTAAACCATAGAGGATACCCATCAAAAATCATCGCAAACATTCCACCCATATATAAGACCAAGTGACCAGTCAAATAAATATATTTAAAACGGGTGAATTTAGCAATTAACAAATTAAAAATCATAGCTAAAATAAAAATTAAAGAACTGACCGGATACTCCTTCACTATCAATGCCCCATACGCATCCGTATTCATTACCGCGGCCTGCAAACCAAAAGCTTCTAAAAACATAGCTGAAAAGTTATCCAAGGTTTCAGCAGCAATGCCAGCCCCTAAACTTAACATCAAAAAACCAATAATCGTTTTAAAAGTAGCAGCAATCGTATCGGTTATCGAAGTATTTAAGAGCAAACTTCCAATTAAAACAAACAAGCCGACTAAAATGGCCGGCGTCCCCAAAACATCATTCACTAAAACATCTAACATGGCACCCTCCTGATTAAGTCACTTTTGTAAACCCTTTTATAAAAAGTATAGTTCATTAGCAATTTTTTAACAATAACAAATGATAGTATTTAATATAAATACACTTTTTTCAGTCCTCCCCTCTAAAGCTTTAGTTGACTATAGTTAAACCGCTTTCTATAATAGAGAAAGAAAGCTTCCTAGGAGGATGTTTATGCATAAAAAGATAATCAAATGGATAACTTTAGTAATTTTAATATTTTCAGGTTTAAGTTCTAACAGTCTTTTAGTTTCCGCTCAAGATGAGCAGGTATATGAAATCGGAATTGGTATTTACGATCAGAATGTTTATTATATGCAGCTAGTTCGTGACGAACTCATTCATTATTTTGAGGAACTATCAGCAGAAAACGGCAAGACTTATAATCTTGATTTTCAAGACGGCACCAATAATCAAAGTACCCAAAGAGACCAAATTCTAGCCTTTATTGAAGAAGATAAAGATTTAATTATTGCCAATTTAGTGGAACCCTCCCGTGCTCAATCCTTAACTCTTCGTGCCCAAGAAGCAGATATACCGCTTATTTATCTTAACAGAGAACCAGAACCGGAAGCCATGGGCATGTGGCCGGGCAAAGTAACTTATATTGGTGCCGATGGACGTGAAGCAGGAATATTACAAGGGGAAATTATTGCCAGCTTGGATAATCACGGTGATTTAAATGGTGACGGTAAAGTAAATTATATTATGATCATGGGGGATTCCCGCAGTCGGGCCACTCAGCAAAGAACCCTCTATTCTATTCGACGACTCGAAGAAGATATTTCTACAGAAATTCTTGGCAGTCCGGAACGCGGGGATTGGAATGAACGTTTAGCCCAGGAAATAACTGTGAATGCATTAATTCAATATGGCACCCAGCTGGAAGTAATCTTTACCAACAACGATGCCATGGCCCTGGGAGCTATGAGTGCAATCGAAGGTGCCGGCCGAGTAGTCAATGAAGATATTTATATTGTGAGTGTCGATGCTATCCCTGAGGTGGTTGAGTTACTGGGAGAAGGCAAGTTCACTGGAACTGTACTCCACGACCATCGTAACTTAGCTATAACTACGGTTGAAGTTGCAGACCTTATGTTAGCTGGTCAAGCAGTAGAAACTTATTACTGGCATCAACATTCAATCGTTACCAAACCGGAAGATGCTGATTTTGTAAGACAAGAATACCTGGCTGAATCCGTTGAAGAATATTTAGAACGTACGAAAGACATTTACGGCAATGAATAATTAAATAAAAAACACTTTTAGTAAGCCAGCTCATTCTGATCAGCTGAACTGCTGCTAAAAGTGTTTTTATTTTATTCTAAAAGATGATTTTCCAATACCTGGACATTAAAATCAAAATCTTCCAACTGAAGATAATAAGCAGCACTATCGATTAATGCTTTAGCCGGCGTAATTCCGTAGACCTCTGCACCTAGAATCTTTACCCCGTATCGTTCTGCTTCAAAGCGGATAGTTTCCAGTATGCGGTATAAAGGTGCCTTTTCATAGTTTGTAATATTCATGGAAACTTGAGCAATCTGACGGTCTTCTAACATGATGCCGATCCCTTTACAATACTTATACCCTCCGCTGGAACCACGAACTGTTTTAGCAATCTCATTCGCCACTTCCAGTCGATCCGTATCCAAATTAACATTAAAAGCAATTAAAGGCATGCGAACCCCAATAGCAGTTACTCCTGCTGTGGGATGAACTTCTGCAGGACCAAAGTCAGGCTTCCACTCAGCCTGCTGAAGTTTTTCAGCCATTCCTTCAAACTGACCTTTACGAACTGTTGCCAGATTGCGTCTTTCTTCTTTTGTAGCCGCATCCTCATATAAAAAGACAGGAATGTTTAGTTCTTCTCCTACCCTTTCAGCTAATTTTTCAGCCAACTCCACACATTCTTCAGTTGTCACATTTTTAATCGGAACAAATGGACACACATCGGTTGCACCCATACGTGGATGCTGCCCTTGATGCCGGGTCATATCAATTTTTTCCGCCGCAAACTTAATCATTTCAAAAGCCACTTCCGCTGCCGCTTCTGGACTCCCCACTAAAGTATAACCACTGCGGTTATGATTGGCGTCTGTAGAATAGTTGATTAAAGTCACACCTGCTACAGAACTTGCCACTTTTGCCATGCCTTCTAAAAATTTTTCATCCTGCCCTTCGGAAAAGTTAGGGATAATCTGAACTAATTTCGCCATCAATTTTCTCCTCCTATATTGACTTATCTCTTCTATCATAGCTTAAATAATTTATTTTTGCTCCATCTCTTCCAATACTTGCTGGTAATGCTCCGGATCGGTAGCGCCTTCTGTATTGATCACTAAAACCTTGGAATTAAAGTCCAAGCCCATTTCTGCTTGTAAATCCTTTAATTCATGGCGGGTCATCAAATAGCTTAAAAAACCTAAAGGTAAGGCACCTGATTCTCCAGCCACAACAACCGGATCGTCTGCTAAAGGAGTTGCAAAAAGATGCATGCCCTGTTTACTTAAGTAATCATCGCAGGAGAAAAAGTAATCGCCCTGGGCTTTCAAAATATCCCAGGCTATCGGACTGGGCTTCCCACATGCCAAGCCTGCCATAATCGTATTTAAATCCCCCTCCACAGTTTTAGCTTTCCCTTCTTCGTCTGATACTGATTGATAAAAAGGATCCGCCCCTCCCGGTTCAACAATAATAAACTGCGGCCTATTGCTTTTATTAAGGTGCTCAAACATTGTTATAACAGCTGACACAATACTTGCCGGAAAGGAACCGACCCCCGCCTGTAAAATGATATGCGTCAAATCAGAAAACTCTTTGCTACCCAATTCTTCATATATTTCTTTTACGATTGTTGTATAGCCTTCCATAATTAACCATGGAATGTCTTCATAATCTTCCCAGGCAGTGTCTTGAATTAAAACCCACTTGTTTTCTTTTGCTGCTTGATTAGCTTTTTTAACTGTCGCATCATAATTTACTGAACTTACCATAACTTCAGCTCCATAAGCTTTTACTGCTTCGATTCGGGCTTGGGCAGTATTTTTAGGCATGTAAATAACCGCCTGCTGCTGGAATAGTTGGGCTGCCCAGGCTACAGCCTTACCGTGGTTACCATCGGTTGCAGTCGTAAAGGTGATTTCGGGAAGACTACCGATTGTTTTTAACAGTTTTTCAAATGGTAAGTCTGTTAAGTCTTTCCCCAACTTTGATGCAAAGTGTTCAGCCATGGCATAAGATGCGCCTAATCCTTTAAAGGCATTTAACCCAAAGCGGCTGCTCTCATCTTTTACATATAATTTATTGAGTTTTAATTCAGCAGCTAACTTCTTTAAATCTGCCAGTGAAGTAGTTTCATAAGCGGGCATACTTTTATGAAAATCATACACTTCAAAAACCCTTTCTTTAGTAAGCTTGTCCAGCCACTGACTCGAACGGCTGTCTTTAAATTGATTCCTTTTTCCTTTAAACAAAACACCACCCCTTTTTAATCTTGTCCTACATGCCTTTCAAGTATATCAAAAAACGGACAAACTTAGACTGCTGATATCAAGATGGAATCTTCATATCTGTCTTAGTTTATCCGTTAAATTTAATATTATTTAAGTTCTATCGCTCTTATTTTTTTATGCTTCAATTAGATACTGTAGCACTTCAATGGCCTGGTCAATTGATTCAACTGTCACATTTGCCTTGTTGGATAACTCTTTGATTGAATGAATTAAACTTTCAGGACGAATAATTATTAAAGGTACGCCTCGATTGATAGCCGTGGTGGCATCCATGGCTGTATTCCATTGACGGTAGTCTTCACCAAATTTGGCAATCACAATATCAGCACGTCTTAATAAAACACTCGTTCTGAAATTATTAATATCCGATGCCTTATCATCTTTATAGTAATCATTAGGCTGCTTTCCTAAGACTTTTTCACCAATCGCATCTGATAAATCATGATCTGTTTGAGGTGAAACAAATGTTAAAGGTAAACTTTCTTTTTCGGCTGCCTGCTTTAATTCCTGTCGCCAGTCCGAGTGTATTTCACCCGCTAAATAAACAACAAATTCCATATGACATCCTCCTTTAGAGTCATGCTCCTATTTATGCTAACAATCTCTTGAAATCAATGCAAACAATACGATTGAGAGATAGCTTATAAAATAAAAAGGTAAATCGCTTAGTAAGGCAGGCTTTTTTCAATACTTTCTCTTTTACCTTCTAAAAAGCTGGGTAAAGTAAGAGGAATACTTTCAAAATCAGCATCTGCTTCAATACCCTGGTAATGTTTTTCAATATTTTTTATAGGCGTCGCCAATTCTACTACCGTTTTATTGGGCTCGCGGAAATAGGCTGAATGAAAAAATTCCCGGTTTTTAATATTAGTGTGGCCGATTGATAAAGTATCCAGATAATTTAAAACATTTTCCATTTCCTTAGTGCTCTCCACCCCAAAAGCTACATGATGCATACCTCCAACCCCTAAACGCTCCCGAGGTGAATCTTTGTCTTCGATTAAATGAACCTGATGCTGCCACTGATTAGATATACTTAGTTTGGTAACCGGGAATCCTTTATATTCTTCTTTGGATAAAACTTGAAAGCCCAATTTATCAGTTAAGAGTTTTTCTGTCGAAGAAGGGTCCTTCACACGAAGATGAACTTGACCCATACCAAAAATAGCAGACTCTTGTGGAATACCTTCATAAGCAAAAGGCTGTGCGATTTTCGCTACTTCTTCTGAAGCTGCCACCAGGCCGAGCTTCATTTTATCCTTGTCTTCAAAAAAGATTACTTTTTGTCCTAAGTAATTTTCTGTAAATTCATAATTCACTCCCAAACGATCAAAGCGCTTCATCCAAAAATTTAGTGCTTCATCAGACGGAACATAAAAAAGTACGCGCTCAATGCCATTGGTCCCCTCTTGGTGGGGCTTTGAATCAAGCATTGGAAAAACTGTGAATTCTGTTCCACCCCGGCCGGTTTGATCTCCAAAAAACAAATGGTACATATCGTTATTTTCCTGATTCACTGTTTTCAAAGTTAATCGCATCCCCAGGGTCCGGTGATAAAAATCATAGGACTGCTTGGCATCACTTGTAAAAACTGAAATATGATGAATCCCTTTCTTTACCATACTATTTTTTCCTCCTTCTTAGTCGTATGTGTTATACATAAAAAGCCCAATAATTTAAAGCGTCTTTTTCTAATAAATCCACATGAATTGGTTGAATACTATGCATTTTTGCTGGATCATCATTGGGATCGTTAAGATAAAAATGGTAGTCCCCATAGCCGCGTAAAACCATTATATGGCCCACGTGAGTAAAGTAACCCGGTTTAACGGATACTACTACCACCGCTCCATTTCCCAGCGATTCAATGGCTTGATGAACTGAATTCCCTAAATTATCGACCTGGTAACTGCGTTCTTGTGCAAAGGCAGGAAAAATTGACCAAGTGCTTCCCTGCCCGTCCAGATAATAGTCATCCCCTGCCCAATCTGCTATTTCCTCGGGACTCCAGGATTGGGATTGATAAAAGCTGTCTATCATTGCCAAGGCTAAGATGGCACATCCATTTTCCCATAATTCTCTCGATCCATCCGTTCCGTAAGAGTAATCTTTCCAAGCCGGATCCGTTTGTAATAAAAGCGGGACATCTTTTTCATGAGAACTGAGGGTAAACTTTGCTGGATGTTCAGGTAAAAAATAATTCCCCAATTCTTCAATTGGCGCATCTATTTGTTCTAATTCATTGACTATTTCATTTTGATAAGCCAGAGGATTGTCAGCATACCGGCGGGCAATCGATTGATAGTTATGTTTGGAGTTGGCGGGAAAAAGAGCAAGAAGAGCAACTCCAGCAAAAAGGATTAAGGCAAGTAAGCTGGACAGAATGACTTTCTTAAAAACGGAAGTTCGCCGCTGAGAAGCGCTTCTTTTTTCTTGCTTTCTTTTTAATTTTTGACGCCTCATTATATCTCTCCTTTCCAATAAAAAATAGAGTTAATGGTTTATTCTACCTACTTGAATTCTTCGCTCTATTCTATCATAAATACAAGGATTCCTGCCTTTACCTTATGGTGCTTTTAGTAGATGTGCTATGATAATTTATAAAGGAGTGAAATTTTATGAATAAGAAACGTTGGATTGTTATCGCCATTGCACTGGTTTTATTAGTAGCCTCTTCCCTAGCTAATCGTCCTGCTTCTCGAACAGATACTACTTCAGACTGGACTGACCAGCAAGTCAGAGCTATTCTAAATGCTGATAATAGAGTGCGGGAGGTCATTATAGAAGAGGGAATAAAAGACGATCGTATTATGATAATTCCCGTTGAAGGGATTATAGGTGAAACGAATGCCACTTATAATCATGAATTAATCTTGGCAGCAATTGACCAAATAGCAGAAGATGAAACCATTAAGGCGGTCTTATTAACTATTGATTCTCCAGGCGGAGCTGTCTATCACACCCAGGAAGCTTATGGTCGCTTTCAAGAAGCCCTCACTCAAAGAGATATTCCAATTTATGCTTCCATGGGAAGTATGGCCGCCTCTGGAGGATACTATTATGCCATGGTTGCAGACCAAATATATGCCGCAGGTGAAACAATTACAGGCTCAATCGGTGTAATTTCATCCTATTACCAAATCGATGATCTAATGGACCAATTAGGCGTGGAAAATGTTGTTTACAAGTCAGGCGAATTAAAAGATATGATGTCTTCCAGCCGCCAGCCGACTTCTGAAGAAGAACAGGTGATGCAGGACATTACGCAGGAAATGTTTGACACCTTTGTGAATGTTGTAGTTTCTAACAGGCCGATGGATGAAAGTCAAATCCGTCAATTAGCAGATGGACGTATTTATACCGGTCAGCAGGCAGTTGAAAATGGTCTAATTGATGAAATAGGTTATGAAAAAGATGCCTTACAGACTCTTAAAGAAGACTTTGATTTAGAAGATGCTCAAGTATTTCAGCTTGCTTCTACCAGCAGCTCCTTCACTTCACTCTTACCCTTCCTAAGCGAGAGTGATTCAAGCGATTATGCCGATCAAGTCAGTAAAATCATTCATCAATTAGAAGGTTTACAAGATATCAAATTTGAATACCGCTGGGAAGGTGGTTATTAAGATGACTGAGAATCAAAACCATAACCCTTCTAACCCTACATTGGCTGAAGATACTTCCTATACGCAAAAGAAAGCTGTCGCAGCCGGGCTGGCTCCAACTAATCTTGAAGGATATAATAAAAGTGAGAAAAGACAGAACAAAGTTTTGTCTTCTCAAAAGACAAGCCTTCAGCAGAAAAAAATTGAAGCGGGTGATTATTCTGCCCAACATTTAGAGCTTCCGCGTGAATTATATGCCGGCTTTTGGATCAGAATGTTAGCTTTTGCAGTTGATTTTATTTTTATCTTTTTAATTAACCATATTATCTTCGGATTGATTAATTATTTTACAGGAAATCTGGACTTCGGCACCAGTCTTTGGGCTCATTTTCTACGCTTATTAGTTTACTGCAGCTATTTTGCTTTAACCACCTTTTGGTTTAAAGGCCAGACACCGGGTAAAATGCTGTTTAATTTAAGAGTTGTTTCTACCGCGGAAGAACACTTGTCTGGTGAAACCATCTTAATCCGGGAATTTTTTGGACGCATCATTTTTTATTACGCTGCCTGGATCATGGTGGTATTGATTTTCACTGACAAAAAACAGCATTTGATTGATTTATTAACAGATACTGTTGTGATTCAAGAAAAATATCTTTCTGCCTTTATTAAATGGCAAGCCCTTTAAGAGTAGAAGAGTTGTATTTTATATTAGTTTAAACAAGCAATCTTACAGAAATAATAAAAAGTCTTATTACCGAAAAATGCCTTTCAACTCCTCTCGCTGATAGGAGTTTCCAGACTTCATCTGTTAGGGTGTGGTAAAGTTCAAGCTGATGCTTTCACTAAACCACTCTAAGCTAGACAGATGAATCTCATACGGTGATAAGACTTTTTTATTATTTCTTTCAGATTTTAACTAATTTATTCTCCCATAATACTTATAAACTTTGCCTCAAGTAAAGTATATCGTTGAGACTTATAAATTAGTCTCACTATAACTTAAAAAAGAACTATCTTATTTCTAAGCCATCAATTTCTTCTAAGGCTTTAATAATTTTATCCATTGATGATGTTACTTCTTCATCAGTCAAAGTTTTCCCTGGATTTTGGAAGGTTAAGTGGTAAGCCAGAGACTGTTTCCCTTTTTCAAGATTGTCACCCTGATAAAGGTCAAATAGGTCTACTTTTACTAAATCAGGACCTGCCGACCCTTCGATGATATCAATTAGTTCTTGATGGCTGACAGTATCATTGACTAATAAGGCAAGGTCACGGGAAGTTGCCGGGTATTTTGCTAATGGTGCTTGAATTAATTCCGGTCTGCTGTATTCTACTATTAAATCTAAATCAATTTCAGCAAAGAAGGTCGCCAGGTCTAAATCAAATTCTTTAGCTAAGCTTGGATGTAGCTGCCCCATAAAGCCAATATACTGATTATCTAAAAGAATTCGAGCGGTTCTCCCCGGATGCATAAAGCTGAGCTCATTTTCAACTCTAAATGTTATTTTATCTTCTAAACGAATTGCTTCAAAATAGCTTTCCAACATTCCTTTTAAATCATAAAAATCATATTGGCTTCCTTTAGCCGACCAGGTGCTGGGTGATTTTTCGCCAGAAATTAACAGCGTCATTCTTTCGGATTCAAGGGGTAATTTGTTGTTATCTTCAGACCCAAAGAAGACTTTTCCAATCTCATAAAAAGCTAAAGGCTTATTATGACGTGCGTTATTATAACGAGCTATATCCAGCATACTTGGAAGCATTGATTGACGCAACATCGCTCGGTCTTCAGACATTGGCAGAAGTAATGTTACTTTTGGATAATCTGTTGCTTCATTCAGCTTGGCCATTTCAGGTGAAACGAGTACATAAGAGACTGTTTCATTCAACCCTAAGCCCTCATTAATACTGCGCGAGGCACGGATTAATTGTTGTCTTTTATTTAATTGAGCCGGACGCGACGGTACTGCCGGTAAAGTAGCAGGTATATTATCATAACCGTAAATTCTAGCGATTTCTTCTAAAATATCTGCTTCAATTGAAATATCCCAGCGGCGCGGCGGCACGGAAACGGTGAATTCTGTTTCAGCGAATTCCACACCAAAGCCTAAACGTTTAAAGATATCTTTTAACTCTGACTGTGTAAGCTTTATTCCCAGTTTGTCTTCAACATGTTGGAAGACAACAGTCACTTTCACGTCAGTTGCAGCATTTGTATTAACTTCTGTCAGCCCTGCTTCAACTTGTCCGCCTCCAAGCTCAGCCATGAAGATAGAAGCTTGTTCCGCAACTTCTGATACGGTTGCTTCATTAATACCTTTTTCATAACGTGAGCTGGCTTCTGACCTTAAGCCAAACTTACGTGAGGTAGACCGGATCAGCTGAGCGTCAAAAACAGCCGCTTCTAATAAAATATTACGGGTTGTTTCATCCACGTGAGAATCTAGTCCACCCATTACTCCTGCCAATGCTACCGGTGTATCACCGGCTGTAATAACGATATCTTCAGGTGATAATCGACGGGTATTTCCATCTAAAGTTACAAGCTCTTCGCCATTTTCCCCCATACGCACCTTGATATTTTTAGACGGTAAAGCATCGTAATCAAAAGCATGTAAAGGCTGGCCGTATAAAAGTAGGAAATGATTGGTAGCATCTACAATATTATTAATTGGACGCATGCCTGCTTTCATTAGACGCATTTGCAGCCACATTGGGCTAGGACCAATAGTCACATTTTTTATTAAACGGACTTGGTAGTGAGGTGAAATAGATGCGGGATTAACTTCAACAGTCACTTCATTTAGTAAGTCTAACTCTGCAACTTTATCTGCCCCAGCTTCAATTTTTTTAAAGTTCGGCTTCTGCCCAACAATTGCTCCTACTTCGTGGGCCACCCCGTGCATGCTTAAAGCATCCGCCCGGTTGGGTGTAATATCTAATTCTAAAACCGGATCATTTAATTCCATATATTCCACAATATCGGCCCCTAGGGGAGCGTCTTCTGGTAATAGGAAAATACCATCAGCATATTCTTTTGGAACGACATTATCTGAAAAGCCCAGTTCTTGTAAAGAACATAACATACCTTGAGAGAGTTCCCCTCTCAATTTGCTTTCTTTGATTTTGAAATCTCCCGGCAGGACACAGCCTTCTAAAGCGGTAATAACTTTAGCTCCTTGGTGAACGTTGGGGGCTCCACATACAATTTGACGTAAATTCCCATCGCCTACATCGACTTTGGTAATTTGAAGATGGTCCGAGTCTGGATGAGGATATTGTTCAACTACATGACCAACTTTTAAACAATCTAAATCGGAACCTAAGTTTTCAACCCCTTCAATCTCAATACCAGTACGAGACATTTTTTCGGCAATTTCTTCTGCTTGATAAGCATCTAAGTCTAAATATTGTGACAACCATTTATAAGAAACCAGCATTAATTTTGACCCCCTTTGAACTGAGTTAAGAAACGTAAATCGTTTTGATAAAAATGGCGGATATCATCAACATTATATTTTAACATGGCTACCCGGTCAATCCCGACTCCAAAGGCAAAACCGGAGTATTTTTTTGAATCAATGCCTGACATTTCCAATACGTTCGGATGAACGACACCCGCTCCTAAAACCTCAATCCAGCCTGTCTGCTTGCAGATGGAACATCCTTTGCCACCACATTTAAAACAAGAGACGTCTACTTCTACTGAAGGCTCTGTAAATGAGAAGAAAGAAGGGCGTAGTCTAATTTCACGTTCTTCACCGAAGAAGGCTTTAGCAAACTGTAGGAGTGTTCCTTTTAAATCTGCCAGCGTGATTTTTTTAGCTATCACTAATCCTTCCATTTGATGGAATTGATGGGAATGGGTCGCATCATCACTGTCACGGCGGAATACCTTGCCAGGTGAAACCATTTTTAGCGGGCCGTCTTTTTCAAAATCATGCTGTTCCATCGTACGTGCTTGAACGGGTGAGGTATGGGTTCTTAGTAATACTTCCTCAGAAATATAGAAGGTATCCTGCATATCACGGGCCGGGTGATTTTTGGGCAGGTTCATTTTTTCAAAATTATAAGAATCCAACTCTACTTCCGGTCCTTCAATGATCTGATAGCCCATGCCTAAAAATAAATCTTCCAATTCTTCTTTAGTTTGTGTGATTATATGGCGTGTACCAATCTTCTGCCTGCGACCTGGCAAACTGATATCAATCGTTTCTTGGGCAAGCTGCTCATTAAGTTCAGCCAGGCTCACGGCATCTGACTGAGCTTCAAATACTTCATTAAAACTGCTGTGAAATTGGTTGATTAACTGCCCTAATTTAGGTTTATCTTCTTTAGATAAATCTCTCATTTGTTTAGAAATATTAGTCAATTCACCTTTTTTACCTGTAAATTTAACTCTTACCTCTTGTAGTTCTTTGGTTGAACTTGATTCTTTAATGGCTGTTAAAGCCTGGTCTAATAAATTTTCAACTTGATTTTTTAAACTTTCAATTGTTTCTGACATAATCTTCCTCCTTCAAATTTTCTGCTTTTGGCTTCTAATTATAAGCACAAAAAAACGCCCCTAAAAAAAGGGACGCGCTACCGTGGTACCACCCTTGTTCTCAAAACAACTACAATAACATTGTTTGTGAGCACTTAACCTGG
Source organism: uncultured Facklamia sp. (assembly GCA_964471435.1). Taxonomy (GTDB): domain Bacteria; phylum Bacillota; class Bacilli; order Lactobacillales; family Aerococcaceae; genus Facklamia. The sequence goes on from CAYYGA010000011.1 coordinate 21,077, forward strand.
TTAACCCCTAGGACGGGTATCTTTTTCTAATCAATAAGTGTAAATGCATAACACTTTACGACTCGATTATTAACAGATAGATTCGAGAGTTGAACTTGGAAGTATTATTTTGATTTAGTTTCAGTCAAGCTAAATCTCCCTGATAAAACAATAGTGTCCTCCAAGGACTCTGTCTACATCATATAAATATTTATTAAGCCTACTTTTTCAGTATAACTTTAATTGTTTCTTTCGTCAATCGACCGCTTTTTCAATCTTTGGAATCTGAACTGCGGCATAGTAACAGAAAACCCAGTTAAGGCCATCAATGGTATTAACTGGGTGAAATTAAATTAGATGTTTTGATTGGAGTTAAATGAAAGACGTAAGCGGCGCAGGAAGCGTTGATTAACAAGTTCTCCGAATCCAGTCCATAATTCGCAAATTGCGCATTGTTTGTCCATCAGCGTCACTACCAGGCTCTCCCGATATTTAGGTAAGTCTCTAGTCGCTCCAAACATATGTTTTAAAATAATATCTTGTTCTAAATCTGATAATTCTGTAATTTCTAAAGCATTTTCTAAAGCGATACGTGGGTGCTCATAGTTATGTCCTTTTCCACCGACTTCATGTTTATCAACTGATTCATAAAAGAATAGATCGTGTAATAAACCTGCTCTAGCTATCGCTACTTCATTTAATCCCAAACGTTTAGCAATCAAATATGATTTATAAGAAACTGAGATTGAGTGAGCTAGACGATTTGTTACTTTGTGGTGGACAAAATCTTCTAACTTTTGTACAGTTTCATGTTCAAGTAGGTCTCCTACAATTGTCAAATATTCCTGATTTTCATTCCATACCAAGGTCATTAAGCTTTGCCCCCAAATTATTAATACCTTAACTATACACTGTAAATATGAAGATTATGTTAAGAGCTTGTAAAGTTCTTGTAAAACTTACAAGATTTAGCTTACCATTAAAAACGTACTGACTCAAGCATTTCGCTGAAAAAATACTGAAATCTCATAAATTTAGGCTTTTTCAAAAGTTTGAGAAGGTTTTAAGCAGTTAAACATTAAGATTCCAGCTGCAATTGCAACATTTAATGACTCCGCTTTTCCGGGCATTGGAATAAAAATTGTTTGATCAGCTTTTTCCATCCACTCCCGACTGACGCCCTGTCCTTCATTGCCCACTACCAGCACTCCACGGGAAGTATCCTGCTCATAATAAGGCAAAGCTTCTTGATGTAGGGCTGTTACATATAAAGGAAGATGCGCTTGTTTAATGGCTTGACTAAGACTCTCGCTGTCTTTTGTAATGATTGGCAGGTGCCATAAGGAGCCTTGTGTAGCTCTGATAACTTTATCGTTATATAAATCGACTGTTCCTTCAGTCAGTAATACACCATCAAAACCTGCTGCATCCGCTGTACGGATTATCGTTCCAAGATTTCCCGGGTCTTGAATCCGATCACATAGTATATACCGTCTGCCTTGTAAATGGAGAGAGTCTGTGACTAAAGCTTCTCCATAAGCTAATACAGCTACAATTCCCTGCGACTGTTCGGTGAATGAAATACTGCTTAAAACAGTATCTGTAACCTGAATTAATTCTGCTTGAGTGTACTTAAGGGTCTCTAACTCCTCCGGTGTTAAAGCGTTTAGAAAAGTTTCGGTCATCAAAATAGTTTCGATTGCTTGTTCAGACTTAAGGGCTTCTTCAACTAAATGTCTTCCTTCAATTAAATACTTTTCCTGCTGACGACGGCCTTTTGCGGTTTGGAGTTTACGCCAGTTTTTTATTCGGTTATTTTGTTTTGATTGAATTACTTCCATGCTTTCCCTCTTTTTTCTTTTTTTAAAGCAAACCAGCTACTTCCCCAAAGGAAATAGCTGGTTTTAGATATAAGCTTCATTAAGTTAATTTTTTATCTAGTTAAACGGTAGATGGCTTCTGCATAGATAGCTGTAGCTCTGAGTAAATCGGATACTGCAATAAACTCATTCGCTTGATGCATCGTATCAATTGAGTCCGGGAATAAGGCACCATAGGCTACCCCGCGAGGCATTAAACGACCGTAAGTTCCGCCCCCAATTGTCAATTCATGAGCTTCAAACCCAGTTTGACCAGCATACACATCAAGTAAAGTTTCTACTAAGGGATCATCTGCCGGAACATAATGAGGTTCTTTACCATCAGTCAATTCAAGATTAACGGCATATTCTTTTAATGTGCTTTTAAGTTGACTTTCAATTGTTTCAACATCCGTTCCCTTTGGATAGCGGAAGTTAGCATCGATAAACCCGCCGTCAGATATACTGAATTGAATGATTCCAACGTTCATACTCAGCCGTCCCATTACCTCATGTTCAGCAGCTACACCCACATTGACACCGGTAAAATCATCATGCATTACATCACCCAACAGGCCCAGGAAATCATTGGCTGCTTTGGTATCAAAATCAAATTGTTTTAAAAAGCGGGCTAAGTGAGTTCCGGCATTCACACCTTTTTCAGGTGTAGAACCGTGGGCGGCTTTACCTGTCACTTCGAAAGTCAGTGTGCCTTCGTCCGTACTTACTTCTCCTTGTAATTGATTATCAGTGATGTATTGATTAAACAGTTCACTAATATTTTCAGTCTGATTTGTTTTAACAACCGCCATTGCTTCTTGTGGGACCATATTTGAGCGTAAGCCTGCTTGGAAACTTGCTAATTTAAAAGCACCCTCAACAGCATCCCCTACTGGGAAGGTTAATTCAGCAGATACATTTCCTTTTTCACCATTAATGATCGGGAAAGTAGCATCGGGAGAAAAACCATAATCAGGCATTTCAGCATGTTCGAAATAATAATCCATACACTGCCATCCGGATTCCTCATCTGTTCCTATAATTAAATGAAGTCGTTGATTAAATTCAACACCTAATTCTCTTAAAAGTTTAATCGCAAAGTAAGCTGCCACTGTAGGTCCTTTATCATCGGAAGAACCTCTTGCATAAATGCGGTCATCTTTTATAACGGGTTCAAAAGGATCAGTATCCCAGCCTGTTCCTTCTGGTACGACATCGACGTGACCGAGGATGCCTAACAATTGGTCACCGGCACCTAGTTCAATACGCCCGGCCCAAGGACCAAATTGTTTTGTTTCAAAGCCATCTTCTTCTGCCATTTTTAAAAATTCTTCTAAAGCTTTTAAAGGTCCTGGTCCAACCGGAGCTTCAGGAGTTGCTTCAGAATCCTCTCTTACGGAAGGGATTTTTAATAAGCGAAACAGGTCGTCCAGTAAGTCTTCCTGTCTTTTTTCTACTTCTTCCAGCCAATTAATATTTTCCATGCTCATTCCTCCATTTATATTTTAGTAATATCCTATTATCCGATTACCACCAAGCAGCTAAACTATTTTTAACTATATAAAACTAAGAGAAAAGCCCTTGAATTACTTGAATCCAAAGGGCTCTAAAGCTTTTTCTTCAGCTTGAGTCAACTGGCGGTAAGACCCTTCTGCTAACTCATTATCCAAGAGTAAAGGTCCCATTGACAAGCGGTGCAGTTGTAATACTTCAAGATCACAAGCCCCAAACATCCTTTTTACTTGATGGTACTTGCCTTCGGAAACTTCCACTTTAGCTATTGATTCTCCCGTTTTCTCATCATATTCTTCTAACCAAAGACGGGCTGGTTTTGCGGTAAAGTCAGATAATTCGATTCCTTGTGCAAACTTTTGAATGATTTCTTCTGTGACGGGTCCATCTACACGTGCTTGATAAATTTTACTTACCTCATGTTTTGGTGATGTAAGACGGTGGGCTAATTGACCATTGTTAGTAAGTAACAACAAGCCCGTTGTATCTATATCTAAACGTCCCACCGGAAACAGATCTGCTCGGAAGTCTTCCGGATCTAAGCAGTCCAGGACGGTTTCATGATGGAAATCTTCTGTTGCTGAGATAACACCAGCCGGTTTATGGAGAAGATAGTAAAGATATTCTTCATACTTTAAAATTTCTCCACCCCACATTACCTCATCTTGGTCGGGGTCTATATGGTAATTGGGCTTTTTGATTATTTGTCCGTTAACAGTTACCTGGCCCGAGTTGATAATTTTCTTGACGTCTTTACGCGAACCATATCCTAAATTTGACATTAATTTATCTAATCTCATTTGTTTAAACTAAATCTTTCTTGTAAATCTGAACGGTAATCTCCAATAACGATTGATAACATACCGAACAGAGCCATCACTGCTGTATAAATAAAGACTGCTACGATGACAACCAGCATAATTTTTACAAAGGTCAATCCCCGTCCAACTGGACCAAAGAGAAGGTTCAACGCAGCATTCCAACCACTCGCACCGAATCCCATCACTACGGTTCCAATGATAATCCGGATTAAATCCCCTATAAAGAAAGGATCGCGGATCTTAATGGTACGCATGATTTTAATTGCCATCAGAACGGATATAGCTCCAAAGGCTAAGGTGGTAGCAATCATTGCTCCGTGTGCGTGAAATAAGCCTACCATAGGGTATTGCAGAAGGAGCTTAACCAGCAGACCTACCACCAGATATTTCACTGCCTGACGGCGGTAATTCATTGATTGCAAAACGGCTGATAAAACCGTATATGCGCCTAAGGCAATTGACATGATACTTCCTGTAATTAAAAGACTCGGCCCCATAGCGTGTCCTTCCGGATAAAAGAAAGGATAGATGTTATTGGCGATAGTTGCCATCCCTACTGATGCCGGTAGCATAACGAAGGTAAAAACTAATAGAATATTTTTTACCAGATTACCGGTTTTAGTATCATCACCTTCTGCAAATTTAGCTGACACTGCCGGTATCGATGAGGTGGCAAGTGCTACAGCTAAAGCGACGATAATCATAATCAATTTGTCCACATCCAGAGACATTGCTCCAAATAAATCACTAATTTCAGATGTTAACAGAATCGATGTTCGAATCATTATTTGTCTAAAAGTGAATGTATCAATATTTTGGGCAATGATGATACCAGATCCTAATAAAATAAATGGGAAACTATCATACAGCATCAAACGAATACTCTCTTTAAAGCTTACATCCAATGTATCCAGGGATTCTGCTTTTAACTGCTTAATTGTAGGCAGGAAACGCAGATAGACAAACACCAGATAGATTAGAGACGCAACTGCTCCAATAAAGGCAGCAAATGTAGAATGCGCTACTGCTTGAACTACAGATCCCTGCATCACAACCATCACAATATAAGTGGCTGCGAGAATATAGATTACCCGAATAATTTGCTCAATAACTTCGGAGACTGCTGTTGGAATCATATCGTTAAAGCCTTGGAAATAGCCTCTGATTAAAGACATCACTGGTAAAATTAGCAGGGCGGGTGCCAGGGTTCGAATTACCAGGGTGGCTGCCTGGGGATCATCCGTGGCTGAAATAGCCGCCAGTCCAGGGGCAAAAACAAATAATAAGGTAGAAGTGACAATCCCTGTCACAGCCATTATCAGAAGTGAGTATTTAAATAATTTATCTGCTACATTAAATTCACGCTTTGAATTAAAGAAAGCCATCTGTTTGGCCACAGCGCTTGGGAATCCGGCAGTAGCAATTGCAAGTAAGAGGGCATATTGCTTATACCCTACACTGTAAAGCGTTGCTGCACTTGAATACTGCGCGCCCAGCCATGTCGCCCACGGTATAATATATAATACCCCAATAATACGCGATAATATTTTACCGGCCGACAACCAGGCAGCTCCTGAAACGAAGTTTTGTCCTGTTTGCTTTTCCAGTGATTCAGGTTGAGTTAAATCTTCTTGATTTCCTAATGTCGTTTCTAAAACAGCGTCCGTTAAAATAGGTTGAGAAAATTTAGCAGTCCGCTGTGAAACTTGGTCGGCTAAATCTTTAGCTGATGTTTCCTCCAGCTCAACTACCGACCCTTCTTGCAGATCCTGCGGGTCTTCTGCTGTAGATGTTTCAGTCACGGCAGTTTGTTTTTCATTCAATAAAATCTCTTTGATAGTATAAGTCTTCTTTTCTTCTGACCCATTCTCCAAGTCATCAGTAAAGTCCTTGCTTAGATTCTCATCGGCTTCAGTTGTTTTTTCGGTTGAAAAATCTGAAGTGTCATCCAGCAGTTCAGTTTCTGCTTTTTCCTCAGTCATATTTTCCAACTCGTGTTCTTGGACCGCATCCTTATCCTTCTGCCCGTCAAACCAGCCTTTAATTGAATGACCTGCTGTGTTCCATAATTCAGATGATTTATCAGAAACTTTATGCCATGTTTGAGAACTGCCGGTTTTAGCTTTTTCCCATACTGAATCATCTTCTTGAATTTCACTGGTCTTTCTATCTTCTTCATTATCCAATGGTAATTCGGTTGGTTCAACCATCTTTTCTTCATCGTGGTGAATTACTGTTTCTATCTCTTTATCCTTGTCTTCGATAAGCATCTCTCTTTCCATGCTTTCTGATGAGTCGTCCTGGTCAGCTGCTTCTTTATTAGGAGAGTTTGTTTTATATTCTTCTATAACAGTAGGACTGACTGCAACAACACGACCATCACTTTCTTTGTCATCTAAGCGTTTTGTCACATGTTCTTTAATTTCTTCGAGAGAATCAGCATCTATTTCAGATGAAGCTGTTGCTGACTCGACTGACGCTGACTGTGTTTGAGTTAATTCTACTCTCTCATCCGCTCCTAAATGATCTTCTGCCGATGAAAGACTGTCGTCTCCGTTCAGCTCTTTTTGTCTTAGGTGGAGATCCTCCTGCTCTTCCTCAGCAAGGAAACTTGTCTCTCTTGACTTGTCCGATGTTCCATCTCTTCGATTTCCTCGAGGAGTAAAGACAGTTTGCAACATTTTTTGAAAAACATTCGGACGCTCGTCTGTTTGTCGTTTAGCTTCCTGCTTTACTCTCAGCTGATTTTCAATTGAATGATAAGCAAAAGGGTTTTCTTCCTCGTGTGCATTTTCAACTTCTTTCTGGAATTCGTGTCGATGAAATAAGTCTTCATCCAGATCTATTTCAAATGTTTCTTCTAACTCAGAATGAATAGGTAACTGATCTTCCATTTCCTTATCATGAGTCGAATTTTCTTCCTTCACTCTTCCAGAGGGAGTAAATGAGGGTTCCCGGTCAGAGGTCCGAGCGAGATCGGCCTCTTTTCTCATCGAGTTCTCTTCTAATGTATTACTCTTATTAGAAGAGTGGACATTTTTCTTTTCTAACTCTTCTTCCATAGATTGTGTTGAGCTGGCTGATATGTTTGTCGATACTTCATCAGCAGAGTCATCCTCTTTTTCAACTGTGTCAACTGTTTCTGAGCCGGCAACTTGATTTGTAGCAGCGAAATAATCCTCATCCATCGGTTGTGGATTAGGTCTCCTAATTTGCTTTAAATCTTCTTCTGAGAACTCTATGGTGGCATAGCGATCCGCATCCTCATTTAAATAAAATGTCTCATCATTTTCGGAATTTTTAGTTCTTTTTGATGTGTTATCTTGATTATTTGATTCAGACACTTGTTACACCCCTCTAGTCTGTGAATTATTCACTCTATAATATATCATTTTTCCATATAAAATCCTATACTAATGCTGTTTTTCCTCATTTTTACAGGTTTTATCTTAGTTTGCAACTATATTTACCAATCTATTGGGGATAGCTATTACTTTCCTTACGGTTTTGTCTTCCAATTCCGCTTTAATGGTTTCATTAGCTAAGGCTAATTCTTCCATTTCTGCCGGCGGCATATCTAAAGTGATATTAACTTTTTCTCTCACTTTGCCGTTAATCTGGATCACTATTTCTATCTCATCATCCACAGTTAATGCTTCCTCATAAGTTGGCCAGGACACTTCTGATAGGGAGTCACTGTGTCCTAGTTTCTGCCAAAGCTCTTCCATCAGATGTGGTGCAATCGGAGCCAGCAGCTGGACAAAGCCTTTTGCATAGTTAAGAGGGAGAAGGTCGGCACTCCTTGCTTCATTTAAGAAAATCATCATTTGAGAGATTGCAGTGTTAAAGTGTAGATTCTCATAATCTTGGGTCACCTTTTTAACTGTTTGGTGATAGACTTTGGTTAATTGGTCGTCTTCACTTGCTTGAATGTTTTCTTTCAATTTGCCGGTATCTTCATCAATATAAAGACGCCAGACTCTTTCCAGGAAGCGGCGGCTTCCTTCTAAACCATTTTCAGACCATGCAATAGAAGCATCCAATGGTCCCATAAACATTTCATATACCCGTAAGGTATCTGCGCCATATTTTTCTACAACTGTATCGGGATTGACAACATTTCCTTTGGATTTGGACATCTTCTCGCCATTTTCTCCTAAAATCATTCCTTGGTTAAATAATTTTTGGAAAGGTTCTTTAGTCGGTACCACACCTAAATCATAAAGGAACTTATGCCAGAAACGAGCATAGAGAAGATGGAGAACCGCATGTTCAGCTCCACCGATATAGAGGTCAACATTCTGCCATTTTTCCAAAGCTTCCTTCGAAACAATTTCTTTATCGTTTTGTGGATCCATAAAGCGTAAAAAGTACCAAGAAGAACCAGCCCACTGTGGCATTGTGTTCGTTTCTCTTCTACCCTTCATTCCTGTTTTTGGATCCGTCACTTCTAGCCAGTCAGTAAGGTTGGCTAAAGGCGACTCGCCTGTTCCGCTTGGTTGTATTTTATCTGTCTTAGGTAAAATAACCGGCAGGTCTTCTTCAGCGACAGCGGTCGTTGTCCCATCTTCCCAGTGAATAACCGGAATCGGTTCACCCCAATAACGCTGACGGGAGAAAATCCAGTCACGTAAGCGATAGTTAACCTGACCTCTACCCTTACCATTTTCTTCCAGCCATTCAATCATCTTAGTAATCGCTTCTTCATTGTTTAAACCATTTAAGAAATCAGAATTAATATGTTTGCCATCTTGTTCATAAGCTTCTTCTGCTATCCCATTTTCCGAAGCTACTACTTCAACAATCGGCAGATTAAACTGCTCAGCAAATTCATAATCCCGCTGATCATGTCCCGGTACCGCCATCACAGCTCCGGTTCCATAAGAAACGAGTACATAATCTGCAATCCAAATCGGAATTTCCTGATTATTTACCGGATTAACTGCATAAGCTCCTGTAAAGACTCCTGATTTTTCTTTAGCTAACTGCGTTCTTTCCAGTTCTGAACGTGTCGCCACTTTTTCAATATAAGCAGTGACTTCTTCTGCTTGTTCCGCTGTCATGATTTGTTTCACTAAATCATGTTCAGGAGATAACACTAAATAAGTCATTCCAAACAAGGTGTCCGGACGGGTAGTATAGGTTTCAATTGTCTGCGGGTGATCTTTTACATCAAATTGGACGGTTGCTCCTTCAGAACGGCCAATCCAGTTGCGTTGCATTTCTTTGACACTCTCAGGCCAGTCAACATCTTCTAAATCATTTAATAATCTCTCAGCGTAATCGGTAATTTTCAATACCCACTGTTTCATCGGTCGACGTACTACTGGATGACCCCCGCGCTCCGATAATCCGTCAATAACTTCTTCATTGGCTAAAACTGTCCCTAAAGCTTCACACCAGTTAACCATGACATCATCTTGATAAGCTAAGCCTTTTTCAAACAACTTGGTGAAAATCCACTGAGTCCATTTATAGTATTCAGGATCCGTGGTAGAAAATTCTCTTTCCCAATCATAAGAAAAACCCAGTGATTTAATTTGACGTTTAAAGTTGGCAATATTCTTTTTTGTAAATTCTGCCGGATCATTTCCCGTATCTAAGGCATACTGCTCTGCCGGTAATCCAAAGGCATCCCATCCCATCGGATGCAGGACATCATAACCTTTTGCACGTTTCATACGGGCTATAATGTCAGTGGCTGTATATCCTTCCGGATGGCCGACATGCAGTCCTTGTCCTGAAGGGTATGGGAACATGTCTAATGCATAAAACTTTTCACGGCCTTCTCGGTTTTTAGTAATGAAGGTTTGATTTTCATCCCAAAAATCTTGCCATTTTTTCTCAATAATACGATGTTGATAAGTCATTGATCTTCCTCCTGTAAATTTCAGCTCTTTAGTTATTATAAAAAAAAGCCCTATATAATTCTACACCAAATAGAATTATATAGGGCGCAGTTGCGCGGTACCACCTATGTTCAGTTAGTTGTGCTAACTCTTAAGACATTAACGCTGTCAAACGTCCAGGGCTAATTATAGTTCATTTTCACCCCGTCAGTAATCGATGAGTTCAACTATATCTACCCGCTTATTTTCACCTGACATAAGCTCTCTCTAGAGTAAATATAACTTACTGGTTCGTTCTTTTTATTTAATTAATTTTTAAAATTTAATTACCTGTCCTACAGCAATATGAGTGCCGCCGTTGTTGTTTACTAAAGATTCTACACTATGTCCATAACGTTGGGAAATTGAATACAAAGTATCTCCTGGTTGTACAATGTGTGTAAGGCCGGCATCCATTGAAGCACGGTCGTACTCATCAATTTCATGAGGTAAAACTATTTCATTGGCTTGAGTATAAACGGGTTGTGGTGTTGTTTCCTCCACTACTTCCGGTTCATTTTTAGCGACAGTTTCTGGTACTGCATTAACGACAGTTTCTGTTTCAATCACTTCAGCTTTAGCTGCAGGTACAGAAGCCGCAGATGAATTAACGATTAAACGTTGACCCGGATGAATCAAATCTGAACTCAAACCATTAATGGATTTTAACTGCGCTAAGCTCATCCCATGATTAACTGCAATTCTATACAATCCGTCGCCTGCTCTGACCGTATAAGAACCATTAGAACTGGATTCTTGAGGAGCAGTTACAGGTTGCGTAGGAGTCGGTGTTTCTACTGGTTGATTTTGAACAGGAGTGCTTGTAACCGGTGCAGTGTCAGCACTACTTCCTCCTGGTATATTTAAGCGTTGGCTTGGATAAATGGTGCTGGTTGCACTAATTCCATTAGCTGCTAATAAATCATTTAAACTGACACCATTATTTTTTGCAATCCGGTAAAGAGTATCACCGGCTTTTATAACATAATTTCCGTTAGTAGAATTATTATTTGTTGGTGCAGTAACGGTATTGTTAACAGGTGTACTTGGAGCAGGAGTAGAAGTACTCACACTGCTTCCGCCATCATAAGTTGTTAAACCGTACTCTTCGATAAGATGATCTAATTTAGAAGCATAACGTGTATCTGTTGCATAACGCCCTGTTAAATGAGCCGTTGCATCTTTATAGGATTGAGTATTGCTTCTTAAAGCGCCAGAATAAAACTCGGCTCTCCAAGTTGATCCTACACCCGTTAGTGTATCGGCATAATCTTGTAAAGAATCTGCATAATTATTATATTTTTTAAAAGCATCCTGGATTTGATAATAGTTACCATTCCCTGGATCTTCTAATGTATTTTTTGTCACAGATTGGCCATTAAAAGAACCTTTTATTCCAAAAAGGTTATAGTTTGGTGCTTGAGCCAATGTACTGTTTCCCCAGCCGGACTCTAAAGCAGCCTGCGCAATCATCACAGAAGCATATAGGTTGTTAGATTTAGCAACGGTTTGGGCTGAGTTGGCAATGGTGTTGATAAATTCTACCGGCGAAAAACGTTTGGCAGCCGTTTGAGCCTGAACATCGGTGTTCTCAGCTGCAACATGATTAATAATGCTGCCTGCGGACAATAAAAGAGCCCCGGCATTTACCTGAGTAATAAGTTTTTTATATAATCTGCGCCTTTTAAAAGTTTTAAATTGACGCATCATATGGTTACGCTTTTGAATCATCCGTAAACCTCCATAAGTAATTTTTCATTATAAATACAGATTCATTATAGGCTATAAAGCGTGTTTAAAGGGCAATTCTGGAAAGTTTTATTCAAGTCTTAACAAATGTAACAAGACTGAAACAATTACATCTTGGATTAAGCTGCCAGAAATAAAATTTCTCAGCCTCTTTTTAAAATGCTCATCAAATCTTGCTTTAAAAGTCTTTCTTACTTTATAATAGGAGAGAAACAGAAAATAAGGAGAAAAACATGAAAATATTTCGCTTTCTGATTTTAACATTAATGATTTCCTTGGCAGCTGCGTGTTCAGCTTCCTATCAAACCAAGCTTGAAAACCACCCTTGGTTATATCAAGTTCAGCTTGAATCCGGCCCCTTAGAGTATGAAGTAGTATTCAATGATAATAAAGCTGCCTTTCAAGTCAACCAATCACAATTAATGAACCGGCATTTCCCTTCAGAAGCCCGTGAATATAATCAAGTCGCAGACTTCCTGGACCAGGAATTAGCTTCTTTTGACTTTGAGGTGTCTTATGAAGTAGAAAAGGACCGACTGTATTTAACTAAAGACAATCATACTTTTCAAGAATATAAAATACAGTTTACAAAAAGCAGCCTTCTCCTGTCTCCATTAATAGAAACAGGAGAAGAAGATTCCTCACTGGAACCGCTCAGCTTACTTCCTCTAGAATATAATGACGAATCAAATATCAACTCTTCACCTTCAACTCCTGCTGAAGGGAGTGAATAAGATGAAAAATGCTTTACAAACCAGCCATGATTTGCTTGGTCAATTGATTTCCCTTTTCCCAACAGGCATTTTTATTGATGCTACTTTAGGCAAAGGACGGGATGCAGCATTTATACTCAGTCAGGAAAACTTTCAAGGTCGGTTATTTGGATTTGATATCCAAACCTTGGCTTTAGAAAAAAGTATGAAACATCTGGAGAAGTTTCCTCAGGAAAACTATCAGTTATTTTTAGGATCGCACGATCAAATTGACCAACTGCTGCCCGTTGAAGACGTTCCTGAAATCCATGGAGCTGTTTTTAATTTAGGCTATTTACCTGGCGGTGACCGGGAAATCACTACAGAGTTTGAAACAACTTCAGCGGCTTTAAATCAAATAAAAAAACGATTAGTAGCGGGAGGCCAAATTATTTTAGTGATTTATTCGGGTCATCCTGCCGGTGCCAGAGAAAAAAATCTTTTGATTAGTAATCTTTCAAAGTGGTCTCAAACCGCCTTTCAAGTAACTTCGATTGATTATTTAAACCAACAAAATAACCCTCCAAGTCTTCTAATAGTAGAAAAGCTTAGAGAGTCGTTAAATTAGCCTAATGATTAATAAATTCTACGGCTGGCTCACCCAGCGGATTTCCCCTTTGAATAGGGAATTCTGCTGGGTTTTCTTGATGAGCTAAATAATATTTATACCATGAGCCATCAAACATTTTAATATTTTCCCATCCTAATGATTTCATTACAAAAAAGGCTGTTGAAGACCGCCAGGAGGTCCCGCAATATAGTAAAGTGTTTTTATCAGGATGAATGCCCCATTTCTCCCACTCTGCCAGGTAAACGGATGGATGGGCTAACTCTCCCAGTTCGTTAGCCAGTAACTCATCGCCTGCATAAACTGCTCCTGCAATTTCACCCGCCCCTTTATTCCAATGGTGTCCTTCATTTACACCTAAAAATTCATTCCAAGTCCTGACACTTGTTAATAGTAATTCAGGATTTTCTTTTTTCAGTAGAATTAAATCCTGAGGACTTTTCACATATATCTCAGGTCGGGCAGGTACATCAATTCCAAATTCAACAGCAGGTTGGAGATGAGTTGCTCCCTTTTCAATTGGATAACCTGCTCTTTGCCAGGCCTGCAGCCCTCCATCTAATATTTTAACTTGATCTACCCCTAAATAATAAGCTGCAAAAGCCATCCGGCTGGCAATGTATAATATATCTCTGGCGTAGATTGAATAAAAGACCACTAGAGAATTTCGTGTAATTCCTTTAGATAGGAAGACATCACGCATTTCTGACGGCGAATTAAAATAATCTTTAAATTCTCCTAGCTCATCCGTATTAAGATGGACAGCGCCGGGTATATGGCCTTTTTCATAATCCTCCGCAAGCCGCGTTGCATCTAAAGGATAGTTACCCTCGCCTCTTGTAACATCAATAATAACTAAGTGTTCATTCCCTTTATCTATCTGTTCCTTTAACCACTCCACTCTGACAAAAAAATCATCCGCCCCTGGAGAGTGACCTGCTGGAAGGAACCTTGAATCGGCACTCGCTTGTGGTTTTTTATAATTAGCTGACATTAATTTATTGTGTTTATCCATTGAAAATCTATTCTTCTTTGTGTGTCTCTAAGGGCGCAAATCCTGCACACAATCGTGTTATAGTTTCTTCAATTACCTTAGTTGGAGCACCGATATGAATTCTTACAAATCCTTCGCCGGACTCTCCAAACATCTGTCCATTATTTATGCAGACATCATTTTCACGGTTGATTTCATCAATTTCTTCTGGAGATAAGCCATAAGCTCTTAAGTCCAGCCAAACTAAGTAAGTTGATTCTAAAGGTGAAATAACTGCCTGAGGTAATTTCTCGGATACCATTTCTTTAACGACTTCATAATTATCGTAAACTAACTCTACAAATCCATCTTTCCAATCAGCCGAAGTAGCATAGGCGTATTGACAAGCAATCAATCCTAATGCAGGTACACTGATTAAATTAAGACGCTCAGCTGTTTCTATATATTGCTCACGCAATTGAGGATTAGAGATGAAAATATTAGATGTCATTAAACCAGCGATATTAAAAGTTTTACTTGGAGCGGTTGCTGTAATGACATGCTGAGCAATTTCTTCTGATAAACCAGCCATCACATGATGGGTAGATCCCGGTTTGATTAAATCAAAGTGAACCTCATCACTAAAGATTTTCACATCATTTGTGATACAAATCTCAGCCACCCGTCTTAATTCTTCTTCTGTCCATAAACGTCCTACAGGGTTATGGGGACTACAAAATATTAAAGCCTTTGTACTTTCTTTTGCTGCAGTTTTTTCTAATAAGTCAAAATCTATCGAATAACAGCCATTATTATTTTTCAAGGACACGAGCTCCAGCTTTCGCTCAAGGTTATTAATTGTTTTGGAAAAAGGATGGTATACAGGATCCATTATCATAACCCCTTCACCTTTTTGGGTAAAGGCATTAATAAAAACATTAATGGCTGCTACAATCCCTGGTGCGGTGACTAACCACTCCTCTTGAACAGACCAATTATGCTGCGTCTGCATCCAGTCTTTTACCGCTTGGTAATAGTCTTGAGTCGGTAAGTTATAACCTAATATTAAAGTATCCAACTCTTTTTTAAGACCTTCTATAATTCCCGGTGCCATTTTTATATCTAAATCTGCCACAGATAAAGGCACCGCATTTTCAGCAACATCTTCTTTTTCTTCATGCATTGCCAACCATTTAACCGCTCCCTGGTCCATCCGGTTAACTACTGTTTGAAAATCATATTTCATAATTTACCTCTTTCTCTATAGTATTCATCCCTTTAATCATACCTAAGATTTTAAAATATTAAAGCTAAGTCTTTAAAATTTAAATGATTTATTTATTTAAATTATAAAAGGGGGCTGTGTCATAAGTTAGTTATGAAATCAATCTTACAGAAAAAACAAAAATCTTTTATTACCGCGACACGTCTTACAACTCCTCCTTGCGTCGGAGTTTTCAGACTTCATCTGCTAGAGAGTGGCTAATCTCAGGCAAAAGCCTTCGATAAGCCACTCTACGCTACGCAGATGATTCTAGGTGCGGTGATAAAAGTTTTTTATTTTTTCTTTCAGATTTTAGTTTAAAATTATACAATCATATTGCTTAACATCTTATTTATATTATGAAGATGATAATTGACTTATGACACAGCCCCCAAATGTATTTAAAATAATAATTTGTCTGCGCCGCCTACTGTATTATTTAAAGCTTCAATAGCTAGAACGTTTAAATAATGCCATGGACGGTCATAGTTTGGTTGGTAGAAGAAATCTACTAAAGCTAAGTCCTGTAGAGTATACTTGGATTGAATGGCGATCGATAATGTATTAATCGAATCTGCTATATCAATTTTCGATACTAACTGGGCTCCTAAAATAACATGGGTATCCGCATCATAAAATAATTTCATATGAACTGATCCGGGCTTGCGCATGAAATCCGGATATACTTTTTCTTTCACATAAGCTTCAGCCACATTACCTTGATAACGGTCTTTATTCATTGAGTTAAGCCCAGTTGTGGTAATTGTATAATCAAAAAAGCGCAGAGCTGAAGTTCCTGAGACAGAAGGCATTTGATAAGGTTTCCCTGTCGCATTCAAGGCGGCAACAATTCCTTGGCGACGTGCCAGAGTGGCTAAGCCAATGTTTTCTTTGGTGCCAGTAGGTGCGTAAGTGATATAAGTAGCGTCTCCTCCTGCATAAACATCTTCAGCCGAAGTTTCCATATGATCATTAGTTAAGATAAAGCCGTCTTCATCTATATCCAAAGCACCTTTCAACCAAGCAGTTCCAGGTCTTACTCCAACTGCTATAACCACCATATCCGCTTCATACTCAGCTTTATCAGTGACAACGCCGTTTACTTTGCCATCTTTACCAGTTAATTTAACGACTGCTTCTCCTCCGGCAAATTTTAATCCTTTTTCTTGTGCATGTTCTTCAAGTAAGGAGGCGATTTCCGGTGCTAAATAAGTAGGTAAAATACGATCGACCCTATCGATAACTGTCACATCAATACCAGCTTCAGCAAAAGCGGTGGCGACTTCTACTCCAATATAGCCTGCTCCGATTACTACTGCCTTAGTAGTGGTGGCCATTCCTTTTTTAACAAATTCGGTGTCCCCGCGTCCGCGGAATGTACAGACATTTTCTAAGTCCTTGCCTTCAAAGTTTGGAACAGGCGCATAACCTCCGGGACTTAAGAGTAGTTTATCGTAGCTTTGTGTTTCTTTTCCATTTGGTCCGTCGATGGTAATTGTTTTAGTATCTGGGTCTAGAGCAATAACCGGGCTGTCAGTATGTAGATGAACGCCTTGATTTGTATAGGATTGATTGTTGGCAAAATGTAATTCATCTAAAGATTTAGAAATACCTTCCAGGTAAGATTGCGAACCTCAACCCATAAATGAGGCTTTACGATCCGCTTCATATAAATGTACTTCTGCTTCCGGTTCTTGTTTTAAAATAGTTTGAATTGCCTCGTATCCAAAATGAGAACTTCCTACAATAACATATTTCATAACTTGGTGCCCCTTTACATTTTAAATAATAATTTAATCACAACCTTTATTATAACATATTTAGAGTTCTAATAAACTTATCTGCTTACAGTACATCAAGATAGATTATTGATGGGAAGGCTTTTCGATAAGAAAAGTGGTAAACAAAAATGAACTACTTCTTAAAAAGAATAAGAAATAGTTCATTTTATTATCGCCATAAATAAATGAGTAAATTATAAAGTTTTACAATGCAAAATGGCGGCTTAATTCTTCTACACGGTCTAATTTTTCCCAGTTAAAGCCTTCTTCATTACGTCCAAAATGGCCGTAAGCAGCAGTGTTAGAATAGATAGGTTTTCTAAGATCCAACATGTCAATAATTCCACCGGGAGTCAGATCAAAATGAAGTCTGACAGCCCGTGTAATTTCTTCTTGGGTAAACCGGCTGGTTCCATATGTATTTAAAGTAATCGATACCGGCTGAGCCATCCCGATTGCATAAGCCAACTGGATTTCAATTTTATCGGCCACTCCTGCGGCAACCAGATTTTTTGCTATATATCTTGCAGCGTAAGAAGCAGAACGGTCTACTTTCGTTGGATCTTTTCCGGAAAAAGCTCCTCCCCCGTGATGAGCGGTCCCGCCATAGGTATCCACAATAATTTTTCTACCTGTTAGACCAGAATCTCCCACAGGTCCGCCGATTATAAAACGGCCGGTAGGGTTCACATAAATTTTTGTATCTTCATCAATCCACTTTGAAGGAATAGTTGGTTTAATTACTGTTTCAATTATAGCTTCTCTTAATGCTTCTAAGGTGATTTCTTCTAAATGTTGTGTCGAAAGTACAATAGTATCCACCCTTTTTATACTTTCATCCTTATTGTACTCCACTGTAACTTGGGTTTTACCGTCCGGCCCCAAATAAGGTAGAGTACCGTTTTTACGTACTTCTGTTAATCTTTTCGCTAATTGATGACTCAATTGAATAGGAAGCGGCATATAGTCTTCGGTCTCTTTAGTAGCATAACCGAACATAATTCCTTGATCTCCTGCACCGAGTTCATTTTTTTCTTCATCGTCACGTGTTTCAAAAGCACTGTCGACTCCTTGAGCAATATCGGGCGATTGTTCATCCAAAGCAACTAATACTGCTACGTTTTCTGAATCGAATCCATAGTTCCGTCCTACATAGCCAATTTCAGCAATTTTGTCGCGTGCAATCCGCTGGATATCTACATAAGCCGATGTAGTCACTTCTCCAAAAACAACAACTAAACCGGTATTAACAATCGTTTCTACCGCCACTCTGGCTTCTGGATCTTGTGCAAGGATAGCGTCTAAGATCGCATCGGAAATTTGGTCTGCTATCTTATCGGGATGTCCTTCTGTAACAGATTCCGATGAGAATAAGTATTTTTCTGTCAATATAATTTCCCCCATAAAAAAATTTTGGTTACAAGGCAAATTCACTTTTATATACTCAAAAGCGAACCCTATCGGGAATTTGGTTTGTAACAAACGTTATTATATCATTATAAATCTTCAAGTCTATAGTAAAATAGAGGATTCATGCTTCTGGAGGGACCTTGTTTTATACTAGAAGACAGTAATATTTAAATTATTTTAAAGTTACGAGTCTAACTACAAATCGAGGTTGACTGATATCGCAATTACTATAAAATAGAAAGAGGTATTCAACTAAAGGCTCTCGATATAATAATAGACTTTGCAGTTTACCTTTTATATTTAAATGAGGTTAGATTTTTAATTTTTCTCAGATTCTTATAGACACTAATATAAGATTAGACTTATTTTTTATCAAATTATTTTCAATTGACTAGAAAGGTTACTTAAATTTATGAAAAAAGTAACGGGCTATCTTCAAAATCCGTATCTTAAAATTTTTGCTGCTCCTTTTGCGCCGATAGCTTTTGGTATAATAGCAGGTATTTATACATCTAATAATCCTAATATTATGCAGGCTGTCTTACTGTATTTGATTCTCTTTTTGGCACATATAATCAATCATTTTCAACATCAAAAATTTATAGTGAAGAATACAAAAGCAACTCCAAACAGTTTACTTTATGGCAGTATCATCCTAATGGTGGTCGTGAGTATTCTGTTTATGATTTCGCAACATTGGATTATAAATTTACTAATGGTTCTTTATGTATTGTTTATTCTGTTACAATATATACCCTTTCAAATGGCAGGGACAATTTATCACTATTTACTGAATGTCTTTTTTAATGGTTTTCTATTGAATACGATTGCTTACTTCTCCCAAACAAATGGCATTACACCGGAAATATTACAAGCTTTTATACCGATTGTTTTATTTTATGCTGGGAGCGAATTAATCCAATATTATTTAAATGGCCATCTCAATATCTATCAGTCATTTCAATTCATTAAAAAACACGTCCATTTAATTAGCTTTATCGCAATGGCAGCGGGTATTGCTGCAGGTGTCTATATGTCACTGCCCAGCAGATCTTTTTTTATTATTCAAATAATTTATACTTTACTGACACTTTTTTTATCTATACCCACTTTAGTAAAAGTGAAGCACACTTATAAAGTTCAAAATAAAATTAATTATAATGGTGCTCTCGCGCTGCTGTTCTGTCTGCTGTACAGTTTGAGTTTTTTATTCTAACTATTAAAAAAAATAAAAGAGCCTTCTTATACATGTTGACATGCCCTGGATAAATCCCAAGGAGCAGATCAATTATATAAGAAGGCTCTTTTTATTATGAAGTATTAAACAAGGAGCTGTAAAATTCAATAAAAATCAAGTTAAAATAGTCATACCACTAAAAGGAGGTAAGACTGGTACAAGTTAGGAAGCAGGTTAATTTTAATCTTGACGATTTAGATTTTCAGGTTTTAACTCAACGATTTCTTCTTTTGGATTTGAAACTACTTCTTCATTTACAACAGTTACTTCATTAGATTCTATTTCAGGAGCTGGCAGCACTTCTGCAGACTCAATTTCAATTACCTCGCCAGGATGATTGGAAGTCTCAAGCAGAGGGTTCACTTCTTCTCTTTCCTTTTCCTCAATATGATGTAAAGTCTCTGAAATAGCTTCATTTGCCCTTACTTCAATATCCTCAGCTTGTCGGTTGGCTTCCATAGCTGCTTCACGTACTTCTTCTTTTTTCCGCTCATTTTCTTCTATAGCTCTTAATCTCAGCTCTTCAGCTTGACGGGCGGCCTCTTCTTTTAAACGCTTACCTTCTTGAATAGCGGCTTTTAAGTTTTCATCTGCAGAGGCATTTACACTATCGTGTGTTTCGGTAATTTGACGTTTTACCTGCTCTTGAGCAGCCACTGCTCTCTCATGAGCACTTTCATGTAACTGGTCTTCATTACCCCGCCCACTAGCAGCAGCTTGTTTAACTTCACCTTCGACTTGTTGGGCAATTCCATCCGCTTGAGTTTTTGGATTATCAGTCGTTTTCCCCCAAATTTCTTTCACTTTTCCTACTAACTCATCTTTTGCACCTTCTATATTTTTCCAAGTATCCGTCATATAAATGCCCCCTTTTATTTATTAATAATACATGAATATATAAATAAAGACAAAAAAAACGCACATAGTGCGTCAAATAAAATATAAGCGGGTGAGGAGAATCGAACTCCCGACAACAGCTTGGAAGGCTGTGGTTTTACCACTAAACTACACCCGCATAAAAAACGGTCCGGACGGGATTTGAACCCGCGATCTCCTGCGTGACAGGCAAGCATGTTAACCCCTACACCACCGGACCATATTGCGGGGGTAGGATTCGAACCTACGACCTTCGGGTTATGAGCCCGACGAGATG
>CAYYGA010000012.1:0-20202 GCA_964471435.1 uncultured Facklamia sp.
ATAAAGGATTTTTTTATGCTTTAAAATGCTTAAAATTTTAATGCAACACTAGTGACAAATTATATATAATTCTTCACCCGGGCATTCTTAAATGAATTCCCGGTTTTTTGTATATATCGTCTTTTAACTGGCTTTATCTTGGGTTACATTTATATATCTGTATAATTATTTTTATTGTAAAGCCAGCCTTGAGAATGTTATTATTCAAGAAGAGAAAGCAAATTAAAGGGGGAGTCTCATGATAATTGGAGTACCTAGAGAACTAAAAGCAAATGAAGACCGAGTTGGTTTAACACCGGCGAATGTGGAAGAATTAACAAACGATGGAC
This sequence comes from uncultured Facklamia sp., assembly GCA_964471435.1. Taxonomy (GTDB): domain Bacteria; phylum Bacillota; class Bacilli; order Lactobacillales; family Aerococcaceae; genus Facklamia. Next base: position 330 of record CAYYGA010000012.1, read on the forward strand.
ATAAAATCCTAATTGAATCCCATGCAGGTGAAGGGTCCGGCTTTATGGATTCTCAATATGAGAAAGCAGGAGCAGAAATTTGCAAAAAAGCAAAAGATGTATGGGCTGCTGAGATGGTTATCAAGGTTAAAGAACCTGCGCCGGAAGAATATGACTATTTTTATGAAGGACTTATCTTATTTGCCTATCTTCACTTGGCACCTGAATATGAATTGACACAGGCACTTCTGGACAAGGGAGTAATTGCTGTTGCTTATGAAACCATAGCAGACCGAGGAACATTACCATTATTAACACCTATGTCCGAAGTGGCAGGACGTATGGCGGTTCAAATTGGAGCAAACCTGCTCGAGAAAACAAATGGAGGACCTGGTATTCTCTTAGGAGGAGTCCCTGGTGTGAGAAGAGCAAACGTTACTATTATAGGCGGGGGAGTAGTGGGATTAAACACAGCAAAACTTGCTTACGGCTTGGGTGCTAATGTGACAATTTTAGATGTAAACCCTCAGCGCTTGGCAGAGCTGGAAAACATCTTAGGTAATGGTGTTCAGACTTTAATGTCTAATGAAATTAATATCCGGTCCTCTGTTGTTAATAGTGATTTGGTAATAGGTTCTGTATTATTAGCAGGAAGACGTGCTCCTGTATTAGTTTCAGAAGAGGTAGTTAAGGAAATGCATGAAGGATCGGTTGTAATCGACATTGCAGTTGACCAGGGGGGAAATTTTGAAACGACTCGTCCTACCACCCATGAAAACTCTACTTATATAAAACACGGGGTCATTCATTACGCAGTTACCAATATACCCGGAGCTGTACCTAGAACATCAACCATCGCCTTGACCAATTCTACTCTAATATATACTAAACAAATTGCACGCCTTGGGATTGAAGGAGCAGCCAAAGAAAATTCTTCTGTTTTAGCCGGTATCAATACTTATTTAGGTGATATGACTAATTTAGCGGTAGCTGAATCACAAGAGCGAGATTATTTAGATCTTCGTAAGAAGTTTAACAAAGAAGATTAAAAAAGTTAAGCAGCATCATTGAGTAATTCTAGTTTCATTCTAAGATGTTTATTTAGGTTTATAAGAGTAAATAAACGAGCTTGCAGGGAAATTAGAATCTTAATAGTGTTGCTTTTTTATTTTTCAACTCATTTATGCAGTAACTCTCTTTTTTAAAAATAGATCAGCATGAGAGTCAAAAGAAGACTTTCATTCTTCTAATAAAATGCTTACAATATAGATAAGGTAAAGAAGAGGATGAGTAAATGTATCATTTAAAAGAAAAAAAGTATGCGGAAAGTATTTTAGTCGTTAATAATATTCCAGGAGCCGGCCGAGTGGCAGCCAGTATAAATCTCCCCCTCTTAGCAGCCGCTCAATTAACAGCTGCTGTATTACCGACTTTAATTTTATCTTCTTATTCTAGTGAAAAAGGCAATGTTGTTCGTTATCCAATAGGAAAAGCTTATCATTCAATGTTGGAGCATTGGCAAGAAGTTGGTTATCATTTCGATGCCATTCTAACTGGTTTTTTTGCTGATATTGACCAGATTGATCATTTAGTTGATTACTATATAGCTGAAAAAGAAAAAAATCCACAGTTGAAACTAATAATGGATCCCATTATGGGGGATCATGGAAAATATTATAAGGGTTTTAATGAAAATATAGCTGCACATTTACGGGAGTTAATTCAATACGCTGATATAGTAATGCCGAATGTAACCGAAGCATGTTTCATTTTAAATAAACCTTATCGAGACAATTTTGACCGTAAAGATTTTGCTTTACTTGCCCAGGAATTAGTGGAAATAGGGGCTGAGACGGCAATTTTGACCGGGGCAGTCGATCAGCAGAATTCGCCGGATCAGCTCGGTTTTTATTATGCAAGTAAGGAAGGCCAAGAAGATATTATTTTACATCAGCATTTTGAGGGTTATGTTTTTGGAACCGGGGATACAGTAATATCTACTGTCACAGGAAATTTTTTAGCAGGAGAGTCCATTGAGACAGCCCTAAAATATACCAGTAAGCTGGTAGAACAAATTTTACCTCATTCCATCCAATATAATGAAGGTAAAGCGGGGCCGGTTCATTTTGAACCTTTTTTAAATGAAATGGCGGACTATTTCTTAAATATTCGAACTAAATGAGGAGGAGAAGTTCATGTTAAGTAAATTAAAGTTATCCATAAGGTTTTTAATAAGTCTTATATTTATTTCAAGTTTTCTCTCATCGGGTATTTCTATTCAAGCCCAAGAAACAGCAGAATTAACACTGGATGCTCATGAATATGCTCCTTATGCCTTTTATCAAACTTATAATTTTCATGGAGAAGGAAATGAGTTTGCGGGGATGGAGGTTAAGACTAACTTTGGGCCAGATAAAAACGGCCGTTATCAATTTACCTTGGATAACGGTGGAGTCAGTGTAGTATTTGTTTATGCTTTAACTCATCAAGGGGTGGAGGAATTAGCTTTTTTTCCTGAAGCTTCGGGAAACAGCGATTTACGTTATCATGAAGATTCAAATGATAATCGAACTTCCCTTATTCTACCTGTGGATGTATCAGTAGGAGGGCAGTTTAATCGGGGATACCGGGATCAAGAGCCTTTGATAATCACTGAAATAATTCCCCGTTACAATCTCCAGGGAGTGATCTACTATAACGTTTTAGTGATGGAAGCTCAGCAGGAAGATTTCAATCAACAAACACGCTATTACTACGCACCCGCTGTAGGATTAATAAAAGAAGAATTTATTCCAGACCCGGATGAAAATTATAAAATAATAAGAGAACTAAAAGAAGTTGCGGGACCTACCAAATTTTTAGTTGATTTGGTTCAAGAAAGATAGGAGAAGAGTAAATGGCTTTAAAAGATGTTACCCCTTCAAAAGAGGATAAGAAAAAATCTACTAAGAAAAGGAATATTAAAAAATTTAATATACGCTGGCTATACTTACTGTTGGCAATAGCCGCTTTTGTATATTATTACATAACCCTGCCGCCCATTCATTATGCATCGATTCAATTTTGGATCTTCTTACTGCTTCTTTTAGCCGGAGCAGGACTTATCGAAATGCTGGCAGATGGACAACAAATGTTCCAGCGCTTTAACACGACCGGTAAAGTAACCAACGAACAATTCAGTTTAAAGAAGTTTCCTAAAAAATATCGATGGTTTTTAATTCCTATACCCATCATTTTATTAATCGCAGTAGGAAGTTATTTTGTTTTTTCACCCTTATTTATGGCAGAAGATTATGCGTCTTTAATTGAAATCGAAACACGAGATTTTCAAGATGACTTTCCTGAAGCCAATGTGGATCAAATACCTTTGGTAGACCGTGATACAGCTATGCGTTTAGGAAATCGCCACTTGGGAGCTTTAACCGATCTTGTTTCTCAATTTGAAGCTTCTGAGGAATATGTACAGATTAATATTAGTGATTCTCCTTACCGTGTCACTCCTTTAAAATATGCCGGCTTTTGGAAATGGTTAAATAACTTTAGACAAGGACTCCCCCATTATCTACAAGTGGACAACGTAACAGGTGAAGTGAAATTACAAACCCCAGCACAGCCGATTAAATATTCCTATTCAGATTTATTTAATCGTAATATTATGCGACATTTACGTTTCAATTATCCCTTTAATATTTTAGAAAGACCTGCTTTTGAAGTAGATGATGAAGGAAATCCTTATTATATTGCAACGACCTATGGACGCAACTTTTTTATAAGAGAACCTGAACCTAATGGATTAGTTATTGTGAATGCCATGACAGGTGAGCATGAAAAAGTGTCTTTGGATGAAATTCCCACCTGGGTGGACCGGGTTTACGGTGCAGATTTAATTATGCATCAATTAACCTTAAATGGACATTATAGAAATGGATTTTTTAACTCCTTATTTGCTAAAGAAGGGGTTACTGAACCTACACAGGGATATAACTATTTACCGATTAATGATGATTTATATCTTTACACAGGTATAACTTCTGTTGTGGCTGATGAATCAAATATTGGATTTGTATTGGTTAATTTAAGAACAAAAGAAGCGAAGATGTATCCATTATCCGCTGCAGAAGAGTTTTCAGCCATGGCTTCAGCCGAAGGGTCTGTGCAGGAAACAGGCTACAATGCTACTTTCCCCTTACTAATTAATCTGCAGGGGAAACCTATGTATATTCTAACCTTAAAAGATTCATCCGGCTTAATTAAAGAATATGCCTTAATCGATGTTCAAAACTATCAACAAGTTTATGTTGCACCCTCAGTAAGGCAGTTAATGGCCCAATACTCAGAAGATAATCCTCTTGAAATAGCCGTTCTTGCTGAAGAGGATTTAGAAACTCTCACCGGACAGATACAGTCAATTGAGGCTGTTGTATTAGAAGGCGAGACAGTTTACTACTTTATGATGGATGGGCAGGTCTATCAAGCACCTGTAGAGTTGAACCAATACCTTCCATTTGTAGAATCAGGAGATGCCATCAATTTACAACTTGATCAAAACGGTGCCGTTTATGCCATTGATTTATCAGAAGAATTTGGAGACCAGGCAGCTATAGAAGTGCAGGAAGTAATTCAGGAAGAAGTGAAAGAAGCTGATAGTGAGATAGAAGACCCTTTAATAGATAATATCAATGAAGTAGTCGATGAGGAAGCAGAATAATAACAGTGAATCGGTTGCTGAGCAGCCGATTTTTTCCCTAAATTTTGTGTGGTATTTAAAAGTTAGGATATATTTTTTCTAAAATAAGTGAATTTAATAAAGAAGGTGGCATATGTTAGAAGTTAAAAATCTAAAAAAATCTTTTGGTTCTGTAAAAGCAGTGAGTGATGTTTCATTTACAGTTGAAGCTGGAACAATTATGGGCTTTATTGGTCCAAATGGATCAGGAAAAACGACTGTTTTTCGTATGATATTAGACCTCTTGACTCCTGAATCAGGGGGGGAAGTTTTATGGAATGAACACAATCTCAATAAAGAAGTTTACAATCTAGTGGGATATCTGCCTGAAGAACGTGGACTCTACGAAAAGATGACAATTGAAGAACAAATTGTTTATTTTGCCAGATTACGTGGTATGTCTAAACAAACTATAGTAAATCAAATAGATGAATGGATGGAAAAGTTTGCAGTAAAAGGAAAGAGAAAGGATAAAATTAATACTCTTTCGAAAGGAAACCAACAAAAAGTTCAATTGATCGCAACGCTTATTCATCGACCTAAGTTAGTCATTTTAGATGAACCCTTTTCAGGATTGGATCCTGTGAATGCTGATTTACTTAAGCAGGGAATTTTAGAATTAAAATCAGAAGGTTCTTCTATTATTTTTTCCAGTCATAACATGAACAACGTTTCAGACGTCTGCGATAAATTAGCGATGATTGTCAATGGCCATCGAGTGCTTTACGGCACAATTGGAGAAGTTAGGAAATCTTTCGGTCGCACAAGAGTGCATTTAGAAACTGATCAGTGGAATAAAAAGACTTTAAGTCAACTGGAAGGGGTCCAGAATGTAAAAGAAAACAGAGATGGAACTTATACCTTGTCCTTAACAGATGAGCGTTACGGTCAAGATATATTCCAAATCATTTCTCAGGGTAAATACATTCAAATGTTCAGTCAGCAACCCCCAAGTCTGGAAGAAATTTTTAAAGTGAAGGCGGGTGAATCATACTATGAATAAAATGTGGATTGTCGCAAAAGAAGTTTATCGAAAAAATGTGAAATCTTGGGCATTCTTTTGGATGATAGCTGGCCCTTTACTTATGCTGGGAGTCATTGCTTTGATTCTCTTTTTTATCGCAAGAGACACTGCTTCCTCTTCTGTAGGTGAAGTTGCAATCATCAGCGATCCGGCTGGAATAGAAGAAATGTTCAGTACGATTGAAGATGGGAATAATTATTCTTTTAATTTAGATGAAAACCAAGCACAGGAAGCTTTATTGGAAGAAGAAATTGATGGGTATTTAGTTGTCAAAGAAGAGGGCAGTCAAGTATTAACAGGAACTTTTTATCGTAATAATTCAGGGAAAAATATTAATGTCTCCTCAATGCAAGAGGCCTTAACTGGCTTTGCCCTACAAAACAAAATCCAAAATCTTAACTTAGATCCAGCGGTCGTAGATGATTTAATGACAACTCAAGTAAATGTTGAAACAATACGTTTGCAGACTGAAGAAGGTCAGGTGACTCAAGTATCAGACTCAGATCCCTTAGTTTTAGCTCGTACAGGTGTAGCCTATGGTGTTTCTATCATCGTCTTTATCTTTATAATGAACTATGTGGGAATTGTGTCGCAGGAGATAGCACTGGAAAAAGGTTCGCGGATTATGGAAATTATTCTATCTTCTATATCTGCAACCAGTCATTTTTTTGGAAAGTTAGCAGGAATCAGCCTTGTAATTTTAACTCAGGTGTTTGTTTATTTAATCTTGGCGGTGATAGGGTACTTTGTTTTGCAGGCATTTGGAGAAAGTCTTCCTTTTAATCTGGCGGATATCAGACCACTAGTTATGGGCAGCCTGCCTGTTTTGCTTTATGGAGCTGTTTTTGCTATAGCCGGTATTGCTATCTACTCAATATTAGCAGCTTTCTTAGGTTCTTTAGTTTCGAAGACTGAAGATGTAAATAAGATGGTTACTCCGATTATATTTTTAGGACTGGGGGGATTTTATATAGCTATGTATGCCCTAAATGCACCTAATAGTCCTTTGGTTAGAATTACATCTTATATACCTTTATTTACTCCCTTTATTATGCCCTTTAGAATTGCAAATGAATCGGTCTCCAGTTTAGAAATTGGACTATCGATTATAATTATTATTCTATTTCTAATTTTAGTCTTATGGGTATCCGTCATCTTTTATAAATCTAATGTTTTGGTTTATAGTGAAAAAGGCTTACTCGGTACCTTTAAACAATCACTTTCAATATGGCGTACAGAAAGAAAGGCAGAAAACTAAAAGTATAAATGGAACTTGACAAAATTTAATGAATGGCATAAACTTAATGAAATTTAAATAGTCTTTAACCTTGTACGAGATACTTGGAAGATTAGTCAAAAATAGTTTAGGATTACTATGTATTATTATGCCCTAAACTCATCTAAAACTACCTTTCAATAGGCTTGTAACTTTGGTTACAAGCCTATTTTTTGTAGGAGGAAATAATGAATACTCATCAACCCATCATTGCCTTAGATTACACATTAAAAGAAGAAGCCTGGTCTTTAATTAACTTACTGGAAGAGGAACAGCTTAACCTTAAAGTAGGTATGGAGATGTTCTACCGCTATGGCTACGGCTTTATTGAAACTCTAAATGAGGCCGGACATCATATATTTTTAGATTTAAAACTTCATGATATTCCAAATACGGTTAAAAGGACTATGACCATCTTAGCTAAGTTAGGTATTAAAATGGTTAATGTTCACGCCAGTGGAGGACAAGAAATGATGGAAGCAGCATTAGAAGGGCTGGAGGCAGGTTCCAGCCAGAACACGCGGCCTATCTTACTGGCAGTAACCCAGTTGACCTCTCATGATTCTAAAAGAGCAGAAGAAGAACAGCAGTTAAAAATATCTTTAGAAAAAAGCGTCTTTCATTTAGCTCGCTTAACACAAAAAGCTGGTTTAGATGGAGTTATCTGCTCGCCTCAAGAAGTCCAAGGTTTAAAAAAAGAATCTCCCAAATTACTTACTGTAACTCCCGGCATTCGTTTAAAAGAATCGGCGCATGATGATCAAAAGCGGATAACAACACCTCATGAAGCAGCAAAAATGGGCAGTGATTTTATAGTAGTAGGTCGACCTATCACTCGCTCTGCTGATCCCAAAAAAAGTTACCAGGAAATACTAAGACAATGGCAAAAGCATCAAGCAGAAAAAGGAGTATAAAATGACTTCAATAAAAAAATATGAAATAGCTCAAGCTCTATTAGATATAGGAGCCGTAAGCTTAAATGTATCGCAGCCCTTTACATGGACTTCCGGCTTGAAGGCCCCTATTTATACTGATAATCGGCTGATCATATCATTTCCCGAAACTCGCGACTTAATTGTAGACTGTTTCGTGGACTTAATAAAAACTTACTACCCACAGACAGAGGTAATAGCAGGCACAGCAACCGCTGGGATTCCCCATGCAGCTTTTATTGCTCAAAAAATGAAATTACCGATGATTTACGTACGCTCAAGTACAAAAAAGCACGGAAAAAAGAAGGCCATCGAAGGTTATATAGCTCCTGGAGCCAAAGTGTTGATGATAGAGGACTTAATTTCTACGGGTAAAAGTGTCATCCAAGCAGCCGACCAAGTAGAAGAATGTGGAGGAGAGGTGTTGGCTTGCTTAGCCATCTTTACATACTGTCTTCCTTCCAGTCTTGCAAATTTCAAAGAAAAAAAGTATGGCTTAAAAACTTTAACTAATTACCCTGTTCTCATAGAGGCAGCGTCAAAAGATGAAGAAGTTGAAAAGTCAAAAGCAACTTTATTAGCCTGGTATCAAGATCCCGAATTGTGGACTAACAAACTAAATAAGAAAGAGGCAATATAATGAATTTATCTACACAGATTGCTGGCTATCAATTTGAAAGCTGTTTAATGAATGCATCCGGAGTGCACTGTCAAACAAGAGAGCAATTAGATGAACTTTTGGCCTCTGCTTCTAAAACATTTGTAACTAAAACAGCTACTTTACGAGAAAGAAGCGGGAACCCGGAGCCCCGTTTTAAAGGGAATGCCTTTCATTCTATAAATTCAATGGGATTACCAAATAAAGGAATTGACTATTATTTGGACTATCTTACAAAATTAGATGAAAAAAGTTTATTTTTGTCTACAACCGGTTTATCCAAAGAAGAAATTTACAAACTTTTAGATATTATCGAAAAAAGTGAGTTTCAAGGATTAATTGAACTTAATTTATCTTGCCCGAATGTGGTTGGAAGACCTCAGACAGCCTATGACTTTCCTTTAGTTAATGAACTTCTCAATGAGATATTCACTTTTTTCACTAAACCATTAGGTGTAAAACTGCCTCCTTATTTTGATTTAGTACATTTTGACCAAATGGCTGATATATTAAATAAATATCCTTTAAAGTTTATTACTACCATTAATTCGATTGGTAATGGATTATGGATTGAAGATGAAACGGTAGTGATTCAACCCAAGCAGGGCTTCGGAGGGTTAGGTGGACAGGATGTACAAGCTACAGCCCTAGCGAATGTGCATGCTTTTTACCAACGGTTAAATTCTTCTATTCAAATTATCGGAGTAGGAGGGGTTTACAGCGGAGAGGATGCTTTTAAACACATATTATGTGGTGCATCAATGGTTCAAATCGGTACGGCTTTAGCACATGAAGGTCCTGATATGTTTGAACGTGTGGCTGATGATTTACTTGATATTATGAAATCAAAAGGTTATCAAAGAATTGAAGACTTTCGTGGGAAATTGAAATATATAGAGGAGTAAACTACTATGTCCAATCATAATATCGTATTTAAACATTTTGTATCAACAAAAAAATTAAATGCCGGCATGATTATGAAGTTAATTCATAGAGGGATAGAACTGAAGAATACCGATTCATCTAGAATCCCTCAGTATCCTGGTCACTTTGTTTCTAATGTTTTTTTAGAAAGCTCTACCAGGACTCATTTAAGTTTTGAAATGGCAGAAAAGAAATTAGGGATGCCGGTCATCTCTTTTGATGCGAAAACTTCTTCTATTAATAAAGGAGAAAGTCTGTTGGATACTTTAATAACATTTGAGTCATTAGGAGTAGACACGGTAGTGATTAGGACGAGCGAGGAAAAGTATTACGAAGAATTAATTAATTCTCCTCATTTAACCTTATCCATTATTAATGGCGGAGATGGTGCAGCAGAGCATCCATCTCAGTCTATGCTGGATTTAATGACGATTTATGAACACTTTAAAACTTTCATTGGCTTAAAAGTAGCAATTGTAGGGGATCTTTCTCATTCACGTGTGGCTCGCTCGAATGCTGAAGTACTTTCACGTTTAGGAGTAAAAGTATATTTTTCCGGCCCGGAAAAATGGTTTACTAAAGATTTTGAACAATTTGGAGAGTTTGTTCCAATTGATGAATTGATCACAGAAGTTGATGTCTTGATGCTCCTAAGAGTACAACTAGAACGTCATCCCGCTGATGAACGCTTTGATGCCATAACTTACCATGACTTATACGGCTTAAACATGGCCAGATATAAGCTCCTTAAACCTAATGCCATCGTCATGCATCCTGCACCAATCAATCGTGGAGTGGAAATTGATGATGAATTAGTAATGTCGAAACAATCAAAAATTGCTGAACAAATGAGAAATGGTGTTTTTATGCGTATGTCGATCTTAGAAGCAGTAATGAATGGAAAGTAGGGACAAATTGATTTATATCCATAATGTGAAAATGCTTGATGAAAAAGGCTGTTTAAAACCGATGGAGCTGTTAGTTGAAGATGATAAAATAAAGATTATCTCAGAAAAAATCACTTTACCTTCAGAAAGGCAGGACCTTCACTCTATTGATGGTAAGGGGGCTTTCTTGAGTCCGGGACTAATAGATCTGCATGTACACTTAAGACAACCGGGTGGAGAGGCAAAGGAAACAATTGCCAGCGGGACACAAGCAGCCGCCAGAGGAGGCTACACTCAAATTTGTGCCATGCCTAATCTCAAACCCGTACCCGATACCGCAGAACGATTTGACCAGCAAATGAAATTAAATCGAGAAGAAGCGCTTATTCAAGTTCATCAATACGCCCCCATTACTAAAGATTTGATTTCAGAAACTGAGCTGGTCGATTTTGAAACTTTAAGTGAAAAAGGAGCACTTGCTTTTACAAATGATGGAGTAGGAGTTCAAACTGCGGGCACCATGCTAAAGGCTATGCAAAGAGCCGCACAAATTAATAAACCCTTAGTAGCTCATACTGAAGACAATTCATTAGTTGAAGGTGGTGTGATCCATCGAGGCAAAAGAGCAGAGGAACTAGCTTTACCGGGGATTTATTCTGCAGCTGAATCTGTTCAAATCGCAAGAGATTGTCTCTTAGCGAAAGAAGCAGGATGTCATTATCATGTATGTCATGTCTCCACTAAAGAAAGTGTAGCAGTAATAAGAGCAGCAAAGGCAACCGGTGTAAATGTAACATGTGAAGTGTGTCCGCATCATCTTATTTTAAATGACAGCGATATTCCTGAAGATGACGGCAATTGGAAAATGAATCCGCCTTTGCGGGCTGAAGATGACAGACAAGCATTAATTGAAGGTCTTTTAGACGGTACAATTGATTGTATAGCAACTGATCATGCACCCCATACTTTAGCAGAAAAAAATCAAAGTATGTTAAAAGCACCCTTTGGAATTACAGGCAGCGAAACAGCTTTTGCTTTAATCTATACTCATTTTGTAAAAACAGGTTTATTTTCTTTAGCTCAAGTAATTGATTGGATGTCCACAAAACCGGCTGAATTATTTAATTTAGGAGCAAATCAACTACAAGAAGGTGCTCCAGCAGATTTAGTCTTATTTGATTTAGACCATGAATTTGAAATAAAGGCAGCTGATTTTTTATCTTTATCTTCTAATACACCTTTTCTGGGTGAAAGAGTATTTGGCCAAACCGAATTAACACTATTCCGTGGTAAGATTGTCTACCAGTCCTCCCTTTAAAGAAATAAAACACAGCATGTGATAATTATAAAAATACAGGCCCTCAGGACTTTTCTGGAGGGCCTGTTCAGCGGTGTATATTCAGTTTGTTTTTTACATATTATTTAATAGAGTTAAACTATATGTGTTACCATAAATATCAAAACAAGAAAGGGGATAAACTTATGATGAAAGACAAATTCGATTTAAAAAATTGGAGCTTACTATTATTTTTGTTTTTAATTTTTTTACCGGTGGAGGTGCAGGCAGAAGAAAATAATATTTTCGTGAATGAGTGGTCAAAAAGCAGCCTACCAGTCTATGATTTGATAAATGAGAAGGAAGTAGCTGGAGAAAAATTTACTTATTATGATTTATCATTCCAAAAAGAACTTCAAAATGAGATAGAGAACTTGAAAGAAGCATCAAACTATTCTATTGAAAAACCGCTTTTAATTTTAAACCCTTATGGCACTATTACTAATGCTTTATATGTATATTTTGAATCAGTTTCGATTAATAAAGTTGAATATTCAATTGATACACTGGTTCATAATCAAAATTATACATTTAAACAAACAGTAGTTAATCATGCTGAGGAAGAAAACACATTTGAATTTCAATTAATTGGACTGGTGCCTGATTTAGAAAACCACATTACCTTTCGAGCCTATGATTCCAATAATAATTTAATCAATGAAATTGACTTTACAGTGTCGGCTCCGAGGACAGAATCTTTTTATCCTTCTGTTCTTCATAAAAAACCAGGAGAATCCCTTAATAAACTTGCAGAGGGTTTGTATGTTACAACAGGAACATCAGGGTTTGGAGCTAATACTTTCATGTTTGATAATAATGGTATCGTCAGGGCAGAATTAGGTATAGATGCTTATCGTCTTGACCACTTAGAACTTTATAAAGGTAATTTAATCTATAGTTCTAATAACAATCAACTGGCGGTAATGAATCCATTAGGAAAAATAATTCAATTAATTGAATTAGAGGGCTATAATTTACACCATGATTTTACAATCGGTAAAAATGATAAGCTGCTGGTATTGGCTTCTATTAATGATACAGTTATTCCTCGAAGAGAGGATTTGATTTTAGAGGTGGACTTAAATACTGGAGAGGTTGAGGTGTTAATCGACCTGCTGGAAGTATTTCCTGAGTATTATTTAATTACTAGTCCAAGTATAAGTTCTAATGGTAATCCTGACTTAGATTGGATTCATATTAATTCAATTGAAAAAGTATCTCAAGACGAAATTTTATTAAGTTCTAGAGAGACATCCACTATTATAAAATTATCTAATATCTATGGAGAAAAGACAGAATTAGATTATCTTATAGGACCAGATAATGTATGGGAAGGAACATCTTATGAAGATTATCTGTTGGAACCCCTCAATGATTTTCCTATTCAAGGCGGCCAGCATTCTTTAAATGCGGAAACGGATTCATCATTAAAGGAAGGTGAGTATTATATAACTTTCTATAATAATAATTACTGGCGGATTTATACACGTCCTGAATTAAAAAATGATGTCCCTCATAATATGATGAGCACATCTTTTGCCAGTAGCCCTTTTGATTCTTCTTATTACTATAAATATTTAGTTAATGAAAAGGAGAATAGTTTTAAGCTGGTTGACTCGATTGAAGTTCCGTACTCTTCAATTGTCAGTAATGTGCAGCCCTTGGAAAATACTGTCATTATTAACTCCGGCAAGGCTAACTTGGTGGGAGAGTACGATGAAAAGGGTGAGTTAATAGCTGAATTTACTTACCCAAGTTCCAATTTTACCTACCGTATATTTAAAGAATCATTTGAAAATATTTGGTTTGAATAATAGAAAAAGATGACGCTGCTTATAATTATTTTAGATTCTTATCCAGTATTTATTATATATATTGTTTTTTGCAATCTAAGCTTTATATATTGAAATATGATAAAATGTAAGTAGTAAAGAGAGGTTTATTATATGAGAGAACTACCCATCGGATTTATAGATTCTGGTTTAGGGGGGTTAACAGTAGTTAAACAAAGTTTAAAACAGTTACCTAATGAATCGATTATTTATTTAGGCGATAATGCCCGTTGTCCATATGGACCTAGATCGTTAGATGAAGTTCGGCGATATATCTGGCAGCTGACAAATTTTTTACGTGAGCAGGGAATAAAAATGCTTGTGATTGCGTGTAATACAGGTACGGCAGCTGCTTTATCAGAAATTCGTCAAACCTTAGCAATTCCAGTAGTGGGGGTTATTCACTCAGGCAGCCGGGCTGCAATCAAAGAAACAAAAAATAATCATATCGGAATTATTGGTACCCAGGGTACTATTGAAAGCGGATTGTACTCAAAAACTATTACTAAAAAATCCGCTGCTGTCCGTGTTGATTCATTAGCTTGTCCGAGTTTCGTTGATTTGGTAGAAAATAACCAACTGAAAGAGACCACTACCCAGAATCATGTAGACGAGGTACTAGAGCCTCTCATAAAAACTGGAATAGATACTTTGGTATTGGGCTGCACGCATTATCCTTTAATGAAAGAAAATATTCAAAAAGCCGTAGGAAATAAAATTCATTTGATTGATTCAGGTGTAGAAACAATTAATGAAGTAAGTATGTTGTTGGATTATTTCAATCTTTCTCGAACTGCTGGAGAAGCTGCTAAATATCCAGCTACTCAAACTTACTTTACTACTGGAGAAGTTGAACCTTTTCGCCAAGTAGCAAGTTCATGGCTAAAGTCAGCGGACTTAAAAATAAATAAAGTGAATATAAAAGGAGAGGTGCTTGTTGGAAATATTGATCGCCAGCCATAATAAAGGCAAAATTGAAGAATTTGAAGAATTATTACTACCACTTGATATTAAAGTGAGTTCTTTAGTGGATTATCCAGAACTATCTCCTGTTGAAGAAAGCGGTAAAACTTTTGAAGAAAATGCAAAATTAAAAGCTGAAACCATTGCAAATCATCTCCAATTGATTACACTTGCAGATGATTCCGGGTTAAGTGTTCCTATTTTAAATTATGAACCCGGCGTGTATTCTGCCCGCTATGCTGGAGAAAATGCAAATGATCTTCAAAACGTTGAAAAATTATTAAAGAAAATGCGCGGTTTGTCCGGCAAAGAAAGGCAGGCTTATTTTACAACAGTCATCGCAGTTGCATATCCTAACCAGGAGACTCTCTTGGTGAAAGGGGACGTGCACGGAATAATTAACCATGAGCCCAAGGGAATAAATGGATTTGGTTATGACCCGATTTTCTATTATGAGTCTGATCAACAAACTTTTGCCCAAATGTCTCGAGAGCGTAAAAATGAAATTTCTCATCGAGCCAGGGCCGTTTTAGAATTACAAAAAGAATTACCTTCTTGGTTAGAAAGGCTAAAAAATGAAATTCTTATTAATGAGTGATAATCATGGCTCATATTCCACTGTAAAAACCATAGTAGAAGCCTTTTATGATCAAGTAGATTACATCTTTCACTGTGGAGATTCCGAGTTTAAAAATGATGATCCTATATGGGGGGAATTTGACGGCGTAGTAGGAGGTAATATGGATTTTTCTCCAGGTTATGCTCAACATCAATTGATTGATACATCAGCAGGTAAGGTTCTTTTAATACATGGGCATAAACATGGAGTCAAGTATGGATTAGAAGGCATTTTAGCTTTGACCAAAGAAAAGAAAGCTAAATTTGTATTCTACGGCCATACTCACCAATTAAATGCAGCTGTGATTGATGACATAGTCATCGTAAATCCCGGCTCTTTAAGGCAGTCAAGGGGAGTAAATCCTGAAAAAACTTTTGCCATTATTACAACAGACGGTGGCTCGCATAAAATAGATTACTTTGATGAAACCCGTAACTTATTACCTCATTTAACTGTAGAACTATAATGATTTGGAAGTGATAAAATTGATGAATCCGGAATTGAAACGGATGATTGTTTCAGATATTAAAGAATTAATGATACCTGAAGAGGATGTAGCATGTGTATTTGATTTTAATTCTTTGCAGCATGCCTTATTGGTTTTAACTCAAGCGAATTTTGCCATGATTCCCGTTATTAACAGCCAATCCCAGATGTTTGGTTTAATTAGTATTGCTCAAATTATACGCGAGGCCACAACAATTGAAAGTATTGATATTCAACTGTTGGAAGATAAACGGATTGCTGAATTAGAATTACGTACACCCGAATATGTAACTTTTGAAGACGGGATAGATACTTTAATTTACTATCTTCAAGATAATAACTTTGTTTGTGTGGTGGATAATTTAGAAGAAAAGACTTTTCTGGGCATTATAACACGACATGCGGTTTTAAAACGTATGAACCGATTCTTATATGAATTGAGTCATAATGATCAAGCAATCACCTGCTTGACGGAAATGTTAGTCATAGAAGAAAATAAATTAGGATAATACAGCAGATAAAAAGATCCTCCAAAGTGATTGATTTTTCTTCTCTTTGGAGGATTATATTATGATAATGTTTCAATATCTTTTTGGGTTTCAAATATATTTTGCGCTAAAGGAATCTGATTGTCTTGTAAAGTTTTGATATATAAAGCATACAAGTCGCTTTCTAAATCAAATTGCATTCCATTGTGGGTGTAAAATGAAATACGGTAGAGAAAAGACTGCATGTCTCCTCTAATAATTCCATTGATTTTAGGTTCATCTGCAAGCTTGTCCGCATAATCACTTTTAATTTGCTCTGTAACTTCTTTAACAATTTCCTCATATTTTTCCAAAGAGGTATTAACTGTTATAGGAAGTTCGATCCGTACCAGCATAGATTGGCGGCTGGTGTTTTTAACAATCATAATTAAAGAATTGGGAATGTAATAAATATCCCCTGTAAATGATTTTAAAGTTGTCGTTCTAATACCAGTATTTACGACGGTACCACTGATATTTTCCTGAGGGATTTCTATAGTGTCCCCAATTTCGAATTGATGTTCTAAAATGATGAAAAACCCATTAATAACGTCTTTAACAAAGTTCTGGGCTGCTAAACCTAGAGCAACCGATGCAATACCGGCCCCGGCTACTAATGTACCGATTGGAAAGCCCAACATTGATAAAAGAATATAAATATAAATGAAGTTTAAAGCATAATTTAATGAATTATAGATTAAATCATTAATAGTTTTCTGGCGTCCTTTGTTTTGCTTTTTAAACTTAATTTTGATTCGTTTTGTAAAATGGGTAGAGAAATTTTTTTCATAGACATAACGTAATAATCTTTTGAAAAGTAAATAGATCAGAGTAATCGCTATCACTTGGAGTATGAAACTTGATATCTGTGCTATTAATTCTTCCCAGTCTTCACGTACAAAAAGATTAACCCACTGTTCAATAATAATTTGTCCTAACATATGCTTCCTCCAAACTATAGAATAGGATAGCATATAATGGGCTGAAGATAAATTCTAAAGACTCTCCTATCTATATATAGAGTCAATTTTCTATAGTAAAAAGCGTTATCATTGTTATTTTAAGCTTGAAATGCTATATTATTATTATAAATTAAATAGCAAAGGAGTGATGATAAGGCATGACATTCGGTCAATTAGCTGCTTTAATTGCAGCCATAGCCTTTGCAGTATTGGTAGTCTTTTTAGTAATGAGTTTAATGAAAGTCTCAGGTGTTTTAAAAGAGTTGAAGGAGACTGTCAGTCGTTTAAATAATACTATCGATATTGTAACAAAAGATGTCGACAATTTATCTATTGAAGTGGAAGGGTTATTGAATAAGGCGAATACTCTTGTAGATGATATTAATGGCAAAGTCAGCAAAACTGATCCACTATTTACAGCTATTGGTGATTTAGGGGAAACAGTTTCAGATTTAAATGACTCAACTAGAAATATGGCATCTAATATAATTGATGGTGGAGGCAAAAAGAAGAAAAAATCTCCACTAGCTAAGTTTACGAGAGCAACTAAAACAGTCGGGCGCGATAGTTCAAAACAAGCTCCGGCTGCCTCTAATTCGAAAAGTTTTAAAGAACTTTCAGCTTTGATGGAACAAGGGGATAGTATTCCAGTCCCACAGACTAATACACCTAATCGGAAGAATTTGAAAGATTTTACAAATCAAAAACCTTCCACTACTGCTGGAGGGATAACAGTTAATAAAAAGGAGATGAATACTTATGAGTAATAATAATGGAACAGGTTTTCTTTTAGGAGCAATTGTAGGTGCAGCGATTGGTTCGGCTGTAGCCTTACTGTATGCGCCAAAATCTGGCCGTGAGTTACGCGAAGATTTAGGAGAAGAAGTAGATTATTGGGTGGACCGAGCTTCTGAATATAGAGATTATGCTATGGAAAGAGGACAGGAAGTTTATGGCGCAGCAGCTGAAACTTCTGGCGACATCAAAGTAAGCTTAAAACAATCTGCAAGTAATTTAAAAGATAAAGCTAATGAATTTGTGGATACTGCTTCAGAAGAGTGGGAACACTTAGCTGAAGAATTAAGCCACTCGAAACAAATTTTAAAAGCTGAGGCTGGAGATTTAACTGATGAAGCAACGGCTGAGTTAAATCACATGACGGAAGAAGTTAAAGACTCTGCTGATAATTTAGATATTGAGAATAATAAACCTGATCATATTTCCGAAGAAGCTGAAGAATTTTTAGACGAGATATCGGATCAATATTAAAAGGTTTAATCAGCTTTTTTGAATGAGTGTTCAAAAGTTGAGCATATTTTTACCTTCGTGTAAGAATATGCTTTCTTTATTTTTAGTGAATTAATAGGAGAAACTTATCGCAGTAAGGAAGAAAACGCTTGCATAAAAGTTGAGGATGTGCTAAATTCAGATTGTATAACAGGTGAAAGAAGGAAAATTCATGGAAAAACAAACAATTACAATTTATGATGTGGCACGTGAAGCAGGCGTTTCAATGGCTACAGTTTCCCGTGTGGTAAATGGGAACCCTAATGTTAAACCATCTACTAGAAAAAAAGTTGCAGAAGTTATTGAAAGATTAGATTATCGTCCTAATGCTGTAGCACGTGGCTTAGCCAGTAAGAAGACGACAACGGTGGGAGTTATCATACCGGATATTACAAGTGTTTTCTTTTCTGCCTTGGCTAGAGGGATTGATGATATTGCTGCCATGTATAAATATGATATTATCTTAGCGAATGCGGACGAAAGTTCAGATAAAGAAGTAAATGTATTTAATAATTTATTAGCTAAACAAGTCGATGGTATTATTTACATGGGATATAATGTTGGAGATGCGATAAAGAAAGAAATTGAGTTATCTCGCACTCCGGTAGTTCTTGCAGGAACTATGACTGATAATTTGGATTTTTATTCTGTATCTGTGGATATTAAACAGGCTGTTAAAGATATGACTAAGCTACTATTGGAGTCTGGCAAACGGCCAGCTTTAGTAACTGATTCCTCACGTTATTATGTAAATCAGACTTACCGTGTGCCAGGTTATACCGAGGCTTTAGAAGAAGCCGGTATACAAGTAGATGAAGATTTGATTATTCAAAATAACTTTAATGATGATGAAGGAGATTTAATAGTTGACCAGTTATTAGCAGCTGAAGCTACGGGTGTTTTAGTGACTCGTGATGAAATCGCGGTTGCTATTTTAAATAGTTTAACCGACCGCAATATTAAGATTCCGGAAGAATTTGAAGTTATTACAAGCAATAACTCTGTCTTAACTAAATATGTAAGACCTCAATTGTCAAGTCTGCAGTATCCATTGTATGATATCGGTGCTGTGTCTATGAGATTATTAACAAAAATAATGAATAAAGAAGAGATAGATGATCGACGTACCATATTACCGCATAAAATTACTGAAAGACAAACCACCAAAAATAAGGAGCAGTAGTAATGAAAAAAAATATTAAACGTTTGAAGTTATATTTATCATTAGGTTTAATACTTTTACAAGCTTATAGTCTTCTTAAATCTATACGAGAAGAAGATCACTATTAAAACCATTAACAGAACAAAGGATGATAAAAACACACCCAGATTTATCAATACGATAATCTGGGTGTGTTTTTGTCAATCTGTTGATCAGGTTTATTTTATTCAGGATCAGTAACAGAGTTATCACCGTCCGGTTCAGGATTGGGGTGAGGTGCTTCGGATTCATTT
>CAYYGA010000012.1:20302-39491 GCA_964471435.1 uncultured Facklamia sp.
CATCTTCTGTGGATTCTTCGTTTGTTTCAGGATCAGCAGACGAATCTTGACTGTTGGGACCTGGTTGTTCCTGGCGTCTTCTTTCTTGAATAGAGGTCAAAAGACCTGACCAAAAGCGTTGTAAGTCTTGTTCACTAGCGTTAAACATAAAATCATAAGTAAGTTCCGGGGCCGGGTTGGAAATTTTAAATACTTCTTCACGCATTGGACCATTAACTACAGCACTTCCATTTTGTGTGCGAATTGTACCAGGTAAAGTACCTGTTGATTCGACAATTGATTGTTGAGTCACACTGGATGGTTGACTGAAGGTTAAGTTGGTTCCAAAAATATCCGGCCTAGCATTATAAAGATCATTTACTACATTTGCCCAAAATGTTTGACTGCGTAAACTTTCTCCGCCATATCCATCGTTAATATCAATAGTGTGCTCATTGTATTGACTGTCATAACCAATCCACGAACCGATTGTAACTGCAGGAGTTGAAGCTATATACCAAACATCTTTCGAATTCTCACTGATGCCTGATTTAGCAATCCAATCTCCATCCATTATCATATTTTCGTTCGCAAATCGACCAGTTCCCTGCGTGTTAGTATCTCTCAGCATATCCACCATAAGATAGTTTGTATCTTCACTAAAAACTCTTACAGGTTCTGTATTTTGCTGAAAAACTACATTACCAAAAGAATCTTCTATTCTTTCAATATAATAGCCATCCACATACTGCCCATTATTTGCAAAAGTTGTAAAAGCACGGGTCTGCTCAAAGACGGTAGGGCCGGTAGTAACACCTCCGAGGGAAAATGCTAAATTCAACGTATCTTCTTCTGTATAAGAATCGATAATGTTAAAGCCCATTAATTCCATATAATCTATAATTGGAATTTGTCGATCTCTTAAGCCTTCATATACTCTTACTGCAGGAATATTATCTGAACGTAAAAGAGCTGTTCTTGCAGATATGAAATTATTACTAACCACAACCCCATAATTCGTTGGGCGCCATTCCGAGCCGTCATTGTAAGTTTCTACAAATTCAGTATCCGGAATAATAGTTGCAGGAGTAATTAAGTCATGTTCGACTGCCGGAGCATAAACTGCCATCGGTTTAATTGTAGAACCAGGAGAACGATGCATATTAAAAGCATGATCAATTTGATTATTCTCAAAATCAGTTCCAGCCACAAAGCCTAAAACACGGCCAGTTTCATTTTCTATCACAACTATACCAGTTTGAACCGTTTCTAAATAATAAATCTCTTCGCCGGTAGTAGGATCAACATAAACTCCTTCATAAGGAACACCTAACTCATCGTCATATGCTTGAGCTGAAACTTGCAGTTGATCATATATTCCGCGGTCAATCGTCGAATAAACATGATATCCACCTGTTGTCAGTTCTTCTTCAGCATCAAAATAATATTCATTATACCACTGATCATCTGCATACACCTGTTCTCTGGTATATCCATCCTGTTCAATGTTCAAGTGCATAATTTTTTCAATGGCACCATTCATAATAGCTTGATAGAGATATGACTGACGGTCTTCATCACGGGGCTCGGGCGGTAAAAAGTCTTGAGTTATATCATAAAATAAAGCTTCTTCATATTCTTCTTTAGTTATAAATTGATTACGATAAAGGGAAAATAGAACATCATCTTTACGTTCTAAACCAGCTTCAAAATTATCTCTTAATTCACCATATTGGTTATAAGGGGTGTAGTTATAAGGGTCTTGAGGCAGTCCCACAAGATAAGCCGCTTGAGAAAGATTAACTTGATCAGGTTCTACTCCAAAGATACCTTGGGCGGCTTCTCTGATACCGGCAATATTATCTCCGTTATTATTTCTCCCGAAGGGAGAAACATTGAGGTAAGCTGTCAAAATCTCATCTTTAGTAAAGAAGTTTTCTAATCGTAAAGCTAACAAAATTTCATTTGCTTTACGGAAATAAGTTACTTCATTAGATAACATCTGCTGTTTGACTAATTGTTGGGTAAGGGTAGAACCACCTGTTCCTGACCCACTGATCAGCGTTTGAAGCACCGCTCTCAAAGTGGCTTTAGGATTTACTCCCGGATGCTCAAAAAACTCTTCATCTTCAATTGCGATTAACCCGCGAATAATATTAGGTGATATATCGTCTAAAGATGCAATGGACCTTACTACATCAGAACGTACACTGGCGATTGGTTCTCCACTGGCGTAATAAAGGTTAGATTGCTGCTCTAATCGAGCGATATCTTCTGCCATTTCTTGATAAGTAGGAGGAGTTGTTTCATTAACTAAAGCAGCAAAATAACCTAAACCGGTTCCTCCCACAAATAAACCTAAAAGAAGTAAAAGAGCTAAAATAATAATGGCTAAACGTTTAACAACATTAATAAAAATATCAAAAGCTAGATTAACTTTTTCAGTAATAGAATAATCTTTAATAGAATAGGCATTCTTTCTTTCGTAACGTTTTTTCTGTCTGTTTAATAAATAACGTTCCTGCCATGGAAGACTACTACTTTCATTTTTAATTAATTCATTTTCTTCCTGTACTGCTAAAGATTTTACAGGCTTCAACTCAGAGTCTTTGGCTGTCTTAGTAAAAAGAGCAGATAAAAAGCTTTTCGAAGTATTTGATTGTCCAAGAAGCCTGTCCGAAGTTGTCTGATTGTTATTAACGTTTGATTCTCTACGAGGTTTTTGATTAATCAAAGAAACTAATGCTTCTTTATTTAAACTGTCTTCCTCATTCAAATTTTTGTTTTGTATCTCAGCGTCTAAAGCTTGACGGCTTTTACTTTGAGGATATAAATTTTTGTTGGAGACACTCTTGTATTTAAATAACCGGGATTCAAGCTGAGCCAGATTTAGTTTTTGTTTAATTGTCTTTAAAAAAGAGCTGTCTGTGTTATTAGAGTATCTTTCCGATCGACTTAATGGTTTAGTATCTGAAGGTTCATTTTTGAAGTCAGAATTCAAATTATCATTTAAAGACTGTGTGGCAGAGTCAGTTTTTATAAGTGAACTTTCAGATTGAGAACTTTTAGGGACGATACTTTTCATTTTTAACTCGTCATGAATAGTTGTAGAAGGAGTAGGTCTATCTATTGGGTTCTCATTTGCTTTTTTATCTGTTGAAAACTTACGAGGATTTAGAAAAGATGCTTCAACCTCTTTAGGAGATTGCATTTTTTCTAACTCAGCTATCCGTCTCCGTCTGGAAAGAATTCGATCACTTATATTCTTTTTAGGTTCAGTATGATTATCCTTTAAAGCTTCATTTAGTTTATTAGCACGATTATCTTGTGATAAATCATTTACGTCAGTTTTATATTTTTTATCAGAATTCTTTTTTGCAGAAAATTTATCACTGTCAGTTTTACTAATTTTTGTAAATTGCGATCTTTGTTGTCTAGCTTGATCGATTGATTTTTTGTAAGGATTAACTGTAGTAGGAGAGGGCTGCTCAAGATTAGTAATTACTTTCTTGACGTTTTTTACTGATTTGTCAAAAGTTGTATATTTTTCCTTCAACTGATTAGATTCATCCGTTCTAAAATTCCCCTTTAAATTAGAATTCATGGAAGGGGAGGGGTGCTTCGTATGCTTTTCAATAGTGTTATTTCTATAAGAATCATCTGAAGAACTTGATTGTTGATTGATGGAATAGTCATTTTTCTTTGATTCCTGTCGGTTGGATAGGTCTCGGTGAGTATGCCTGTCTTCGTCTGAAAATTTTGATGAAGATTTTAAACTATCATAAGAAAAATCTATGTTAAAAGACTTCGCTTTTTTATTTTGACGACTATTTTTGTTATCCGGCATAGTATCACCCCCTTTTTTATGATAAAAATTTAGGCAGTAGCGGAGTCCTTTAAAGATTCCCCAATTACATTTAAGCGAGCTTCCCATTCTTCAGTTGAAAGATTATTTTCAAGCACATAACGATTACGTGGGTGTCGACGACAATCAGGTGAACAGCCGCGGACATACTTAGCTTCGTTTTCTTCTGAAGTAATAATTTGTTGATTACATTCTGGATTAGCACAGTTAACATATCGTTCACATGGCTGCTCATCAAAATAATCTTTAGCGATCACTACAGGATCTACCTGATTGATATCTACAGCAATTCGTTCATCAAAAACATACATTTTTCCTTCCCATAGTTCACCGCGAACTTCAGGGTCTTTACCGTATGTATCAATTCCTCCATGCAACTGACCTACATCTTTAAAACCTTCTTTTAATAACCACCCAGAGAATTTCTCACATCTTATGCCACCAGTACAATAAACGACCACCTTTTTGTCCATAAATTTTTCTTTGTTATCAATCACCCACTGAGGCAGCTCACGAAAATTACCAATTTCCGGACGTACGGCTCCTTTAAAATGGCCTAAATCATATTCATAGTCATTACGTGTATCTAAGACTACCGTGTCTTCATCAACTAGAGCATCACGGAATTCAACTGGAGACAAATATTTTCCGGTTGTTTCCAATGGATTGATATCTTCTTCTAGATTTAATGCAACAATTTCCTCACGAACTCTTACAAACATTTTTTTATGTGCATAATCATCCGCTTCATCAACTTTAAACCATACATCTTCAAAACCTTGCAGCGAGTGTACAAATTCTTGATATTTATCGGTTTGTTTAATAGTTCCTGATACTGTTCCATTAATTCCTTCGCTACCTACTAAAATTCGTCCCTTCAAACCAATACTTTTACAAAATTCTAAATGTTCTTTGGCAAAAAGTTCAGGATCATCAATATGTTGATATTTATAATATAGTAGTACTCTAAAATCTTTTTCCACTTTAAAATTCCTCCTTGTAGTTGCAGGCTACAATATTTCTTCATAGATAAATATTATAATTAATTACTCAAAAAGTCTCAACAATCAGCGACATTTCATCTAAATATATTATTTTTTTCATAATTTAGTAACAGATGGTATTTTTTGTATCATTATTTAATGAGTGTAAGTATTTTCTTATCAATGAATATATCAATAATAAAAAATCACCTACAAACTAAATGAAATTATAATCCCGCTTTGTAAATTATAACACGGAAAAGATTATATATTCATCTAAGAAAAGTGTAGGTGACTTTCTTTAATAACAAATTTCTATTTGATTAGCAAAAATTAACATATTGTTTTGGGATGTTGTTAATTGTAATCTGCTAATTAAAACTCAAATTTACGTATCAGATTTTGTATGGCTGGAATATTAAGGAAAGCATATGCCAGAATGGTGTTAAGCGGCCATGAAATAAGATTTTTTATAATTCTCACCGGCATGAATGCTGCCCACGCCTGCCCGTATAACATTTTAATCCATAGTGAACCTAAACCTAAGTTAACAATAAAAGTAATGAGTGTTACAGCTAGAAAAACTCTTAACCAGGTGTGTTCTTTACGCCATAGCATAACTCCCCAAATGTATCCTGCTATAGCCGCACTTAAAGTATATCCAAAGAAAAAAGAATATCCATTTATTAAAGCTGAAACAATATCATTTAAAGAAGAAATAACAATTCCCCACCACGGTCCAACGATTACGCTGGTTAAAGT
Source organism: uncultured Facklamia sp. (assembly GCA_964471435.1). Classification (GTDB taxonomy): domain Bacteria; phylum Bacillota; class Bacilli; order Lactobacillales; family Aerococcaceae; genus Facklamia. The sequence goes on from CAYYGA010000012.1 coordinate 25,892, forward strand.
TGATCCTAAAAATCCAACCCCTATTTGTGCATACTCTCCTAATCGGATGGAAGGGATGTAAGCTAAAATAATCCGGAAGGCTAACAATAGAGCCATAATGGTGAGCTGGCTGGTTGAAACCTTTCGATTAGCAGTATAAGAAACCGGACGGTCAGCTTTTGAATTATTCATAAAAAATACGCTCCTTTTCTAATAAGACTGAGCGCTACACTAATTATATGCAGCGAATGCAAAGATAATACCGCAAGGCATGAAATGCCTTTTCGTCCACTAGCAACATCCCATCTAGTAGCACTTAACGCTTTATCTTTTACTCTGTCAATTTTGATAGATTTATTATAACTTATATATAATTAAAAGCAACCTTTAGTCCATAAGGAATCAGCCTTATTATGATATAATAGACTTTAGATAATGATGGGGGAGAAAAATATGATTAAGAACATCTTAATAATTGCTAACCCGGGATCCGGAAGGGGCGAGGCTCCTAAGTATGCTAAGGAATTAAAAAATTATTTAGAAAATACGTATCAAGTCGATATAAGGCTTAAAGAAACTGAGGGACTTGGTGATGCTCATAACTGGTCTTATGATGCTGCAAATCAAGGATATGAATTAGTTGTGTGTTTGGGCGGAGACGGCACTGTGAGTGAAGTAGTATCGGGTATTATGAAGGCAGAAAATAAGCCTTATTTTGCTTTTATTCCTTTAGGAACAGTCAATGACTTAGCACGGTCAGTCGGATATGCTTTAGAACCAAGGCAGGCAATTGAACAATTTTCTCACTTAACCAAAACTAAAGTTGATGTAGGGCAAGCAAATGATTACTTCTTCGTTAATGTACTAGCTTTAGGGTCTATTCCAGAAGCGGTTCTTGAAACAGAGTTTGAACGGAAAAACCGGATGGGTATACTGGCGTATATAACTGATGGCTTGAGAGCTTTGTTACAAGGAAAGCCGGACTCTTTGATTATAACGAATTCTAAAAATCAAAAATTTACTATAAATACTAATCTTCTCATATTAGCTTTAACTAGCTCTGTTGCCAGTCTAGAAAATCTTTTTCCGAAAGCAAAAAACGATGATGGCTTAGCACGTCTTGTAGCAGTGAAAGATTCAATAACCAATTCAATATTACAAACCCTTTTTAAAGAAGGTAAAATCCCCCAGCAGGAAACAAATGACGAGTTTATGTTAGTTTTAAAAGATTCATACTTTAAAATTGAATCCCCGACTTCTCAGCATCTGACTGCGAATATTGACGGGGATGAAGGCCCCAGCCTACCACTGGAAATTAAAATTCACCAACAGTCATTGCCAATGTTAGTACCTGATAAGCGCATCAATTCAACAAATCAAGGCATATTCAGAACTAAAAGGCGATAAATATGTTATAATAACATTAGTAGACGCTGGTCGTTGAAAAAAAGGAAAGAGGGATATAATGACGGCTAAGCTTAATAAAGAGCAACGTAACCTAATTGAAAAGGAATTACGTAGAGGTACCAGTAAATCCAGAATTGCTTCATTGCTAGATGTAAATTATGAAACAGGACTTAAAATGATTGAAAATGTGAAAGAATCTGTTCGTCCTGATATCGGAGATAAAATTTCGTTCCAATTCAGAGGCAGTGATATGGCAGGTATCATCACTAAATTACTCTCTAATAGTGCAGTAGTTGAAATTTATTGGCAGGAATCAGATCCCATGATGAAAGATATCATTGAAGATAAGACGATAGTTAACTTTAAAGATATCATTGAATTTATTAAATTACCTCCTCAAGAGGAAGATAAGGGGCTTATATTAGACCCTCAGCCTACAATTTCTAATAATGAGGATGATAAAGTTAAATAAACTTTCTATACAAGATAAGTAAACAATTTTCATCTTTTCTTTACTTTGTATATTAAACTATAACTTGTTTCAGCCAGTAAAGTTTAAGGTAGGAATTTTTTTATTTTAAAATTTTTAAAAATATAAATAAAACAGCCTGTGAAGGCTGCTTTTTTTATAGATTAAGTAATTGATTGATTTCTTCCTGTGCTGTTGATAAGTAATGGTTCATCTCGTTATCGGATTCAACAAAATCACCATGTGAATCAAGACCAAAAGTATTTAACATCAATTTTAACCAACTCTTTGTGTCAGGTATTGCTTTTTCGATAAAAGGGTAGAGAGACATGACAATTAAATTGAAGTACTCTAATATATCGGGTAATAAGTTTGGGTTTTCTTCCTGGCAGTAGTTTTCAATTTCTTTTATCATAGCTTGGTAAGTTTTATCTTCTTTATAAGCTACTAAGTCAGCTGTGTTTAATGCATAGCTGTCTCCAAACCAATATAATTCAACAGCCTCAGTTTTGTTTTGATAAATAAAATAATGAAGAACATCGCTTTTTATAAAGTGAGGCAGGTCATTTCTTTTTAATACTGCTTTTAAAACTAAGATAGCAGCTTCGTCTTTCAACTGGTAGAGTTGTTTTAATCTAGCTAAGAAAGGAGTCTGTTTCATATTTATCATTGTTTCCAAAAGTTGATCAGCGTCTTCTTGGTCCTTGACTTTAGAAATCAATTGACTTAAATCATTGAGTTGATTTTGTTCAATAATTAGATTGTTTACAATTTGGGAGTCCCAGCCTTCTTGTAAAAAATGATCTTTTAATTTATAAAGTTCAATCAGACCTGTATCTGTGTCGAAAAGATGTTTAATAGATAAGGCATAAAGGAGAGCTATCGGCTCATTTTCCACTCTGGAAAATAAAGTAGGATATTTTTTTTCCCAGATTTGACTTAACTTTTCTTCATTTTGACTTTTTAAATACAGTTGTATTAATTCAGAAAACACTTGGGGACTTGGTTCAAGTTCATATGATTTTTCGAACATTTCAATTGCTTTTGTTAGATTATTTTCCTGCAGTGCATTGAGCCCTTTACGATGATAATTCTGACTATTGTTGGGTAAATTAACGATATCTGTCATAATCTGCTTCCTTTCGCTTGATCAAATAATTTAAAGGTGATTTAATGATAATAATTAATTTAGACGCTGCTTTTGATCCAGCAAAAAAAGCAGCAGGATTAGCGTTTAACGTTCAAAAAGAGGGTCGCCAGATAAGTGCGAAGTTCTACATTGAAAATATACAAGATAATCATCAGGCTGAATTTTTAAGTTTTTACCAAGCTTTAATTTGGCTTGAACAGTCCCTGGAGGAAAAGGATACGCCCGTATCTTTTAATACAGATAGTAGTATTCTAGCCCAATCCTTCGATAAGCGTTATGTCAAATCAACCTTATATGATTCTATTTTACAGGCATGTTTTCAAATAAGCGATCAATTTTCTTTATTATTTTTGCAATGGGTACCAGAAGGCAATAATCGTGCAGCAGATGCACTTGCTAAACAGGCCTTACTTAAACAAGGAAAAGTCATTCAATTATGAGATTGAGTTTATAAAATAAAAGTAGAGTATACCAGTAAGGGTGCTCTACTTTTATTTCATCTTATAGTCAAGGTGGATAAGGTTTTTCACTTACTATTCTCTAGGTTTAGCCTGTCCCCAGTACTGATAAAAATCTACCTTTAATGGTCCATTATATAATTTTCGCTTCTTAGTCGCCTTTTCACCATAATATTCTTCAAAAGCTTCATCACTTGTGAGAATATACTTACTCCAAGTAGGCATGTTACGGTAAATCTCCCCCATTTGACTGTAGAGCTTACGTACTTCGTCTTCATTAAGTAACCGATCACCATAAGGTGGGTTAGAAATTAAGATACCGTACTCCCGCTTAGGACTATAATCGGATAACTGCATTTGTTTAAAGTCAATACTTTTTTCCACACCTGCTGCTTGAGCATTACGTTTTGCGATTTCTATCATTTTGCCATCAATATCCGTACCGTATAAATCTAATTGAATATCCCAATCAATAGAGTCTTCAGCCTGCTTGCGGACTGTTTCCCAGATTTCCGGGTGGAAAAACTGCCATTCTTCAACTGCAAAGTTTCTTTTTAATCCCGGCGCAATGTTGTGACCCATAAGGGCAGCTTCGATGAGAATTGTTCCTGATCCACAAGTAGGATCATATAAAGGACGATCAGGATACCAAGTAGTAAGCTTGATAAGAGCTGCAGCCATATTTTCTTTTAAAGGGGCGCCGCCTTTTTCAGTACGATACCCGCGTTTAAACAGACTGGAACCGCTTGTATCTAATGTTATCATTGCTGTGTCTTTTAATAAAGAAATTTCAAGTGGGTATTTAGCACCGGTCTCAGGTAAAGGCTGTCTTCTGGAATAGTAATCCATTAATTTTTTTGCAATAGCTTTTTTTACAATACGCTGACAATTAGGGACTGAGTGTAATTTTGATTTTTGTGATCTACCGGCAACTGGAAATTCAGCGTCTAAAGGTAAGATATCCTCCCATGGGAGAGCGTAAGTTTGGTCGAATAGCTGCTCAAAAGAAGTAGCTTTAAATTCACCGACTACGATTTTAACTCTATCAGCTGTTCTTAACCATAGGTTAGTTTTAGCTATATCTTCTATTGTGCCTTCAAAACGAACTCGGCCGTTTTCTGTTTGGGTTTTATAGCCCATGTCTTTTAATTCACGATTGACCAACGATTCAATGCCTGCAGCAGCAGTGGCTATTAATTGATAAGTTTGCATAAATTGTCCTTTCTAAACTTCAGGATAGATGAATAAGCAGTCTGAAAAATTCCTACTATTTTAAAAATAAAGATTTTATATAACAAGTTAAAAATAAACACGTTTTCATGGAAATCTTGTCCAAAAAACGTGTTTAAGAATTTAATATAGATGGTCTAAACCTATAATTAGCAAATTTCGATAAGCCATGTTCTGTCATCATAGATTGCGATAGGTACGAATCATGATGGGTAATCATCTATCTACAAGATTACTTGTCTCTTTCTTAGTTAACCCTTCATTATAAGTCAGACTTATAATGAGGTTCCCTTGAAAAAGTGCCCCTACCAAATTTGGGTTGCTCGCTCGAGGGGTTTACCGCGTTCCACCTTTATGTTTCCATAAAGTATCGTCACTGTGGCACTGTTCAGGGATACTTTCTCATAGCAGAAGCCTTAGAGATTTTTCCCGCCGTTAACCTAAAAAAAGGCTACCTTAGCTTATGGTTTCGCTAAGCACGAACACTACAAGCATTTCAGCTTGTGCGAGCATGGACTTTCCTCAGCCAATAAAAAATTGACCGCGATTACCTGAAATTTGCTAATTGATTATTGCTAACTACTCAGCACCGTTAGTGTCACTATTGATTTTTGACCCAAATACATGCTTTTCTAAATTAGATAAGCGTTTAAGGATGTCAAAGTTAGTAACACCCGAACCAGGTGATTGAGGAGTATTTTTCTTTGCTAAGGTTAATTGCTTAGTAAGTTCATCAATTTTAGAAATTAATCTTTCGTTTTCATTTTTTAAAAAGACTACATCTTTTTGATAGGAATCATAGTCTCGGATTATACTATCAAGATATTCGTCAACTTCCGCGGCATTATAGCCTCGCATGGAACGAGAAAATTCTTTTTGTAAAATATCTTTTGCCGTTAAGTTTTTTTCTGCCATGAAGTTCACCTCGTTATTATTTGATATAATTTTAGTAAGATAAAGCGTTTAAAAACGTCCTATACTAGTTTACACCGTTTGAAGTCGGAAAGCAAAGATTTTTTATGTAAAGTAAAAACCCCATGTTATTATGCCATTTAAACAGTTAAATAGCTAGTAAATACAGAAAAAAACAGCTTAAGATTGAAAAGTTTTTAAGAGTAAGTCATAATTAATTCTAAAGTGAGGGAAGTATATGAAAACAGATGATATTTATTCCGTAACTAAATCATTCATTGAAAAAATGCATTTTAAGTGTGCATGGCAGGTAATGTATGTAGAGCAGTACTCCATGGTGGAAGTTAAGTTACAATTCCATTTAGCCAACTCATCCAATAATGATTTTGAAGACGTTAGAGGGAATTTATTGAACAACGACCCTCTTTTGTATCAATTAAGTATATTGATTTACCAAGCAAACATACCAATGACCAACCAGGAAAATTATTTAGTTTGTTTTCCTGTAAAAAGGGAAGAAGGAATGGAATTTGGCAAGCTCTATGCCATTATAAAATATTTAAAAAACCTTTCTTCTTCAATACCCATCCAATGGGAAGAATTTAAAAAAAATCCTCAAAATAATGAATTCAGGGTTGAATGGGATGAAGAGGTTTTGAATCATATGATTCAAAATCTTAAAGACAGGCAGCGTTATTCAAAAACCAGACTGCATTTTGTCTCGCAGACAATGGACAATCTTAGAAGTCAAGGAGTGATTGTATGACACATTGGAATCAAATCATCATTTCCTTTGATAGTATAGAAAATGATTTTGTAGATTATGTCAGTTTCCTTTTGTTTGAAATAGGAGCCCAAGGAACAGAAATTAAGTATGCTCCTGGTTATTTGGAGAACCATCCAAATTTATTTGGAGAAATACCATTAGAATTACCTGAAAACATCTTAGAAAAACAGACTCAAGTCTTAGGCTCTTTTTCAGAAGAATTGGATAAAAAGACAATCATATCTTATTTAAAAATGGAATTAAAAAAAGTAGCCCCCGAAAATGATATAACAATCGATTTTGCAACGGTTGAAAATGAGAACTGGCAAAGTAATTGGATGAAACATTATAAAATTCAACATATCACCCGTTATCTCAAAGTTGTTCCAGTATGGGAAGAGTATCAAAGTTCATCTGCGGAGCAAATTATATACTTAGATCCAGGAGTTGCATTTGGTACTGGAGATCATCCTACCACCCAATTAGGAGTTCAAGCCTTGGAAATTGTAATGAGAGGCGGAGAAACGGTTCTGGATGTGGGAACCGGTTCGGGAGTACTATCGTTTGCAGCACATTTATTAGGGGCAGAAAAGGTTTATGGTTATGATTTAGATCCTCAAGCTGTAACTGCCGCTAAAGAGAATTTAAAGTATCAGCCAACTATTCAAAAGCTGATAGAAACAAAAACACCAGAAGCTGAAGTTCCTATTCAATTTCAAGAAAACAACTTACTGTCGGGGGTAGAGGTAGCTGCTGATATTATAGTGGCGAATATCCTGCCTCATATATTAGTTGATATGTTTCCAGATGCCTATCGGTTAATTGAAACCAATGGATTTCTCATTCTCGGCGGCATTTTGAAAGAAAAAATATCTCAAATAGAAGCCGTGATAAATCCTAAGCAATGGGAAGAGTTCCAACGGACGCAGTATAAAGGATGGGTCAGTATTATTTATCAAAAAAAGGTCGGCGATTAGATGCAGCAGTATTTTTTAGAAAATAAAAATAAGTCTCTTAATATTGGTCAAAAAGTTGAATTGAATCAAGCTGATTCTCATCATCTACTCAATGTATTAAGAGCCGGTCCGGGGTTTAAAATCGTATTGGTTTATCAAGAAAGTAAGTATCTTGCTTCATTGATATCATCTAATAATGGTACAGCTTCCTTTGAATTATTAGAAAAACTGCCCCCTAGTTTTAGTCAGACAGAATTACCTGTAGATGTTACTATAGCGTGCGGTTTGTCAAAAAATGATAAAATAGATCAAATTGTTCAAAAAGCTACTGAAACAGGAATGACTTCATTTCAACCGTTAGCTTTAAATCGTGATGTAGTGAAATGGGAAGGTAAAAAAGCAGCGGGTAAAATCTGTCGCTTACAAAAGATCAGTCAGGCTGCTGCTGAACAAAGTAAACGGCTGATAGTACCAGCTGTTCATCCTCTTTTGAATTTAAAAGACTTTATTCGAAAATACACCGATTATGAGCACAAATGGATAGCTTATGAAGAAGTTGCGAAAGAGGGAGAACACAGGCAATTAGCTGAATCACTTAAGCAAGTTAAAGCCGGGGACCGCATTGTTATTGTTTTTGGGTCCGAAGGAGGCTTAACTGAAAAAGAAGTCTCTCAACTGACTGAAAAAGGTTTCCAATCCTGTAGTTTAGGTCCGCGGATACTAAGAGCTGAAACAGCTCCTGTTTATGTTTTGAGTATTATTTCATATAAAACTGAGTTATTAGATTTCACCAAAAAGGAGAAAGTAAATGGAATTAAATAAATATATCGATCATACATTGTTAAAGGCGGATGCCACTAAACAAGAAATTGATAAACTATTAAAAGAAGCTAAAGAGTACAATTTTAAATCAGTCTGTATTCAACCGACCTGGATAGAGTATGCAAGTCAATCTTTAAAAGGTAGTGATGTATTAGTATGTACGGTTATTGGCTTCCCTTTAGGAGCAAATACATCAGAAGTAAAATCTTTTGAAGCCAAAGATGCCGTGAGTAAAGGTGCCCAAGAAGTAGATATGGTTGTTAATATAGGGGCATGTAAAGATGGTCAGTGGGATAAAGTCCAACGTGATATAGAAGCAGTTGTTGAAGCTGTTCCACAAGACGTTACGGTTAAAGTAATTATCGAAACTTCATTATTAAATGAAGAAGAAAAAGTAAAAGCCTGCCAAGCAGCAAAGACAGCTGAAGCGGACTTTGTTAAAACTTCGACCGGTTTTTCTACAGGCGGGGCGACTCTTGAAGATATAGCTTTGATGCGTCAAACAGTTGGTCCTCAAATGGGAGTAAAGGCAAGCGGGGGAGTCAGCAATAAAGAAGAAGCTCTGGCAATGATTGATAAAGGAGCAACCCGGATTGGTGCTTCAAAAGGAATTCAAATCGTAAGTGGAAATTAAGAAATGTAAAATTTCTTCCGCAAGTTTTTTTATAAAATGAATTAGAATAAAACATAAGTTAAAGAGAGTATAGAAAAACCACACGAGACAGGTTAAATTCTCAGTGTGGTTTTATAAATTTTAAAATACCTTTAAGAGGAAAGTAGTAAGGACTTTAGTGATTGAGTATGAATTTATTAGAGTAGTAAAAATGAATCTTTAGCTAACTCATGCTTGCAGTTTTCCACCCCCCCATCTTCCTTGTTTTCTCTCAGGTCAGAATTAGAAGGCTTAATACGGAAGTCTTATTGACATAGGTGCATCAATAGGACTGGGCTTTCTAAAAATTATAAAACTATATTGAAAAGCATTTTTACAGGTTTTTTTATTATTTAATTATAAAGGCTGAGAAAGCTATTGTTAAAAATTAAAACTTTGAGTTATAATAGTATCTAAATAATTAAAAACTGTTGAGGAGGTGATTGTTTGGCTAAAGATGAAGTGTTTACGGCAGCAGAAGTTATCCAACTTTGCGAAACATATATGAAGGAACGTAATGTAAAGTTTGTAAAAAAAGCATTGGAATATGCGACAATTGCTCATGAAGGTCAAGTTCGTTTATCCGGAGAACCTTATATAATCCACCCTATCCAAGTGGCTGGTATTCTAGCTTCGATTAATTTAGATCCGGATACAGTAGCGACAGGATTTCTTCATGACGTGGTAGAAGACACTCCGTATACATTGGAAGACATAAAAAATGAATTTTCAGAGTCCGTTGCCTTTTTGGTCGACGGAGTTACTAAACTAGGAAAATTTAAATTCCAAAGTAAGGAAGAACAATTAGCAGAAAATCACCGTAAAATGTTATTAGCAATGGCTAAAGACATTCGAGTGGTAATGGTCAAGCTGGCTGACCGGCTTCATAATATGCGGACATTAAAATTCCAAAAAACTCACAAGCAAATCGAAAAATCTGAAGAAGCTTTAGAAATCTATGCCCCACTAGCAGAACGTATTGGTATGAGTGTTATAAAATGGGAAATGGAAGATATCGCACTCCGTTATTTAGAAACTGATGCTTATTACGCAATTGTAGGACAGATGGCTGAAAAGCGAACAGAACGTGAAGCTTATATTGATATAGTGATTGATGAAATACAAAGCGCTCTTGAAGAATTAAATATGACAGCCGATGTGAATGGTCGTCCCAAACATATTTATTCTATTTATCGAAAAATGGTGGATCAAAATAAAGCGTTTGACGATATTTATGATTTATTAGCTGTTCGAGTGTTAGTAGACTCTATCAAAGATTGTTATGGTGTCCTGGGGGTTATTCATACAAAATGGAAACCGATGCCGGGTCGCTTTAAAGACTATATTGCTATGCCTAAACAGAATATGTATCAGTCAATCCATACAACCGTTATTGGACCACAGGGCAAGCCGGTTGAAGTACAAATCAGAACTCATCACATGCATGAAGTAGCAGAATACGGTGTGGCGGCACACTGGGCCTATAAAGAAGGTAAATTTGATGAAGGAAGCAGTTCTTCTGATAATATCCAGCAGCAACTGAAATGGTTCCGTGATATAGTCGAGTATCAAGATGACGTGGAAGATGCCAGTGAATTTATGGAATATGTCAAAGAAGATGTATTTAAAGACCAAGTTTATATCTTTACGCCCCGGGGCGATGTATTTGAACTGGCAGCTGGATCAGGTCCGATTGATTTTGCTTTTCATATACATACTGAAATTGGAAATAAAACAATTGGTGCAAAAGTAAACGGTAATATTGTTCCGCTGAACTATCAATTAAAAAATGGGGACATAGTAGAAATATTGACTAACCCTAATTCAAACGGTCCTAGTCGTGACTGGCTCAAATTTACTAAAACATCAAAAGCCCGGAATCGTATTAAGCGTTACTTTAAATTGAAGGACCGTGAAAGGAATGCAGAAGAGGGTCAGCAGCTGCTGGAACGTGAGCTAAAAGATCACAATAAAACCATTAAAACTGCTATTAAAAAGCAAGAGGAAAAAGAATTATTAGAACGTTATAACTTTAATAGTTTAACGGATGTTTATGCTGCAATAGGTCTGGGAGAATTATCTACTAAAAATATTTTGAACTTTTTAGGAATAATTTCAGATAGTGAAGAAAAAAAGCCAAATACTGTCAAAAAATCAACAGAAGATAATAAGAAAGAAAGCCGCACTGTTCATGAATCAGGAGTAGTTGTTGAAGGTGTGGATAATCTGATGATACGCTTAAGCAGGTGCTGTAATCCTGTACCTGGAGATCAAATTGTGGGTTATATTACACGTGGTCGTGGTATTTCAGTCCATCGGGAGGATTGTTCTAATCTTCAGCATGAAGAAGATTTACAAAATCGCTTAATTCATGTTGAGTGGGAACAAAATAATCAATTATTGGATGAGTACGAAACAGAAATCCAAATTATAGGCTTTGACCGTTCAGGTTTGGTTAATGATATCTTGCATGTTGTTAATCATACCGTAAAGAACCTACGTAATGTTAACGGCCGAATTGATGACAATAGTCAAGCAACAGTAACAATTAAAGTTGCTATTTCGAATACTGTCCAATTACAAGATTTGATGTCCAAATTAAACAATATACCTGATGTATATGAAGTTCACCGGATCAGCAGTTAGACCGGAGCATTAAAAGTTAAATTGATTGGTTAAGAAAGGGATATTATAGATGCGTGTAGTTATTCAAAAAGCTTTAGAAAGTTCAGTGTCTATTGATAATCAAGTGGTAGGTAAAATTGATAAGGGTTACGTTCTTTTAGTAGGTTTCACCCATGGAGATACTAAAGATGAGTGTGATTATTGTGCTCGAAAAGTTGCTAAGATGCGTCTGTTTGAAGATGAAGAAGGGAAAACAAACTTATCTTTAGATGACGTAGGTGGTGATATACTTTCTATTAGTCAATTTACATTATACGCTGCTACTAAAAAAGGAAATCGACCTGGATTTACAAATGCAGCTGATCCAGTAATAGCTGAAGAACTCTATCATTATTTCAATGAGCAGTTACGAGATTATGGTTTTAAAGTGGAAACCGGTGAATTTGGGGCGTTTATGAATGTTAATATTCAAAATAATGGTCCTATGACTATTTTATTAGATACAAAGGAAATATAAAATTAAACTATCAATTATAAAAAAGCTTTATTACCCAACTTTTAAACCACAAGGTTTAGAAGACAGAGGTAATAAAGCTTTTTATTATTTATTTGGAAGGTTTCTAACCAGGCACTATAAATCTGAATATAGGTTTAAGGAGGCCGAAATAGGAGGGCGCCGCACTTTTTCACATAAAAAAGTGTTAATGATTTCTCATCAACACTAAAAGTTGTATAAATATAGATTGCGTATGTAAGTTGAATTCTAGAGGCCGCTTTCAATTTGCTGGAAATAATTTACTAAACCATTAGCAATGGCATCAGCAGCTTCTTGATGAAATTCAGGATTGTGTATGTTTTTCAAATCTTGTTCATTCGTCATAAAACCTAATTCAAGTAATAAAGCTGGTTGTTGATTTTCCCGAATAACTTGAAAATTGCCAAACTGAACGCCCAAGTTAGGAATATCCAGATCAGTTAAAGAATCATTAACAGCCAATGCCAATTGTGCATCAGCGTTATGATAATAATAGGTTGCAGATCCACGCCATGAGGGGTCCCATGAAGCATCAAAATGTAAGGATAAAAAGATATCCGCAGGTTGATTATTGCTCATCAGGGTTCTTTCTTCTAAATCTAACCAGCTGTCATCTTCTCGTGTCAATTCCACATTAGCACCTAAGGCTGTCAAAGTTTCCTGTAATTGTCTGGCAACTGAAAGTGTATAATCTTTTTCATAGCTGCTTCCATCCAGTGACATTGTTCCAGGATCCTCTCCTCCATGACCTGGATCAATGAGAATGTTTGCTTCAGTAATATTACCGGCATCAGGTTGAGCAGTATGATTCATTGAAAAGACAGGTTGAGAAACTGCTAATTGATTAATATATCCCCGCAGACCATCACTATCTTCGACATAGAAAAAATCATCAGAATCGGTGATTATCTCATCGATAATCATAAACTCTTGATTTAACAGGGTAGGATAAATGACTGCTGAATTAATATCAGCTGATTCAAATAAAGCTTCATTATCCCGTCTCATAATAGCCGTATTGGTCAACTCCTCCAGTTCCCTTTGACGTGCCTCTTCTTCTGCAAGTCTTGCCTGCTCTCTTGCAATTTCAGCTTCAACCTCGGGTGTAGAACGGAGAATAATTTCTTCAGTTAGAACATATCCAGGTTCGCCATTGTATGTAATTTGTATCCATCCTAAAGATTCAAAATTAATGGGAATGAAACTCTCACCTGGAATAGTGAAAATGATTTCTGAATTTTCATCTTCTTGGCTAAATACCGGTAGTTCATTTGTTAATTGTGCAGTAATTTGCTGGTCAGATGGAAGGTCAGAATTAATAATAAGCCAATTTGGTATCCATCCTTCATATACCCCATCGAAACGAACTTTAGTCCAGTTGGAGTCTTCAGCTAAATGAGTCACTTCACTATTAGGAGGTATTTCTATAATGGCATCAGAATTAGTAGCAGGTTGAGTTCTCATGACTACGCCAGAACGTTCAATCATCGTAGAACGGATGCTTGTTAAATAAGTAATTCCTAAGGAACTGATAGAAATAATCAGTAGAAACACATAGAGAGGGATTAAATTACGCTTAAACAGCTTTTGTATCACTCGATTAATACTTCTCCCTTCTATTTTAATTTGTTAAACATAT
>CAYYGA010000013.1:0-3097 GCA_964471435.1 uncultured Facklamia sp.
AAAATAATCCGGAGCTTAGAAGTTTTCCTAAGGTCCGGAGTTTTTATTTTGTGCGCTGACTTTTTCGATATTGATTGGGAGATAAGCCTGTCTTAGCTTTAAATTGTTTAGAAAAGTAAGAAGCAGAATTGAAACCCGTTGAAAAAGCGATTTGAGCGATCGACATATTAGTGGTTAGGAGTAATGTAATTGCACGATTAGTGCGGACTGAATGAAGGTACTCAATAACGGTCAGCCCTGTTTCTAATTTAAATAAGTGGCTTAAATGATAGCGGGAAATATAGGTTAAAGAGGCTAATTTATCTAAAGTGATTGTTTGAGAATAGTGATCATCGATATATTTTTTTGCATTTGCTACAGCCAGAGATTGACTCTTAATTTCTATTTCTTCTAACTTTAAAGAGCTTTGAGTGACTAATTTTAATAAAAAAATTTGAACTAAGTGTTCAATAATCCTCTGTGAACCGGAGGAGGAGTGATACATTTCAAACAATAGATCTTTGACTATCCGGTAAAAGATGAGTTCATAGTCTTGGTAGGAGAAGAGGGTATTAATATCTTGGTGGGTCTGCGTAAGATTAGGTCCTTTAACTGCGATGACTAAATATTCTAACTCTTTACCTTCATCAACGAATTCAGTATGTTCGATAAATTTATTAATGATTAAGATACGGTGTTTATAAAGTCTCTCCTTCCCTATATCAGTTTTAAGATAACCAGAACCGGAAAGACAATAAATTATTTCTATAAAATCATGGTAATGCAGGATATTATGCCATCCCTCATCCGATGAAGAATGAGTCAGGCTCACTAATTTAAATTGATTCTTTAATTTTTTCACATCATTTGGATGTTTATACTGTTTAAACATATGTCTCTCCTAATTAACCAATAACTTAAAACGAATACATTTAAAAAAACTTATCCTTCAATAATACAATTATATCACAATAAAATACATTTAAAAGCGTTTTCATCCCTTTATACTAGAATTGACTTAAGAATGTTGGTTTAAGTAAATATAAGGAGGAATTTTTTTGAAAAAACTATTACTCGCTGGAACTGTTGCAGCCATGGCTCTTTCAAGTATTGTCGGACTGCAGGCACAAGCACAAGAATCAGTTGAACTTGATTTTGCCGCCGTTGAAACAGCTTATGGTCCTGATATGTGGCCTGAAATAATTGATGCTTATAATCAAATAAATCCTGATGTAACAATTAATTTAACCCAAGAAAAAGAAATCGAAAGTGCTATTACACCGAGAATGCAAGGCGGCGATTATCCAGATGTTGTAATGCTGGCTCAAGGCCGTCCGCAGGCTTTACCAGAAACTTTGATCAGAGAACAAGCGTTAGCTGACATTTCCGACATCTTACAATTAACAATTCCGGGTGAAGATATAACAGTCGAAGAAAAATTATTAGAAGGATTTACTGATTCTACGGCTACTAATCCTTATAATGATGGACAAACATACTTAATGCCGATGTTCTATTCTCCTACAGGCTTATTTTATAACCAAGGGATTTTTGAAGAAAACGAGTGGGAACTTCCACAAAACTGGGACGATATGTGGGTGCTGGGTGATGAAGCAGCTGCAGAAGATATTGCACTCTTTTCTTATCCAACCACAGGCTACTTAGATACCTTTATTTATTCGATGATCTATTCAGCAGGAGGACCTGAACTATTTGCAGAAGCGGTTCAATATAATCCTGAAGTATGGGAGGGTGAAGAAATTACCCAAATTTTTGAAATTTTAGGTAATTTGGCTACTTATACTCATCCGACGACTGTAGCGAATGCAAACCCTACTGATTTTACACGCAACCAACAATTTTTATTAGATAATGAAGTAATTTTCTTACCGAACGGAACCTGGGTAGTAGGTGAAATGGCAGAAGCACCACGCGCTGATGGATTTGAATGGGCAATGAGTGCCGTCCCTGCATTAGATGAAGGCAGTGACCAATATGCTTATACATTTATCGAGCATATCTGGGTACCGGAAGCGGCTGAAAACAAAGAAGCTGCAAAAGACTTTATTGCCTTCTTATATTCTGACACAGCTGCTGAAATATTCCATAGTTACGGAGCGGTCCAGCCAATCCAAGGCATTTATGATCAGTTATCTGAAGAAGAACAGATTTTCTATGGAGTATACGAATCAGGAGATGTTTTACCTGGAATGGGTAACTTTGTTGCTACTGAAGCAATACCTGGTGTGGATTTAGGGGAAACTTTATATGGTTCTTTCTCATCTGTAGTATCCGGCGATATGACAGTAGAAGAATGGCAGGCTGAAGTTGTTGATGTGATGAGTCAATTTCATGACAAATTAGCAGAATAATCATTTGACTAAACTCCATCAAAAGTATTTTTGGTGGAGTTATTTTTTTCTAAAAGAAGGTGAAATTTGATGAACAAGAAAAATTCACGGACGCGCTTTGCTTTATTATGTGTCACACCCGCTCTTATTTTATTACTGATATTTATGGTTTATCCTACCATGCAAGTCTTTCGAATGTCTTTTTATTCTTGGGGCGGCTTTTCTCAGACACAAACATTTGTCGGTTTGGATAATTTTAAAGTTTTAATTAATGACCGAAACTTTACCCGGGCTATGCAAAATACAATATTAATGATTGTACTGGTAACAATTGTTACTTTAACCATAGCTGTCTTAGCGGCAGCTATTTTAACCCGTGAAAATATAAAGGGTCGAAACTTGTTTAGAGTGATTTTTTATATTCCAAATATTTTATCGATTGTAGTGGTGGGAGGAATTTTTTCTGCTATTTATAATCCAACTCATGGTCTATTGAATTCTATCTTATCCCTTTTTTCTCAAGATCAAGTGCAAATACTATGGTTAGGGGATCGGAGATTAGTCAATTACGCTATTATTGGTGCTTTAATTTGGCAGGCGATTGGGTATTACATGGTCATGTACATGGCTAGTATGGCTAACATTTCGGAAAGTCTTTACGAGTCTGCAGAAATCGATGGGGCTGGAAAATTAACCCAGTTTCTCCAAATTACGCTTCCAATCGTTTGGAATAATATTCGAACTACATTAACTTTTTTTGTCATTTC
>CAYYGA010000013.1:3197-6903 GCA_964471435.1 uncultured Facklamia sp.
TGTATGTCGAAATCCAGTAATAAACTCTATCATATTTTTATCTATGCGGTCTTAATATTAATTGCCGTCTCAATACTTGTTCCTATCGGCTGGGTATTTATGGCTTCTGTCAAACAAAATTCTGAATTTTACGGCTCTCCCTGGAGTCTGCCGCAAGGGTTTTATTGGCAAAATTTTATTGATGCCTGGAACCGGGCCAGTATGGGATTGTTTTTATTAAATTCAATTAAAGTGACCGGTATGGCGATGATTTTGATGTTAGTCATTGCGATACCTGCTGCTTATGGTCTGGCTCGTTTTAAGTTTCCTGGTAAAAAAATAATAGAACAGTTATTTAAGGCAGGTCTTTTTATCAATGTATCTTATATTGTTGTGCCCATTTTCTTAATGTTGGTTGATTGGAATCGGAATCTAGGTCATGTTGCCTATATGCCTAACTTTTTAAATAATCATTTTATATTGGCAGTAATTTATGCAGCAACGGCGCTTCCATTTACTATTTATTTATTATCCAGTTATTTTGTGACTCTTCCTTCTACCTATGAAGAAGCCGCAGAAATTGATGGAGCGAGTCATTTCCAGATAATGACAAAAGTTATGATTCCTTTGGCTAAGCCCAGTATTATTACTGTTGTTTTATTCAACTTTTTAAGTTTCTGGAATGAATATATTATTTCATTCACTTTAATTTCTAAACAAGAATTGCGGACTTTACCAGTAGGATTAAGAAATTTAATGGCTGCTCAAAATGCTGCTCAGCAGTACGGACAATTATATGCGGGAATGGTCATCGTGATGGTACCGGTATTGCTTTTATACATTTTAGTACAAGATCAGTTGACTCAAGGAATGACAGTCGGTGGATCAAAAGAATAAAGGAGGATGTTAATGTCACAAGAAGGTGGACGCTTTACCCTTCCGGGTGAAGAAAACTTTTTAGAAGAAACGAAGTATCTATTAACTTATTGGGGAGCAGATGCGATTCGTGATGCTGATGGAACTGAATTGGATAATGAAATAAAAAACTTAGATGTGAAAATCTATTCAAAGTATTTTGTAGCACGCAGTTATAATGATTTTATTGAAAATTATTTAGATGAAGTTATCCGGGTATACTTAATGTCTGATTATCATGTTGCCACTACTGATAAATTAGAAATTCCTTTTTTAGATGGATATTTTCTTGAACAGTGGCAAGCAGACTATCAACATGATCCTTCTATTTGGTGGGAAGTGATTGACCGGACAACTGGAGAAATAGTTAGTCCTGATAATTGGTCGATTGACCAGTCTAAAAATGTTCTTACTATTCACAATCCAATTCTTTTTCATGAATATACTGTATCATTTTTAGCTAAACAAATATGGGATATGACTCAAATGTATAACCATATTACCAATGATTGGGGAGATTCTGTGCCCCATGATATACCTTTTGATGTCAGGCAGGAACACTCCAATAAATTTATGTCGCAGGCCTTGGAAGCGTTTTGTCAAAACAATCCTCAAACGGATGTCGTAAGATTTACTACCTTTTTTTATCATTTTACTTTAGTTTTCAATAATTTAGGTAAGGAAAAATTTGTTGATTGGTTTGGTTACGGCACAACGGTGTCACCACAAGCAATTGAAGAGTTTGAGAAGGAGAAGGGATACCGATTAAGGCCGGAAGACTTTGTTGATGAAGGCTTTTATAATTCCAGCTTTAGAGTGCCTAATCCCAGATATTTAGATTATATGGAGTTTATTGGAAGGTTTGTGACTCAAGAAGCTAAAAAATTAGTCGATATTGTTCATGCTCATGGTAAGGAAGCCATGATGTTCTTAGGTGATAACTGGATTGGTACAGAACCTTATGGGAAATACTTTAAAGATATTGGGATTGATGCAGTGGTAGGTTCAGTCGGCGGGGGAGCGTCTCTAAGGATGATTGCTGATATTCCACATGTTAAATATACCGAAGGTCGGTTTCTTCCTTATTTCTTCCCTGATACTTTTTATGAAGGAAATGATCCTACAATAGAAGGAATCGAAAATTGGGTGACGGCCCGCCGTGCATTGATGCGGAATCCGGTGGATCGAATTGGCTATGGGGGCTATCCTAGTTTAGCTTACAAATTTCCTAAATTTATTGATCTGATTAAAGATATCGCTGATGAATTTAGAGGAATCTATCAAATAGCCAAAGAAACAAGAGTCTATTCAGGGTTAAAAGTAGCTGTTTTGAATGCTTGGGGTTCCCTGAGAACATGGCAGACCTATATGGTGGCACATGAAATACCCTACAAGCAAACCTACTCTTATATTGGTATTTTAGAAGTTTTGAGCGGGGCCAATGTTGACGTGGAATTTATTTCTTTTGATGAGGTAGTGAATGAAGGCATCGCCAGTGATATCGACGTAATTATAAATGCCGGCGATGTGGGAACGGCGTTCAGTGGGGGAGAACACTGGAAGCGCCCTGAATTAATTCAAACCCTCCGACAATTTGTGGCTCAAGGAGGAGGACTTGTAGGAGTAGGAGATCCAACCGCAGTTTTATACCAAGGACGCTTCTTTCAGTCAGCAAGCATTTTAGGAGTAGATCGTGAATTAGGTTTTTCTTTATCAACTAACAAATACTTTACCCAGACAGTAGATACTCACTTTATTACACAGGGGATTGAGGATCTAGACAGTTTAGATTTTGGAGAGTTAAAAGCCAATGTTTATGCATTGACTGGGGATACTGAAATTATTGTCAATCGTAAGGGTAACATACATTTAGCAGCAAATCGTTTTGGAAAAGGGCGGGGTGTCTATCTTTCCGGTTTACCTTATAACGTCGCAAATAACTATTTATTTAGAAGAGCCCTCTATTATGCAGCTGGTAAAGAGCAGGATTTCTTGCGCTGGGCCAGCGAGAATACTGCTGTGGAAGTACATGCCTATCCTGAAAAAAATCGTTTTGCCATCGTTAACAATTCAAATCAGTCGCAGGAAGCCTTAGTTTATGATGGACAATTAAGAGAAAAAACCTATCATCTTGAACCTTATGAACTAAAATGGGAGGAAATAGAATGAACCAAAAGTTTAAAAATGTAATACGTCTTTTAATTTTTGTGATTTCTTTAATACTTATTGTTCACTTTCATAACGAAAATGGTAACGCTGCTTTAATGATGATGATGTTAGGATTAACGGGACTGTTATGGGTTTTATGGAGATACAACACCGACTTCACTAAAAAAAGGATGTCCATGTTGTTTGATGAAGACTATGACTAAGCAATATAAGCTGGGCATCGACATTGGAGGGACTAAGATTGCCTTGGGCTTAGTAGATCAAGCGCAAGTATTAGTCGCTGACAGCTCTTTTCCAACCAATATTGAGTCGGCTGAAAGTTTATTTCAAGACTTATTACAACATTTAAGGCATTTTATTAAAATTCACCAGCTGGAGCTTTCTCAAATAGCCAGTATTGGAATGGGTATCCCCGGTAAGGTGGACCGATCACAAGGCATTGCCTTAAAACAAAACAATATTCCTTGGGAAAATTTTCCTGTATCCGCACGCTTAAAAACTGTTTTTCCTAAAATACCCGTTTCAATTGATAACGATGTTAATGCGGCTGCTTGGGCAGAATATAAGTATGCACAGCTCAAATCCACCGAGCTCTTTGAATATATGACCATTTCGACCGGAATCGCTTTGACCAGTGTTTTAG
>CAYYGA010000013.1:7003-34681 GCA_964471435.1 uncultured Facklamia sp.
GAGCTCTTTGAATATATGACCATTTCGACCGGAATCGCTTTGACCAGTGTTTTAGGTAAAAAGATAATTCGGGGAGAGGGTTTTTCTGGTGAAATAGGGCTATTAAGGGTGAAAGGCAATCAAACTTTAGAAGAGATGTGTTCAGGACCAGGTATAGCTAGGCAGGCTCAAATTTTATTAGGAAAAAAAGAATTAACGACTCGTGAAGTTTTTGAAGGATGGCGAGCCGGACATACTGGTATAGATCAATTAATTAATTGGAGTGCGGATCAACTCGCTCGAGTTGTACATGCTATTATCTGTCTGCATGATCCTAAAAGAATAGTTTTTGGAGGCAGTGTTATTTATCATAATCAGGACTTTTTTGAGCTGCTTAAAAATAAGCTGTCGCCTTTATTGCACCCAGAGCAAGAACATATACTTAATAATCTGGGATTATCAGTTTTAGGTAGTAAAAATGGAGTAGTAGGAGCAGCATTATTAAATAGTGAGTAAAATAAAATTCAAAAAATAAAAAACAGCCTCTGCAACCTATTTTATAATAGGGTGAAGAGGCTGTTTTATCTTTAAAGTCTTTAAATGAATATACCGGACATTTATTAAAAATACAGCCGCATAAGGAAAGATCAGCTTATTGGTAGTAATCTCTTTCCAACTGATGCCAATACTGGCGGTCATTCTCATCAATCGGACGAATCACACGGCAGGGGTTGCCAGCAGCAATGACATTGGCAGGGATATTTTTAGTAACCACGGAACCGGCTCCAATAATAGTGTTGGCTCCAATTTCAACACCAGGCACGATAACCACACTCCCGCCAATCCAGCATTTATCGCCAATGGTGACGGGGGCGGTTAATTCTAAGCCGCGGGTTCTCACATCCGGGTCAATCGGGTGAGTGGCCGCGTAAATTCTTACGCTGGGTCCCATCATGACATCATCGCCAATTGTAATAATGCCCGAATCTAAAAACATACAGTCAAAGTTAGCATAAAAGTTGTCCCCGATATGAATATTTACTCCATAATCAATATAAAAAGGACTTTCTATCGTGGGGTTTTTACCCAAGCTGCCCAACATTTTCTTTAAAACTTCGCTTCTTTGGGCTTTGTTTTGACGAGATAGCTTGTTATAACTTTCGTTTAATAAACGCCCCTTTTCAGCTAAATTTGATAGAGCTTGATTATTGGCTGCGGAGTATAACTCTCCTTTAATCATGCGTTGATATTCACGGTTATCTATCATACGGGCCTCCTGATAAAAAGCGGGTTAATTGATTGTGAAAGTAAAGTTGAATTCAAATTCTTCGTCATTTAGACGGTATTTTTCGTAAAGCACAGGACCGCAGGCATTACTTCCCGTTCCTGATTGTTGGTAATCTAAATGAAGGTAGTTGGTATCTTCAATCTCTAATTTGTCCCGATGCAGCTTTTCTGTCATTTGCTGCGTACTATATTCCGATAAATTAAAGGACAGCCGCTCAGTGCTGACAAAATTTAGTTCGTTTTTATTAGAGAAAACTGCTAATTGCTTAGTATTACGACGTGCACCATTTTCCTGCGGCGTCACGTATGGTTCATACAGATCTTTAATCGATGCCTTAAATCTGGCTTCAAAGTTTAAATGCTTCTTATCGATGTATCCTTCATATGGGCCATCTCCTAAATAATCTACTTGGTCAAAGTCTTTATTTAAAGGTAATACCATTCCAAATCGTGGTAAGAATGGGAAGATAGGATCTTTAACAGCCTTTGTAGTTAAGCTGATTGTACCATCATTTTGAATCATCCAATTTATTTCTAATTGTAAAATATTTTGGCGTGATACAGAATTTAATACGCCTTTTAGTTTTAAATGGAATCCATTTTCTTCTTTAGAAAGTGAATGCTCATGAATACGAACTTGAGGTAAGTGATAATTTGCTTCGTACCAGTCCGCTTTAATATTGCGGTCATTGTCGATGGGAGCTCTCCAAATAGTCCACTGAGCCGGTTTGTTTAAGAGTGTTTCATTATTGACGCTTAGTTGGCTGACGGCGCCGTTGCCTTTGCTGATGGCAATTTTTTTATCAGCGAAAGTGAAAACATAATCTGCTAAGGTTTCTTCGCAATCAAGATCGTTTTGGTCATTCAATTCAACTTCTTTAATTTGGAAGTCTTGGAGTTGAACCGTGTCAAAGCCTAATTCATATTGGTCAAATTCAATGGACTTGTAAACTAGTCTTATAGATGCAGCCTTTTCTAATCCCTCAACACTGTCGGTTAAGTTAAATGAGACATTTTCTTTTGGCGCACATCTTATATTTTCCAAGGTTTGAGATTGTGTTTTTTCACCATAAATATCATAGACTTCCACTTCAATTTGGACTTTGTGCTGTAAGTCAGAAAAGTCATAATGGTTAGATAAGGTGACTTCTTTAGTTTCTTGATTAAAGTCTTTTAAGGAAACCGGTCTAAAGATTTGACGATGTTCAAAGGCTCCCGTATGCGGCGTGCGGTCCGGATACATTAAGCCGTCCATACAGAAGTTGCCCGCATGTGGATATTCACCGTGGTCGCCGCCGTAACGATAGATTGGCTCTTTATCTTGTTCGAAGCGGTTGAGATTGACAGCGTGATCGGCCCATTCCCAAACAAAAGCCCCTATAAATTCTTCATTAGCCATCATAAAATCAAAGTATTCTTTAACATCCCCCGGCCCGTTCCCCATAGCATGGATATATTCACATAGAATGAAGGGACGATCGAGTTCACTGGAAAAATAAGTCTCTTTGATTTCTTCAACAGAAGGGTACATTCTACTCCACATATCCAGGTACTGAGTATCAAAATCTTTATCTCGGTCATGATACCAGTATGCTTCATAGTGAAGCGGACGTTTAGGATCTAGTTTTCTGGCATGTGCCATCATCTTTTCAATTGCGATTCCATAGCCGGATTCATTACCAGCTGACCACATGATAATGGAAGGGTAGTTATAAAACGGCACCATGCTTGCATCCATACGGTCAATAAAGGCCGGGCTGAATTGATCATCATCTGCAATCATATTATAGTTTTCATTTTCACCTAAACCATATAGATCCACTACACCGTGGGTTTCTAAGTCAGCTTCACTCATGACATAAAAACCGATCCGGTCAGTGAGTTCATAAAATTCAGCTGTTTTAGGATAGTGGGCAGTTCTGACAGCATTGAAATTATATTCTTTCATTAATTTTAAATCTTTAATTTGATCATCCAGGGTAACCGTTGCTCCCGTATCAGGGTGGGTATCGTGATGATTCACTCCTATCAATTTGATAGATTTATGATTGAGATAAAATTGGTTGTTTTTAATTTCAACACTTCGGATTCCAATTTGTTGGCGGATCACTTCGTCTTTTGTTTCAACAATAAGAGTATAAAGATTAGGATCTTCTGCACTCCATAGAGCCGGTTTATCAAGATGAATTGTTAACTTGTCCTCTAAATTGACAGTGGAAGAGAAGACTTCTTTTTGCTCCTGGTCAAATAAAGTAACCTTCGCCTCTTTTAAATTAATCACTTTTTCAAATTCAATTAAAACCTCTGCTGTTTGTAAATCTTCCGCTAAATCATAATCTATTTTAAAGTTTTCAATTCTGTCCTGGCTACGTTCAACCAGATAGACATCTCGGAAAATCCCACTGTAACGGAATTTATCTTGATCTTCCATATAAGTATTATCCGACCACTGGACGACCAAAACAGCTAATGTATTTTCCCCGTCTTTAATATAAGGAGTGAGATCGAATTCATTATTGGAATGAGAAATCTGGCCATAACCTACAAACTCATCATTCAACCATACGTAAAAAGCGGAGTCAACTCCTTCGAAATTCAAGTGGTAAAGGTTATCGCTTTGTTGAAGGTCAAACTTTCTAATGTAAAGCCCTGCTGGATTTTCATAAGGAGCATAGGGCGGATCGTATGGAATAGGATATTCGGTATTAGTGTATTGAATTTGTCCATAGCCGTGCAGCTGCCAGCAGGAAGGAACAGGCAGTTTGTCAAAATTTAACTCTTTCATATATTCAGCCGTCCAGTAAGGATGCTCAATCAGACGGATATTATCAAAATAATGGAAGTCCCATTCTCCATTTAAATCTATGTACTTTGAAGAGTCTCTTCGATTGGGATGATTTAAAGCCTCATCTTCATGAGAATACGGAACATAATAGCTACGACGATCTAAAGTATTGACACTCATTACTTGTAAATCTTCGAAATAATTAGGAATAATCATGTAAGCGCCTCCTTAGGTTGATAGTTATATTATAAGCTAGATATTCAAAATGTATATAAACAACTCAATTGTTTATATGGTTAAATGTTGTCTCTCTTCTTTTCTTATTAATTGACATAACAGGCTGCTTGCGTCTATTGATACCATCCTAATCAAACGGCTCCGATCACTTTAGTAAGAGGATAGTATCTTCTAATATGTGTAACTTTCTAATAATAGTCCGCTTGTAAATTGCTGAACTTATATAATAAGTTGAGGGTAAATTAAATAAATATTAATATTAATTATTGCTGTTAAACCTCTAAAGACTGTTAAAGCGAGCGCTTTCAATACTTGTCAACTTATTCATTCCACTAATAAATTATTAAAACTATCTCATAAATCCAAATGATATTGACAGCAATATTAACGTTATGGTAGTCTTTTCACAAGTTGTTGTAAGCGCTTTACACAAAGGCAATGGAGGTGGAGCTTTAATTAAGATTGTGTTAAGTGAAATAAAAACGTAGTTATAGGAAAAAGGAGAGTAACAATGAAGAATAAGTTAAGGTTAGTATTTACTTTATTAATAGCTGCAATATTTATGGTGGGATGTTCAGGCGGGGCAGAAGATGATAATACATTGACTATAGGTTTATCAGGAGATGCAATTTCCTTAGATCCTGTGATGTCTAACGATAATCAATCAAGTAATGTCAACACTCAAATTTACGAAGGTCTGGTTAAGTTAGATGAGGATGGCAGTATCCAGCCCAGTTTAGCAGAAAGTTATGAACAAATTGATGATGTTACTTATCAGTTTAAATTAAAAGAAGGTGTCAAATTCCATAATGGTGAAGATTTGAAAGCATCTGATGTTGTATTCAGTCTTAAGAGAGCGATTGAATCTCCAAGTGTAACGCACTTATACCAAACAATTGATATTGACAGTGTACAGGCATTGGATGATTACACGGTTGAATTTAAGCAGTCGGAACCATTTGCAGGTATTATAGCGGCATTATGCCACCCGGGTGGCTTTATTGTCAGTGAAAAAGCAGTGAATGATGGTGGAGAAGATTACGGTCAAAATCCAATTGGAACAAATGCACTCAAGTTTGTTAATTGGTCAAGATCAGATTCTATTGAGTTAGAACAATTCGAAGATTATCATGGAGACCCAACTGATTATAGTGAATTAGTTTTCAGAATTATTCCTGAGCCAAGTAACCGTGTTATTGAATTAGAGTCGGGCGGCGTTGATATTGCATACGATATTATTGCAACAGACTTGGAAAAGATTGAAGAAAATGAAGAACTCAATTTATTGAAAGCGCTTGATTACGGTGAAACATATATGGGCTTCAACTTCTCTAAGGAACCTATGAACGATCCGCTTGTCCGTGAAGCTATTACTCTCGCGTTAGATGTTGATTCAATTGTTAAAGCCGTATTCCGGGACTTAGGACAAACAGCAACCGGAGTCTTACCTCCAACATTGAATTACTCTATCTCTGATGAAATGGAAGTACCACAGCAAAACATCGACCGTGCGAAGGAATTATTAGCTGAGGCCGGTTATGAAGATGGCTTAAGCCTTTCAATTACAACCAATGATAATAAAGACCGTTCTGACATGGCTACAGCTATGAAGGAACAATTAGCAGCAGCAAATATTGATGCAACAATCAGCGTACTGGAATGGTCTGCATTTAACGATGTGATTAAAAATGGTGACCAAGACCTGTTTATGATTGCGTGGACTGCAGACTCGTCTGATCCGGACACATTTTTATACCCTTGCTTCCATTCATCTTCCCAAGGTGAAGGTGGGAATTATATCTTCCTTGATGATCCTGAAGTTGATGAATTGATTGAGAAAGCACGTTACGCACAAGACGAATCAGAGCGTGCAGAATACTATGCTGAAGTTCAACAATTATTAATGGACATGAATGCATGGATTCCATTACATAACAAAGAAATGACAATGGGTACAGATAAAGAGATTGGAAATCTTTTCCTATCACCGCTTGGATTCCATTCATTTACAGAAGTAACGATGTCCGCTGAGTAAGAGTAACGAATTATATAAAAAGGAGATGGCAGCATCTCCTTTTTTAGGAGAGGTGTTGGAATGTTTAAATATATTTTAAAGCGGCTATTATATCTTATACCCGTATTATTAGGAGTAAGTTTTATTGTATTTACGCTGTTGTATTTAACGCCGGGAGATATGGCAAGAAATGCATTAGGACCGTCTGCTTCTGAGGCGGCGGTTGCTGCTTTGAGAACTGAAATAGGTCTGGATGATCCTTTTCTTGTTCAATTTGGTCGTTATTTGAAAAATTTAATTTTTAACTTTGATTTAGGTTATTCCTATATTACACGTAGTAATGTAACACCCGAAATAATGTCCCGAGCAGGAGCAACTTTAAGATTAGCTGTATCAGCCATAGCCTTCGCGGTTATTATCGGAATACCTGTTGGAATTATCAGTGCTGTACGTCAGTACTCCATCTTCGATAATATTACCATGATTGCTGCTTTAATCGGTATATCTATGCCGGTGTTCTGGTTAGGATTATTACTCATCCTTTTATTCTCTGTGACTCTTTCTTGGTTACCTTCATCCGGCTATTCTCAGCCGATTCATATGGTTCTGCCAATGATCGCTTTAGGGGCCCAGTCGGTATCAGTTATTGCACGAATGACGCGGTCTTCTATGCTGGAAGTTATTAAGAAAGACTATGTTCAAACAGCCCAGGCTAAAGGACAGAGACGGAATATTGTTATTTGGCGGCATGCACTCAAAAATGCTTTAATTCCAATCATTACAATTGTCGGGACACAATTCGGACAGTTAATGGGCGGGGCTGTAATGACAGAAGTCATCTTCTCTATTCCGGGAATTGGACGTCTAATGGTTGATTCAATTATGAAGAGAGATATGCCAATGGTTCTAGGTTGTGTTCTATTTGTGGCTGTCACATTTAGTCTGGTCAATCTAGTGGTTGACATTCTCTATACATATGTCGATCCACGATTGAAGACACAGTATGAATAGTGGGGGATTATAATGGAAACAGTAAACATAGAACAGTTACAGGTTATTAAAAAAAGAGGACGTTTCAGAGGGCTGAAAGATATCTGGACCCGTATGAAACGAAATCGGTTGGCAATGGTGGGTCTGACTATTATCATTTTGCTTGTGATTACCGCAATATTTGCAGATTATATTGCTCCTTATAGCTATTCTGAGCAAAATTTAGCTAATCAGTTCCAACCACCAAGTGCTGAACATTTATTCGGTACGGATGAACTAGGCCGGGATATATTCAGTCGTGTAGTCTACGGATCAAGAGTATCCTTGCGTGTAGGATTTATCTCCGTAAGTATCTCAATGATTATCGGGGTAGCGATTGGTGCAGTCACTGGATATTACGGTGGGAGAGTTGATAATATATTCATGAGAATTATCGATGTTATCCAAGCCTTACCGGATATTCTATTGGCCATTGCGATTATGGCGGCATTAGGACCTGGTTTAACGAACTTAATGATTGCTGTAGGTATTGCAGCTATTCCAGGTTATGCCAGATTAGTTCGCTCATCAGTTTTATCATTAAGAGACCAGGAATTCGTTGAAGCGGCTAAAGCCAACGGATCGAGTGATTTTAGAATTTTAACCAAGCATATCCTGCCAAACTGTATGGCACCCATTATTGTTCAAGCAACTCTTGGAGTAGCCTATGCAATTATTAATGCAGCAGGATTGAGCTTTATTGGATTAGGATTAGAGCCGCCTACACCAGAATGGGGAGCAATGTTATCAGGAGGAAGAGCTTATATACGAGACTTCCCACATATGACGATTTTCCCAGGACTTGCCATTGTATTAACTATTCTGGCATTGAACTTATTAGGTGATGGATTACGTGATGCGCTCGATCCTAAGATGAAGAGATAGGGGCAGGTAGTATGAGTAATTTACTAGATATTAAGAATTTAAGCGTGGAGTATCACACTGATGCAGGGATTGTTCATGCAGTGAACAATCTCAATTTCAGTATAGCTAAGAAACAAACCCATGGGTTAGTAGGAGAAACAGGGGCAGGTAAGACGACAACAGCTAAAGCTATAATGAGACTTATTCAATCGCCTCCGGGAAAGATTACATCTGGGGAAATTCTTTTAGATGACCAGGACCTATTAACTGTTCCTGAAGGTGAAATGTATAAAATCCGGGGGAACCGGATCTCAATGATTTTTCAAGATCCAATGACCTCGCTTAACCCGGTAATGACTGTAGGGGAGCAAATTGAAGAGGTTCTTGATTTACATGAAAACCTTAAGAAGAATGAACTTCGTAAACGTGCTGAACAAATGTTGGAAGTCGTAGGAATGCGTAAGGAAAGAATCGATGATTACCCGCATCAATTTAGTGGGGGAATGAAGCAGCGGGTTGTGATTGCGATGGCTCTTGCTTGTAATCCAAGCCTAATCATTGCTGATGAGCCGACTACTGCTCTGGATGTGACGATCCAAGCCCAGGTCTTAGAGTTGATTAAGAATTTACAAGATGAGTTTGATACATCAATGATTCTTATTACTCATGACTTAGGAGTAGTTGCTGAGACGTGTGACTATGTCTCTGTTATGTATGGCGGAACGATTATTGAACATGCGAATGTACAGGAATTATTTGACCATCCATATCATCCGTATACCAAGGGATTGTTTGAAGCAATTCCAAGTATTGATGAAGATGTGGAACGTTTATCAACGATGAATTTAGAATTACCTGACTTTTCTAAAGTAACACCGGAATATCGCGAGGTAAGGCCCGGACACTTCGTAGCGTTCCCTTTAACGGTTGATGAGGAAGGTGATGAGATTGGATAATAATAAAGATATATTATTAAGTGTTAAGGATTTAACGAAATATTTCCCTACTAAAGCAGGAGATTTAAAAGCGGTTGACGGCTTGAGTTTTGATATCAAGCGAGGAGAGACACTGGGACTTGTAGGTGAGTCCGGCTGTGGAAAATCCACTGTGGGACGGGCTATTATACGTCTTCATGAACCAACATCTGGTCATGTACTTTTGGAAGGACAAGATGTTGCACAATATAAGAGTCGAGAAGACATTAATCGAATCAGGCTGGATATGCAAATTGTTTTCCAAGATCCTTATTCATCATTAAATCCTAGAATGAGTACATTTGATTTGATTGCCGATCCGGCAAGAGTCAATCATCTCTACAAGAGCAATGAAGAATTGGAAAGGGCTGTCTATGAAATGATGGACACAGTAGGCTTAAAACATACTGTGGCAGATTCATTTCCTCATGAACTGGACGGAGGAAGTCGTCAGCGAATAGGGATAGCCAGAGCGCTTATTCTTAAGCCGAAGTTTATCGTTTTAGATGAACCGGTATCTGCTTTAGACGTATCTGTTCAAGCTCAGGTGTTAAACTTAATGGACAGACTGCAAGATGAGTTTGACTTAACCTATTTATTTATTTCTCATGACTTATCTGTAGTCCGTCATATTAGTGACCGGGTGGCGGTAATGTATTTAGGACAAATAGTAGAATTGGCAGATTATGATGTATTGTTCAAGAATCCATTACATCCTTATACAAAGGCGTTATTATCAGCAATTCCTATACCTAAATACGGAGTAAAAGGCGAGCGTATTGTACTTGAAGGTGACGTACCTAGTCCAGTTAATCCTCCAGAAGGATGCCGCTTCGCCAACCGAGTTCCTTGGATTCCTGCTGAATATCATGAGGAACATCCTGAACTTCGAGAAGTTGAACCGGGACACTGGGTTCGTTGTACCTGTTATCAATATGATATGGCTTAACATGAAAACTTGATCTAAGAGTGCCTAATAAAACGATTCAAAACAAAATAAAACCGCCAAAAACACTGTTAATCAAGTGTGATTGGCGGTTTTCCGCTTTAATCAAACTGCATTATATCCACTCAATGAGTTAGATGGTTATTTGTTGTCTGAGTGGTTTTTACGATAATTTGAAGGGCTGATTCCTACAATGCGTTTAAAGTTTTTTGAAAAAAGTAACTGGTCGGTGTATCCGACTGCCACTGCTACTTCTTTAATTTGAATGCGAGTGCCAGTTAATAATGTTTTTGCCTGTTCCATCTTTTTGAACATTAAATACTGTTGAGGGGATATAGAGTATCTTTCTTTAAACAAACGATATAAATAAGAGCGGCTGATGCCTACATAGTTTGCTATTTCGGCTATTTGCAAATCTCTTGAATAATTGTTGGAAATATAATCATGAGCGATTTCTGCATACGTTTGTTCTACATAGGAGTTTTCATTGATTGATTCTTGTGGGAATTCAAGGCAGATATAATAAAGTAATTCATACAATTTATGGAAAAACCAAATATCATAATTTGTTCGATCTTGTTCTGAAAGACTATCTGCAATAATTTCTTTCATTGTGCCGGCGACCTTGCTGTGAGGAGTATAATCGAAAATCATTTCAGATTCTAAAGTTGAACGTTGAATGAGTTTTTTAAATCGTTCACCGCTTAAACCCAGCCAATAATACTTCCAATGGCCGTCAGTAGGGTAATACTTGACTTGATTACCTTTTCGCAGGATAAAACCTTGATTAGGACCTAAGGAATACGTTTTATTATTAATCTCAAACTTACCATAACCTTCTTCAATATAATGAATAACATAATTTTGAAATACGGTATATTCATAAATGATTTTTTCAGTATATAATTGATAACCGACTTCATCTAAATTCATTTCGGAGTGTTTAATTTGATACTTTATTAATTTTCTATCCATCATTTCCTCCTATCTATGCATCATATTAACATAAATATATGCCATTTTGATATGTATTTAAGCTATAGTTGTGTTATACTTCAATTATAAAAACGTTTACAAAAGAAAGGAAGTAATGTATGAAAAAGAGTTTTAAAGTCTTTATCTCGTTCCTTATGGTTGCAAGTGTTTTTGTAGGTCTTACACCTGCCAAGTCACCCGCTGTGAATGCTCAAGAAGAAGTCACTGTTTGGGCCTGGGATCCTCAGTTTAATATTCGTGCTTTAGAAATTGCCCGTGATATTTATTTAGAGGAAAATCCTGATTTTAATTTAAATATTGTTGAAAGTGCGCAGGCAGACATTGTTCAACGGCTAAATACCTCATTATCAGCAGGTGTTACCGAAGGACTACCGGATATAGTTTTAATTGAAGATTACCGTGCTCAAAGTTTCTTGACAGCTTTCCCTGATTCGTTCTTCCCATTGACAGATTATTTTGAACAAGATGACTTTGCTGCTTACAAAATGGAAGCGACAGCCATCGATGGAGAAAACTATGCGATTCCTTTTGATACAGGTGTAACAGGTCTTTATGTACGAACTGATGTTTTAGAAGAAGCAGGCTACACAGTAGAAGACGTTACAAATATTAGCTGGTTTGAGTTGAATGAAATAGGTAAAACGGTTTATGAAACAACCGGTGTTAAACTCTTCTCAATCGACTTTAATGATTTAGGAATGATCCGTGCGATGATCAACTCCAGTGGTGAGTGGTATACAGGAGAGGATGGAGTTTCGCCAACTTTAGCTGATAATGAAGCTCTAAAAGAAGGTTTCACTGTTGTTAAAGAAGCACATGAAGCAGATTTGGTAAATGTACATGCGGATTGGGCCCAAATGGTTCAAGCTTTTAATACCGGCTTAGTTTGGACAGTTCCGCAGGGGAACTGGATTACGCCTTCGATTACTGCCGCTGAAGACCAATCGGGCATGTGGGCTGTTGTTCCTTGGCCAGTTCAAGATGTAGAAGGATCTGTTCATGCCTCAAACTTAGGTGGCTCTTCCTTCTATGTGTTAAATAACGATCGATCTGAAGCTGCAGCTGAATTTCTGGCAGCAACAATCGGATCAAGTGAAGAGTTCTATACTCAGGCTATGTCTGAAATTGGTGCTTTAGGTACTTATACGCCAATGTTGGAAACTGATCTTTATGACCAGGAAGTTGAATTCTTTGGCGGACAGCAAATTTATTCTGATTTTGCAGCCTGGGCTGAAGAAATTCCAGCTTTAAACTATGGTATTCATACTTATGCGATTGAAGATATTGTAGTGAACGCTTTCCAGCAGTTTTTATCAGGCGGGGAATTAGATCAAGTGTTACAAGATGCTCAATCTCAAGCTGAAAACCAATTAAATTAGTTAATTAACGGTTATCAAACTTATTTATTAAAGGCCAAGTATAGGAAATTATATTTGGCCTTTTTTTATTAAAGGGAGGCGAGATTATGATTTCTGCAAAGAGCAGAAATAGAGTAGGTCTAGCTTTTGTATTAATCCCTGCTCTTCTAATTGTATTGTTTTATTTTTATCCAATGCTAAGAGCCTTTATCTTATCTTTGCAAAGTGGAACAGGTAATAATTTAAACTTTGTAGGACTGGATAACTATAAACGTTTACTCAATGACCCGGTTTTTATAGAAGCTTTTAAAAATAGTGTTATTTATCTTATTTTCCAAGTACCTATCATGGTTGTTTTAGCGATGTTTTTTGCGGTTGTTTTGAATGATAAGACTTTGAAATTTAAAGGTATTTTTAGAACAATTGTCTATTTACCATCAGTTACCTCTTTAGTAGCCTATTCATTAGTATTCAAATACATTTTTTCTACTAATGGAATTGTCAATCAGTTATTAGTTAATTTCAGTCTGATAGACTCACCGATACTTTGGCTGTCGCATCCTGTATGGGCAAAAGTAGTAATTATTATAGCGATTACTTGGCGGTGGACTGGATATAATATGATCTTTTTCTTAGCTGCTTTGCAAAATATCGATCCCGGTATTTATGAAGCTGCTGATATTGACGGGGCCTCCAAAGTCACGAAATTCTTTAGAATTACCGCACCTTTGCTGCGACCTGTTATTTTATTTACCACTATTACTTCCACTATCGGTACACTTCAGTTGTTTGATGAGACGATGAACATTACTCAAGGGGGACCCGGTAATGCAACGATTACTTTGTCTCAATATATTTATGACTTAGGATTTAAGTACACCCCTGATTTTGGCTATGCTGCTGCTGTATCCTTTGTGGTGGCGGTTGTTATTATGACTGTTTCGAGTATTCAATTGATTGTAGGTGGCAAGGATGGCTAAGAGAAATAAAATAATTACTTACTTATTTTTAATTCTTATGTCGATTGTGTTTGCCTTTCCTTTTTACTTTTTAATTGTAAGTGCAACGAATACCAGTTTTGACGTAACGAGTGGCAGACTGCTGCCCGGTACCGCATTAGCGGAGAATTGGAATTCTTTAATGGCTCAAACAAATCTGTTGCGAGCATTTATAAATTCGGCAGTGATTGCCTTTTTCCAAACATCACTTTCTTTACTCTTATCTTCAATGGCAGGGTATGCTTTTGAAGTTTATCGTTCCAAAGCGAGTGATTTCATATTTAATATGCTGCTCTTATCAATGATGATTCCTTTTGCAGCAATAATTATCCCCTTATTTCAATTGTTTGGCTTATTTGGTAATATATCATCTTCAGTGGGAATTAATTCTTTTGCCTCTGTTTATTTACCTTATATTTCAACGGCTTTTCTTATTTTCTTTTTCCGGCAGAATACAAAAATGTTTTCTAAGGAATTATTAGAAGCAGGTCGTATAGATGGCTTATCTGAACTTGGCTTGTTTTTTAGAATTTATATGCCAACCATGAAAAACACTTATGCAGCAGCTGCCATCATTGCTTTCATGAATAGTTGGAATAACTTTTTATGGCCGTTGATTACTTTACTGTCACCGGATAAACAAACGATTCCTTTACTTTTATCCAATTTAGGTGCCAGTTATTCACCCGATTACGGTATGATGATGTTGGCCATCTTAATTTCAATGGTTCCTACCTTAATTATTTTCTTCTTATTACAAAAATATTTTGTAGAAGGAATGTTAGGGTCTGTAAAATAAGTTTAATATAAAACGGTCTTAATTTTACTTGTAAAATTGAGACTTTGTTTTTTTAGAGAGGGATTCTTATGGCAATATATAAAAAAGACAATTTATTTTATCTCGTTAATGATTATGTAAGTTTGATTATTGAAGAACGCGAAGGCTATTTATTTACTAAACATTTCGGTGGGCCGATTCGGGAGTATCATTATTCTAACACGGTAAATGAAATAGATCATTCATTTTCGCCGAACCCTACTTTAAAGGATCGAACTTTTTCCTTAGATACACAGCGCAATTTAATCGGCCAATGGGGCAGGGGGGATTTTAGAAAACCTTCAATCATATTAAGGCATACCAATAACATGACTACCGAATTTAAGTATTTAGATTATACTATTCAAAATGAAAACCTCACTCTTGAAGGACTACCAGCTCCTTATGCAGGATCAGGCGAGGCTGAAACATTAATCATTCATTTGGCTGACAGTGTATTGGATTTGCAGTTGAATCTGTATTATACCCTCTATAAAGATTCAAACACTATTGGTCTCTATAAAGAATTAATAAATAATTCAGAAGAAGAAGTCATTATTGAAAAAATCCATTCTTTTATTTTAGATGCTCCTAAAGGAGATTATGATGCAATAACGTTTAACGGTGCCTATGGACGTGAAAAGTTGGTCCAGCGTCAAGAAGTCAAGCAGGGTTACTATGAGCACAGTTCTTCCAGGGGGGCCTCAGGGCATGGACATACACCGTCGATTATATTAGCCGATCAAGCTACGACAGATTATGACGGGGAAGTCGTCATGCTTCAATTAATGTATAGTGGTAATTTTCAAGCCTACGTTCAATCCAATCAATTGCAGGAAGTCCGGCTGGGGATTGGCATTAACGAAGAACATTTTTCATGGTCCTTAAAATCAAAAGACAGTTTCCAAACACCGGTCGCCTTGCTTTCCCATTCTAATAAAGGACTAAATGATCTGACACAATCTAATCATGACTTTATCCGCCGGCATGTC
Source organism: uncultured Facklamia sp. (assembly GCA_964471435.1). GTDB lineage: Bacteria > Bacillota > Bacilli > Lactobacillales > Aerococcaceae > Facklamia. The sequence continues at coordinate 22,280 of CAYYGA010000013.1, forward strand.
CTGCCGCCAAAATTCTCGCAGTCGCTGCGTCCGATTTTAATTAATAATTGGGAAGCTACCTATTTTAACTTCAACCGCGATAAATTAGTTGAATTAATTGATACGGCAGCCGATGTGGGGATTGAGCTGTTCGTCTTAGATGACGGCTGGTTCGGTCAACGAAGTGATGACTACCGGGCATTGGGAGACTGGATAATTAATGAAGAAAAATTGGGAGGTCCTTTGACTAGTCTGATTGAATATGTGCATAGTAAAAATATGAAGTTTGGTATTTGGATAGAACCTGAAATGATTTCTGAAGACAGTGAACTCTACCGCCAGCATCCGGAATGGGTGATCCGTCTGCCACACCGGCCACACACTTTTTCACGCAGTCAATTAGTACTGGATCTTTCGAATAGAGAAGTTCTGGACTTTCTTAAAAAGACTTTCGATGAGCTGCTTTGTAATTATGATGTTGATTATGTGAAATGGGATATGAACCGTAACATCACTGATATTGGAAACGGGATCAGTGTCGAGGAAACACTGATGCAGACTCACAAGCATATGTTGGGTGTTTATGAACTGATGTCGTTTTTAACTGAAAAGCATGAAGATGTTTTATTTGAATCATGTGCCGGTGGGGGCGGAAGAAACGATCTGGGGGTTATGAGATATTTCCCGCAAGTCTGGATCAGCGATAATACAGACGCGGTCGAACGGATAAAAATTCAAACGGGCCACAGTTTCTTGTATCCAGCTATCACAATGGGCTCTCATGTTTCTGATGTGCCGAATCATCAGATGAATCGGATGACACCTTTAGAAACACGGGGTCATATCGCTATGATGGGTAATTTAGGCTATGAACTGGATTTAACATTATATAATAATGAAGAATTGGCGGTTATCAAGCAGCAGATAGCTAATTATAAACAGATAAGACCTATCATCCAATTGGGTAAATTGACGCGTTTAATCAGCAGTTACAATAACGCCAATGAAGTTGCCATGCAGTATTCCTATCAGGAAGAAATAATCTTAGTTTATGCCCGGGTATTGTCTATGATTGAAATTGGTGAAACGACTGTAAAATTAAAAGGTGTTGACGAAAAAGCACATTATATTGAACTGGGAACAGGCCACCGATACAGTGGGGCAGAGTTGAAATATGCCGGTTTAACAATGGCATTGCCGCGCGGAGACTTTTTATCCCAATTATTCCATTTCAAAAAAGTATAAAATTAAAGCTTAAAGGCTGCTTGAGGTATTTAATAATAAGTCAGTCTCCTATATTATAGAAGTAACGTAGAAATCGAAAAGATAGGATGAAGATGAATGGAGATCAATGAACTGAACCGAATTTTTGAAGAAAAATTTGGACGTCCTGCAGAAAAAAGTTTTTTTGCACCGGGACGGGTAAATCTAATTGGCGAACATACTGATTATAATGGCGGTCATGTCTTTCCCTGCGCCATAACCCAGGGGACCTACGGAATCGTTGCCTTACGTAAAGATGAACTTGTGCGGGGAATTTCACTTAATTTTGAAGAAGAGGGCCTCCGCAGTTTTAAATTAGATGAAGAATTGGCCTATGCCAAAGAGGATAGTTGGCTGAATTATCTTAAAGGAGTCATTAAATATATAAAAGAAATGACATCAGCACCTATAAAAGGCTTTGATATCTTAATATTTGGAGATATACCGAATGGTGCCGGCCTGTCATCCTCTTCTTCACTGGAGTTATTGATTGGAGTAATGGTGAATCAGTTAAACGGCCTTAATTTACCGCGCTTGGATTTAATCAAAATAGGACAAAAAGTAGAAAACCAATTCCTGGGTCTGCAAACAGGAATTATGGATCAATTTGTGATTGGAATGGGGAAAAAAGACCATGCTGTCTACTTGGATACAAACCAATTAGAGTATGAACTGGTGCCGGCTGACCTAGGCGAGTACGTCATCTTGATTATGAACACAAATAAGCGCCGTGAATTAACAACTTCTAAATATAATGAAAGACGCAGTCAATGTGAAGAAGCTTTGTCTTTACTTCAAAAAGAACTCTCTATCTCTTCTTTAGGCGAGTTGACTAATAAAACGTTTGAAGAGCATCGTCATTTAATTAATGATCAAATTTTAGAAGCAAGGGCCAAGCATGCAGTCTATGAAAACTCACGTACTCAAGAAGCTGTCAAATTTTTAAAAGCGGGTAATTTAAAAGCCTTCGGAGAGCTCTTAAATGAGTCTCATGTTTCTTTACGTGATGATTATGATGTAACAGGTGTTGAATTAGACACCTTAGTCGCATCAGCTTGGAAGCAGGCGGGTGTATTAGGAGCCCGTATGACCGGCGCCGGTATGGGAGGCTGTGCGATTGCGCTGGTGCATCAAGATCAGGTTAAAGAAATTGAAGAAGCTGTAGCTGAAGAGTATGAAGCGGAAATAGGATATGCTCCTTCCTTTTATATTGCTCGGATCGGTGACGGGGCCAAGGAATTGTCACTGACATAGTGGAGGAGGAAGGAAGAAAATGGACATCAATATCTCAGCGGTGATTGACCGCTTTATAAAACTAGCCGTGGAAACAGGCTGGTTAAATGCAATGGACAGTATTTATACCCGCAACCGACTATTGGCCTATTTAGATATGTCAGACTATGTGAAGGATGGTCTGGGTGAAGAAAAGCTGGGCCATTATGGTCTGTTGGACTGCCTCGATGAATTCGTTAGCTTTGCGGTTGAAAAAAATATCATTGAAAATTTAAGCTACCAAAGAGAGATCTTTGAAGCGAAAATCATGAACTTGATTACTCCCATTCCTTCAGAAATAAACCGGAAGTTTTGGGAATTATATGAAACAGATCCGATGAAGGCAACGGACTATTTTTACACGCTTAGTCAGGCTAATGATTATATCAAAACGCGTAATATTAAAAAAAATATTGCCTTTATGTCTCATACCAAATATGGTGAATTGGAGATTACAATTAATCTTTCTAAACCCGAAAAGGACCCGAAAGATATCTTAGTCGCTTTGGAAAGTGCAAGTTCAAACTACCCTCAATGTGTTTTATGTATGGAAAACGAGGGCTATGAAGGACATGCCAACCATGCTGCAAGAGAAAATCACCGCATTGTACGCTTGAATGTCAATGATGAAACTTATGGTTTTCAGTATTCACCTTATATTTATTACAATGAACATTCTATCTTTATCCATGAAAACCATCAGCCGATGATCGTCAACTACCGTACTTTAAATAATTTATTTTCGATTATCGATCAACTGCCTCATTACTTTGTGGGATCAAACGCCGGCCTACCGATCGTAGGAGGATCTATATTATCCCATGATCATTATCAAGGTGGCAGGCATCATTTTCCAATTGAAAAAGCCAAGTCCTTTTATCATTTGGAGCAAACAGAATTTCCTGAAGTGTCCATTGATTTAGTGGAGTGGCCGATGTCGACCATCCGCTTTAAAAGCCAAAGTAAAGCAGCTTTACTAAAGGCAGCCGGTAAAGTGATGGCTCAGTGGGAAGTTTACGATGATGAAAACCATCAAATCATTTCTCATACAAACAACACACGCCATAATACCGTGACACCGATCGCAAGAAAAGAAGCCACATATTACGTCTTGGATATGGTATTGCGGAACAACCGAACAACTGAAGAATTTCCTGATGGACTTTTTCATCCTCATCCGGATGTTCACCATATTAAAAAAGAGAATATTGGTTTAATTGAAGTGATGGGCTTAGCGATTCTGCCCCCACGCTTAGTCAAAGAAATGGATGAAGTTTCAAACTTTTTACTCCATGACATTCAACTGGATGAAGTAACGGAGATTCATCAGGACTGGGCGGTAGAGCTCAAAAAAGAGTATCCGGATATTGGTAAAAAGGAAGTCCACTCAGTTTTACAGCAGGCAATCGGAAATAAGTTTGCCCGTGTTTTGGAAGATGCAGGACTTTTTAAAATGGAAGCATCCGGAAGAGAAGGTTTTATAAAATTTATTGAAAGTATCGACTTAGGGGGAGAATAAATGGCAATTTTAGTAACCGGCGGGGCAGGGTATATCGGCTCTCACACCGTCATTGAATTATTAAAACATGACCAAGAAGTCATTATTGTGGATAATTACTATAACGCGAAGCCAGAAGTACTCGATAGAATAAAAGAAATCAGTCAAAAAGATTTCAAGTTTTATGAATGTGACGTATTAGACCAGGATGCTTTACAATCCGTTTTTGATGAAAATGATATTGAAGCAGTGATTCATTTTGCAGCTTACAAAGCAGTAGGTGAGTCCGTCCTGCAGCCGCTAAAATATTATCATAACAATATCGAAGGGACCGTTTCATTACTGAAAGTGATGGAGAAAAATGGGGTTAAGAATCTGGTCTACTCTTCTTCTGCTACGGTATACGGGGAAACCAACCCGGTTCCCTTCCATGAAGAACTGCCAGCGGATACTGCTTCTAATCCTTACGGTTATACGAAAGTGGTGTGTGAACATCTATTAAAAGATTTGGCTGCAGCGGATCCGGCATGGTCGATTGTCATATTACGCTATTTTAACCCAATCGGGGCGCATGAATCGGGTTTAATCGGGGAAGATCCGCAGGGAATACCTAACAACTTGATGCCATACGTCACTCAAGTGGCGGTAGGAAAGCTGGATAAGCTGAGTATTTATGGTGATGACTATGACACTCATGACGGTACGGGAGTAAGAGACTATATTCATGTAGTCGATTTAGCCAAAGGACACGTGTCTGCTTTAGTAAAGGCTGAACGCTTAAAAGGGGTTGGCATTTACAACCTGGGAACAGGGGAAGGTTACAGTGTGCTGGATTTAGTGAAAGCTTTCCAAAATGCCACCGGTGTTGAAATACCCTATGAAATCGTAGATCGCCGTCCCGGTGACATTGATAATTCTTATGCAGATGTCAGTAAAGCAAGGAATGAATTAAGCTGGGAAGCACAAAAAACGCTGGAAGATATGTGCCGCGACTCCTGGCGCTGGCAGGAAAAAAATCCTAAAGGATACAGCCCAATATAATGATAAACAAAAGAGCATTCAAAGGATAGAAAACGATCACTTTGAATGCTCTTTTTATTTTCCACTCATCACCAATAAATAGGCCAGCATTAAATCCGATAACTTTGAAAGATTGAGACCTGTTTTTTTGGAAAACTTATCCATCCGGTAAGTTAAAGTATTGCGGTGAATAAACAAAGCCTCAGCAGACTGAGATAAATTCCCATTATTTTCAAACAAGCTTTTAATTAAATCTAAATCGTCTTGGCCTGAAATAAGCTGCTTATAATATCTCAACGTTGAAATATTTTTTAGAGCTGAATGGCCGATTTGTTTTAATAGTGTTTCACTTACATAAGTCCAACGGTTTAAAAAGTCTTCCTTAACAGCCCATTCAAAAACAGCATTCTCCGTATTGAAATAAAAGGGTAGACGGTTATGAGGATTAAAGGGCTGACCAACCAAAGTAGAAGTAGTCAAGGAAAAATCATCGTCAAGGGTGGCTAAAATCCCTTCTGTTTGTTCGAGGGTTTCTTCAATCAGCTGATTATTATCCAAAATGACAATAAAGTAATTGGCCTGCCATTCAAGAATCTCAATAATTGCAGGACTGGTTGAGACGAGCGTTTCATACCACATCTCTAAATCAAAGTTTGGATCTTTCTTTTTTATGTGAAGATGTAATAAACGGATACTTTTTATCTTCTTATCATCAACCGATTGTTCTCCTTTTAAAATCTCTTTCCAAGAAGATACCGACTTTAGCCCTGTAGGAAGATTAGGCTCCTTGGATTGAGATAAGGTCAGCAGTTCAAGAAGTGAAAGAGCTTCTGGTTTTAAACTTTTTAAAGGTATAAATAACTGATCTTGATTTTTAGATACTAAATAATAGTCTTTGGTAGAAGGAATAAAATTGGGGTTGTATAAAGAGTCGGGAAAAATATCGTAGAGCTTTTCAATCAAAAATTTACCTCTTTTCATTCACCTTGAACAGGTAATAGTAGAATTGATTCATTTTCAATTATTATAACAGAAAGCAGGATGATTCATAAAAGGATGAGGCTCTAGAAGGTCCCATAGCTTTCAACAATCAATCTCAATTTCTTCTAAAAGACATAAGTATATAACTATTGCACTATGATTAATTAATGTAATGAGAATTGTTTATTAAAACTAAAATTATAGAGTGAACGATAGAGAAAATGAGGCAATCCTCAAATGCAGGGACAGCCTCATCATAATGGTTAGTTAAGAGAAGAAGAGATTAACGGATTACTTCTTCAGTTTCAGGGTCGAAGAAATGAGCTTTATTCATGTTAAAAGCAAGGGTTACTTTGTCGCCGGGAGAGTGGTGGTCACGCACATCTACACGGGCAATGAACTCTGAATCACCTTTATTTAAGTAAAGCATTGTTTCGGCACCGAGCAATTCAGCTACAGTAACATCGGCTTCAACAAGGGCATCAGGATTGGCATCTAAAATAATTTGTTCTGACTCAATATCTTCGGGACGAATACCAAAAATTAAACGTTTCCCTTCATAACCTCTTTGAGTCAATAGTCTAGCCGCAGGCTCAAATACCGGAATGTTAAGGCCGTCCGAATTAGTGATTCGGTCATTTTCGAAAGTAACATTAAAGAAGTTCATAGCAGGGGACCCGATAAAACCTGCCACGAATGCATTGTTTGGACGGTTATAAACTTGCTGCGGGCTTCCGATTTGTTGGATGAAACCGTCTTTCATAATAACAATCCGTGTAGCCATCGTCATCGCTTCGGTTTGGTCATGGGTTACATAAATAGTAGTCGTTTTTAGCCGCTGGTGAAGTTTAGCGATTTCAGCACGCATCTGAACTCTTAACTTCGCATCTAAGTTAGATAAAGGTTCGTCCATTAAGAAGACTTTGGCATCACGCACAATGGCACGTCCTAAAGCAACCCTTTGTCTTTGACCACCGGAAAGGGCAGCCGGCTTACGGTCTAATAACTCACTTAAACCTAAAATTTGTGCTGCTTCTTCTACTTTTTGACGAATGTCTTCTTTTTTATATTTTCTTAACTTCAACCCAAAAGCCATGTTATCAAAAACGGTCATATGCGGGTATAAAGCATAGTTTTGGAAGACCATGGCAATGTCCCGGTCTTTTGGAGCGACCTCATTCATCAGCTCTCCATCAATGTAGAGTTCCCCTTTGGATATGTCTTCTAAACCGGCAATCATTCTTAAAGTGGTCGACTTACCACATCCGGAAGGTCCTACGAAAACAATGAATTCACGGTCTTCAATATCTAAATTAAAATCAGTTACTGAATAACTATCAGCACCCGGGTATTGTTTATGAATACTGTTTAAATTAATTTCAACCATTATAATTCCTCCGTTCATTATAACTATTATAAATGAAAACGCTTATTTATATAATGGACAAAGTGCACAGACTTTTTTGTAAAACCTTTAAAAATTAGAACAAACTCAAATCCTTAACTGTGTATTTTCAAACCTTAACACAATCTTTACAATAAAAACGTAGAATTTACTTTTAGTTTACAATAGCTTGTTATGATGAACTCATGAAGAAATTCATAAATTTAAATATTGGGGGATAAATGTAACATGAAAAAATCACTTTTATTATCACTATGTGCCTCTGTATTACTTTCAATTGTTGCTCCAGTAGCAGCATCCGCAAGACAAGAAGAAGGTCAATGGGCAGATTTACCTGTCGCCGAATTAGAAGAAGGCCGTGCACTTACAGAAGATTTATCATTGATTAATGAAAATAAAGCTAAGTATGTCTTCTTATTTATTGGGGATGGAATGGGGAATATTCCTGTATCCGCAGCTGAGTATTATTTAGGTCCAGATAATGGGACTGAAGGTTTTGGTGTAGCTGAAGCCCAACCTTTAAACTTCTCCCAATTTCCAGTCATCGGATTACAAAACCCTACGGATGCAGACCACTATGTGCCGGATTCAGCAGCGACTGCCACTGCTTTTGGTAATGGGGTAAAAATAGATTCTAACGTCATTGGTTTAACACCTGGTTTTACTCATCAAACTGAATCAGTCGCAGAAAAAGCCCAAGCTGACGGTAAAGCAATCGGAATTTTATCAACCGTTACGTTAAATCATGCAACTCCGGCAGCTTTCTATTCAAACGTTGAGCACCGCAATAATTATTATGAAATTGGTCAACAAATGGCTTTATCCGATTTTGATTATTTCGCTGGTGGCTCACTAGGCCGTCGAACGGGCGATAATGATGACCAAACAGACTTATATGAAGTTTTAGAAGAAAATGGTTACACTGTAGCAGATACGGTAGAAGAATTTGAACAAATAACAGCTGAAACAGGTAAAGTTTATGCTCCAGCAGCTGACTTATCAATTGCCGATGGCTCCTCCATGAAATATGCCATGGACCGTGAGGAAGGCGAACAAACTTTAGCAGATATGGTAGGAAAAGGAATCGAAGTATTAAGCGCCAATGAAGACGGGTTCTTCATGCTGACGGAGTCAGGAAAAATTGACTGGTCAGAACATGCCAACGATGCAGCAGCGACAATTAAAGAAGTGATTGACTTTCAAGAAGCAATCCAAGAAGCGGTCGATTTCTACTATGAACATCCAGAAGAAACATTAATCGTGGTGACAGCAGACCATCCAACGGGTGGATTTACAGTGGGTAACTCTGAAACTGGCTATAATAGCTACTTCCACTTAATTGATAACCAAGCGGTTTCACAAGAAGAGTTTGATGTTATCTTTGAAGAAGCAAAAGCAGAAAACCCTGAAATGACATTTGAAGATGTGGTACCTTTATTAGAAGAAAACTTTGGTTTCGTGATTGATTTAGATGTTGAAGAAGAAGTGTTAACATTTGGAGAAAGAGCAGAAGCAGAAACTGAAGAAACGGATCCAATGGCAATAACAGCGATGGAGTTAGAAGAATTACAATATGCCTTCGACCAATCGATGTTAGACTATGACGATCGTAATGCGGGCCAAGCAGATATCTTAAAAGGTTTCCATTCTTACTTACCTATTTCCATTACAGCAACACGCATTGTAAGTAAAAAAGCTGGCTTTGCCTTTACTACAGTAGACCACTCTCCAGAACGTGTACCTGTCTATGCCATCGGATCGGGTGCGGCAATGTTTGAAGGAAACTTTGAAAATATTGATGTAGCCTACAAGTTGTTAGCTGCAATGGGCTTATACGAAGGTGGCGATACTACAGTAGATCGTATCGAAGTAACAGGAAAAGCGACTGCTTCAGAATCAGATGTCGAAGAAACAACTGCAGAAGAAACAGTTGAGGAAGAAACAACGGTAGAAGATACAGCTGTGGAAGAAACCGTCGAAGAAGAAACGACAACAGAAGACACAAGCAATGAAGACACTTCAGAAGAAACAACTGAAGAAAATTAATTAACTTTAGCTAGTTAAAACTATAGCGCAGCGTAATATCCTACGCTGCGCTATTTACTTTTGACTCAATGAACAGGAGGTTTTTATGAAAAAGATTTTACACTTTATTTTCATATCTTTTTTAATTTTAAATCTATCAAGTGCAACTGTAAGCGCACAAGAAGAGCGTCAGTCTATTTCAAATTTACCTTTTGAGGGATATTTCCTCGCTCCAGAAGAAAGCGGGATCGCAGGATTGTTATTTGAAAACAATCAACTGTTAATATATTTGGCCGAAGAAGATATAATAGAATCGGATGATTTAAAGCATGACTTTATCCATTTTCTAGAAGACTTTCATGCCTTTCCTCATCCTGATTTAAAAAATTACAATGAAGATGTCAGAAATTTATATATAGAAGAATCGGATTTACCTTACGATCTAAAAGAAGTCTATGAAGAAATAACGGGAATGATCACGCCTGACATGTCCCAACTTGATATCCAAAATCTGATTAATAACCGTGTACCGGGAATTTATTACACGCAAAAAAATGGTTACCGATATTATATCATCGCAAGCCCAACAGTTAGGCAACTGCAAGACTCGTGGAATATTACCTTATTTGATGAGACTCTTTTTGAGTTTACAGTAGATGAAGCTGATGGTGTGATTACGGATCAAGACGGAGTCATTTATGAATATGTGGCAGGAATAACACCCGGCTAATAAATAAAAAGGAGATTTTATTTTGAGAAAAAAGGTTTTATTAATTTTAGCAGGTATACTCTTGACCTTAAATTTTAACCTACTTATTAAGGCTGAGGAGACAGACGACGTGAAGGACCACAACCATGAGGTTATTGAAACATTCAATGCAGATGACCACCATTCCCATGGAACTTTGTATGCTAATTTTATTCCGGAGCAGATTCTCAATCCTGATGGCAGTGACTATGAAGCACCCGATGCGACCGAAGAATATGTAGGTTTTTATACTGCAGAGACTTTTATTGAAGAATTAGATTCTATCTTGCACTTGGCTCTTAAAATAGAAGCAGATGGTCTTTTAAATCTGGCTTATTATTATGAGGACCAAGCAGAAAACACAGGAGTACGATTTTATGCTAATGAGGATAACCAAATAGAAAAAAGAGATGCCATTTATCAAGATTTGACTTTATTAACAGCTGGTCTCAAAGAAGGAGAAAATGGTTTAATAGCCGGTTTAATCGGTGAAACTATTGCTCCAGTGGTTCTTTTAAATGAAAGAGGAGAACCTGATAAGTTATATGCCTTTATGAGTATGGCGTATGGTTTACGAGATAGTTATGTTAATCCACGGGTTTATCAAAGTGTGGGTCTTTATCTAAGAGATGAATCAGTTGCAGTTGATATTAATTATTTGATTGGACTAGAATCCGAAGAAGAAAGGGTAGCCGTTTTTGAAAAACAAGCCACTGAGGAGAGTAGGGAAGAGGCTAAACTGTTAGAAAGACCGACTTTTGAAATTTTACAAGATAATTTCGATTACTACTTAATTGATCATAATGATTTCAAATTTGACTTTAATACAGCTAATGAGTTTGTACAAGAAGTTTTAGCCATGCAACTTCAAACGAATGCAAGCTTTCCACCCTCTACAACGGTAGAACTGCTAGATCCTGATAATGTTGTCGATTCTACAACAGTCCCTGCAAAAGACTATCTTTATATAATGGCAATAAATGAAACAATTCTGTACGCCTATGATAATAATAATTTATATATGGCAACAGATTTTGTTGAAGAAAATGGAGTGTATTCAGAGATTCAATGGCTGACAAATTAATTGCAAAAAAAGCTCACGCAGGTGAGCTTTTTGTTTTGAAAAATTTATTTAATTCTCTGTTTACTTAATTTATAAATATGAATAATAATCAAGGCGCCATTTAAAAACCAAATACTAAAGGCATTAATTAAAAGACCATATACAACAAAAACTGCAGCACCCACAATATTAGTTAAACGAATCTTCTTTTCATCATTAAATAAAAAAGATACTAAAATTAAAAGGCTGGCAACTGTACCAATAATTTCATAATTCAATCATGTCACTTCCTTTATTAAATTAATAGACAAGTAATTATACCACACTATTAGCTTAAATTTAAAATATTTTTTAATAAATATCAAAGAAGGCTGGTAGGGTTGAGTTAAGGCCTAAACAAATTAAAATCATATCATTAAAATCGGGTATGCTTTAGTGATTTCAAATCATTTAAGGTTCTACATTCTTAACCACCAACCTTAAGTTTTATCTTAGGCTTAAAATTATAATAAAAAAAATAGTGGTTGTTAAGCTAATTAAATGTATAAAAAAAGGCTTCATAGCAACCTTTGATAGTTACTAGAAACCACTAGATTATTAATTATGGAGCCGAAGGGTCTCGAACCCTCGACCTCTTGAATGCCATCCAAGCACTCTCCCAACTGAGCTACGGCCCCATGTGAACTGCAATTTATATTCTAACCTGAAATGAAAAAATAAGCAAGTCTTTATTGGCATTTCTTATTCGAATGATAAAACTCCTTAAAGAAAAATTTAAGGAGTCAGCTTTATTATAGAGTTATTTGAAATCTTTATCCTGGTAATAGTCATCGGTGTCCATGTCTTCATAAATAATTTTAACACTTTCACGCTTGGCAAAGTCTAACCGCTCCATAGTGTCGATGATTTCTTTAGCTAACTCAGCTTTTTGTTCTGCTGTTCTTCCGGCTATAAGCTGTATTTTTACGAAGGGCATTTCTATTCTCCTTTACAATTAAATTGAATTACCTTTTTCTAGTTTCCTACTTATCAAATCATTCTAATAAAATTATATCAGAAAAGAATGTTTATCACTCTTTTTTAACCTCAACTAAATAAAATTTTCTACGAGTTGGGAGTAATTATTAATAAGACAACTAGTGTAACAA
>CAYYGA010000014.1:0-34560 GCA_964471435.1 uncultured Facklamia sp.
TTAATATTAATGACAGCGCTTTACTACACAAACGGTTATACTAGTCTATTAGATTCCAATCGATTGATTTATAGTAAATGCCCCTGTAGTTTATATCCTATTTTGTTAAAATCTGATTGAAATATTTTAGTCATTTTTCGTTTACCTTTTGATTCAGTGATTTGTTCATTCATCTACACTTACAGTTGCGTGGGGTAGCTTAAGTATTTAACTGAATTATCTATTACTGCATTTCATGCAACCAATACTTGAGATACTATATATTGTGCTTAGTACACTTTAAAAATAGCTTAAGCAAAAAATCCTCTCCAAAGAGAGGATTAAAATTATATATTATATTTATTTACTATTTTGTACTTCATCTGGTAAATAATTGGTACGGCGAGTATCATCGGTGTCATAGAAGATACGGTCCTGGGTAATAGCATTATATGTTTTTCCGCAGCATTCAATTGTGATAGGTAAATTACGGGCAACTTTTGAAGTATCAACTAGAATAAAGCCGATATATTGTTCGACTGTATATCCGTAAGTAAAGCTGGTAACGCGTCCTACTTCCTGACCGTGATAATAAACGGTTGATTTTTCAGGTTGAATATCTACTTCTCCTTCTTCAGGATCAAGTAAGCGGAAGCCGCGAAGACGCATATTTGTATCTTCAAATTCTTGAATTGCTTTCTTGCCAATAAAGTCTGTATCATAGTCTACAGACCATCCGAATAAAGCTTCCTGAGGTGTCAGGCCTTCTAAGTCACTCATCAATACGAAACCTTTTTCTACCGGTAAGCTTTTAAGAATAACGTCTGTTTCCATTTCTTTGATATTATATTCTTTTCCAGCTTCTAATAAAAGCTCTCTTAAGCGATCAGTTTTATCTGGATGGAGGTAAATTTCAAAACCATATTCACCTGTAAAGTCAGAACGTGCTATTTTTACATCAAATCCATCTATTTTATTATCTTTGATAGAAAAGAATTCTTGATCGCCTAATTCTGCTTCAACAATTTTTTCTAACACTAAAGGTGATTTAGGACCTTGTACTGCAAACATGGATACTTGGTCTGTAATTTTCTTAAATTCAACTTGAGCATCACCTTTATTCTCATTTAATACAGCCAACAATTCATCTACATATAAAGTAGAAATCCAGTACTGGTCTTCTGCTAAACGGAATAGAATAACATCATCAACAATTTTACCCTCTTCGTTCAGCATTGTTGTATAGACGCCCTTGCCTACTTTAGTTTTCTCAATTGAGTTAACAAAAATAGTATCTAAATATTTAGCGGCATCGGCTCCTTTAACATCTACTAAATCATGCGTAAAGTCATAAAAACCTACACCATGGCGAATTGTTAAATGTTCTTCACGACGAGCTTTATCAGTTTTTAACATAAATTATATTTCCTCCTATATAAATGACTCAAACAACAAATAATAACTTACAATAATTACTAAGAGTTAATGAAAACCCTTACTTCAATATTAGTATAACAACTTATCTTTAAAAATCCATTAATATGCTTCCTAGTCAAGATTGTTAAATTTATTGTTTTTATTTCTTTTCTTACATAAATTTTTAGGAAAATTTTATTTAAGAACTTTCATTATGAGATTGACTTGAAGACTCACTTACATATTATTTAATCAAGAAATTAAAAGTTTAAAAGCATAATGATTGCCAATACACGCTTTATTTAATATGCTTTTGATAAATAATTAATAATTTTTGGAGGGATTAAGATGAAAATAGGAATTATTACGGGAAGTATTCGTGATATGCGGGTTAACCTTGATGTAGCAAAATGGGTGTTGGAAATTGCGCAGAATTACGACATAGATGCCGAGTTTGAAATTGTGGATATTAAAGAATTTGATTTACCTATGCTTAATATGGAATCTCCTTCTGTATTAAATAAAGATTACCCTGATGAACGAATTCAGCGCTGGTCTGAAAAAATTGATTCATTAGACGGTTATATTTTTATAACACCTGAATACAATAAAGCCCCAAGCTCCGCCCTTGCAAACGCCATTGACTCTCTTAGCTCTGAATGGGCCAACAAAGCTTGCGGGTATGTTTCTTACGGTTCCAAATTAGGGGTTCCGGCCGTCCTAGCTCTTCGAACGAAGATGATTAATTTCATGACAGCCAATGTCCAGGCATATGCAACACTTTCTCTTGAAGATGACTTTATCGATGAACGTGAATTCAAACCTGCTGATAAACATATCGAAACCGTCCAACTGGTTATCGACCAAACAGTCAGTTGGTCAAAGGCTTTAAAAAATGTCCGCACTAAGAATCAACTAGATGAAATAAACTAATATAAAATTAAACTTCACCAGCACTTTTTTTTGTAAAAGTGGATGATGAAGTTTTTTTATTTTTTGAGAAGTTATATTTATAATTTTATCGATGCTTTTGAAATATTGCCGGCAAAATTTAACTAGGTAAGTAGACCTTTTTCAAATAATCCATTTCCTTCACAAGTTCAGTCAATAAAGGCGGTTCGAAAGGAGAATGGCTGGCGAATGCTACAATATTTAATTCAGCATGCGGGCATGCCTGCTTCAAATCATAGGCACCTGACAACCTACAGTCAATATCAAACCGGCCATGATAAACAGCCATAGGGATATTTTTTAATTTATATGCACGGTTTAAAAGGTAATTATCCTCTTCCCAAAACATCTTATGATAAAAATAATGAGCTTCCAACAAACCTCCCGCAAGATCGCCAGGGGTAATCTCAAACCCGGGTTCTTCCACTTCCATTTTCAAAATGGAGTTTTCCCAATCAGACCATAGTTTACAAGCCTGGTTAGATAAGTCTGGGTCATCTGACCTCATGCGTTTATAGTAAGCTTTCACCAAGTCATTTCTTTCTTCAAGAGGAATAAAATTTTTAAACTTTTCAAAGCGATCAGGATATATTTCTGAGGCCCCGTATTGGAAAAGCCAGTCGACATCACTTTGGCGACCTAAAAAAATGCCCCGTAAAACTAGATGCAGCACTCGTTCGGGATAATGAATAGCGTAAGCTAAAGCTAGAGTCGAACCGTAAGAACCACCAAACACCATCCAACGGTCAATCTCTAAGTGCTGACGAATTTTTTCTATATCTACTACTGAGTCTAATACAGTGTTTGCGTTGAGCGATAAAAATGGTGTACTTTTCCCGCTACCTCTTTGATCAAAAAGAATCATCCGGTAAGCTGTTGGGTCAAAAAACTGCCGTGACTGCGGTCCAACAGACCCTCCTGGACCTCCATGTAAAAATATAAGTGGAATACCTTTGGGATTACCGCACTCTTCCACATATAATTGATGGCCGTCTCCTACATCAAGATAAAAAGAGTGATTGAGTGGAGTATTTAAATAAGGTTCAGCAGGCATGGTTTCTCCTTTAAGCGTGGTTTTTTTCAATGGTAGCAGCAATTGCCTCTATAATAGCAGAACGAAAACCATGAGCTTCCAATTCCCGGACTCCCGCAATGGTCGTACCGTGAGGACTGGTGACGGCATCTTTTAAGGCCCCTGGATGTTGTCCGCTGGCTAACACCATTTCTCCTGCTCCTACTACTGTAGCAGCTGCCATCTCAATAGCCTGTTGGCGTGAAATACCGTAGTAGACGCCCGCATCTGACATGGCTTCAATTAATTGATAAATAAAAGCAGGTCCTGACCCCGCAATAGCAGTAGCTGCATCAAAAAGGTTTTCTTCAATATGACATATTTGCCCGCCAGCCTGCAGGAGAGTTTCAAATTCTGTGATAAGCTGGTGATCGATATCCGCATCATAGCAGTAGGAAACGAACCCTCGACCAATCGCTACCGGAGTATTGGGCATGATGCGGATAATTTGATTATTATTTGGCATCATTTGATGCAATCTTTCTAAGGTAACTCCCCCCGCCATCGAAACCCAAGTAAACTGAGGCTCAGCCGGTATATCCGCTAATAATCGACGAAAAAGCCCTTCCAAATCTTTTGGTTTGACTGCTACAAAAACTAAACTTGAGCGTGTCAGCATCTCACTGGCGATATTTTCCATTTTTACGGCTGTGGCTTTTAAAGTTTGGGCCATGGCTTCAGCTTTTGAATGAAGACCGTCTGCCAAATATAATTCTAACTTGGGATATCTTTCTGCGATGGCCTGCGCCACTGCTGATCCCATATTGCCTACACCAATAATCCCTACTGCTTTTATTTTTTCAAATGTCATACCCTTCACTCCTACTATAATCTCTCATTTAAGGTTATTATATTTCTCTTTATGACAAAAAGCTGTTCACAGACCTTACAGCCCGTGAACAGTAATCAGCTTAATCTTTATTTTTTACGCTCCCAAAACTCAAAGCGGTGCGGATGTTTGTTGCGCTCATCCAACACACCGTCTTCAACCTTGACTAATTCAAATTCATCTTTATTAATATCCGGAACGAAAGTATCCGCCGGGAATTCTCCTTCAACCATCGTTCGTAAAATGCGGTCGACATGTGGAGCAAAGGATTCGAAGACACCAGCGCCTCCAATGCACATTACTTCCTGGTCACTTGCTAATTCAAGTCCTTCTTCTACTGAATGAATTAACTCCAAACCTTCAATATCTTTACCGTACTCTTTATTAGTAGTCATGACGACTGTTTTACGCCCTGGTAAAAGACGACAGTCCATACTTTCAAAAGTAGCACGACCCATCAACATCGTATGTCCCATTGTATGTTCTTTAAAGAATTTTAAATCATTGGGCAGGTTCCATTCTGGAATGTCATTATTATATCCGATACCGCCCTTTTCATCTTGAGCATATACGTAAGTAATCATTAATTTTCCTCCTATTTTTCTTTTATACAGCAATTGGTGCCTTTATCGTACCATGCGGAGCATAGTTAGTTAAATAAATCTGCTCATTTTTTATTTGATCAATCGGAGCATTTCCTTCGATTACCAGCTGTGGGAGGCTTTTAGGTTCCCTTTCCAGTTGTGTCTGGACGGCATCCAAGTGATTCAAGTAAATATGAGCGTCCCCTAATGTGTGTACAAACTCTCCCACTTCTAATCCCACTTCCCGTGCAATTAAATGCGTTAAAAGGGAATAGGACGAGATATTAAAAGGTACACCCAGAAAAATATCAGCTGACCGTTGATAAAGCTGGCAGGATAATTTTCCATCTGCTACATAAAATTGAAACATATTATGACATGGCGGCAGAGCTGCATGAGGGACATCTTCCGGATTCCAAGCAGTGACAATATGCCGGCGGGAATCAGGATTAATTTTTAAGCCTTCGATGACATTTTGAATCTGATCGATTGTACCCCCATCGCGTTTAGCCCATGAGCGCCATTGTTTCCCGTAAACATCCCCTAAATCGCCATACTCTTTTGCAAACGCATCATCTGCTAAGACTTTTTCTTGAAACTTTTTTAGTTCTGTTTGATAAACTTCATTAAAGTCCGGATCTTTTTCTGCTCTTAAACCGAAATCAGTCATGTCCGGCCCTGTATAGGAAGTGCTGTCCACATAACGCTGGAAAGCCCACTCATCCCAAATATGATTATTATGTTCCAATAAATATTTGATATTAGTATCTCCTCGTAAAAACCAAAGCAATTCACTTTTCACTAATCCAAAAGCTACACGTTTAGTAGTTAAAATAGGGAAAGATTCTCTTAAATCGTAGCGTGATTGGTAACCAAAGACGCTGATGGTTCCAACACCCGTCCGGTCCGATTTCTTTTGTCCTTTATCTAAGACATGCTGTAATAAATCAAGATACTGTTGCATAAGTCTGTCCCCTCCTGCCCTTAATAATGGTTTATTTAAGTTGATTCTACCTTGTAAAGGCATACAAGTAAAATAATAGGATTTTAGCTATTCAAGTAAAGCATTATAAATGTAAGAAGCTGTTTTATTGTTCTAATTCACTTAAATATTCATAACGTTCGTATAATTCCAGAAGTTCCATTTCTTTTTCATCCAATTCGCTTTGCAGATCCATTAAACGAACTGCATCACTTGCTTCTTTTACCATGGATGTATTAATGGCATCGATGCGGTTTTCAATTTTTTCAATTTTTTCTTCTAAACCGGCCCATTCCTTCTTTTCCTGGTAAGTCATACGCTGTTTTTTCTTTATACTTGAAGTTGCTGAATCTTCCGTTTCATTATTATCCTTATCAGCTGCCACCAGTAATTCTTTTTTACTTTCCCTTGCCACTTCTTTTTCCTGATCCGCTTTTTGGCTGAGATAATCAGTATAATTGCCCCAGAAAAGCTCAAATCGTCCGCCACCTTGCAGTTCCAGTACTTGATCAACGGTTTTATCCAGAAAGTAACGATCATGGGAAACAATAATTACCACGCCTTCAAAGTCTTCTAGAAAAGCTTCAAGTGTTGTCAGCGTATCAATATCTAAGTCATTGGTCGGTTCATCTAATAATAGAACATTGGGTTCTTGAATTAACAGAGTTAGTAAATAAAGCCGACGGCGTTCACCACCCGATAAAGACTTAATTTGACTGCCGTGACTTTCACGCGGAAAATGAAATCGCTCCAACATTTGTGCTGCTGAGACATGTGATCCATCAGGCCGCTTAAAATCGTCTGCTACTTTCGTTAGATATTCAAGAACTCTCATTTCATTTGGTAAATCCTCATCCAGCTGGCGGTAATAAGCCATTTTAATTGTTTGACCCACTAAAAAAGTCCCTGCATCTAATTGATGATCCCCCGACAAAGTATTTAAGAATGTGGACTTTCCTACGCCATTATCCCCTGCAATTCCTAAACGTTCCCCTTTTAAGAATGTTTTTGAAAAGTCTTTTATCACCTGCACATCTCCAATCGAGATGTCGATATTCTCCAGTTCCATAATTTGATTACCCATGCGCTGCTGGGTAAAATTAAACTCTATGTCATCTGAACTTTGATTACGATCAGAAATAGTTTGCTGCAAATCTTGAAAACGCCCAATTCTAGCTTCCTGCTTAGTCGTCCGGGCTTTTGCCCCTTTACGCATCCATGCTAATTCTTGTTCAAACAGGCGGTCCTGTTTTTGTGCCACTCGGCTCTCCACCGCTTCTTGTTCGGCACGTTTCACTAAATAAGTTTCGTAGTTACCTGTATATTCAGTAATCTTTCCAAAACGTAACTCCATGATTTTATTTACTACACGGTCCAGGAAATAGCGGTCGTGTGTTACTAATAATAGCGCACCTTTATAATTTGCCAAATATTTTTCCAGCCATTGAATGGACTCAATGTCCAA
This sequence comes from uncultured Facklamia sp., assembly GCA_964471435.1. Classification (GTDB taxonomy): domain Bacteria; phylum Bacillota; class Bacilli; order Lactobacillales; family Aerococcaceae; genus Facklamia. The sequence continues at coordinate 7,279 of CAYYGA010000014.1, forward strand.
ATGGTTGGTCGGTTCGTCCAAAATTAAAAGATCCGGTTCAGCAATTAAGACCTGGGCAATACCAATCCGTTTCTGCTGCCCACCTGACGCATCCCCTACCCTTAAGCTTAAATCATTCAACCCCAACTGGGATAAAATAGATTTAGCTGAAATTTCTACATCCCAACCGCCTCTTAATGTCATCTCTTCACCCAGACGGGTAAATTCTTCCTGAAGATGCTGATTATTTGGTGCAGCTTCTAATTCCAGTCTTTTTTTCTCATAGCGTTTCAGTAATTGAATTAAGGGAGCTTTAGAATCATAGACCGTATCTAAAATGGTATAGTTAGGATTAAGTTGGGGATTTTGTTCCAGCAGAGCGATTTCATATTGATTAGGCTTACTGATTTCTCCTTCATCATAAGTATCTAAACCAGCAATCACATTTAATAAGGAACTTTTTCCGGTCCCATTCGGCCCGATTAATCCAATACGGTCACCTGTTCTAATTGATAGGTCGATGCCATCAAAAAGCGTTTTTGTTCCATATGTTTTTCTTAAATTCGTGATGGTTAATTCCTTCATCTTATTACTCCTCAATTCAACTGGAAAGATTTTTTCCAGTCTCTCTTTTTATGTGTCTTTTATTATATCATAGTCCGTTCTTCTTGATTGAGTGGGATTTACACTTATTCTAGATTCTCTTTCTTTTGTCCCTTTCAGAGCCTATGGTATACTTTTTATGGAGGTGTTCTATGTTTAAACGTTCATTTATACTTATTTTGACCTACTTTGTTTTAATTTTATTTTTACCCATTTTTTTAGTGCTTCAAAACCCTGCCTATACTCCAGCCATTGATCAAACCTACAGTTTTGTTTATTTAATTTTAGTGGTACTGGCTTTAATATTATACAGGAAGCATTTAAAAAATGAATGGCTGCGCTATAAGGCGACAGTGGATTCTTGGCCGCGTGTTCTCTTAGGTTTTCTGATTGCTTTTATTCTTGTCCTGATATTAAGAGTCATTACAGTTGCAGGACTCTCCTTTTTTATCGATATGGACAGTCTGGGCGCCAATCAGCAGGCTCTAAATGAGATGAGTCAAAATATCCCTGTCATAACTACTATTTTTATGACAGTCGTCTTTGCTCCTATTGTTGAAGAATTGGTTTACCGTGAAGCAATTATTGGCATTATTCCGCGAAACCGTAAAGGCTGGCTGGTCGCAGCTACTATTTTTTCAATTGTTTTCTTTACTTTTATGCATTCTGTCATTTTTGCCGACTTTTTACTTTACCTGCCGCTTACACTCGTCCTGACTTATTATTATTGGATTTATGATCGTAATATCATCCCGGCTATGATTTTTCATTTTATAAATAATTTAATTGCAGTAATCGGGATGCTCTTCTTGTTATAAACAATGGGCAGTTAAATAGAGAGCTTTTGGCTGAATGTTATTCTTTATAGAGACTGAAAAGGTCTCTTTTTTTCTTTGAAAATGAAAAGGGACTTCAAATGTGGATCTCCTTAATTTTATGATACATCTCAGGAGCAGTCCATTGAAGTCCGCTTGCTATTTTATTTTTGGAGCATATATTTAGATGGTGAAATCTTATTTTTCTTCCTCCACTAATTTTTCAATGTCCTTATATCCGCCTTCAACCAGTACTGTGTTTTTATAGTCCCGTTTTTTCAGAGCACTTACCGCTACGGCTGAACGTACACCAGATTGGCAGTAAACATAAATTGTTTCTTCTTTATCAAAAGGTATGTCCGCGGTATCTAAATGACCAAAATGAATGTTATGAGCCTTATCGAGATGTCCCTCTTTATATTCATTAGCAGCCCGCACATCTAAAATATTTTTTCTTTGGTAATTTTCTATCAATTCTTCGGCTCTAACTTTTTCATAAGAGTCATCTGTGTATTTTTCAAACTCTTCAATCGGAATAATTTGTTCTAACTTGTCAAAGCCAATCGAAGCCAGATCCCTTTGAATGGCTTCACTGTCCTGCGGATCTGCAATAACCGTCAGAGCCTGGTCATAGTCTAAATACCAGCCGCTATGCTGGACAAATTTTTTATTGAAAGGAATATTGATGGCTCCTTGTTTAAAAGCCTGCGCAAAACTTTCCTTATCTCTTAAATCAAACATCTGATGTTGTAAATTCACAGACGGTTTAACAGGTATATCTTTTAATTTAAAAGCGGGGAAACCTTCTTTATTAATTTTCTTCATATGACCATAATAAGTCGGCGGTTCAGATTGGCCATCCAATAACTCATCTTTAAAAGTCTCTACATTAGTATGTTGAAAAGCCCAATTATTTTGCTTTTCATAGCCCAAGGTAGAAATCGGCACTGCTCCAAGGGCCTTACCGCACGAACTGCCAGCTCCGTGTCCGGGCCAAATTTGAAGATAATCGGGATAGTTTTCTAATTTTTTTAATGACTGGTACATCTCTTCAGCGCTTAAAGCCGCATTGTTGGCTACACCCAAAGTTTTCTCCATTAAATCCGGCCTGCCGACATCTCCAACAAATAAGAAATCACCGGTAAACAAACCCATAGGAACTTTACTGCCGCCACGGTCATAAAGTAAAAAGGAAATACTTTCAGGAGTGTGCCCAGGTGTATGAATAACCTTCAATTCTATATTTCCTACTTGAATGATGTCGTCTTCTTTTAAAAAAACAGTAGTATTCGGCATATTTTCATATTTCCACTCGTCATCTCCTTCATCCGACACATAAGGGGTCGCTTGATAGTAGTCAGCTGCTTCACGTAAACCGGATGCGAAATCGGCATGAATATGAGTTTCAGTTACTTTTTTTATATAAAGTCCTTCTTCTTTAGCGATGGATTCATAATCAGTCATTAAACGTTTAGGATCTATTATTATAGCTTCTCCGGTTTGTTGACAGGCTACGATGTAAGAATATTGTGAGAGTTTTGGATCATAAATTTGTTTAAAAAACATTGTCTTTCCTCCTTAACTTTCATTAACTAGTTTCGTCATCTAAATTGTATCCTATTTGAGCTTTTTATAGTAATAGTAAGCTTAAAAAATTAAGTTAAATCCAACAAAAAAGACAGCACTGATAGTTATGTCTATCAAAGAACTGTCTTATTTTAAAAAAATTTAAGTGTAAGCATTAATTAAGATGGTTAGTTTTACTATTTAACTACTCCCAGTGGTAAAATTTCTTTACCATAAGATTCGTTGATAACTTGAGCCATGGCTGCATAGATAGCGGTAAAGCCGCATAGAATTCCTTCATAACCTGCAATCGTTAAAATAAAGGCTGAGCCAGTATAATTAGCAATGGCTAATAAAAAGAACAGAATGGCCAGAGTACCAAAAACAACTTGTAAAGCACGGCTGATTCTTAAAGTGGCTATGAACATAAATAAAGTAAATAAGCCCCACATAAATAAAAATGCTGCCATTGATAAAGAGTCAGGTGCAGTTGTTAAACCCATTTCAGGCATAATATTTAATCCAACCAAAGCTAACCAGAAGAAGCCATAAGAAGTAAAAGCAGTTGTACCAAAAGTATTATTTTTTTTGAATTCCATAATACCGGCAACTACTTGAGCCAGCCCTCCAAAGAAAATACCCATACTTAATATCATGGCATCCATTCCAAAAAAGCCGGCATTATGAATATTCAGCAAAATAGTTGTCATACCAAACCCCATTAGCCCTAAAGGAGCTGGATTTGCTAATACTTCTGTAAAAGTTGCGACTTTATTATTTTCCACTACATACCCTCCAAAAAATTCGTTTTTTAAAATCAATTTTAATTATACACTTTTTTGATAAAATTTACAATATATAAATTTAAGATAAATGTGTCTGATTTTACCAATTTTATGATTAAATTAAGGAGTAATTATAATAAATAGACATCTCACTTAAAACTGGCAAAGATTTTTAGTGAGATGTTGATGATTTTAAATTTCCCACTTAATGGGCTCCTGATTGGTTTGTTTTAAAAAATGATTCACCTGACTAAAGGGCCTGCTGCCGAAAAAGCCCCGATGGGCTGAAAAAGGACTGGGATGAGAACTTTTTATAATAAAATGACGTTTTTTATCTATAAGTCCTTCTAAACTTTGAGCCTGCTTACCCCACAATATAAAGATGACTGGGTGTTCCAACTGATTAATCACCGTCACTGCCAACTCCGTTAATTCTTCCCATCCCCTACCTTGATGAGAAGCTGCTTGACCTTTTTCCACTGTGAGTACTCGGTTTAAAAGTAGAACGCCTTGTTTTGCCCAATGAGATAAATCACCATTTTCTGGCTGTTCCACTCCTAAATCTTTTGATAACTCTTTATAAATGTTTCTTAAAGAAGGCGGCAGCTTTTTATCGGCTTTCACTGAAAACGCCAGTCCATTAGCCTGCCCCGGTCCATGATAAGGATCCTGACCTATAATAACAACTTTAACTTGGTTTAATGGGGTCAATTCAAACGCACTGTAAAGATGCTCTTTTGGAGGATAAACTTCCTTTTTCTCATAATTTAGAGATAAAAATTCACTTAAATTCTTAAATGTTTGACTTCTAAAAAATGGCTGTAAGGCATGTTGCCAGTTTTTTTCCTGCGGTTGCCAGTTTTCCAGGTTGATAGAACTATTCATAATCAGCTCTCCTTTACTTCATTTTTTAATATCAGTTATTAAGGAGCCTACATAAAACCACCAGAAACGATTAAAGGGTTACCCATGGCCGAAGTCTTTCACAAATTTACGCAGCATTATATAAGTCCACCTTTCAACTTACTTTATTCTATAATTCTTTAATTATAACTACAAATTTTTTATTAATGCTTTCTCTAGCTGCTAATCGTCTAACTTATCAACCAAGAGGATAGATGCTATAATGAAAACATTAAGGTTTAACGGAGGTAAGAAAGATGACTAAAGAAGATGCGTTAAGAAAAGAAGCAATTAGAAAAGATATTTTCAAAAAAAGAGAGGCTTTAACCGACCAGTACCGTCAAGAAGCTGAAAATAAAATTTATGAAAAAATATTTTCTTTACCTGAATTTCAAGAAGCAGAAACAATCATGATTTATTATTCAACTGAAGATGAATTTAATACTATGCCTATAATCGAACGTGCCTGGAAAGACGGCAAACAAGTGGGATCACCTCGGGTCTTCCCTAAACGTGTAATCGAAGCGATGGAATTAACTCCTGCGACTGAATTTGAAGAAAGTAAATTTGGCATTAAAGAACCTGTTAAAGAAACACCAATCATTGCGCCGGAAGACATTGATTTGATCATTATGCCCTGCGTTTCATCAAACCGGGACGGGGAACGTGTAGGTTACGGCGGCGGATATTATGACCGCTTTTTAGAAAGAGCTGAGAATGCCCTGCTAGTTTTACCTTACTATTCAAAGCTTGAGACACAAGACATTCCAATGGAAGAGCATGACAAAAAAATTGATATCGTTATTTTTGAAGACGGTATCTATGACACTCGCACAGTTGAAAAAGAATAGTAGCTGTCTGTCTAAAGATACAGATTTATTTTACAATTAATACAGTTTAGAATAAGATTTTCTTCTTTGATTCTTCCAAAAATGAAGATAAGAGTATTCGAAATAAGGTAAAATAAGCTATTTAACAGGCTGTTCATTTTTAATTAAGTTATTTCTCACTACCGCTTGGTAAGTAATATTTGATTATTCATTAAGAAAAGGCTATCATTATAACAGAACTTAATAAGGAGTTGTAAGGATGAATAAAGAACAATTCGAACAGATTAAAAATGGTAAAGGTTTTATCGCAGCACTTGATCAATCAGGAGGATCTACCCCTAAAGCTTTAGCAGCCTATGGAGTAAATGAGGATCAGTTTTCAAATGATGATGAGATGTTTGACTTAGTTCATGAAATGCGTTCACGTATTATTAAAGCGCCAGCATTCAGTAATGAAAAAGTGATCGGAGCTATACTATTTGAGCAGACAATGGATCGTGATATTGACGGTAAGAAAACTGCTGATTACTTATGGGAAGATAAGGGTGTAGTGCCTTTCGTTAAAATCGATCAAGGTTTAATGGAAGAAGCTGACGGTGTTCAATTAATGAAACCTTTAACTTTATTAGATGACTTATTAGCACGTGCTAACGAGCGTCATATCTTTGGTACGAAAATGCGTTCTGTTATCAATTCTTATTCGGAAGCAGGCATTAAAACTATCGTAGAACAACAGTTTGAAGTAGCAAAAGAAGTGATCAAAGCTGGTTTAGTACCAATTATTGAACCGGAAGTTAACATTCATGCTGAAGATAAATCAAAAATTGAAGCTAAATTAGCAGAAGAGCTCTTAACAGGTTTAAATAAACTGGCTGAAGATGAATATGTTATGCTGAAAATTACTATTCCAACTGTTCCGGATACTTACGCTGAAGTAGCAAAACATCCTAACATGGTTCGGGTTGTAGCTTTATCTGGTGGCTATGAAACCGTTAAAGCTAACGAAAAATTAAAACAAACTCCTGACGTAATTGCTTCATTCTCTCGCGCTCTTGCACAAGACTTGAGACATGGTCAATCAGATGATGAATTCAACCAAACAATTGCTGATGCAATTGACGGTATCTATGATGCTTCTGTTAACAAAAACTAATTATTAACTTTTATAAAAGGCCCCCCAAGGGCCTTTTTTGTTTTATTCGTTTAAAACTTCTATTAAGCTTTGGTAAGTATCTTCTGTCTCCTCCGCTGTGTCCTCATTGAAAATAATATATTCAGGCTGTATCCCCTCTTTCATTTCTACAACAATATACAAAGGGTTATTTTTATTTATATAAAGACGTACAGTTCCATAGTCTTCAACTTGAAAATTCCCGTAGGAGTATTTAATCCCGCCATAGCCATTTACCCGGACACTCTTTAAATCTTCCTGGGATAAACGAACCTTTTCAATATCTTCATAAATAGCTGAGTCTTTATACAATATAGAATCAATTTGTAATTCCTCCGGTCCCAATGCTACAGAATAAGAACTGAATGTCATAATAACAGTAAAAATTAATAATATACTTAAAAGAGCAATCGTCGCGATGACAATCCAACGTCCAATTGGATGAGCAGCATTAACAGTTGTACCTAAACCCGAAACTTTAGGGACAAAGATACGAGAATCAGCGGGATTGTGATAAAAACCCCAACGATAGGTAGCTTCTGTTTCATTGATTATCCACTCTGCTTCACCTAAAAAATCTTCATTTAATTGATTTATTTGCCATGAATTCCAAGCCATAACGAGTAAAACTGATAAAAATATTACACCAATCCCTAAATTAATCCAAAAAGTTTTCCATCCTAATATTATCGGCAAGGTAATTAAGATATAACCTAAAAATGTGGCTGCTTCTAAGATAAGAAAGCCTATTCCTTTAATCCACTCATACCGTGATTGGTAGGCATGATTAATTTTAGAATCTTTAGTAACGGCTTGTGTTTTGAAAGCTATTGACCGGGAGTAAACAACCGGTAATAATAAAAAAAGAAGCGGTAATAACCATAACATCACACCCAGAATGGGGTCCGACTTATCAATTAAAAGTGGAATAAGGGTTCCAAACCACAATACCCAGGCCCAGACTTTATGAGGAGCTGCTTTCCCTTTTTCACTGCTTGCTGTAAGGTCGACACGTTTTCTTGCAGCTGTCCTTGACTTATTGGTATGAAGAGCATGGTGTAGTTTGATTTGATTAAGATTGTCTTGTAACTGAATAAATATAATGTAGTGAGTAAGGGTCATGGCAATAAGAATTAATAATAAGAGGGTATCTTGCCAGTTACTGAGGAAATCCAGTCTGCTTAAAAATGAAAATGTAATAAAAATAATAGAAAAAAGGGTCACTTTTATTTTGTATTGATTGAGAGCAGCTTGCACTGAATTGGATTGAAGCATTTTTGGTTCAATAGGTATGCCTACAATTTTAAAGTTATCATACCGCGCAGTGCTCATCATAATTAAATAAAAAATGATCACAATCCCTATCCATAACCAAATCATGATTAATCATCCTTTCTATTTATATTTTCGACAATGGAGTATATGCGTTGAATCCACTCTTTTCGGCTGCCTGTTTTTGCCACTCCTTCGCTCAAAAGAAGGGTTAAACGTTCTTCTAATTGAATTTCTTCTATTGGTGATAAACTGGGAGCTTGATCAACTATCTTTGTGCCGGTCTGCCGATCCGTTTCAAGCAGCCCTTCGCCTTTTAATAATTGATAAGCTTTACTTACTGTCATCGGATTTATTTCTAAATCAATAGCTAGTTGACGGACACTTGGTAATTTTTCACCATATTGAAGATTACCTTGAGCGATACCAACAATAATTTGATCTCTCACTTGCTGATATAAAGGAACTTCAGAAACAGAATCAATCTCTAATATCATCTTACAGCCTCCTTTATTCTGTCTACTTGTATTATAACATACAATACAGTAGGATTACTTAATTTTGAGAAATAAAAAAAACTCTTTGCTTAAAGTTTTAAGACAAAAAGTTTTACTATTATTTTACGGTAGTTGAATTTTTCAGTTTATTAAGTTTAAAGCGTAAAAGCTTAATAATTTATGGTGTCATCTCTTTTATGAGAGGGTCTTTTCAGTGTTGCAGTAATAAGATGATAAAATTGACTGAGATCAGCAATAGTATTATCTAGAATTCCAGAGCGAATAACCCCTAATAAAACAATCATAATTAAAGGGCCTAATAAAGCGCCCCATAAACCTGAAAATTGAATTCCCACATAAATACTAATCAATGCCAGTAAAGGATGCATGCCTGTTTGGCTGCCCATTATTTTTGGTTCAATCATTCTTCTTAATAAGAAAAGTCCTATACCAATTAAAATAAGAAACACACCAAAATTTGGATCATTGATGATAAATTCTACAATTCCCCAGGGAAGCAAGACAGCAATCGTTCCAATAAGAGGTATCAAATCAATAACAGCTAAGAATATAGCAATAATTAAAGCATATTCCTGACCATAAATCGTAAATGCAAAAAGCATGACAACAAAAACCACTAAAGCCAAGATTAATTGAGTTTTAACATAACCTCCAAGCCCTACCACTACTGTCTCTTTTACTAAATTAACATTTTTTACTATTTGTTTATTTGTAATTCTTCTGATGAAGTTATTTATACGTTCAAAATTTGACATCATAAAATACAAGGATAAGAAGAATGTGATCAAATTGATGGAAAATGTGCCCGCTTTTGAAATGACGGACCCTGTAAAGGAGACAGTATAATTTAATAGATTACGGCTTAAGTTCCTTAGAAAATTAAGAATATTATCCGTAATCCCTTCCACAATTTCGATGGCTTCAATCGGTAATATGTCCAATTGTTCAGTCAGCCACTGCTCAGTATTTTCAAACATTTCCACAATTGTAGTCCAATTATCTTGTATACCATTGGCTAAATCAAAGACTTCGTTTAATAATGTAGAAAAAACAAAATAAGAAACAATAAAAAGTGTTAATAATATTAAAATTGTAAATATAAAGGTCAATATGTTTTTTATAACTGAAGATCTAATATTCATCCTGCTGACACTTATTTTTCTACCAAGTAAGTTTATCAACGGATTTACTAAAGCTGCTAAAAAATAAGAAAAAATAAAAGGATATAATAACTGGAAAAATAAAGGCAGCCCATAAAATATAAGTACCAGAGTTAAAATAATTATAATCAAACGTAAAATTATTCTCCTGAATAAAGCCTGATTGGTTTTTGAAATCTGCATTTCTTTCACTTCCTATATAAAATAAAACAATAGTTTTACATTTTTTACAATGGTCAAAATTCTTAAAGAGTAAAAGCGCACGGTCATAAGATGATAAGGCTTTATAACATATAAGATTTTAAAAGACTCAAACAGGATAAAACGAGAAAATCTATAGTAAAATAAAATCTTTATTACCGCGGATATAATCTTATTACAAGAGAAAGCCGCGGTAATATAGTATTAGTGAATCTTCATGTAGACTCAACTGACTGTCTTAAACTCCGATATCTTTGCGGTAGAAAATTTGAGAAAGTTCCTGATTGCCTAAATAATCATAAACTGACTGGCGGGCCTGCTCTTTATTATCAGAAAATTGAGTGACCATAGCCAGACGTCCACCTTGTGAGACAAATGGATCTACCGCTGATACTCCGGCATAATAAATCTTCATCCCCGGCCGGCCGACTTTAGCTAATTCAAACTCTATTCCCTTAACCGGCTTGTGTGGATAACCTTCTGCAGCCAACACCACACCTAAACAAGTTTTATCTTCATGCCAGCTAACTTCAAATGGGCGACCGTGAATTAAGTCATCAATTACTTGAGCAAAGTCATTTTTCAATAGAGGTAATACTACTTGGGTCTCCGGATCGCCTAACCGAGCATTAAACTCAATCACTTTAGGTCCATCTTCACACAACATTAAGCCAGTATATAAGACCCCGTTAAAAGGCACACCTTCTTTTTCCAATGCAACTAAAACAGGTTCTACAATTTCAACCAAGCTTCTTTGGTAATCAGCTTCACTAATAAAATCCACGGGTGTGAATGCACCCATGCCTCCAGTATTAGGGCCTTGATCACCATCTTTTTGACGCTTGTGATCTTTTGCTGGTAAGGAGTGAAAAACCACTCCATTGTACACAAAAGAAAAAATAGAATATTCCGGTCCTACCATACACTCTTCAATGACCACGCATTGATTTTTTTTCTTCGATTCTGAATCTTTACTCAAAGTGTTTTGAAAATCTGTAAAAGCTTCTTTCACGGCTGTCTGCGCTTCAGCTAGAGTCTGAGCAACTGTTACCCCTTTACCTGCAGCAGGACCATCCACTTTTACCACAATGGGTAAGTCTTGGTTTTCTAAATACTCTAATGAAGCTTCCAAGTCAGTAAAACTAGCATACTTGGCAGTAGGAATCCGGTGACGGTCCATTAATTTTTTAGCAAAAAGTTTTGAACCTTCAATTTGGGATGCTGCTTGATCAGGTCCAAAAATAATTTGACCGGATGCTTCAAAATAGTCAACAATCCCATCAAATAATGGAATTTCAGGTCCTACAAAGGTCCAATCCACCTGTTTTTCTTTAGCAAAATTAACCAAATCGGCAAAATCATTTTCATTAATATCAACGCATTCGATGCCATCGAAAGTCATTGCCGGATTTCCAGGTGCACAGTAGACAGTTTCAACTTGAGAGCTTTTTAAAAGATGATAGGCAATCGCATGCTCGCGCCCGCCTCTCCCGATAACTAATAATTTCATTCTATACCCCTTTATACAATCTTAATGACGGAAATGACGCACTCCTGTGGACAGCATCGGCATTCCAAGTTCTTCCGCCCGTTCAATCACCACCTGATCCTTGATTGATCCAGCCGGTTGAATGATAGCTTGGACTTGATGCTTGGCGGCGTATTCTAAAGTGTCGGTCATAGGAATAAAAGCATCCGATGCCATTACCATATTTGATAGATCATGCCCGGACTTCTCAGCTTGTTCCACTGCAATTTTTGCAGAGGCGACTCGGTTTGTTTGCCCTGCCCCAATACCTAAAGTCATAAATTCATTGGCAACAACTATGGCATTTGATTTTACATGTTTACACACTTTCCAAGCAAACTCAAGTGCTTGACGGTTTTTCTCAGTTAATTCATGGCTCGTCATAGTTTTCCATTCTGCAAGATTTTCTATTATATTATCTCGTTCCTGGACTAAAACCCCGCCCAAGACGGAAACCAGTTCGTAGTCCTCCATATTTAAATCATTCATTTCAAGCGAAAGCAGTCTTACGTTTGCTTTTTCTTTTAAAAGGGATAAGGCCGCTTCTTCGAAGCTGGGTGCAATGATAATATCTAAGAAAATCTCATGGAGTTGTTCAGCCAATTTTAGTGACACCCGGCGGTTAAAAACAAGAATACCACCAAAAATTGAAATAGGGTCGGCTTCAAAACAACGCTCAAAAGCAGATTCGATAGTTTCTCCAACTGCCACCCCGCATGGATTCAAATGTTTTACCGCGACCGCACAAGGCTGGTTAGGAAATTCCGCTATCATTCGAAGTGCTGCATCCGCATCCCGGTAGTTATTATAAGATAAGGCTTTTCCATTGAGCTGCTTGGCTTTGGTGATAGAATAAGCAGGAGCTGCTTCATCTTCATACAGCACTGCCTGCTGATGAGCATTTTCACCATAACGCAGCGTGTCTTTATGATTTAATGATATATTCAATCTATCTTCTGCCAGCAGGTTTTCACTATGGCTTTCATCATCTAATTGGCTGTTTAAATAATTGGCAATCATTGCATCATAAGCTGCTGTTTTAGCATATACTTTTTGAGCCAACCGCTGGCGGGTATGTAAGCTTGTCTTTTGACTCGCCTCTAATTCTTCAATAACTTTACCATAATCTACCGGATCACAAACTACTGTGACTGCTTGATAATTTTTAGCAGCCGACCGCAGCATGGACGGACCACCTATATCAATATTTTCAATTGCTTCTGCCATTGAAACATCTTTTTTTGCAATTGTTTCTTTGAAAGGATATAGATTTACAATGACAAAATCAATTGGAAGAATATCATGTACTTCTAAAGCTTCTTGGTGATCCGGATTGTTTCTTAAGGCTAAAAGGCCCCCATGAATTTTAGGATGTAAAGTTTTTACACGACCATCCATTATTTCAGGAAACTCAGTTACCGATTCTACACTAATTGTATGGATTCCATTTTCATCGAGAAATTTTTTTGTGCCGCCTGTAGAAATAATTTCAACCCCTGAATCACACAAAGCTTGAGCCAGGGGAAGTAAATCAGTTTTATCAGATACGCTGATTAAAGCTCTACTCATTTACTCAGCTCCTTTAATAAGTTGGCGCACTACTTGAGGATAGAGGGCATGTTCCAGTGCGTGTATCTTTTCAGACAATGTCTCTAATGTATCTGTTTCTTCAATTTTAATTGATTCCTGCATAATAATTTCCCCGTGATCAATTTTATCGTCTACATAATGAATGGTTACACCTGTTTGTTTAGTTCCCGCTTTAAATGCATCTTCAATTCCTTGCTTACCAGGAAAATGAGGTAATAGAGAAGGATGGATATTGATAATGCGTTTAGGGTAAGCTTGCAACAAAGGTGAATGAATAAGCCGCATATAACCGGCCAAGAGAATATAATCAACGTCAGCTTCCCGGCATATTTCAACTAAAAATTTTTCATATGCCTGCCGGTCTTCAAAATCTTTTGGTTGTTTAGTAATCGCTTTAATTCCTAACTTCCCAGCTCTTTCCAAAACTCGAGAATCAGGCTTATCTGAAAAGACGAAGGTAAATTCAGCCTGCGGCTCATTTTCCAAGCTTTCTATTAAAGCTTGGAAATTCGAGCCGCTGCCTGAAGCAAAAACAGCAAATCGCATAATAGTTCCTTTCTATATCAAGGGTATGAGAAAAAGTTAGTCCAAAAAGCTGCCCAGTTTATTCTTTTATCCAGTTCACAGCTTTGTTTTCTTCCGTACGTGTAACTACTTTTCCAATTTCATAGAAAGTTTCGCCGGCATTTTCTAATAATTGTTTTACTTGAACGACCTTTTCAGATTCAACTGCTAATACCATCCCTATACCCATATTGAAGATTTCATACATTTCTAACTCATCAATTTTCCCTAATTCCTGCATCATGTTAAAGATAGGTAATACAGGCCAGGAGGAAAGATTAACTTGACTTGCCAGGTTTTCAGGCATCATCCGCGGCAGGTTTTCAACAAAGCCGCCTCCAGTGATATGAGCAACACCATTTATTAATTTTTGTTGAATTAAAGGTAAAACTGATTTCACATAAATTTTCGTTGGTGTCAAAAGAAGATCAGCTAAAGTTTGATCAGCACCTTCAATGACTTTATCATCTAAACGGTAATTATGCTGGTTGAAGAAAATATCACGCACTAAAGAAAAACCATTCGAATGAATCCCTGAAGAAGCCAACCCAATTAAGATATCTCCTTCTTTTACCATCTGTTTATTTAAAAGCTGATCCTTTTCTGCTATTCCGACAGTAAAACCGGAAATATCATAATCTTCAAAAGCATACAGGCCCGGCATTTCGGCTGTTTCGCCACCAATTAAAGCAGTACCCGCCTGTACACAACCTTCGGCTACTCCCGCAACAATTTCTTCTACTACTTCAGGCGAATTTTTGCCTAAAGCAATATAATCCAAGAAGAAAAGTGGTTCAGCTCCTTGAGCTACAACGTCGTTCACACACATTGCTACACAATCGATACCGATTGTATCATGTTTTCCTGACTCAATCGCAATCATCACTTTTGTTCCTACGCCATCTGTACCGGAAACAAGGACTGGTTGCTCATGATTAAATTGTGATAAATCGAAAGCTCCACCAAAGCCTCCTAATTCTGATAAAACCTCAGGGCGCATCGTTCTTTTCACGTGTTTCTGCATCCGTTCAACCGCTTCATAACCTGCGTTGACGTCCACACCTGCACGGGCATAGGCATTTTTTTCTAACAAGTTTTTCTCCTCCTAATAGTAGATCTTCTAAAGTATTGGTGACTTAGCAACTGCTGCACGGTATTCTCTTTCGAAATCATGCAGGGCAGTAGGAAAATCCCCATTGAAATAGGCCATACATAAACCACCATAGGGCGCATCTGTTTCAAAACCAATTGCTTCAATTAAACTTTCTTCAGAAAGGTAAGCTAAGGAATCGGCTTCGATCATTTCTGTAATCTCCTCGGTAGTGTAATTAGCAGCGATTAATTCACGGGTGTTCGATATATCAATTCCATAAAAGCAAGGATGTTTTAAAGCAGGTGAAGCAATTCGGACATGAACTTCTTTGGCACCTGCTTCTTTAAGCAGTCGAACAATTCTTTTAGAGGTCGTCCCTCTAACTATAGAGTCGTCTACCATCACAATTTTTTTTCCTTCGACAACCTTGCGGACTGCTGAAAGTTTCATTTGTACTCCACGCTCGCGCATTTCTTGAGTCGGTTGTAAAAATGTACGACCGATGTATTGATTTTTTATCAATCCCATTTCATAAGGAATTCCGGCCGCTTCTGCGTAGCCTGTTGCAGCAGATAGGGAGGAATTGGGTACTCCGATCACCATATCTGCTTGAGGACAAGGTGCTTCTTCTGCTAAACGAATTCCCATAGCTTTTCTGGCTGTGTGAACATTTACTCCATAAATGTTAGAATCCGGGCGGGCGAAATAAATAAATTCCATTGAACAGATAGCTTGTTGACGGTCCTTTATATAGTATTCTCTTTGGAGCCCATCATCATTTACATATACCATTTCTCCCGGTTCAACATCAAATAAATGACTGGCACCAATCTGATCCAAAGCACAGGACTCAGAAGCCATCACATATGCGCCGGAAGGCATCTGTCCTACTATTAACGGTCGGAAACCGTTGGGGTCGCAGGCACCGATCATCTCATTTTGCGTCATTATAAGATAAGTATATCCTCCTTTAACACGGTTGAGTGATTCTCTTACCTTATCACGCAGTGTGATTCCAGTTGAACGTCTGATTAAATGCATGATGACTTCCGTATCAGAAGTGGATTGGAAAATAGCACCTTGATTTTCTAAATCTTGTTTTAAAGACTGGGCATTTACCAGATTTCCATTGTGGCATAAAGCCATATCACCATCATGGAACCTAAAAACCAAGGGCTGAATATTGCTGATATCCCTTTGGCCTGAAGAAGAATAACGCACATGTCCTAAGACATTTTTTCCTGATAAAGCCTCCAGGGATTGGCGGGTCGAAAATACTTCCTGTACCAGACCCATTCCGCGGTGTGAAACAATTTTTCCATCTTGAAAAGAAATGATGCCTGTCCCTTCTTGTCCACGATGCTGTAAAGCATGTAGACCATAATAAGCATCAATGGCGGCCTCTTCCTGACCCCAAAAACCAATCAAACCGCATTCTTCATGAGGTAAGTCATAGGTATCAAAAGTCAGTTCGGTTGAAACTACATCTTTTCCGTCGATTATTTCCCTTGTAAAAGGCATGGTATAGCTTCCTCCCAGACTTGTTGTAATTCCTTGGTCGAAGCTTCTACTTTTAGATCACTTTCTTCAGTTGTAATTGAAATTTTGCTGTCAGATGTAACTTGGCCTAATTTAATAAAATGATCAGCAAAAGCAGCTTCAAACTCTGCTTCTTTTTCTTTTTTAACAGAAACTACAAACCGTGACCCGTTTTCAGCAAATAAATAACTAGCCGGCATATCTAAATGAACATCTATTCCAAATTTTGTATCAAATGCAGACTCTACTAGACCTACAGCCAGTCCGCCTTCAGATAAATCATGGGCTGAGGCTAAGAAGCCTTCTTTAATCGCTTTTAAAACAAGGTCTTGGTTAGTTTTTTCTTTTTCTAAATCATAGTCAAATAAAGGACCTGAAATATCTCCTTGTATCATTTTTTGAATTTCAGAGCCATTAAAAGCATCTGTTGTTTCACCAATCAAATAGATTCCATCACCGTCATTTTTAAACTTTGATGTGGTGACATGATCGATATGTTCTACTAAACCTACCATTCCAATCATTGGAGAAGGATAAATTGCCTGTCCGTTGGATTCGTTGTATAGGGAAACATTTCCGGATACAACCGGTGTATCTAATAATTTTGCTGCAGCAGCCAACCCATCGGCTGATTTATCTAACTCATAGAAAACTTCTGGTTTTTCAGGGTTTCCAAAGTTTAAACAGTCAGTTAGAGCTAATGGCTTTCCTCCTGATGCAACTATATTGCGCGCCGCTTCAGCAACTGCCATCTGTCCTCCAATTTCAGGGTTTAAGTAAATATAACGTGAGTTATAATCGGCAGTTAAAGCAATCGCTTTATTTGTTCCACGAATTTTAATTACACCTGCGTCTGAGCCCGGGCCAACCATAGTGGAATTTCTAACTTGAGAGTCAAAAGTTTCATAAGCGATTTTTTTAGAAGCAACGGTTGGCTGTGCCAAAATATCTTTTAAAGTTTGAGTGAGATCATCAATTTCCGGCTGGAATTGACCCTGGCCTTCCCATTCAACAATTCGTTGCGGAACTTTTGATTCGTTATAATAAACCGGTCCATCTCCCAATGCTTCCACTGGTACATTACAAACTTCTTTTCCTTCAAACATTAGACGGTAGCGACTGTCATCAGTTACTTCACCGACTTTTACTGCATTTAAGCCGTACTTTTCAAAAACAGCGGTGATTCCCTCTTCCATGCCTTTTTTAATACATAAAAGCATGCGTTCTTGCGATTCTGACAGCATCATTTCATAGGGAATCATATCGGCTTCACGTTGTGGAACATCATCTAAATTCAAGACAACCCCGTAACCGGCTTTTTCAGCCATTTCTGAAGAAGATGAAACAATTCCAGCTGCTCCCATATCCTGGATACCTACTAAAGCTTCTTGATGTTCTAATATAACTTCTAAACATGCTTCCATTACTAATTTTTCTAGAAATGGATCGCCGGCTTGAATAGCTGAACGTTCTTGTTCTACACTATCGTCAAATTCTTCAGAAGCAAAGGTCGCTCCATGAATACCATCACGCCCTGTGGCGGCTCCAACATACATGATCGTATTACCGACTCCAGAAGCAAGGCCTTTTTGCATATTCTCATGATTGATCAATCCAACCGACATGGCGTTAACCAGAGGATTTTCTTTATATGCATCATCAAAAGCGATATCTCCTCCTACGGTAGGTATTCCTATCGTATTACCATAATCTGAAATACCTTCAACCGCCTGATCAAATAAATAACGAGTCCGCTCATCATCCAGTTCACCAAAACGTAGCGAATTCAATGACGCAATCGGACGGGCACCCATAGAAAAGATATCACGTAAAATTCCACCAATACCGGTAGCAGCTCCTTCATAAGGTTCCACTGCTGAAGGATGGTTATGACTTTCAGCTTTAAATACTACTGCCTGGCCATCCCCAATATCAACAATACCAGCCCCTTCTCCCGGTCCTTGTAAAACCTGCGGACCTTCGGTTGGGAATTTACGCAGTACCGGTTTGGAGTTTTTATAGGAACAATGTTCGGACCACATAACAGAAAAAATTCCTGTTTCTGTAAAGTTTGGTAAGCGACCTAAAATATCGTCGCTGATTTTAGCATACTCATCATCCGATAAGCCCCACTCACGGTAAATCTTGGTTTCTTTAATTTGTTCAGGACTCAATTCTTCCATTCTAGCCATTATGCTTGGGCCTCCTTTGATGATTTTTGAGCAAGATGATCTTCAATTGATTGGAATAAACCTGCTCCATCTTCATTATGTATTAAATGTTCTACCGCACGTTCAGCATGAAGCATTAATCCTAGCACATTACCTTCTTGATTAGTTACCCCGGCAATACCAGCTGTTGAACTTGTAGGATGACCTTCTTCATAGCGGAAGATAATTTGTCCATTTTTTTCTAACTTTTCAACTTCTAATTCACTCAGCTGGTAGTTAGCTTTTTTATTTGCCAAAGGTAAATTGAGAATTTGATCTTTTTCATATTGATTAGTAAAAATAGTGTCAGTTTGTTCGACCTTAACATCTAATGAACGGTTGATAAATTTTAAATTTGGATTAATGAGAAAAGCTCCCGGCAGCAAGCCGATTTCAGTTAATATTTGAAATCCGTTAGCCAGCCCCAGTACGATACCACCTGCTTGGGCGAACTCTTTAAGGGCAGGAATAATAGGGTCTTGACTAGCTAAGGCTCCTGGACGCAGATAGTTTCCATAAGCAGCTCCGCCCGGCAGTACTACTAAGTCATAAGGGGCTAAAGACTCTGAATTAAGAGAAGAAATATAATTGACTTCTGCTTTAGTCGTTTCTTCTACCGCATGATAAGCGTCGACGTCACCACTTGATCCTGGAAATGAAATAACTGCAACCTTCATCTTAAGCCTCCTCAGAAATTGTATAATGATAAGACTCCATAACTTCGTTTACTAAGATTTTCCGGCAAATTTCTTCCACTAAAGCTTCAACATCCTCAGTTTCTTTGGTTAACTTCAACTCAAAATGTTTACCTTGACGAAAATCTTCTATTTGACTATAGCCTAAACGATTAAAGCTTTTATTTAGTGCTTCCACCTGTGGATCTAAAATTGATTCCTTATAGTTAACATAAATATCTACTTTATACATTTTCTTATCCCCTTTTAATAAATTACAAAGCTTTTAATAAACGATTATATATTACATCGTAAGCAGCTACTACATCTCCTTCATTGCGTCGGAACAAGTCGATGTCCAAACTGGCCCCTGTTGCACTGTCCCAGAGGCGGCAGACATCCGGCGATATTTCATCACCAATTACTAAGTCACCTGCTTCATCACGCCCAAACTCTAATTTAAAGTCGACCAGGGTTGTCTTAGCTACTTCAAAATATTCAGTTAATAGACCATTGACTAAGTGAGTGATTTCACGTATTTTCACCAGTTCTTCCCGGCTGGCAATTCCTAAATAGCGGGCATGATCAGTGTTTAAAAAAGGATCGTTAATATTATCATCTTTATAATAAAACTCAATGATAGCAGGTTCTATTTTCTGTCCTTTTTCCATTTTAAACCGGTACACTAGCCAGCCTGCGGTATAATTTCTTAAGACGATTTCCATAGGAATCATTTCAATTTTTTTGACCAGCATTTCATCGTCGGATAATTTTTCGACAAAATGTGTTTTTATACCATGGTCTTCTAAGTATTGAAAAAGTATCGAAGAAATCCCGTTAGTTAACTTTCCTTTTCCTTCTCTTTCTTCAATTCGCTTTCCTTTATTGGCTGCTACTTGATCTAAGAATTTTGCAATGTAATAGTCATCGTTATCGGTGAGGAATAACTCTTTAGCCTTTCCAACGTACAAGCTCTGTAGCTTCTTTACCATATTGATCCCTTTCTTACTCCAAGCCTACCCGTTTGAATATTGTATCTATTTCTTTTAGGTGATAGTTATAATCAAATGCATCATCCAAATCAGAAGCGGATAAAGTATTGGTAATTTCAGAATCTGCTTCTAATAAACCACGAAATTGCTGTTGATTATCCCATGCTTGAGCGGTTTTTGGTTGAATTAAATCATAAGCTGCCTCTCTCGACATTCCCTTATCAATTAACTTTAATAAAACTCTTTGAGAATAGATCAGACCATATGTCTGATCCATATTGGCTAACATATTTTCAGGAAAAACGGTCAAATTTTTCACAATTCCCGTAAAACGATTCAACATATAATTTAATAAAATGGTTGCATCGGGTAAAATGATTCTTTCTGCGGATGAGTGAGAGATGTCCCGTTCATGCCATAAAACAACATTTTCATAAGCTGTAATTAAATAGCCCCGTAAAACGCGTGCAATACCTGTCATATTCTCAGAGCCAATTGGATTTCTTTTATGAGGCATAGCACTAGAGCCCTTTTGACCTTTGGCAAAAAACTCTTCAACTTCACGCTGCTCTGATTTTTGCAGTGCTCTTATCTCAGTGGCAAAGCGCTCGACAGATGTTGCAACCAGAGCAATCGAAGCGATATATTCGGCATGTAAGTCACGTGGCAGCACCTGGGTGGAAATTTCTTGTGCTCGAAGCCCCAGCTCTTTACACACATGGGCTTCTACTTCTGGAGGAGTATTAGCAAAAGTTCCAACTGCTCCCGATATTTTTCCAGCTTCTACACCCTCTGCAGCATGTTCGAACCGTTCGATATTTCTTTTCATTTCAGAGTACCAATGCGCTAATTTTAGACCAAAGGTTGTCGGTTCTGCATGTACCCCATGAGTACGCCCCATTTGAACCGTCCATTTATGTTCCTTGGCTTTATCAGCAATCACCTGAGTTAAACTTTCAAGATCTCTGCGTAAAATTTGGTTTGCTTGTTTGAGTATATAGCCGTAAGCCGTGTCTACTACATCGGTTGAAGTTAAACCATAATGTACCCACTTTTTTTCTTCACCTAACGACTCCGATACGCAACGTGTAAAAGCAACCACATCATGACGTGTTTCTTCTTCAATTTCTAAGATCCGTTCTACTGAAAAAGTGGCCTCCTGTCGAATAGCTTTAACATCTTCATGAGGAATTTCGCCTAATTCAGCCCAAGCTTCTAAGGCTAATATTTCAACTTCCAACCACGCTTCATACTTGTTTTGTTCACTCCATATAGCAGACATCTCAGGTCTACTGTATCTTTCTATCATTTAATTGACCTCCCATATTCCAGTGTCTGCAATCTTAGTTAATAATCCTTCTAAATTATTCCCTAACTGGGTGATATGACCCATTTTACGGTTAACTTTAGCCTCTCCTTTATCATAAATATGCAGATGCCAGTCAGGATTATCCGGCCATTTTTCAATAACTGGAGTTAAATGCTGACCTAAGATATTCGTCATTAATGCCGGCGAATAGAGCTGATTTGAAGGAAACGGCAGGCCGCAAATTGCTCTAATATGTAAATCGAACTGAGAAAACTCACAGGCTTCAATTGAATAATGTCCGGAATTATGAGGACGTGGTGCCAATTCATTGACCAATAATTGGTCTGATGTTTGAAACAATTCAATTCCTACGACCCCAGTTAAATTTAAAGCTTGAGCGACTTGACCTGCTATTTTTTCAACTTGCTGATGAAGGCTCTCATTCAAGCGGGCAGGTACAATGGATTGATGGAGAATATGATTGATATGAAGATTTTCACTCACAGGTAAAGTAGTAATATCTCCTGCTTGGTTGCGAAAAACCATTACAGATAATTCCCGTTGGAAAGCAACAAAACTCTCCAGTACACAAGGTCCGCCCTTTTCCAAAAGGTCTGCCGCTTCATCTAATTGATCTTTCTTTTTGATGATGACCTGCCCTTTACCGTCGTAACCAAAACGCCGCGTTTTCAAAACAGCAGGCAGTGAATGATCGGCTAGTACTTCCTTTAATTGGTCCATATTATCTACAGCAAAATAGTCTGCTACAGGAACAGATGCATTTTTCAAAAAATCTTTTTCTGTTACCCGGTCTTGGATTATTTTTAAAATTTCACTTCCTTGTGGCAGATAGGCTCCTGCTTCAACGATTCTTTCCAAGGCTTCGAGCGAAATATTTTCAAATTCGAAAGTCAGAATATCAGTTTGTTTGGCAAATGATAATAAGGATTCTATATCGTTAAAGTCAGCTTGCACATGAAAATCTGCAACTTGACCGGCAGAGCAATTTTCACCCGGATCAAAAATGCCTACTTTGTAGCCCATTTTTTTAGCAGATTGGGCTAACATGCGGCCCAGCTGTCCACCGCCTATAATTCCAATTGTAGAACCGGGTTTTATGTAAGGCATTTTTGGAGATGACTCTTTGGTATCAGTCAAGCTGGTCACCACTTTCTAAAGATTGTTGATGCATTTCTTGACGGTAGCGCTCCAATTTTTCAACCATTTCTTTTTGGCTGATACTGAGTATTCGGACTGCAAGCAGTGCGGCATTTTTTGCTCCGGCCTCTCCTATTGAAGTAGTAGCCACCGGTACTCCACCAGGCATTTGAACAATAGATAATAAGGAATCAATCCCATTAAGGGTACTGGATTTAATGGGTACCCCTATAACTGGTAAACTAGTTTGGCTGGCTACCATTCCTGGTAAATGAGCAGCTCCGCCTGCTCCAGCAATAATTACTTTCAAACCACGCTCGCGGGCCGATTTAGCATATTCAAACATTTCATCCGGCATCCGATGCGCAGAGACTACCTTCTTTTCATAAGGAATCTCAAATTCCTCTAAAATTTCAGTGGCTTTTTTCATAGTAGGCCAGTCTGATTTACTGCCCATAATTACTCCAACCGATAACATTCAACCGCCCCCTCTTACAAATAGTAGCACAAAAGTCAAATGATAAGAATATCAAAATGAGATTTTCTTTAATTTCACTGTGCTGCATTTATTTTAAGCAGATTTTCTAGCTTATATGCTAACTATTATACTAGAGTTTCCATTTTCTAACAGTCCTTTTAAGAATAAATTAATCTGATGAGGATTTATCTATAATTTTTAATTAATTTTAATTTATTGTTCATTATTGTTTCATGATATTTTATAAAACACCATAAAAAAAAGGACACATTACTGTATCCCTTCAAGTATTGATATTTAATCTTCATCCATAGATAAGACAGCCATGAAAGCTTCTTGAGGAATTTCCACACTTCCGACTGCTTTCATACGTTTCTTACCTTCTTTTTGTTTTTCTAATAATTTCTTACGACGTGATACGTCTCCACCATACAATTTAGCCGTCACATCTTTACGGTAAGCTCTAATAGTTGAGCGGGAAATTATTTTGTTTCCGATAGCTGCTTGTACCGGTACCTCAAACATTTGACGAGGGATTATCTCCTTAAGCTTTTCTACCAGCGCCCGGCCTCGATTATAAGCGGTGTCCCGGTGGGCAATAATTGAGAAGGCATCAACCACGTCACCATTTAACAAGATATCTAGTTTTACAAGGTTAGATGGCTGGTATCCAATAATTTCATAATCTAAAGAAGCATAACCTTTAGTTTGCGATTTTAATTTATCAAAAAAATCATAAACTATTTCTGCCATTGGCAGTTCGTAAATAACATTTACTCGGTACTGGTCTAAATAGTCCATTGTAATAAAGTTTCCTCTTTTACGCTGAGCTAATTCCATTACTGCACCGACATATTCATTCGGAACCATAATTGAAGCTTTTACGAAAGGTTCAAATATTTTTTCAATTTCAGTTGGGTCCGGCATGGCTGCAGGATTATCTACTGTCACTTCTTCACCGTCAGTTTTTTCGACACGATAAATTACAGAAGGTGCTGTGATAATTAAATCTAAATCGAACTCCCGTTCTAATCGCTCTTGTATAACATCCATATGTAAGAGACCTAAGAATCCGGTACGATAGCCAAATCCCAAAGCTTGTGAAGTCTCAGGTTCGAACTGCAAGGAAGCATCATTTAATTGTAATCTTTCTAATGCTTCACGTAAATCGTTATAATCTGATGAATCTACAGGATAAAGACCAGCGAATACCATCGGATTTAATGTTCGGTAACCTTCCAAAGCTTCTTCTGCTGGATTATTTGCTAAAGTGATTGTATCACCCACGCGCGTATCTTGAATAGTTTTAATGCCGGCAGTTATGTAACCAACATCTCCTACAGAAAGTATATCTCGTTCTATTGGGCTGGGTGAGAAGATGCCGACTTCAATTACTTCAAATTTTTTCCCATTGCTCATTAATTTAATTTCATCACCAGGCTTTACTGTACCATTCATGATTCGAACACTTAAAACAACACCTCGATAAGCATCGTAAGCAGAATCAAATATTAAAGCTTGTAACGGGTCCTCTACATCTCCGGAGGGAGCAGGTACTTTTTCTACAATCTGTTCTAATATTTCGTCAATCCCGATACCAGCTTTAGCTGAGGCATAAACGGCTTCAGAAGCATCGATTCCAATAATTTCTTCAATTTCTAATTGTACTTTATCCGGATCAGCATTCGGTAAATCAATTTTATTAATAACGGGTAAAATTTCTAAATCATTATCGACAGCCAGATAAACATTGGCTAAAGTCTGTGCTTCAATACCCTGGGCTGCATCTACTACTAACAAAGCTCCCTCACATGCTGCTAGTGAACGGGAGACTTCATAAGTAAAGTCCACATGTCCCGGTGTGTCAATTAAATGAAAAATATAGTCCTGCCCATCCTTAGCGGTATAATTTACCTCTACTGCATTTAGTTTGATGGTTATTCCACGTTCACGTTCTAAATCCATCGAATCTAACAATTGGGCTTGCATATCACGGTCTGCCACCGTGTTGGTTTGCTGCAAAATACGGTCGGCTAAAGTCGATTTTCCATGATCAATGTGTGCAATAATCGAGAAATTTCGAATTTTTTCCTGCCGTTTTCTTAATTTATCTAAATCCACTTGAATCTCACTTCCTTATCAATCATCTATACGATTGTTAGCTCTAATCTTAGCAAAAATCAAGGCCTGTGCATAGTAAAGAGTTATCTTTTTAATGGATTGAACCTATTAATGAATCAATACATAAAAAGGAGCCATCCGTTTTAATTAACGGCTGGCTCGTAGATTTCTCTTCGCCTTGTTGCTTCTATATAATTATATCATTTTTATTGAAGAGTCTCAAGTTGATCAATTAAGACTTTAGCAATCACAGATTCAGAATGCTAACCACCGAATAACCCTTCATTCCTTTTGACGAAATAAGATTTTCTATAATTATGAAATAATTATCTTAAAAAAATCCGCCCTCTTGGCTCAAGGTCAGAGGGCGGTTTACAGTTATAAAAATTTTAGTCGTTATTAAAAATATCCCGTACTTTATCAAAGAATCTAGGGTCATTACCTTTTACATCCGTACCCATTTCTTTTGCAAGTTCGCGCATGATATCTCTTTCTTTTTCACTTAATTTAGTAGGCGTAACCACCTTAACTGTTACTTTTTGATCACCCATTTGAGATGTCTGCACATCAGGTGCTCCCTTTCCTTTCAGTCGGAAAGTGGTGCCGGTTTGAGTTCCAGCAGGAACTTTCAGCTTGACGTTTCCATGAACGGTCGGAACTTCAATCTCATCCCCAAGAGCGGCCTGGGCGAAGTTGATTGGTAAAGTATAATAGACTTCTGTTCCTTGTCGTTCAAACTGTTTACTTGTTTGAACTTGGAAGACTACATATAAATCTCCATAAGGACCACCATTCGAGCCTGCTTCCCCTTGTCCGCTTAAGCGAATTTGGTTACCCGTTTCAACACCCGCTGGAACGGTTATTTTAACTGCGTGACTCTTGTTTTGGATACCTGAACCTTCACAAGTTGGACATTTTTCTTTAATTTCTTTTCCACTACCATTACATACATCACAAGTTGTCTGCGTCATTACACGACCAAATGGTGAATTAGCTTCCACTTGCATTACTCCCGAACCGTTACATTTTGAACAAGTTACAGGTGAAGTACCTGCTTTCGCACCTGAACCGTGACAAGTACCGCATTCTTCATTACGATTATAACGAATAGTCGTTTCTTTCCCAAAAATAGCTTCTTCAAAGGTAAGGGTTAAACGATATTGTAAATCATTCCCTTTACGCGGAGCATTGGGTCTTCTGGATTGTCCCGAAGCACCACCGAAGAAGGATTCAAAAATATCCTCAAATCCAAAGCCGCCCATTCCACTACCTGAGAAACCTCCACCGCCAAAGCCACCAAAACCACCAGCCCCAAAATTAGGATCAGTTGAAGCATGACCATACTGGTCATAAGCTGCACGTTTTTGAGTATCACTTAATACTTCATAGGCTTCTGTAACCTCTTTAAACTTCTCGTCAGCATCCTCAGCTTTATTGATATCAGGATGATACTTTTTAGAGAGTTTGCGGTAGGCTTTTTTTATATCGGCATCAGAGGCATCGCGTGAAACGCCTAATATGTCATAAAAATCTCGTTTAGCCATAGACTCCCTCCTTTACAATGTAGTCGATTAATAATAAGAAACGATTGAAATGTCCCTCAAAGGCAACATTCCAATCGTCCCAATCAAGACCTTAGCAGACTACCATATTTTTATAGTTTAGTCTACTTCTTCAAAGTCTGCATCTACAATGTTGTCATCATCCGTTGAAGATGAGTCAGCACCTGTATCTTCTGCATCACCTTGAGCTTGTGCTTGTTGTGCAGCTTGTTCATATAATTTAACTGATAAGTTTTGTACAACTTCATTTAAATTATCGCGTTTTTCTTTCATAAGATCTAAATCATTTGCTTCTACTGCTTCTTGTAATTCATCACGTGCAGCTTCCGCTTTTTCAATTTCATCTGCTGAAATATTGTCATTATCTCTCAATTCTTCAACAGTTTTATTTGTAGTAAAGATTAATTGGTCTACTTCATTACGTAAGTCTGCTTCTTCACGACGTTTTTTATCAGATTCAGCATTCGCTTCAGCATCTTTAACCATACGTTCAATTTCATCGTCTGACAAACCAGAAGATGATTTAATTGTAATAGTTTGTTCTTTATTCGTTCCTAAGTCTTTAGCAGAAACGTTTACGATCCCGTTTTTATCAATATCGAAGGATACTTCAATTTGAGGGATTCCACGTGGTGCAGGTGGAATATCTGTTAATTGGAAA
>CAYYGA010000015.1:0-31110 GCA_964471435.1 uncultured Facklamia sp.
ATTTAAAAGTAGAAATATAAGTTCTATAAAATTATCATCAAATATTAATTCTAATAAGATCCTCTCCGGAGGATCTTTTTTTATTTCCTCAGGCTATAATCACTATCTTTACCATGTATTTTCAATCTGGTAAAAATTAAATTAATCAAGTATCTGCTCTATAACTTTTAAATTCCAGTAATATAAATATTAAAAATTAAAAATTTCCAGAAGCTATTAGGAAACTTTAATGAACTAAAGTCAACTTTTAGTTATAATGAATAAAGACCTTTAAAAACTTATAAAGTTAAAGTCTTTGCAGCAGTAGGTATTGAAGAGATGCCTCACACTACTATTTTTATTCTCTAAAAAAAAGTATAAATTTTAAAAAATTAATTGATGTTTTAGAAGACGATGAAAATGTTCAACATGTATTTCATGACGTTTGCGTTTAGTTTTTTGAAAGGAGACCATGATGGGGCTACCAAATTTTTCATTAGTATATGCTAACGGCCAGCCATATAAATTAAATGACTATGAAAACCATATCATCTTAATTGTAAATACTGCAAGTAAGTGTAGTTTAGCTAATCAATTTAGAGGCCTGGAAGATTTATATCGACAGTTTAAAGACGATAAGTTTGTTGTCTTAGGGTTTCCTTCCAACCAATTTAATTCAGAACCTTTAGAATATGATCAAATCGAGGAATTCTGCACTTTAAATTATAATGCTACTTTTCCTTTTAATCAGTTAGTTCAGCTGAATGGAGCTGAGGCGGAGCCGGTTTTTAGATGGT
This sequence comes from uncultured Facklamia sp., assembly GCA_964471435.1. Lineage (GTDB taxonomy): Bacteria > Bacillota > Bacilli > Lactobacillales > Aerococcaceae > Facklamia. The sequence goes on from CAYYGA010000015.1 coordinate 777, forward strand.
TAAAGCAGGAAAAATCAGGTATTATCGGCGCTGATATTAAATGGAACTTTACTAAATTTCTTATCAATCGACAAGGACAGGTAATAAAGCGCTACAGCCCTCTCACTAAACCTGATCGAATAGCAAAAGACATACAGAAATTATTATAATTATTCATTAGATTGCACTAGTTTAACTGGTGCAGTTTTTATTATAAAAAAAGGATGTTTTGTAGAAAAGGTTAATTCCTTCAATACAAAACATCCATTATATTTTTAGTTAAAGTTACTTCATATCTTTAACTTTCATCATTCGTGTAATATTAGCTCTTTCGTTTTCTTCTAATTTCATTGAAATATATTTGATCGTTTCCTGAGCATCTGGAATCATTCGATATTCCAGCGCATTTACACGCCGACGGGTTTTTTCAATTTCATCTGCAAGCAATTGACTGGCTTTTTCAATCTCTACTAGTTGAAGTAATTTAGGTAATAGAGAATTTAATTGAGCTAAAGCCGCATCCAGTTCCGCATTTGTATTTAAGTAACCGTAGGATACAGTTCCTTCTTTTTCACTAAGATCAAAATCCATTTGGGGAACATTTACACTCATAATGTTTTTCATCTGAATGTTTAAGTCAACTGAGTTGTGCGTAATCGCTGCGATTTCTTCAATAAAGTTTTCGTTCATTAAAGATTTAGCCAAGATAAAAGATTGAAGAGCGGCAGTTAATTCTGTCTCCACTTCTTTTCGTAATTCATTATTTCGGCGTATCATATCAATAAAATTACGCATTAGCTCATCTTGCTTATCTTTTAGCAATTTGTGCCCACGTGTTGCTAGAGCCAAAGTCCCCTTTAAGTCGGACAGCTCCATACGTGTCGGCTTTACCCCTAATACGTTTGCCATAGCATTACTCTCCTTTCGGTAAGTATTGCTCGATCATATCATCTTTGATACGTTTCAATTCACTCTTCGGTAAAATAGCTAATAAATCCCAAGCTAAATCAAGTGATGTAAAAATATCGCGGTTAGTATTAAAGCCTTGATTTACATAACGTTTCTCAAATTGATCGGTAAACTCCACATATTTTTTATCTGTATCTGATAAGGCAGACTCTCCTAAAACGATGGCCAATTCTTTTGCTTCTTTACCTTTCGCATAGGCAGAGAATAATTGGTTCATTGTTGGAGCATGGTCTTCACGTGTTTTTCCTTCACCTGTTCCCTTATCTTTCAGACGGGAAAGAGAGGGTAATACGTTTACAGGCGGTTCGATTCCTTGGTTATATAAGGAGTGGTCTAAAATAATCTGACCTTCTGTAATATAACCCGTTAAGTCTGGAATCGGGTGAGTGATATCATCTTCTGGCATGGTCAAGATAGGAATTTGAGTTACAGACCCTTTATGGCCCACCAGACGTCCTGCACGTTCGTATAGAGTAGAAAGGTTAGTATACAGGTAACCTGGATACCCACGACGTCCTGGCACCTCACGACGAGCAGCAGATACTTCACGCAAGGCCTCACAATAGTTTGTCATATCAGTCATAATAACCAATACGTGCATATCTTTTTCAAAAGCTAAATATTCAGCTGCTGTTAAAGCAATTTTTGGAGTCGCCAAACGTTCAATCGCCGGGTCATTAGCCAGGTTAACAAACATTACTGAACGATCAATCGCTCCTGTTTCACGGAAAGAATCCATAAAGTATTCGGCTTCGTCATAAGTAATTCCCATAGCTGCAAAGACAACCGCAAAGTTTTCATCTGAGTTTAATACAGTTGCTTGACGAGCAATTTGTGCTGCCAACTCTTTATGCGGCAAACCTGATCCTGAGAATACAGGTAATTTTTGACCCCGCACTAAAGTATTTAAGTGGTCAATCGTTGAAATCCCTGTTTGAATAAATTCATCCGGGTAGTCACGTGCCATTGGGTTAATCGCTTGACCGTTAATATCGCCAAACTTTTCAGGGATAATTTCCGGACCATCGTCCATCACATTCCCCATTCCATCAAACACACGTCCTACGATATCTTCTGAAAGTGCAAATTCTAAAGGTTTGCCTTTAAATCGAGATCTCGTGTTAGAAATTTTCATATTTGATGTCCCACCGTAGATTTGTACTACAGCGCGACCTTCTTGTGCTTCTAAAACTTGACCTAAACGATTTTCACCGTTATGCATTTCAATTTCTACTAACTCATCGTAGGCAATACCTTCTACCCCATCTACAATCATTAAGGGACCAGAAAGTTCTTCTACATTAGTATATTCCTTAAGCATTAGTTGCACCTCCTACTTGTAAGACATGCTGTAGACTACTTTTAATTTCATCGTGAATCGAATCTAGTTGTGAGATTTGATCTTCAGGAACAAATTTAGCACGTGCAATTTGATCACGAACCTCTTGAGTTCCCTCCATAATCTCGTTATAGTAAGCGCCTAATCTCATGGCTTCACGAGCTTCATTTTCAAATCCGATGATTAAATCAAGCATCTTGATTTGTTTTTCTTCAGAAGTAGTTGTGTCTACATCATCAAAAGCATTTTGTTGTAAATAATCTTCACGAATCATTGCAGCGATTGCTAAAGTTAGTTTGTCTTTTTCCGATAAAGAATCAAGACCCACTAAACGCACAATTTCTTGTAAAGAACTTTCCTCTTGTAATAATGCAAGAGAATGACGAACTTTACCTCCCCATCCTTGCGATACATTCTGATCATTGTAATTTTGAACGTCGGTTGAGTAAAGTGAATAAGAATCCAACCAGTTAATAGCTGGGAAGTGACGTTGTTGAGAAAGCTTTGCGTCTAAACTCCAGAAAACTTTAACAATTCGTAAAGTGTTTTGAGTTACCGGCTCAGATGTATCCCCACCTGGAGGCGAAACAGCTCCTATAGCTGAAACTGATCCTACCCGGTTTTCAGAACCCAGTACTTCTACTAAACCAGCACGTTCATAATATTCAGCGATACGTGAACCTAGATAAGCTGGATATCCTTCATCTCCCGGCATTTCTTCCATACGACCCGACATTTCACGTAAGGCTTCTGCCCAACGGGAAGTAGAGTCCGCCATAATCGCAACTGAATAACCCATATCACGGAAATACTCCGCAATAGTAATACCAGTATAGATAGATGCTTCACGGGCTGCAACCGGCATGTTAGACGTATTAGCAATTAATACCGTTCTCTCCATAATAGATTCGCCTGTATTAGGGTCAATCAGTTCCGGGAACTCATTAATAACATCCGTCATCTCATTTCCACGCTCACCACAACCAACATAAACTACCACGTCGACATCCGCAAATTTAGCAATCTGGTGCTGAACAACTGTTTTACCAGCTCCGAATGGCCCTGGTACTGCCGCTACCCCGCCCTTTGTAATAGGAAAGAAAGTATCAATAACACGTTGTCCAGTTTTCAAAGGTGTTTTCGGTGTCGTTTTACGTTTGTAAGGTCGTCCTTCACGCACCGGCCATTTTTGTACCATCGTTAATTCACGATCACCTGCAGAAGTTTCTACCACACAAATCACATCATTAATTTTATGATTGCCTGATTCAATTGATTTAATGGTTCCTTCTACTCCAACTGGTACCATGATACGGTGTTCGATGATTTTAGTTTCATCCACCACACCTATAATATCTCCAGCAACCACTTGGTCTCCTACTTCTTTACGAGCTTTGAAATCCCATACTTTTTCGCCATCGAGAACATCAATATTTACCCCTCTGACTAAGTAGTTACTCTGGGTCTTCTCCATGAAATCTTCCAACGGGCGTTGAATCCCATCAAACATCTTTGTTAATAGTCCTGGTCCTAATTCTACTGAAAGAGGATTTCCGGTAGATATTACTGGCTCACCTGGCTTAATACCTGAAGTCTCTTCATAAACTTGGATTGAGGCAACATCACGATGCATTTCAATAATTTCACCAGTTAACTGCATGTCACCTACATGTACAATCTCACGGATAGAAGAATCTGCCATACCTTTTGCTTTTACTAAAGGTCCTGACACTTCAGTGATAATTCCAGTACTCATATAATTCCTCCTTTTATAAGATATTTTGTCCTACTGCTTTTTCTACATTTTGATTGACTTTGGCTAAACCAATTCCTTCTGAACCTTTATGCGTCGGTATTAAGATGACGGCTGGAGTAGGTAAAGTATCAAAATAATCAATAGTGTCTGGTATTTCTTTAGCAATATTTTCTGTCACTAAAACAACACCATATTCACCTTTTTCTAATTGATGCAATACCCGTCTAGCTTCTTCTCCTGTACTTGCAGGAAATACCTCAAAGCCTAATAATTTGAAAGCCAATACGACATCACGGTTACCGACTACTGCCATCTTATATGCCATAAATAGGTCGCATCCTTTCTCTTATTAGATCTGACTGGATATTGTTTTCTTTTCCAATTAAAAGCAGTCGAACATTATCTGTTTCGTTTTCTAAAAAATATAAATAAGTTAATACTGGCATCGGTCCGAAAGGCTCTAGTGAATATTGACGCAGTAATCCTGCAAATTCACGGTGAAGTGAAGCACTGATACGCATCGGATCCACTTTTTTAGTATGGAGCTGCGTCCACACATCATCTAAATTCACAAAATAATTTGCTTGATTATAAGTCTCACTGAGAGCATTCAAATCCTGTGCACGCCAGTTTTCAATTATCTCGTCTCGGTTTATCGCTCCTTGACTTGATAAAGTTGAATAAATAAATGTATTGCTGCGTCCTTGAGTATAAGCACGAATAAAAGTAGTTAGATTTTCGAAATCAATCCGCATTTTAGTAAAATGCAAAACTTCATCGTGTTTTAAGTCTTCAGCATTTTGACGGATATGACGTAAATAAGCCGTATCCATAATTACTTCAATCGCTAAGAAATCTTCCATATCCTCTACTGCTGTTACTGCGTCGGATATACTATGCTTTAAGACAGGGTGTAAATCATTTACTTCACCTTTCAACTCTACCATATGTCTTAATTGTTCCACTGAGTAGGTACCAATTGGAATTATTAAATGTTCACAATCAATCCCCATATAAGCTTCTTTAATTAAGAGTTTTAAATTATGATAAGTATAACGCAAACTGAATATTTCAATGACACGACGATCAGGTGAAGATGCAATCAGCTCATTATAGATTTCCTCTAAACGCTGCTGTACAACAGGTTCAAAATCTTTTGTCTGCTTAGTTTCTTCAGGTACTACATAGGCCGTTTTCGACAAATAGTTTAATACGTCATTTGAATTATTCATTTGAAGCATTGTATCATAATCAGTTTGTGTTAAAAGCTGTAATTCCAAGAGTCGCAAGGTGGTATTAAGACCAGCATAGGCTAAATCTGTCATCATTATCCCCCCTTAAGCTTTTACGAGACGGTCAAGTTCAATCAATAATTCTGGTGCAAGTTCATCTACAACATCTTCAAAAAGATAATTAAAGTTTACGCCTTTTTGAGATACTATAAAACCTGATTTATTTGAAATCAGTTCTTCCTCAATGTTAGCGTTCGGATAATTTTGTTTTACAAATCCACGTAAGTGCTCATTCACATATTGTTGGGAATGTTCACCAAATTGTAAGACAAATGCTTCTTCTTTATTCACCTTTTCAATCACATGAGCGACTAATTTAGTAAAGTTTTCTTCTGTCGTTTGATTCATTAAGAAAACAGAATCAGAAATAATACCTTTTAAGTGATTTTGTTTTAAACTGAGGCGGTTATTTCTCAATTCATTTACTAAAGATTGTTGTTTGATTTCAAATTGACGTTGATTTTCACGTTTAAATGCTTCAATTTCTTGTTGTTCCTGCTCATTTAATTTCGCTTTAAAATCTTCCAATTTAGAATCAACTTCTTGTTTATGTTGCTGAACAGCCTGCTCACCAGTGGTTTGAACCTTCTCCAATATTTTGTTTTGTAAAGTTTCAATATTAGCCACTAGAGATGTCCTCCTTATGCTTGAACAAGTAAGAATGAAATAACGAATGCTAAGATTGCGTATGTTTCAACCATTACAGCGTAAATAATTGCGTTTGTAACATTTTCAGGTCGTTTAGCTAAGATTTGCAGACCTGCTGTTGCTGCACGTCCTTGATATACCGCTGAAATCCAGCCAACAAAAGCTATAGGTAAAGAAGCAATCAATAAGTTTGCGCCTACTTCTACTGGCATTGCTGGATCTAGCTGTAAGTAAATCAAGAAACCAATAACGAACCCGTATAAACCTTGAGTACCCGGTAATAACTGTAAGATTAATGATTGAACAAACTTCTCTGGTTGATCTTTAGTTAACGCTGCAGCTGCCGCCCCAGTTTGTCCTACCCCAACCGAAGATCCAAAACCTGAGAAGATAACTGCAAATGCAATCCCCATAATCGCTAAAAATTGTCCACCATATTGTGTCATAAAGTTTTCCATTAAAATGTGCCTCCTAATTATTTAATTCTAATATGTTTTTCTAACATTTTTAATGGCGCAAAAGCTTTTCCGCCACCTTCATAAAACTTCCCAAAGAACTCCACAAAGATTAAACGTGCCCCGTGCACATATGCACTTAAGAGCGATAAACCGATGTTGAATAAATGCAGGAAGACAAAGAGTAATATTCCGACTGTAAACCGCGCTACTGGCGGTAAAAATTGAATTAAAATATTAAACGCTAAAGCAATTGATCCCCCAGCGATTCCTAAAGCCATTAGACGACTATAGGATACTAAATCCCCCAAATAACTCGAAACCCCATATAAATCATAGAGCCCTACCGCTAATCCGGCAAATTTATTATCTTGAGATATAATCGCTATTCCTAATACTAGCAACGCACCAAATCCAGCCATTCCAAGCCCTATAGTAGTTAGAATTTGTATATCGAATAAAAGTGGTCCGATAACGGCCAGTAAAAAACCGAATAAAATGATTATCCAAGCTAAACCATCTTTAATAGCAGCCAGTTTATTAGTTTTCCATTGAATATAAGTATTTAAAGCTAGACCATTGATAATTTGAATAAAACCAAATCCAATTGATAAAGCAAGCACTTCAATTACATCTTCAGTTGGAGAGAGTAAGCTAAATGGCAGACTTGCTCCAAAGAAAGAACCGTAAATTAGGCCCCATATAACTGTGGCATAACTTAACGCATGCCCGAAACGCAAGAATTTTTTTATACCAGGTGTTAAGTTAAAGAATTTTAATGGGATGATAGTAGCTATCCACATAAAAAGACCATAGCCTGCATCTGCCATCATCATTCCAAAGAAAAACCAATAATAAGGCGATAACCATGGTGTTGGATCCAACTCTGTGTATTTCGGTGTAGCGTACATAGTAGTAATCATTTCGAAAGGTTCAGAAAACCCATTATTCTTCAATTGAACCGGGACATCTTCTACCTCTTCATCTTTAACCTCGTGCAGTTCAAGGAAGACATCATCTCCAAATTCTTGACGAATATCCGAAGTAACTTTCTCAGCTTCTTCAGCCAGAGTCCATCCTTCTACTGCAAATAATTGAGAGGTTTGTAAAGTACCTTGTTCTGCTTTTAAGCGTTCAAATTCTGCAAACATAACTTCTTCAGCAATTTTTAACTGCACAAGTTCATTTTCCATACCCGCTAAGCTATTACGTAGATTTTCTGCTTCCTTGCGATTATCTGCTGATAATTGCCGTTGACTTCTCAGACGTTCAGCCGGCAGCTCTTCATATCGATAATCTAAAGGCTGGAAACGATTCTCTAATAATAGTGCTTCAATTTCTTGACTATTTTCCCGCTGACCAATTACTACTAAGCCAAATTCTTCAGCATTTTGATAGATTTCTTCTACTACTAATGCTTGATTATGCCTAATTGCATTTATAAATTGGTTATTAGCTGCTTGGGGGATTGTCCCTATAAACAGCTTAATATGTTTATATTGATCATCAGCTTCAGGTAAAACACTCAATTTTTCCCATTTGGTTAAAAAGTTTTCTTCTTGGTCAATACGCTTTTGTGTTTCTTGAACTTCTTCGATACGTTGTTTGTATTGCCATACCGAACGAATAATTTCTTTCGTTTTCACTTCATCGTACTTAGCCTCAAGTTCAGAAAAAGTATAGGCTGGAATTTCTCCCATATATTTTTCTTTAAAACTTTTTTCCGGGACATAGCGTTGTAAATGCTCGCTGGCGGCTTGGATATCAAGTAAATGATCTTCTGCATCATTTAATTGAACTCTATCCGTATCTATACGATTCAGTAAGTTATCATTTTCTAGATCTCTTACTTCCACCTTTTGTAAAGCTTGCATTTCTTTCATTAACTTGTTGCGGTTATTATGCTCGACTATTGCAGTTAATCTTACCATTTTGGCTACTGCCATAGACGATCCACCACCTTCATAGCAATTTGTTTAGCAAGTTCTTGACGTTGATCTGTTATATTATTTTCAGTTGTTTCTATTTCTGCCTGGCTGTTACGCCGGTACTCTAATTCTATTTCGTTGAACTCGCTTGTGCGGCCCTTCACATAATTTTCCTTGAAATCTGCAATTCTTTGAGCAGATTGATCTTGTAAGACCTGCTTAGTTTGCTCAAATTCCTGATCCAATTGAACAATCTTATCACGATAAAACTTCTCTTTATCTGTCGATTGAGTTTCAATGGAATTAATTTGATCCACTAAATTTGCCATTCCTTCACCCCCTATAGTTTTTCATTATACACTAAAAAGTATCCGGTTTCACTATTTTTTTTAATAAACAACCCTATAATATCAACATTTGTAAAATATGAACAATTTTTCTATTTAACGAAAGTTATTTGAAATTTTATTCACATGCGTTATAATTTCTTATGTTAGATTTATAACATACAAATTTTAACTAATTAAACTACTATAAAGAAAGCAGGAAAATAATGATTAAGTTGATTGCAACAGCTGAGTCACTTTCTCAAGGTAAACAATTACTTGACCTGGGTGTTGATGAATTAATTATCGGTGAAGAGATATTCGGCTTACGGTTACCCGGTTATTTTACTTTAGAAGAGATGAAGGAAATAACGGACTATGCCCATCAGGCAAATAGAAAAATTATAGTGGCGATGAATGCGATATTGCACAATGACAAAATTAAAGCCGCTCCAATTTTTTTAAAAAAATTGAAAGAGATCGATATCGACAAGTTATTAGTGGGTGATACAGGATTAATCCAACTATTAAAAGATGTTGAATTATCTTTTCCTTATATTTACGATGCCGCTACATTAGTTACAAGTGCCGGTCAAGTTAATTTTTGGTCTAAATTTGGAGCTTCCAGTGCCTTAATAGCAAATGAAGTTCCTTTGGTTGAATTGGAAAAAATGTCGCCTTTGGCAGAAATCCCTCTCATGTATCAAGTCTACGGTGCAGCTTGTATTCACCAAAGTAAGCGCCATTTATTACATAATTACTTTAATTTTATAAACAAAGATACAACTGATCTAGCTAACCGTGATTTATTTCTTTCTGAACCTACTAAAAAGGATACTCATTATTCTATTTATACCGATAGTCATGGTACTCATATTTTTGCTAATAAAGATTTAAACTTAATGGAATATCTTGAAGACTTAAATGCGATCGGTGTCCATGACTGGTTCCTTGACGGTTTATTTTCAAATCAGGAAACTTTCCCTCATATTGTGGAAGCTTTTTCGCAGGCACGCCGCCTGATTGAAAGTAATTCCTGGAATCCTATAGAAGCAAAAAGATTAGGTGAAGTGGTTACTATAAACCATCCTGCTAATCGAGAACTAGATACTGGATTCTTTTTATACGCCGCTGATAAAGTGAAGTAGGAGGAAAAAATATGACAACTAATTTAACTGATTTAAAACGCCCTGAATTACTATCCCCTGCCGGAACCTTGGAAAAACTTAAAACAGCCATTCATTACGGGGCTGATGCAGTTTATATAGGAGGCGACGCTTACGGATTAAGAAGTCGAGCTGGGAACTTTACTTATGAAGAGATGGCGGAAGGTGTAGCTTTTGCTCATGAAAGAGGAGCAAAAGTATATGTAGCTGCTAATATGGTCACTCACCAGGATGATGAGATCGGTGCCGGCGACTTTTTCCGCACATTACGTGATATAGGGATTGATGCAGTAATTGTTTCAGATCCCACTTTAATGCAGATTTGTGCAATGGATGCTCCAGGATTAGAAATCCATTTATCCACGCAGCAATCAGCTGTGAATTATGAAACATTAAATTTTTGGCAGGATTTAGGACTCACCCGCTGTGTTTTAGGCCGGGAAGTTTCTATGGCAGAAATTAAAGAAATGCGGGCAAATACTTCAGTTGAAATAGAAGCATTTATTCACGGGGCCATGTGTATCTCTTACTCAGGCCGTTGTACTCTATCTAACCATATGGCAGATCGCGACGCCAACCGTGGCGGTTGCTGTCAATCTTGTCGTTGGAAATACGGTTTATTCGAAATGCCGTCTCTTGATGAACGGCGGCCCGTTGGCCGTGGTGAAGCAGGTATTAGAGAACCCTTCTCTATGTCTGCCGTTGATTTAGGCATGATTGAATATATCCCTGATATTATTGATGCTGGAATTGATTCATTAAAAATTGAAGGCCGAATGAAATCCATCCATTATGTTTCAACAGTCGTAAACGTTTATCGTAAAGCTATCGATTCTTACCTTTTGGATCCAGATAATTACAGTGTCAAAAAAGAGTGGATTGATGAGCTATGGAAAGTAGCCCAAAGAGAACTTGCTTCTGGCTTCTTCTATGATGAGCCGACTGAAAAGGAACAGTTATTTGGTAAAAGAAGACGACGTCCTCACTATGCCTTTATAGGTGAGGTGCTGGATTACAATAAAGATACCCAAATCGCTACTGTGCAGCAACGCAATAATTTTAAAGTTGGCGATCGGCTTGAATTCTATGGGCCCGACATGAACAGGCATGAAGAAACATTAAAAAGCATGTGGGATGACAAAGGTAAAGCGATCGAAACAGCACCGCACGCCATGCAAATTGTTACAATGAAAGTAAATCAGCCCGTTGCTCCTCACGATATGCTAAGAAAAGCCTTATAATTTATAAAATTATATTTTTCTTTAATATGTCTGAGCCTATCATTAGTAGTCATTCCTGCATTGTTGTATAATATAAATGACTTCAAAATGATTAAAGGAGAATATAAAATGGGATTATTTGATAATGTAGGAAACTTATTTGATATGTTTACTTCGGGTAATAACAAAGAACAAGAAACTTTAGCAAACCGGGCCGGGGTTGATCAATCTGAGTTCTCAAAAATCGCTTCAGTAGGGTTACCCATGCTTCTTCAAAGAATTAACCGTAATACTAATGATGAAGCTGGTAATAATTCTTTCAACACTGCTTTAAGACAGCATGAAGATTATGATCGCTACTCGTCCATCAACGACCTGTCTGCAAACGTTGACCCCCAGGATGGTCAAAATATTTTAGATCATGTTTTTGGCAATAAAGATAATGTAGCCAATGAAATATCAAACAAGCGGGGAGTTTCTTCTAAATCTGTTATCAGTGTCTTATCGGTGCTGGCCCCTATTGTAATGAAATATTTCGCTCATCAAAAAAAGACTAATAATTTGGATAATCGTGGACTTCAAAATGAAACAACAAATGTGATTAATCAATTAAGAAATTCTTTCACCGGCGATTCAAATCGAGCTTCTGATCATGGAGGACTGTTAGACAGTTTCTTTGGGGGATCTAATAACAATGAGCAATCGAATAGGACTAACCAAAAAGACGACGACAGTCTTTTAGATAATGTCAAAGACTTATTTAGCTAAGTAATTAAATTCACTTAAATAGCAAAGCACTGCTCACTTTTAGAAAGTAAGCAGTGCTTTTTTATTGAATCTAATAGTTCATAAATAAATATCGAAATGTTGTTCTATATTCCTTAATTATTAATTAAATTTTCTTTTCATAAACAGCTCCAACGCTGTATCCTCTATTTTCCAATGCTTTACACAAGCTGTCTGTTTCATGACCATCAATATGTAAAACAATACGGATACCTGCCTCTAAGTGATAGACCAGCATGTGGGTTAAGTTTTTCTCAGTCTCTACTAAAGCATCGCCCACTTCCTCAATTACCCCCGGTCGGTCTTCTGCTAATTCAATGACTAAGTTGGAACCTGCCTCATTGTAGCCGGAAATATCTGCAAAAGCTTTAAAAATATCTTTATCCGTTAAAATTCCTACTAACTTATCGTTGTCTAATACGAGCACCACACCATTATTATTGCTGCGCATCAAAGTCGCTGCCCTTTCGATCTGGTCTTCTGGCGATACCGTTAGATATTTTTTAGTCATGACATCTTGAATTTTAGTTTTATCTAATAAATAATTTATCTCATGTTTACTTAAACTTGTAGCATTAGATGGAGAGTTTTTTGTTACAATCTCCCGCGTAATCAAACCGACCAACTTTCCTGCCTCGATCACCGGCAGACGGTTAATATCATTTTTTTTCATCAAATCTGCCGCATCAATAATTGAAGCGCTGGGTGTGATATTGATAATGTCCTCACTCATATAATCCTTTACATACATCGCTTTACCCTCCTAGATATGCTTTTTGAACTTCATCGCTTGCCAATAGATCTTCGCCACTGCCGGAAAGCACCACTTCACCTGTTTCCAGTACATAGCCTCGATTAGCAACTTGTAATGCCATTTTAGCATTTTGCTCAATTAAAAGCACTGTTGTCCCCTGCTGCTGAATATCTTGAATTATATTAAATATCTCCTGAATAAAAATGGGAGCCAGGCCCATAGATGGTTCATCTAATAAGAGCAGTCGAGGTTTTGACATTAAGGCTCTCCCCATAGCTAACATCTGTTGTTCTCCTCCAGATAAAGTAGCTGAATCTTGATTTTTACGTTCTTTCAAGATAGGGAAACGCCCGTAAACTTTTTCTAGATCTGCTTCTATTTCATCTTTATCAGATCTTAAAAAAGCACCCATATCAAGGTTTTCCTGCACAGTCATTCCTCTGAAAACATGACGGCCTTCCGGCACATGCGAGATGCCTTCTTGAACAATTCTTTTGGGAGAAAAGCGTAATAAGTCATGACCTTCAAAATCAATTCCACCACTGGCCGGTTTGATAAGACCTGAAATAGTACGTAAAATAGTTGTTTTCCCCGCACCATTCGCACCGATTAAAGATACAATTTCTCCATTCTTAACTTCAAATGAAACTCCTTTTACCGCATTAATCATCCCATAGTTAACGGCTAAGTTTTTGACTGCTAACATTAATCTTCGCCTCCTAAATATGCACGGATAACTTCTGGATGATTTTTTATTTCATCTGCATTCCCTTCAGCTATTAACCGGCCATATTCTAATACATATATTCTTTGACAAATTTCCATTACTAAAGACATATCATGTTCAATCAGTACAATAGTAAGGTTAAATTGTTTGCGGATTTGAGCTATGAGACTGGTCAAATCTGCCGTTTCATTGGGATTCATACCTGCAGCAGGTTCATCTAAAAATAAAATTTTAGGGTCTGTTGCCAGAGCACGGACAATTTCTAATCGTCGTTGCTGACCATAAGCTAAATTTTTTGCCAGTTCATCATGTAAATCTGCCAAATTAAAGATAGATAGTAATTCTAAGGCTCGGGCTCTCATAGCATCTTCAGTCTGGTAAAAAGAGGAGCTTCTAAAAAGGCTTGAAAAAAGAGAATTTCCTTCTTCATTATGCATGGCCACCATAACATTTTCTAAAACAGTTTGATTTTTAAATAATCGGATATTCTGGAATGTTCGAGCAATCCCTAATCCGTTAATAACATCTGGTTTTAAACTGTTAATTTTTTTCATTCCATTATTAGTTTTTAACTCAACAGATCCACTGGAAGGCTCATAGACACCTGTTACCAGGTTAAAAAACGTTGTTTTGCCCGCTCCATTGGGTCCGATTAATCCCACTAATTCATTTTCTTCAAGTGTCATCGAAACATTAGAGACAGCCGCTAATCCACCAAAGTTTTTTGTTAATTCATTTACAACCAAAACACTCATTAAACTGCCTCCTCTTTACTCTTAAAGAACCGCTGGGCCCAAGAACCAATTTTAAATTCACTGGTGCCTAATAATCCACCCGGTCTGAAAATCATAATGAGTACTAAAGCAACCGCATAAAGTACCATTCTTAATTGACCATATTCTTGTAAAAATAAATTGATTAACCCCAACAATATCGCTGCTACAAAAGAACCGGTAAAACTACCAATCCCTCCAAAAACAACGATAATTAAAATATCAATTGACCGTGTAAAAGCATAGTCATTAGGGGTAACAATCCCTAAATAATTTGCTTGGAGAGTGCCGCCAATCGCAGCGGTCATAGCCCCCAGCACAAATGCAATCACTTTATATTTTGTTACATTTACCCCCATTGCTTCAGCTGCTATTTCATCTTCATTTATTGAGCGAGTAGCTCGGCCCGCAGATGAGCGTGCATAGTTTACAATAATAATCGTTGTGATGATTAATAATATATAAGTTAACTGCCAAGTTGTTAATGAAGGGATATTATTGATTCCTGCTGGTCCATTAGTAATATCTCTCATATTATTAATTAAAACACGTACAATTTCGGAAACTCCCAGAGTTGCTATAGCTAAATAGTCACCCTTTAAGCGCAGAGTCGGTATTCCGACAAGTACAGCTAACACTAATGCTAAAACCATACCTACTACCATACCTACTGCCATACCAAGAACGGGATTTTCGAATGATTTTGACAAGATGGCCGAAGAGTAAGCTCCAATCGCAATAAAACCAGCATGGCCCAGAGAAAATTGACCTGCCACTCCTAATATTAAATTCAAACCCACTGCATAAATAATATTAATCATCGTTGTGACTAATGTAATTTCGTAAAAACTATTAATAATATTTAATCTAATAAGAAGATCAATCAAGAAGTACCCGGCTACCATAGTGAGAATCCATACTATATTTTTAAAATTCAGTCGCTGCATTCTTAATCACCTACACTTTCTCTTTAACATTCTTGCCAAATAAACCTTGTGGCAATACTAGGAGAATTACAATTAAAAGAGCATACACCGCAGCGTCCTTATACATAGAGTAACCAAAGAAAGTTACAATCGTTTCTAAAATTCCTATTAAGAATCCTCCAACCATTGCACCAGGAATACTTCCAATTCCTCCTACTACCGCAGCAACGAAAGCTTTTAGTCCGGGAGCTGTTCCCATAATAGGACTGATGGAACCATAATAAATTCCATATAAAACTCCTGTGATTCCAGCTAATCCCGATCCCAGAGCAAAAGTGAATGAGATTACACGGTTAACATCTATTCCCATTAATTGAGCCGCCTCGGCATCGGTAGATACCGCACGCATGGCTTTTCCCATTTTTGTATACTTAACAATAATCTGTAATAAAATCATAAGTACAATAGACGTTACAAACACAAATATTTGTTTCATTTGAATAAATAAACCAAAAATTTGAATGGGCGGTGCAGAAATTGCGGATGGATAAGCTCTAACTTCGGGGCCAAAAAAGTAGATCATTATATTTTGTATGAAGTAAGAGACCCCAATCGCTGTAATCAGTGCAGCTACCCGTGTAGAACGACGCAATGGCTTGTAAGCCACTCGTTCAATAATAACTCCTAAAATAGCACAAAAAATCATACTTAAAAACATTGAAATAAAGATGTTGATATTTAATACTGTCACTAAGTAAAAACTGAAAAAAGCCCCTAACATAAAGACATCTCCGTGCGCAAAATTAATCAATCTGATAATTCCATATACCATGGTATATCCCAGAGCGATTAGTGCATAAATACTTCCCAGAGAAATCCCATTAACAAGCTGTTGAAAAAATAACTGTATTTGCATGTTAATAATCCTTCCTTAATCCTTGATGAATTTCAACTAAATTAAAATTATATAATAGAATATGGCCGATCGCAAGATAACATGAGAAAAAAATGAGTAAATAATTAAATATACTATAATTATTTACCCATAATTTTATATAAGACGCATCGGTCTTGTTAGATGTTTCGATCTAGAAAAGCTTAGTCCACTGAGATGTTTTCAGCTGAAGAAATTTCTCCATCCGTTAAACCAATTACCACAGCTGATTTCACTGGATTATGATCTTCATTAATAGAAAATATACCAGTGACTCCTTCAAAGTCCTGTGTAGCAGCGATCTGCTCATTAATTGCTTCAGGGTCAGTTGAACCTGCTTTTTCAACCGATTCGACTAATAATTTAGCAGCATCGTAGCCTAGAGCTACAAAAGTACTCGCTTCTTTACCAAATTTTTCTTCATAGGCAGACATAAACTCCTGAACAATCGGCTCTTCACTGGCCGCTGAGAAATGATCGGTATAATATACATCGTTAGCATTCTCAGCTCCTGCCAGCTCTACTAAAACTGTACTTGAAAATCCATCGGATCCTACTATCGGCTGGGTAATTCCCATTTCGCGGGCCTGCTTAATAATTAAACCTGATTCTTGATAGTAAGCAGGTATATAGATTATATCTGCATCAGAGGACAGGACTGTAGTTAAAATAGCTGAGAAATCGGTATCACCAGCAGTGAATGATTCTTCAGATATAATTTCACCGCCACGGGAATTGAATTCATCAATAAAATTGTCGGCTAACCCTCTTGAATAATCTGAAGCATTGTCGACTAATAAGATGGCCTTACCCGCCCCTAGATTATCAGAAGCGAAGGCTGCTCCTACCCGTCCTTGGAAGGAGTCTTCAAAACAAACCCGGTACAAGTATTCCCAAACAGATCCATCTTCTTTTAAAGTGATTCCTTCACCTGTGGCTGCTGGTAAAATATTAGGAATCCCGCCGGAGTCTAAGTTGGGTACTGCAGCTTGAGCCGCTCCTGTTGTAGCTGGTCCTACCACTCCTACCACATTTTCTTCCACCAATCTTTGAGCAATCATTGCTGATTCGGTGACGTCGGAGGTATTATCATAAGAAGCAATTTCTAATTGTAAACCGTCCAAAACACCACCATCATCATTTACTTGCTCAACTAATAATTCTAACCCTTCAAGCATAGCTTGTCCGTAAGAAGCATTATCTCCTGATAATTCATAGTTGGCCCCGATTTTGACAGTATCTTGAGCAGCTACTGATTGTAATGCTACTGTACTGGTTAACAAAGAAGTTAATAATAAAGCAGCACCTATTTTTCTTATTTTCATTTAAATCCTCCATTCATATATCGAAACTAGAACTATTATAACAAATCGATTAATATTATCAAGGTATTCTGAGAAAATAATGAGAAATACTATTAATTTAGTTTAATTTTTCTAAATGTTCTTCCAGATGTCGAATGAATAACTTTAATACTTGAATACGTGCGTATTTTTTCTGATTAGCTGCGATAACGTACCAAGGAGCGTAATCAGTATTTGTTCGATCTAGCATCTCGTTCATCGCTTTTAAGTAATAAGGAGCTTTTTCCCGATTACGCCAATCTTCAGCCGTAATTTTATAATTTTTTGCAGGATTTTCCATTCTTGCCTGAAAACGTTCTGCCTGCTCGTTATCATCGATATATAAAAAGAATTTCATCACTGCTGAATCATGTTCATATAAATTAAGTTCCATACGATTTATCTCATCATAAGCACGATTCCAATCTCGTTCGGGTGTAAATTCTTCTACTCTTTCTACTAATACACGTCCATACCAAGAGCGGTCAAAAATAACCATATCTCCGTCTTTTGGAAGCTCTTTTTGGAAACGCCATAAATAATGAAATTTATCTTCTATTGGATCGGGCGCATTTATTCCATATATCTTATATGATCGCGGGTCTATTCGACGAGTCAACCGCTTAATAGCTCCGCCTTTCCCGGCTGCATCACTGCCTTCAAAAACAACTATGATCGCTATCTCTTTATCATAGTATTGGTAAACTAATTCAGCTGCGTGTTGCTGTAATTTTTCCAGCTGATCTTCGTAGTCTTCATCACTAATTTCTTTCGATAAATCAACTTCATCTAAGATAGACCTATCTGCTTGATAATCGCGATTTTTTGCCTCTTCTTCCTGCCTTGCATAAATGATTCGTTCAATCCCGGCATTAATCTCATCTATTACAATACCCAGGGCAGTTTTAGAAGCTAATTTTAAATCCTCAGCTGAAATAATATTCCAAGGACTAAATTTACTATTAGTTTGCTGCAAGACTTTATTGAACCACTCTTGATGCCCTTCATAGTCTTCATTTTGGTCATAATCTTCTTTAGACAGTAAGCGCTTACTATAAGGAGATTGCTTTAACTCGTTAATTCTTTGAGTTTGAGTTTCATGTTTCACATTTAAAAAGAGTTTAATCACTATAGTTCCGTTGTCTATTAAAGTATTTTCCAAATCCGTCAATTCTCTCACACGTTGTTCTAACTTTTCATCGGAACGATCATCAAAGTTAAAAACTTGATAATAAAAAGACCGATCATAAAAAACCATCTCTTGATTACTCGGTATTTTCTGCCAGAAACGCCAAACCGATGGATGAGCTTTTTCTATGTCGCTTGCTTCTTCAAATACTTCCACCCGCACATAGCGAGGATCCAACTCTCTCGTGAGGTCATTTATTACATAACCCT
Organism: uncultured Facklamia sp.; assembly: GCA_964471435.1. Taxonomy (GTDB): domain Bacteria; phylum Bacillota; class Bacilli; order Lactobacillales; family Aerococcaceae; genus Facklamia. The sequence goes on from CAYYGA010000015.1 coordinate 19,496, forward strand.
TACCCGAACTTTCCCAACCATCTACTAATACCAAAATAGGAATTTTTAAACCTTTAGCTATTCTTTGTAAACGATCTAGTTGATCGCCTAAGTCAGAACGTTTAAAATTATCGAATCGGTCATCTACTTTCGTAAAATCAAATTCTGTTAACATATTCTCCCTGCTTTCTATATTTATAAGCTGCTGTTAAATATTCTGTATTTCTACCTATAAAGAATTAGTAATTAATACTCATTAACTCCTAAGATATTGATAAGCGTTTCGCGGATCACCATTTTCTACAAAAATTATGCCACAATACTTAAATCCCAACTTTTCGATGACATGGATCATAGGAGCATTATCAGCATGAGTATCGATGCGGATATTATCAAAGTTTTCTTTGGCCCAATTCATTAAGTATTGGCCAGTTCCTTTAGCCAACCCCGAGTTCGCTATTCGATGAATCGTGACATAATCATCATCATTCAGCCACTCTCCTCCTTCGATATAAGAATAAGTAGAGTCTTCACCTGGGATTAAAGCCATGGTACCTAGAATGCTTCCACTGTCCTGATCTACTAAAATATATGAACTATCCTTTTCAAAGTCCTTTCGAATAATTTCCTCGCCAGGATAGCCTTCAGCCCATTGATTGGGATTTCCAGCCGCAATTTGCTGTCGTCGCCCATAATCAAATATTTCTTGTAACTGACCTAATTCTTCTTCCCTTGTTTTACGTACGATCCAATTTTTCTTAATCATTTTTTTAATCGCCTCCTATACTCTTCATAAAAGGATCTTGGTCATAATCCACTCTTACCATATATAACCCCTGCGCAGCCGCTGTTGGTCCTGCTTCATTGCGGTCTTTGACTTCTAATAAACGCTTCATTTCAGTAACAGGTTTTAAGCCATCCCCAATTTGTAAAGCTGTCCCTACTATGATTCTGATCATATTATAGAGAAAACCATTACCAAGAAACTCAAAAATGAACTCTTTATTTATTATATCTTCAAAGACTTTCACTTCATATAGATGCCTTACTTTATCTTCTGTGTCTGTTTTAGTAGAACAGAAACTGGTAAAATCATGCTCTCCTTCTAAATATATTAAAGCCTCTTGTATTCTTTCCAATGAACAAGGATAAGGATGATGTTTTGTGAAATTCCGTTTAAACGGGTCTGGAAACCGCTGTCTATCCACTCGGTAACGGTAAAATTTTCGACGGGAATCATACCGCACATGGAAATTATCCGCTACTCTATTACAATCAATCACCCGAATATCGTCAGGCATTATACTATTTAAAGCCATCATAAGACTCTGAGGATTAATTAGTACGGGGTAATCAAAATGAATAACCTGGCCTAAAGCATGCACACCTGAGTCTGTACGTCCGGATCCTGACGTCGGAATATGTTTACCTTTAGGTAACTTCGCCATTAATCTGAGTGCTCTTTCAACTTGAGCTTGAATTGTATCACCGTTTGGTTGTATTTGGTAACCAACATAATTTGTTCCATCGTACTGCAATTTAATCACATAACGCGGCATCCGCCCACCTCAATCTAATCATTATCATTATAAACTTGACAATCAAATTCTGCAAAAATAACAACAAGTCCTTATCTATACGAATAAAAAGGTATTAACTCCATTGTAATTGACATACTCATAAAGAATGACTCCTAATAAAACAAAAAACCCCCTTTAGGGGGGTTAAGTTATACAAATCTGATCCCTATTATAGCACCGGTCAATAATATGAAAATCAACAATACTATAAAGTCTTTCCGATCATAATCTAATTGACGATATTTAGTCCGTCCTTCAGCACCCCGATAACCGCGTGCTTCCATAGCAGTAGCCAGCTCTTCAGCACGGTTAAAAGCAGAAACAAAAAGTGGCACGAGAATAGGTATAATCGCACGCATTCTCTTCATCAGATTACCTTCATCAAATTCCACCCCACGTGCACGTTGAGCATTCATAATTGTTTGAGCTTCATCAAGCAATGTAGGCACATAACGTAAGGCAATTGAAAGCATAAGGGCTACTTCATGAGAAGGAAATCCCAACTTAGTTAAAGGGCGCAAGAGATGCTCTATTCCATCTGTCAATTCTAAAGGTGCCGTAGTTAGGGTTAAAAGGGTAGAAATCATTATGATTAGAAAAAGACGCATAAAGATAAAGGCCGCACTCACTAAACCTAAAGAAGTAATAGCTATGGGACCAAGTTGGAAAAATACTTTACCGCCTTGAGTAAATAAAATTTGAAAAATTATTGTAAAAAGAATAATCCACAGCATCGGTTTTAAGCCATTAAAAAAATAACTAAGTCCGATTCGACTCGCTGAAATTGCAAGCAGAACTACAGCTAATAAGAGTAGATATCCCAGCCAATTGTTGGCTAAGAAAACTACAATAATAAAATAAAAAGTAGCTAAGAGTTTAGTTCTCGGATCTAAACCATGAATCCATGAATCCATTTGGATATAGCGACCAATTAAAATTTTATCGTTCAATCTTCCCGCTCCCCTTCCAGCGATTTATTGGGTAATTGTAAGAGAACGTCTGCCAGCTGTTCAACTGTTAAAGGCGTCCGAGGAATAAAGGATTTCAAATCAATAGAAAGTTCTTTTTCTAAGTCTTCTATAAACTCAAGAGTTTTGGGGAGTCCTAATTGTTTTTCCCGTAACCAATCAGGATCAGCAAAAATTTCTTCTGGACTGCCTTGAGTTACAATTTTCCCTTTTTCCAATACAACAACATTGTCCGCATATAAGGCCACATCATCCATTTGGTGCGTTACAAGTACCAATGACAATTGATTTTCCTTTTGTAAGGCCATAAACATTTCCAACATTTGAATCTGTCCTAAGGGATCCAAACCTGCTGTCGGCTCATCTAAAACTAATACTTCAGGTTCTAATGCTAACACACCCGCAATAGCCACACGTCGCATTTGTCCCCCGCTTAAATCAAAAGGTGAGCGCTCAAATAAATCTTCACTTATACCAACTAAGGCTAATTTTTCCATTGCTATAGTCTTAGCTTCTTCTTCCGTTACTCCAAAGTTTAAGGGGCCAAACATTACATCTTTCAAAACAGTTTCTTCAAATAATTGTGCTTCGGGAAATTGAAATACTACCCCGACTTTTTTTCGTAAAGGTTTCAAAGATTTATTATCGGACTTAGCAGTAATTACTTCACCATCAATTGTTACTTTTCCTTTGGTAGGCCTAAGCAAAACATTAAGATGTTGAATTAAAGTGGATTTACCAGAGCCTGTATGTCCTATAATTGCTGTAACTTGATTGACAGGTATTGATAAGTCAATATCTTGTAAAACATGGACTTGGAAAGGTGTATTGGGTTGATAAGTAAAATCTACTGATTCAAATATGATTTGGACAGCCATTTCAGTATTTCCTCCTCATCTAGATAGCGCTCCGGAACTTCAACGCCCCGTTTCGATAAAGCCAGACGAAGTTTTTCAGGAAATGGAACATCCAGTCCCATAGAAACTAAGTCCTCACCTAAAGCGAAAATATTAGCCGGAGTATCTTCTTTGATTAATTTGCCTTGATTCATTACAAAAATGCGGTCAGCCTGACTCGCTTCATCTATATCATGCGTAATAGAGATAACAGTTAAACCAAACTTTTCTTTTACTTCTCGTACTACTTCAATTACTTCTTCCCGGCCTAAAGGATCCAGCATTGCAGTAGCTTCGTCTAAGATGATTATGTCAGGTCTTAAAGCTATAATACCGGCTATCGCAACCCTTTGTTTTTGACCACCTGATAAACGCGCTGGCTCTTTTTTTAAAAAGGTCTGCATTCTGACTTGATTAAGACTTTCATGAATTCTTTTAGCCATTTCTTCGCGTGCGATTCCATTGTTTTCCATACCAAAAGCTACATCATCTTCTACTGTAGCTCCGACAAACTGATTGTCTGGATTTTGAAAAACCATTCCAACTGCGGACCTTACTTCCCAAACTGTATCACTGTTTAAGAGCAAGCCTTTTACATAAACTTCTCCATTATAAGGAACAAGTAGCCCGTTAATTACTTTAGCAAGTGTTGACTTACCGGAACCATTCGGACCAATAATAGCAATCCACTCTCCCTTATCAATAGATAAGTTAACTTGGTTTAATGCATCTCTATCGGCGTTCTGATAGCGAAATGATATATTATTTAAACGAAGAATTTCCTGGCTCATGATTAACTCCTATCCGCTAATTTTTTCTACATTTCTTAACTGATTCTAGAAATAATCAACTAAGAAATATAGAGAAAAATCTATAAAAAAACACTTTACGATGATAGCAAGGATTGAGATTTTTTATAATCTCAATCCGTTAAATAGATTCTCAATTCTATTCTGCTATAGAGCTAGACTCATGACTAAAAAACAATCATAAATCGTAACACTCTCCATCTTAAAGTGATCAGTGTCATACTTTTTAACTATAAAAGTGAATTAAACTAATTCTAAAATCACCATAGGTGCTCCGTCTCCACGACGAGGACCTTTTTTAAGAATACGGGTATAACCACCATTACGTTCTGCATAACGTTCTGAATATGTATCAAATAAACGATTCAATACAGTTTCTACAATTACTTCATCTTCTTCGATACGAGCATCAGCAATTTCATTTCTAACGAAAGCAGCTGCACGACGACGAGAAGCTAAATCACCTTTTTTACCTAAAGTAATCATTTTTTCTACAGTTTTACGTACTTCTTTTGCACGTGCCTCAGTAGTTTCAATTCTTTCATTAATGATTACATCTGTTGTTAAGTCGCGTAATAATGCTTTTCGTGGTGCACTTTTACGACCAAGTTTACGGTATGCCATTCAGTTTCCTCCTTTACAGTTCACTCATTATTCTTCTTCACTAAGACTTAAATCTAAAGCAGCCAATTTGTTTTTGACTTCATCTAATGATTTCCGTCCGAGGTTTCGAACTTTCATCATTTCAGCTTCCGTCTTATTAGTTAACTCTTGAATTGTATTGATACCTGCTCGTTTCAAACAGTTGTAAGAACGGACAGATAAATCTAACTCTTCAATTGTCATAACTAATACTTTTTCTTTTTCGGCTTCTTCTTTTTCTACCATGATTTCAGCTTGACGGGCTTCATCACTTAAGTTTACAAAAATATTTAAATGTTCAGTTAAAATTTTTGCAGCTAAGCTTAAAGCTTTTTCAGGGCTAATCGAACCGTCAGTCCAAATATCCAAGGTTAATTTATCATAAATATTTCTTTGTCCAATACGAGTATTTTCAACTTGATAGTTCACCTTTTTTATCGGGGTATAAATTGAATCAACCGGTAATACTCCTATAGGCATATCGTCACGTTTATTATGTTCACTACGTACATAGCCGCGACCATTAGACACATTCATTTGCATATTAAACTCAGCACCATCAGCTAAAGTACAAATATATAAATCTGGATTTAATACTTCTACTTCGTTGTCGTGAATAATGTCAGCAGCGGTTACTACTTTAGGTCCGGTGACATTTAATTCAATAACTTTATCTTCATCCGCATAAGTTTTTAATGCAAGTTCTTTCAGATGTAAGATGATGGTTGGGACATCTTCTACGACACCATCAACAGTAGCAAATTCGTGTAAGACGCCTTCGATTTGAACACTAGTTATTGCAGAACCGGGTAACGAGGATAAAAGAATTCTTCGTAAGGAATTACCGAGGGTTGTTCCATAACCTCTTTCGAGCGGCTCTACGACAATTTTACCATACTTAGCATCATCACTGATTTCAATAGCTCTAATGTCTGGTTTTTCAATTTCAATCATCGAATTATTTGCCCCTTTCAAAACGTTGAGTTGCGATGATAATTCAGTCTCTAACAATTAATACACAATTATCATTACACACGGCGACGTTTTGGTGGACGGCATCCGTTATGCGGAATAGGTGTAACATCACGAATAGCTGTTACATCAAGACCCGTTGCTTGTAATGAACGGATTGCTGATTCACGACCAGAACCTGGTCCTTTTACTGTTACTTCAACAGTTTTCATACCATGTTCCATTGCTCCTTTAGCAGCAACTTCTGAAGCCATTTGAGCTGCAAATGGAGTTGATTTTTTTGATCCGCGGAATCCTAATGATCCTGCTGATGACCAAGAAATGGCATTACCATTTGTATCTGTAATCATTACGATAGTATTGTTAAATGTTGAGCGGATATGTGCAATTCCTTTTTCAACATTTTTTCTTACGCGACGGCGTCCTCTACGTGCTTGTTGTTTTGCCATGAACTATTACCTCCTTTATTACAATTTTTATCTAATAGGTTTTTTAGGACCTTTACGAGTCCGGGCGTTGTTTTTTGTGTTTTGTCCACGAACTGGTAAGTTACGACGGTGACGAATACCACGGTATGAACCGATGTCTTGAAGACGTTTAATGTTCATGCTGGTTTCACGGCGTAAATCACCTTCAACACGAATTGAATCGATAATGCCACGAATACGATCTAATTCATCGTTCGTTAAATCTTGAACTCTAGTGTTTTCAGAAACATTCGCTTCTGCCAAGACTTTTTTAGCTGTTGTCGTGCCGATTCCATAAATATATGTTAATGAAATCACTACGCGTTTATCGCGTGGAATATCTACTCCTGCAATACGAGCCATTCAATTACCTCCTTATTTATTATCCTTGTCTTTGTTTATGTTTAGGATTTTGACAAATCACCATAACTTTTCCATTACGGCGAATAACTTTACATTTTTCACAGATTGGTTTCACTGATGCTCTTACTTTCATCAAAATTACCTCCTTAATTCAATAAATTACTTGAATCGATAAGTAATACGTCCACGGGTTAGGTCATAGGGTGATAACTCAATAGTGACTTTATCACCTGGTAGAATACGAATATAGTTCATTCGAATTTTTCCGGAAACATGAGCAAGAATCTCATGTCCATTTTCTAATTCAACTTTAAACATTGCATTCGGCAGAGTTTCAATGACTGTCCCTTCGACTTCTATTACATCATCTTTAGCCATTTATACATCCTCCTTAAATGAGTTCTCTTGAAAAGTCTTATTTTAGTATATTACGGATATTACGATAAACTTGCTCGATTGACTCTTCACCACTTACTCTATGCAATAACCCAAGTTCTTCGTAGTACTCTAGAATAGGTTGAATCGATTCCATTTGGAGATTTATACGGTGAGCTACTTTTTCAGGTTTATCATCTTCTCTTTGATAAAATTCATTTGATCCGCACACATCACAAGTGTTTTCTTGAGTAGGAGGATTATATAACTTATGGTAAGTTGCACCGCAGTTACCACAAATAATGCGCCCACTTAAACGTTCTTTAAGAACTTTTGGATCCACATCAATATAAATCACTGCATCAATATCAGTTTTTAGAGTTTCTAGATTATCATTCAAAGCTTTAGCCTGTTCGATTGTACGAGGATAACCGTCTAACATAAAACCGTTATTTTTAACATCGTCACGGCTTAAGCGTTCACGAACTAAACCATTTGTTATATCGTCAGGTACTAAATTACCCTGATCAGTAAAAGCTTTAGCTTGTAAGCCAAGTGGTGTTTCTTCTTTGATAGCTTGTCTGAATATATCGCCTGTAGCAATATGAATGACCTGATAATCATTGGCTATTTGTTCGCTTTGTGTCCCTTTACCTGCACCAGGTAACCCCATTAATAATATATTCATAAATTAATCTTCCTTTATAAGTGTCATTTTCGAACTATAAATGCAGGAATCCTTGATAACGTCTTTTAATTACTCGACCTTCAATTTGCTTAGCGGTCTCTATCGCAACTCCTACTACAATCAGTAAACTAGTTCCTGATAAAGCAATATTTGTAGGAACATCCCAGATGAACCCTGCGATAATCGGCAGAATTGCTATTAAAGTTAAATATAATGATCCTACTCCGCTGAGACGATTAATTAATCGAGTAACATACATTTCTGTATCTCTTCCTGGTCTTACACTAGGGATATAAGCACCCTGTTTTTGTAAGTTTTCAGCAACCTTTTCCGGATTCACTTGAATCAAGGAATAAAAGAAACTGAAAGCAATTAATAAAATTGTATAAAATACAGCTCCATAAGGATGCTGAATATTAAACAAGTTTAAAATTAATTGCATCCAAGAACTTTCTGGATTTGGATTAAATAGAGCTAATATGGTTTGAGGAGTAGTAATAAATGATGTTGCAAAAATTACAGGGATCACTCCAGCTGAATTAATTTTTAAAGGTAAGTGAGCTGTATGACGAGCACCACTTGCTTTTTTCGAATGATGAATCGGGATTCTTCTTTGTGCTCTTTCCATGATAACAACAATGACTGTCATTACAATTAGTGCAAGTACAATCGCTAAACCAATTAGAAGGTTACGTGTAACTTGTTCACCTGCACCTACCAGCATACTATTAACATAACCGTATACTTCTTTAGGCACCTGGGCTATAATTCCAGCCATAATAATAATAGACAGACCATTCCCTATACCATCTCGGGTAATTTGCTCACCAAGCCAAACTAATAACATAGTACCGGCAGTTAATACCAATGCGATTGTCATGTACGTATTGAGACTCGGATTATCCACTAACCCTAATCCTGATAATTGGTTCATGCCAATCGAAATACCAAGCGATTGAATATAACCAATCACAATAGCAAAATATAATGTCCATTGATTTAATTTGCGACGACCTACTTCACCTTGTTTCGCCCACTCAGTAAATTTAGGGATGATGTCCATTTGTAAAAGCTGGATAATGATAGAGCTTGTAATATAAGGTGATACTCCCATCGCAAAAATTGAGTACCGCCCTAATGCTCCTCCCCCAAAAGTATTAAGTAATCCTAAAAGGCCACTAGCAGAAATGCTATCCAGTACTGCAGCATTAACGCCAGGTACAGGAATGTGTGAACCTAATCGGAAAATGGCTAAAATAAATAATGTAAAAAATATACGTCTTCTTACATCTCGTGAACTGAAGGCATTTTTTATAAAGGTGAACATTAAATCACCTCAACTGAACCGCCAGCTGATGTAATTGCTTCTTCAGCTGATTTTGAGAACTTAGCAGCTTGGACTGTTAAGTTTTTCTCTAATGTACCCTCACCTAAAACTTTAATTCCTGATAATTCTTTTTTAATCATGCCAGATTCTACTAGTAATGCTGGTGTTACGACCGTTCCTTCTTCAAAACGATTTAAATCGTTTAAATTGATGATCGCGTACTCTCTACGGTTAACGTTAGTAAAGCCACGTTTTGGCAAGCGACGGAATAATGGTTGTTGTCCACCTTCAAATCCTAAGCGAACTCCTCCACCCGAACGCTGACCTTGTCCTTTTTGACCGCGACCAGCTAATTTACCGTGACCAGAACCTTGTCCACGTCCTACACGCTTATACTTTTGACGAGAACCTTCAGCAGGTCTTAATGTATGTAATTTCATTCTTCGGCACCTCCTTGTACTAGTATACTAAAATTATGCTTCTTTTACTTCAACTAAATGACTAATTGTTTGGACCATTCCACGTATTGCTTCATTGTCAGGTTTGATAACACTTGTATAAGTCTTAGTTAAACCTAAAGCTTTAGCGGTAGCTACATGGTTCTTTTTGCGACCGATCAAGCTGCGTTTTAAGGTAATCTCTAAATTTGCCATGGATCGTCCTCCTAACCTAATAATTCTTCTACTGTTTTACCACGTAATTCAGCTACCTCTTCAGCTACTTTAAGCTGAGAAATTGCCTCCATTGTGGCACGAATCATGTTGATAGGTGTATTTGAACCTAATGATTTAGAAGTAACATCAGCTACACCGGCCAATTCCATAATCGCACGAACTGGTCCACCTGCTGCAACTCCCGAACCGGCTTGAGCTGGTTTTAACATCACTCGACCACCACAGAATTCACCAATAGTTTCGTGAGGAATTGTAGTGCCTGCCATAGGTACTTCAACTAAGTTTTTCTTAGCATTTTCTACAGCTTTACGGATTGCTTCAGGAACTTCCTGAGCTTTACCAGTACCAAAACCAACATGACCATTACGGTCACCAACAACTACTAAAGCTGAGAAACGGAATCTACGTCCACCTTTAACAACTTTAGTAACACGGTTAATCGAAACTACGCGTTCTTCGATTTCGCCTAAGTTATTTGGATCTATAAATACCATTAATTGCTTTCCTCCTTTTTTTAGAATTCAAGTCCTTTTTCACGTGCAGCTTCAGCTAAGGCTTTCACACGACCATGGTATAAGTAGCCACCACGATCAAACACAACTGCCTTCACGCCTTTATCTAAAGCGCGTTCTGCAATTAATTTACCCACAGCTGATGCTTGTTCTGTTTTTGTTGCTTTTTCAATTGACTCATCTGTACTAGAGGCACTTGCCAGCGTCACACCCGCTACGTCATCAATTAGTTGAGCGTAGATGTGAGTATTCGAACGGAATACATTTAAGCGTGGGCACTCAGCAGTACCAGAAAGTTTATTACGTACTCGATTATGACGCTTTTTGCGCAATTTATTTTTATCTGGTTTAGTAATCACAAAGGTCACCTCTTTTTAATTTTATTTTCATATACAAATCTGAACTTTAAGAACAGATTATTTACCAGTTTTACCTTCTTTACGAATTACGTATTCATCTACATAACGAATACCTTTTCCTTTATAGGGCTCTGGCGGACGAACAGCGCGGATATTCGCAGCTAATTCGCCGACTTTTTCTTTATTATATCCTTCAACAACAATTTCTGTATTAGATGGAACTTCAAAGGTTACACCTTCAGAAGCTTCAAATTCTACTGGGTGGGATAGACCCACACTCAACACTAATTTGTTGCCTTGTTTTTGAGCACGATACCCAACCCCAATTAATTGTAATTGTTTCTTGAATCCTTCAGAAACACCTACAATCATATTGTTTACTAAAGAACGAGTAGTTCCATGTAAGGAACGATTTTCTTTAGAATCGTTTGGGCGAGAAAATGTAATTTCATTTTCTTCGATACTCAATGTGATATTTGAATGTAACTCTCTAGAAAGTTCACCTTTCGGTCCTTTGACGGTCACTGTATGACCATTCATTTCCACGGTTACGCCTGCTGGAATAGTTAAGGGTGATTTACCAATACGACTCACAGGGCTGCACCTCCTTATATTTTTACTTAATGATTACCAAACGTAAGCCAGAACTTCGCCGCCAACACCATTTTGACGTGCTTCTTTATCTGTAACAATACCATTTGAAGTTGAAATAATTGCAATTCCTAAACCATTAAGAACTTTTGGAACATCTTCTGTTTTAGCATAAATACGTAAACCTGGTTTAGAAATACGTTTAATTCCTGTAATAACTTTTTCTTGGTTACGTCCATATTTTAGAGAAATTTTAATTTCATTTTGTTTATTGTCTTCAGTAACTTCGTAATCTTTAATGAAGCCTTCACGCTTTAAAATATCTGCGATTGCTACTTTAGCATTTGATGAAGGTGCTGAAACAGTTCTATGTCCGACACTGTTAGCATTACGAATACGTGCTAAGAAATCTG
>CAYYGA010000016.1:0-30055 GCA_964471435.1 uncultured Facklamia sp.
TGATTTTTTAAAGTGATTAAATGATGAGAAGTAGTCGCTACAGAAGCTTCAATGAAGGCTGCAATCTCATAGACACACAATTGGTCATATTGCTTCAGTAACTCAATTATTTTTATTCGGTTTAAATCTCCTAAAACTTTGAAAAAAGAAGCTTTCAATTCAAGGTTATCATCGTTTAAAATCTGATCCACCTTTGGCTTTTCCTGTTCGATTTCCTGGTCACTTAAGCATTGATAGCAAGTCAAAAAAATTACTCCTTTCTTACAGAGTGTCAGCTAGGGTTTGTAAGCTTTTCTCTAAAAAATTCAAAACAAAGGGTTCGATAATAGCTGGGCTACAAACTCGGCTGTTTTCAATAGTAGAGCCGGTAAAAAGATTTTTGAAGATACAAGTTGGGAAAAGATAATAGCGCTGAATGATTTGAGAATTCCCTTGAGCCCAATCAATTAAATTAATTAAAGTGAGTCGTTGTGATACAGCAGGATTTGGCAGAGGAACAATCCGGCCTGGTTCAACCGAACGTTCTTTTGCTTTTCCACCCCTATTTTCTGATAAAGTTTCTTCATAAGTAGAAGAGTCCGTGGAATTGGAAGCTTGGATAGTTTCGTCAGTCGTATTTTCTGAGGCAGAACTCGTTTCGATTTCAACTTGGTCAGAAGAATTTTCTTTCACGGCAGAATCTGGATTGAAAGTAGAAGGAGGAGTAGGAGGAATCACTACTTCCTTGTCCTCTTCATCCTGCGTATCGTCGGAACCTTCTGGAGGAAGGGGGGCTTCCTCACTATCATCTACTTCGTCTTGAGAATCACCATTTTCATCTTCATTGGTTGTTTCATCGGTAACTGTTTCATCCTCCGTAGAAATAGAAGAAAGGGCATAAATTACAGAATCATGATTGTTAAATGTTGGGTGTTGGAATGTGAGAGTAATAAGTGCTAAACTAGCAAACAATAAGTAGACAATTTTTTTCATAGGTATCCTCCACCATTTTGGACTTAGATACCGCTATAATAGCATAGAAAGATGCATAAAAGCCTATTGTTACATAATTGTCGTCAAAATGAGACTTTAGTTATATTATGTATCAATTTGAAAAAGTGTTAAAATAAATCTTATAGATATAAACTTATAAAAAAGTTAAATCAGGAGGCTCAGAATGGAAGTTAAAATTTTTGATACAAGTATAGAAGCTTCGCAATACGCTTATGATCTTCTAGTGCAGGCAAAACAAAATAATGCCCATGTTTTTGGACTGGCAACAGGCTCTACGCCTGAATATTTATACCAATTAATCGTCGAATCCGATCTCGATTTCACTCAGGATATCTCAATCAATTTAGATGAATACTTAGGTTTACCTGTGAATCATCCTCAATCTTACGCTCATTTTATGCATGAGCATTTACTGAATGCCAAGCCCTTCAAACGATCTTATCTACCTAAGGGGATGGCTGAAAATATCGAGCTTGAGCTGGAAAGATACGATCAAGTCATTGCTCAAAATCCAATCGACTTACAATTACTCGGCCTGGGAGTGAATGGACATATCGGGTTTAACGAACCAGGTACACCCTTTGATTCAAAAACTCACTTAGTCGAACTAACTGAATCAACAATTGAAGCCAATCAACGCTTTTTCAGTCATATAGAAGAAGTACCCCGCCAAGCCTTGAGTATGGGAATTGGATCTATTATGGAATCAAAACAGATTATAATGATGGCTTTTGGAAAATCAAAGGCAGAAGCGGTACAAGGCATGGTCCAAGGGCCGGTAACTGAATCATTACCCGCCAGCATTTTACAAAAACACCCCAACACACTTGTTCTATTAGACACTGAAGCCGCCCAGTTACTAGAAAGTTAAAAGATATTTTTAAAGATTAATAGATGAAAAAGGACCGATACCTTTAGGCAAGGTTCAATCCTTTTCAGACAGAAGCAGCAGCTGAGTTACTCACTGCAGCTTCTGTTTTTTTATATTTAACACTCGAAGGGTACTCCTATGCTCAAGTTAATTTTTTTGGTTAAGGATGATCGGCAAACCTGAATTGTCCTTAAATAGTAGACTCTCTCCATCCTGCTTAAATTCGATGGAGTACTTGGTTAAGTTTTCTTTTACTTTTTCAAAGTCAGCTTTATCCGCAATCCAGAGAGCCGCTTTTAAGCCTTGCATTCCCTCTGAAGGAGCGGGAAGATTGCGTCCTTGCCATAGGTTAGTTCCAAGATGATGATGGTAATTTCCAGAGGCTAAAAAGAGAGCATGATTCCCCATAACAAGTTTAGCTCCTAAGCCGAGAACGTTATGATAAAATTTATAGGTTTCATCTAAATTACTTACATGCAGGTGGAGATGTCCCATAATTGTACCGTTAGGAAGTTTATCAAACTGAGATTCAGCATCTTTTAAAATATCTTCCACATCCATCGCTTCTGTAATTCCTACAATTTCACCGGAGTCTAAAATATCCCATTCTGATAAATCCTTATCCGCATAAATTTCAATACCATTTCCTTCAGGGTCCTGGAGATAGATTGCATTACTGTAACCATGATTAGAAGCACCTTGTAAAGGAATCTCTAATTCGATAAAGGATCTAAAAATTGTTCCTAAATCTTTTTTACTTGGAAGAAGAAGGGCTAAATGGTAGAGGCCGGTCGTCTTGTGGCTTTTTTCATTTGCATGAGGGAAAATTTCAATTAAAACTTTCTCATCGGGTGTACCCAGAGCAAAATAACCTTCTTTTTCTTTAATTAAAGTTAGACCTATAATGTCCTGGTAAAAGCGTGCAAGTCTTTTGCTGTCTGTCGCATTTAATTGAACACCTGCTGTTTCTAGATTAAGTGTTGATTGTGTTGTATATTTTTGGGTCATATTGACACTCCTTTTCAGATTGGATTTATATAGTAGTTATTCAAATGAACATTGTAATGATATCGGAAGCTTATAACATAGTCAATAGATAACTAGCTCGAATTCGAACTAAGTAAATCATTTTACTTGGGAAAGTATTCACTTCCCTATTTTTTTGAATTATAATAGAGTAGATGAAAGGGAGTGGCGTATATGATAATTGGAATAACTATCGCTGCAGTCATCGTCTTAGTCGCGGTTGTGTGGATAGGAATATATAACAGCTTAGTAAAAGCAAGAAACTGGGTAGAAGGCAGCTTCAGTCAAATTGATGTTCAGCTGCAACGGCGTAATGATTTAATACCTAATATAGTTGAAACAGTTAAAGGTTATATGACGCATGAAAGGCAAACCCTTGAATCCGTCACCCAGGCTAGGCAGCAGCTGGTTAATTTACCCGCTAATGCTGGTCCGGAAGAAGTTAATGCAAGATCCAATGAACTTACCAACGCTTTAACGCGTCTTTTAGCTGTGGCAGAGCAATATCCAGATTTAAAAGCCAATACCAATTTTATTCAATTGCAAAATACCTTGGAAGATACTGAAAATAAAATTGCGACTGCACGGCAGCTTTACAACTCAAGTGTGCAGCAATTTAATCAAAGAGTTGAAACATTTCCCAATAATCTTGTGGCAGGATTTCATAACTTTAATATCAAACCTTATTTAGAAGCACCGGCAGAGGCAAAAGAAGTTCCTCAAGTCCAATTCTAATAAAAAAAGAATCGAAAAAAGATTTAACAACAAAAGAAAGTGAGTCATTGCTCCCTTTTAATCTTTTTGTTACACAATCTTCATCTTTACGGCTTTTATTAAGGTCTGTTTAAAAGTATAATGAAGGTTGATAGTTTTTCAAAAAGGAGGGTAGGAATGGCTCGTCTTAATTTATATATTCATTATGATTCAGTAACCAATCATTTTATGACACGCGGATTTGATTTTACAACGACTGATTTTTCAAAACAGTATCTGCCTCAGAATTTAATTTTGGCAAATGCACCTGAAGAATTCGGGCGTTATGATGTACAGACAGATTTTAAAATCTTACGCGGACAAAATGAAGTGTACGATTATATTGATTTATGTTTTAAAGAAAACCGGCGCATGTCTAATTGGATTGATTTTGACAGTCTTGAACTGATGCATCAGCTGGCGCCTTTTGAAATTGCAGAACTTTTATATTTATTCCATGCGAATAAAGCGTTAAAATCACCTTTTTTCTATAAACTACAAAATAATTATGTTTATTTGACAATGCCTAACGGGCTAAACAAAACTTATTATCGACATATGAGCCATTTCTATCCTCGCTTTCAAAGAGTATTGAGTGAACGGGTAAATGATATGGCCAATGAAACAGCCGGCTGGTTTAGAAGACGCCGGTATCAAATTCTACCTTTTCCTTTGGGACAAGTAGAAGAACTAAGTCCTTTATTTATGAATGGGCTGAAAATCGATTTTCAACAGGCTTACGAAGAATCAAACAGCTGGCATATCCCTTTATTTATTATCGAAGATCAACTAACACTTCTAACACGCAGCCTTCCGCTGACTCAAAAAGTAGGAAAAATCACTTATTCCCTTTCTGAAGGTATGTGGCAGGTAGAGATTAAAGTTAAGGATGAGGATGGACTAGGAGAGGAAACAAGATGAAAATAATTTTACTTTATGGTGGTCAAAGTGCGGAGCATGAAATTTCAATCATTTCTGCGCATAACATTTTACAAGCAATAATGTATGATGTTTATCAAGTATTGCCTATATATATCCGGAAAGATGGTCAATGGATTAAAGGGCAAGAATTGACACAACCATCACTGGGAGACCAACAATTAATTCTTGAAGCTGGTGAGAAAGCTTTTTGGAACGAGGAAAATCAGCCTTCGCAAGGTATTGCCATTCAACCGGGAGAAATCCAGGAAAAGGATGCGATTGTCTTTCCGGTCTTACATGGTCCAAATGGTGAAGATGGAACAATTCAAGGGTTTTTGGAAGTCCTGGATATGCCTTATGTTGGAGCAGGTGTGACAGCCTCAGCTACAGGTATGGATAAGATTATTAGTAAAGCTCTCTTTACTCAAATTGGCATTCCTCAAGTTCCTTATGTCGCTTTTAATGAAGTGGAATGGCGTCAGCAGCAAGAAGAACTCATTCAAAAAGCAGAAGGAACTTTACTCTATCCTCTTTTTGTTAAGCCGGCTAATATGGGCTCATCGGTAGGTATTTCTAAGGTAACTACCAAAGAAGAGATGATTGAAGCCGTTGATTTGGCATTGAACTATGATCGCCGGATTGTAGTAGAGCAGGGAATTCAAGCTGAAGAATGTGAAGTGGCAGTTTTAGGAAATGATGATGTTCATGTTAGTGTGGTTGGACGCTTGCTTAAAGAGCAGGAATTTTATGACTATACTGAAAAATACATCAATAATTCCGTTGAGATGGAAATTCCCGCTGATTTACCTGAAAATATCGTCAGTGAAATTCAAGAGTATTCCCGTAAAGCCTATGCAGCTATCGTCGGCACCGGTTTAGCACGTGTTGATTTCTTTGTCACGAATAATGGCGACATTTATATCAATGAAATAAATACTATGCCGGGCTTCACTCAATTTTCAATGTATCCAAGTTTATGGCAGGCAACCGGCTTAGATTTTAGAAATCTCGTGGAAGAATTGATTCAACTTGCTTTACGACGTTATGAAAGTAATAAAAGACTGGTATCTATCAGCGAAGGTATAGATAAAGATGTCGTTTAAGAATGGGGTGATATAATTGAAGCAACTTTCAATTAAAGAAATTATAGAAAATATCCCTGTTCTTGAAGTACTTAATGAAGAATTTACCCACGATATCTCTTCCGTTGAATTTGATGCGCGCAAAGTCACACCGGGCAGTCTGTTTGTTCCCTTAGTTGGAGGTCAGACTGATGGACATAGTTATATTGATCAAGCGGTGGAAAATGGGGCAGTGGCTTGTCTATGGTCACAAGATCTAACTGAAGTGGCTTCTAAAAAGCTGGCCATTATTAAAGTGGAAGATACTTTACTGGCTTTTCAAAAGTTGGCCAACTATTACCGACACTTGATTAATCCGATTGTAGTTGGAATAACAGGCAGTAATGGTAAGACAACTGCTAAAGACATGACCGCAATGAGTCTGGCTACAAAATACCAAGTTCATAAAACTCAAGGAAACTATAACAATGAAATAGGCATGCCTTATACTCTTTTAACCATGGATGAAAAAACGCAAGTTTGTGTGGTTGAGATGGGGATGAGTAATTTCAAAGAGATTGAACTCCTGAGCCATATCGCCCAACCGGATATAGCAGTAGTCACACTAATTGGAGAGAGTCATTTAGAATTTTTAGGCAGCCGGCAAGGAATTGCAAAAGCAAAGCTTGAAATTTTAAGCGGAATACGAGATAATGGAAGCTTCATCTATCCCGGTAATGAACCTTTAATAGAAACAGAGTTGAACAATTACCCTGCAGCTATTAAAACTTATACCTTTGGCTTTGGAAAAAACAATGATTATTATGCTTTTGATGTCTTAGAAAAAGCGGATAAAACTTTTTTTTGTACCAATTTAGATGAAAATGTTCGTGCGATGATACCCGTTGTAGGAGCTTATAATGTGAACAATGCCTTAATTGCTTTAGCAGTTGCGCAACTTCTTGAAGTACCTTCTGAACAGGCAATTTTCCAATTATCACAGTTTAAGTTAACGGCCAATCGAGTAGAGTGGCTGGAATCTAAGCAAGGTGCTCACTTGCTTAATGATGCTTACAATGCCAGCCCGACTTCTATGAAAGCTATTTTGAATACTTTTTCTCACTTAACAGACACAGAAACGGGTCGCAAAAAAGCTGTCCTGGGAGACATCCGGGAATTAGGAGAGAAGTCTGAGTATTATCATCGCCAACTCGCAGAGTTTATTTCACCCGATTTAATTGATAAGGTTTATTTATTTGGAGAAGAGATGCATCATTTATATGAAGAACTTCAAAGTAAATATTCAGCCAGCCAATTATTTTATGAAAAAAGTGACCATCAAATTTTGATTAATCAATTAGAAACAGATATCCAGCCAGATGACCTAGTTCTATTGAAATCAAGTTTTGGAGTCGACCTTTTACAAGTGGTGAAGGCATTGACAATTGTTGCAGATACACAAAAATAAGTTTACAATGGCTATAGTCATAGGTAAAAAGTTAGGTTATATGTGAAGAAATGGGACTGACAACTACGATGCGCTCAGTCCCTTTTGTATGAAATAAATGAATAAACGAAAGAAAAGGAAGAAACGATTGAAATTTGAAGATTTAAAATTAAGTAAAGAATTATTAGACTCATTAAATGAGTTAGGTTTTGAGGAACCTACTCCCATACAACAACAAGCTGTTCCACTGGCATTAGAAGGCCGTGATTTAATTGGGCAGGCACAAACTGGTACAGGTAAAACTGCAGCCTTTGGTCTACCATTATTAAATAAATTGAACAGTAAACAAACTTCTATTCAAGCATTAGTAATTGCTCCAACCAGAGAATTAGCTATCCAGGTTCAAGAAGAAATCTTCCGTATTGGTAAAGGACAAAGAGCTAAAACTTATGTAGTTTACGGCGGTTCACCCATTGGAAAACAAATTGAACGGATTAAAAGAAATCAGCCTCAAGTTATTGTAGGTACACCTGGTCGACTATTAGATTTAATTAAGCGTGGAGTGCTTAAACTTAACAACGTTGAAACGCTCGTATTAGATGAAGCAGATGAAATGTTAAATATGGGCTTTATTGATGATATTAAAGATATCGTCTCCTCTACTCCAAGCTCGAGACAAACCTTATTATTTTCAGCGACAATGCCCCGCGCAATCAGAGAATTAGCGGATCAATTTTTAAAAAATCCTGCACATGTCAAAATAGAAGCAACTCAAATGACAGCCGATTTAATCGAGCAGTACTTTACAAAGTGTCGTGATTTTGAAAAGTTTGATTTACTGACACGTTTTCTTGATGTACAAATGCCAACCCAAGCTATTATTTTCTGTCGTACAAAGAAAAGAGTAGACGAAGTCGGCCGTGGACTAAACCTACGGGGTTTCAGTGCAGAAGTTATTCATGGAGATATTACCCAGCAAAAGAGAACTTCTGTTATCAATTCATTCCGTAAAGGTGAAGTTGAATTATTAGTAGCAACTGACGTTGCTGCTCGTGGACTGGATATTTCAGGTGTAACTCATGTTTATAACTATGATATTACACAAGATCCAGAATCTTATGTTCACCGCATTGGCCGTACAGGACGTGCAGGAAATGAAGGAATGTCTTTAACCTTTGTCATTCCAAATGAAATGGGTTATTTACGTACCATTGAAAAATTAATCGGTAAAGAAATGCTGCCATTAAAACCACCTTCAGAAAAAGAAGCTCAAGAAGGTCAAATACAGCAACTGATTGACCAGATTAATGACCAGCTGGAAACAGACGATTTAGCTAACTTCCGTAATACTGCTAAAGTTTTATTAGATCATTATGAAGCAAATGATCTGGTTTCCGCTTTATTAAGCGAAATTATTGTAGAGCATTCTACTGTTGAAGTTCAGATTTCTCCTCAAAAACCTTTACCCAATACCTCACGCGGTGGAAATCGTGGAAATAAATCCCGAGGTAACCGCAAAGGAAAAGGCCGTCAAGGGCGCTACCAAAAAGAAGGTAAATCAAATTATTCAGGTAAAAAGAATAATCAAAGAGGAAAATCAGGCGGATCACGAAAAAAAGTTAATAAGAATTATCAAATAAAGCGTAATGAGCACTAAGATTTAGGAGTAAAACTATGGAAATCGGCACCGACATCATTGAAATAAAGCGAATCAAAGAAGCTGCTGACCGGCATAAAAAATTTCCAGCTAGAATTTTAACTGAAAAAGAGTTATCTCTTTATAATAGTTATCCAGCAAAAAGGCAGGCCACTTATTTGGCCGGCCGTTTTGCTGCTAAAGAAGCTTATGTCAAAGCCTTAGGCACTGGTATCGGCAGGATAACATTTACAGATATCGAAATTTTGCCTGATGAAAAAGGGAAGCCTTCTTTTACAAAAGGACCGATCATCCAACAGGCTAAAGTTTCAATTAGTCACAGTCATGAAAATGCCATTGCCATGGTGATAATAGAACTGACAGAACCCGAGATTAATGAGTTCTGTCAGGTTTTTATTGAGAATAAACATGTTTAGATATAGATTTGAGGGAAATTATGAGTTTTGCAAGTGAACATCGGCCGACACAGGCTGTAATAAATTTAGATGCTGTGAAGCATAATATTCAAACCTTTAAAAAGCCATTAACTCCAGATCAGGAGTTGTATGCAGTAGTGAAAGCAAATGCTTACGGACATGGAGCAGTACCAGTTGCCAAGGCGGCTTTAGAAGCCGGTGTGACTGGTTTTTGTGTGGCTACTGTGGATGAAGCAATCGCCTTGCGGCAGGCCGGTTTAATTCAAGTCCCAATACTAGTCATGGGCTTAACAAGTCCTTATGGGATTGCAGAAATCCTACATTATAATCTAACCATTACAGTGAGCGATATTGATTTTTTCCGGGAAGCATATCAACAATTGGAACAAAGTAATCAGCTTCAGCTGTTATCTTTATACAAGTTGAATGTTCACTTGAAATTAGATACCGGAATGTCCCGCATCGGAATTAATAATGAATCAGATTTAGAAGACTTTATCCAGGAGATGGATGAATTTCCCTGGGTGAATTGGGAAGGAGTCTATACTCACTTTTCAACCGCCGGAGGCGGGCCCGCTGACTACATTGAATACCAATGGAGCAGATGGGAAGCACTCTTAACTAAAATACCTCAATCAGTTGCCGTGCGACATTTCTCTAATACAGGAATGGTATTTAACTATGCTCATAAAAATCAATCCAAGATTGTCCGTTTAGGAATTGGAATGTATGGCATTCATCCTAAAGACTTACTGCGAAAAGAAGTGTTAACAGAAAATATAAAAGTAGCCTTTGATTTTACAACAGAAGAAATGGAAGAAATGGAAGACAAAGAAACAGGTCATGTACAACTGCAGCCTGCCCTCCAACTTCTTTCTGAAATTTCTTATGTCAAACAATTACCAAAGGGCACTAAAGTATCTTATGGTAACTCTTACACCTGCAGTGAAGATGAATGGATAGCCACTATCCCTATTGGCTACGCAGATGGCTGGTTACGCCGGATGAACACTATTCCCGTTTTAGTAGAAGGACAGGCGTGTCCTGTTGTAGGTGTTATTAACATGGACCAGCTGATGATTAAACTTCCCCGGCATTACCCTGTTGGTACCGAAGTGACTCTAATAGGAAAAGATGGAAGCTTACACAATCACCCGTCCTTGATAGCTCGAAAGATTGACACCATTTCTTATGAAATTTTTACAGCCATCGGCGGGCGTGTGCCGCGTGTTTATATTTAGTCATTGAAAAGGAGAAGGTTATGCTGAAAGTTAGTAGTTTACCTGTGGGTCGTATTCAAGAAAATACTTATGTAGTTTCAAATGAGGCAGGGCAAGCTTTGATATTTGATCCGGGGGCAGAAGCTGAGAAAATCATCGCCTGGATTGAAGAAAATAACTGGCAGCCTCTGGCTATACTCTTGACACATTGTCACTATGATCATATTGGAGCACTGGATCAACTAAGAGATTATTTTCATATTGAAAGTTATGTACATGAAATTGAGCAGGACTTTTTATCTGATTCTCAGCTCAATCTCTCGGCATTAACACCGCAGCCTTTTACCCAAAAGCCTGCTGAGAATGTTTGGTCTCCGGAAGAAAACCAACAGATTGAAAACTTTAATTTTAAAGTAATCCATACCCCGGGACACAGTCCCGGACACGTGATTTATCGCTTTGATAAAGATCAGTTTATTATATCCGGAGATTTAATTTTTCAAGGTTCCATCGGCCGGACGGATCTACCCATGGCTGATCACAGCCAGATAATGAACAGTATTGAGCGAGAAATAAAAACATTAGATCCAGCCTATAGATTATATCCAGGACATGGCAATCCAACTACTATCGCAGCCGAAACAGCTGGCAATCCATTTTTACAATAGAAAGAAAAACACCCTTCATTTAAAGGGCTTAAATGCCTTTATGTGAAGGGTGTTTTCTCGCTGTAATTATAATTGCCAGTATTCTACTGAATACTTACGTCTTTCCAGATCTTTCAGAAGTGTTTGGAAGGTTAACATATTCAAATCCTTGGGTAAAAGATACAAAATAGCAGACCGATTATAATAATCTCCGCGGTCAATAGTCATCGCAGAGGTAATATCACTTCGCCGGTTAACTAAACGGGTAACTTTAGATAGTTGTCCGTGCTTTCCAATCGCTTCTACTCTAAGTGCATAGCCGGCTTCATTAATAGCCCAGGATTGTTTAAAGAAATCCTGCATGGTTTTATGTCTAACAACACCTAAAAATGAATTAGATAAATTTAATACAGCGATATAAGGCAGATCAGATATTGAAAAAAATAACTCATAAAGTGAATCAGTGTTACGCACTACTTTGGTAGTATTCTTTAGAAAACGAGTAACAGAAATTTGGGTTAAATCACAATCCGGATGGTGAAATTTGTGATGGTAGATATGGTAACGATAGATATTGCCCCTAAAGATTGTTTTGCTTCCGTCTAAAACCGGTGCACAACGGAGACCTTCTGCTTCAAGAATTTTTAAAGCATCATAGCACGAAAGAGTCTCAGGGAAAACAGTCATCACATCTTTTGGAACCATTAGGGCTTCAATCATGTTAGAACTCCTTCAACGATATATAAAATAATTTGGATTTACGTTAGCTATATTATCATATAATTAGAATGTTAGCAATAACTTCTCATTTTTTTCTAATTATATGCTTCTTTTACAAAGGGAATGTCTTGCATTTTAGCTATTAATTACCTATTATTAAGAGTAGAAATAATCCATCAAATTTAATTAATAAAGGAGAAACGATCTCGATTATGGACTCCCCAGGGAATTCACTTTCTATACAGCTTTTAATTATATTTATATTAACTTTAATCAATGCTTTTTTTGCAGCTGCAGAAATAGCATTTGTCTCAATTAACCAATCCAGAATGCGCAGCTTGGCCCAGGAAGACAATAATCCAAAAGCGCAAAGAGTACTGCGTTTAATAAAAGAAGCCGATGACTTTCTGGCTACTATTCAAGTAGCTATTACTTTAGCAGGCTTTCTTTCTTCTGCCTCTGCGGCAACCAGTTTCGCAGAATATCTGGGTAGATGGCTGCCAAGTTTTCCTGGAGCAGGGACCGTCTCTATCTTCATCGTAACGATTATCTTATCTTATATAACTTTAGTGTTCGGTGAGCTCTATCCTAAACAACTAGCGCTGCAGATGCCCGATCAAGTAGCGATGGCGACTAGTAGAGTGGTTGAAGTCGTTCAAAAGGCCTTCAGACCTTTCGTTAAATTACTGTCATTTTCCACGGGTCTTTTGAAAAAGATTACACCGATTGACTTTTCTATTTCAGAAGACAAGTTTACCCGTGAAGAGATGGTGGCTATTTTAAACCAAAGTCAAGCTGAAGGTACTATTGACCTTGAAGAATATAATATGCTTGAAGGAGTACTCTCCTTAGACTCTAAGCTGGCACGTGAGGTAATGGTTCCGCGGACAGATACTGAAATGATTGATATTGATGATGAATACGATGATATTCTATCTGAAATACTTGCAAGTCCCTATTCCCGCCTGCCTATTTATGAAGAAAGCAGAGATAATGTGATAGGGGTTCTACACGTTAAACAGCTTTTAAAAGCTGCTCGAAAATATGGATTTGATAATGTTGACTTCTTAAAAATTGCCAATGAGCCTCTCTTTGTTCCCTCAACTGCTTATATTGATGACTTGCTGGTTGAATTCCGCCGTGAAAAGACACATATGGCTATTTTAAGGGATGAATACGGAGGAGTAGAAGGTATTGTTACATTAGAAGATTTAATTGAAGAAATTGTTGGGGAAATCGATGATGAAACGGATATTTCTGCTTCACCTGTGCGTAAAATCGATGATGCCAATTACTATATAAATGGTGTGACAACACTTGAAAAATTTAATAACTATTTTGATGAATCCTTAGATTCAGAAGATGTTGAAACAATTGCAGGTCTGATGATTCAAGTGATGGGTTATGTCCCTGATAATGAGGAACGGATTTCTGTTCGTATGAATGATTATGTTTTAACTACCAGCAATGTAGATAATGGTAGAATTAGAGGCATCCATGTGGTCCATGATCCTCATTATACGATAGAAGCCGAATACAGTCTGCATGATTTTGAAGATGAAAGCGATCGTCGTGAGCATGATTTTGAATTAGAAGATGAAGAGCAGTCAAACAGCAATTAAACTTGGATGAACGAGACAGAGTTAATGAAACTCTCTCGTTTATTTTTTATGTAAGATGAACAATTTAATAGGAGGAAATTATGTTAAATGAAATGATGCACCGTCCCATTGTAATTCCTAAAATAGTTGAGTATATGCGAACCGCTCAGCAAGGGTTTCCTGGAGCATTAGGGGAGTTGGAAGAGTATGCCAATGAAAGAGGTATACCGGTTATTCCACATGAGACCGCTAAATTTATCGATTTTTTCTGCGCAACTATCCAGCCCGAAGACATCTTAGAAATAGGGACTGCCATTGGTTTTTCAGCCAGCTTAATGGCCCAGCATCTTGAAAGTGATGGGCACTTGACAACAATTGACCGGTATCCGGAAATGTATGAAAGAGCAAAAGAAAATTTCAAAAAACTAGGCTTGGAAGAACGGATTACAATGCTTGAAGGCGATGCTGCTGATATTTTACCAACTTTATCAGGGAGCTATGATTTAATATTTATGGACAGTGCTAAAGCAAAGTACATAGAATTTTTACCTTATTGTATGAAGTTGTTAAAATTAGGCGGTGTTTTAATTATTGATGATGTCTTTCAAGCAGGTACAGTGTTGGATGAAGAAGAGACGATTCCTAAGAGAGTAAGAAAAATCCATCGTAAATTAAATGAACTGCTGGATACTGTTTTAAAGGACACTAATAATCGGTCTTGCTTGGTTCCTTTAGGAGACGGATTATTGATGATACGGAAAGAAATGGAATAAAAGTCTAGACTATTGATGGTTATTTATGTAAGATGTCCATAGTAATTAATAGATAAGTAAAGACTTGTCATTTTGTTAACTAATTGTTAACAAAATCTTCACATATGAATGTTAAACTATACAGTATAGAGATTTTTTATATTTTATGAGATAGAGTGAAGGAATAATAGGAGAGGTGAAGGATGAAAAAAGGACTTATTGTGACTATCGTAACATTATTGCTTCTAGGTATCGGATATTCAGCCGGTATTGGGTATTATGCTGAAAAATTCCAGGCCAACACGAGCTTTGGTGATGTGGACATAAGTAATTTAACCCTGGAAGATGCTCAAGAAAAAATAGAAAAACATATTTTAAATAGTGAAGTTACAATCACTGAAAATGGACAAGAAATAGGCAGTATCTCCTTGGAGGAACTGGGAGCTCAAGTTGACATGGAAAATAGTTTAGCACAATCTTATTATTCACAAGACCCTAACCAATGGATTAGTGGATTCTTTTCTTCGGCAGAGTACGAAAATGTGTTAAATAATCATGTTTATGTAGATTCTTTTAGTATCCAACAAGCTTTAAATAATTTGGGAATATCGAATGTAGATCGAACAGGTCCACAAGATGCCTCGATAGTTTATAAACAAGGGCAGGGTTATGTAGTGGAAGAAGCTAGCACAGGTAATCAATTAGATGCTGAGCTAGTGGCGGAGGAAATGATTGAAGCGATCCAAACTGGAAATAATACAGTTGAATTAAATCAAGCATATGCACAGCCGTCAGTCACCTCTGAAGATGAGCGTATTGATGAAGCTATGAATACCATTGAGGAAATTACAAATACAACCATTACCTTACAAATCCAAAACAATGACGTAACTATTCCTAAGGAAAAAGTTTTAGAGTGGTTATACTTTGACAATGCTAATAATCCAGTTTTTGATTCTGAAGCAATTTATGATTATTTAGGAGAACTCAATGACGAGTACGCTTCTTATAATTCATCACGTGAATTTTCATCTACCCTACAAGGAAGAGTCAGTGTTCCGGCGGGTACATTAGGCTGGTCTATTGACCGGACAAGTGAAACAGAAAACATTTTAGATGATTTAAAAGCTGGTAAAGATGTCACACGTGAGCCGGCTATCGTAGGAACGGGATATAATACTAACGGAGATGACATCGGATCAACTTATGTAGAAGTGGATTTGACTTATCAAAAGATGTATTACTATGAAAACGGACAGCTCTTATTAGAAACAGATATTGTGTCTGGTATGGCAGATGCTGATCCACCAACTCCAACTATTCCTGGTGCTTATTCTATTTGGGATAAGGAAAAAGATGCAACACTAGTTGGAGTGAACCAACAGCGTGGAACAGATTATGAACAGCCTGTTTCTTACTGGTTACCATTTGATGATACAGGACAGGGCATCCATGATGCTAACTGGCAGGGATCTTTCGGTGGCGATGTTTATAACTACGCCGGTTCCCAAGGATGTATTAATACACCTCCTCATGTAATGGAACAGTTATTTAATATGGTTTCAGTAGGAACTCCTGTGATTATTTTCTAGTTAACTTGAAATTTACCACTTGATGGTTATTTACCGTCAAGTGGTTTTTGTTATTTACTCCAGCTGACTGACTTCTACATTGAGTTTAAGGCTTGAGAGTCTGAAGACTACAGACTTCAGAAGGTCCCATGGCTTTCAACAAGCAATCAGTTTCTCTTGGCAGACTTTGGGAGTAAAGCCATGGTTAAAAGATATAGAACCCTTTAATGATAAGGTATCAACTATTTCCAATTCAGGAAAAGTTCGATAAGTTTTTGACTAATCGAACATAATCGGTATAATAAACATGATACAGAATAATAATTTTTAAAGCAGATGACTGTGATTATATAAGTGGACGAATTGATACATTCGACATCTTTTGGTGTCCGTGTGTCCGTGTGTAAAGGAGTGTAAAACAACAATGAAAATGATTCTTGTTGTAGACGATGAGAAGCCGATTTCTGATATTATCACCTTCAATTTAAAAAATGAAGGCTATGAAGTAATCACGGCTTATGACGGCGAAGAAGCCTTAGAGAAATTTAATGACGAATCTCCTGATTTAGTATTATTGGACTTAATGTTACCGAAAATTGACGGTTTAGAAGTTTGTCGTGAGATTAGAAAAACCAGTTCAGTTCCAATCATCATGCTGACTGCTAAGGACTCAGAAATTGATAAAGTTTTAGGTCTGGAGCTGGGAGCAGACGACTATGTCACTAAACCTTTTTCTAACCGTGAATTAATAGCCCGGGTGAAAGCTAACCTGCGCCGAAATGCGGTTAGAGAAGAAGAATCGTTGGAAGAAGAGTCCAGCGATATTGAAGTTGGAGATTTAATTGTGCATCAAGATGCGTATATTGTCTCTAAAAGGGGCAAAGAAATCGAGTTGACTCACCGGGAATTTGAATTACTGCATTACTTATCCAGACACATCGGTCAAGTAATGACCCGTGAACATCTTTTAGAAACAGTATGGGGCTATGACTATTTTGGGGACGTTCGTACGGTAGATGTGACCATTCGTCGTCTCAGAGAAAAAATAGAAGATACACCCAGTCATCCGACTTATATTATCACCCGCCGAGGTGTAGGCTATTTCTTAAAGAATCCAGAACAAGAGTAGAGGTAAATTTTCATGAAGCGTTCTTTTTCTTTTTTCCAGTCGATTTATGTCAAAATACCTTTATTATTTGTAGTCATCTTATTCATCGTGTTTCAATTTATCAGTATCTATTTTATGGATCAATTAGAAACACAAACTGTGACTCAAATGAAAGAGCAAATATCAACTCAGGTTGATTTTTTAGCCAACAATGTGACACCTATCTTGGAAAATGAGGAACAATCGAATACCGAACGTAACCAGCGCTTGAATCAAGCGCTGGATTCTTTCAGTTATGCTTATCCTACTACTATCCAGATAGTAAACCCTCAAGATTATCTACTTGCTACCAGCGATTTTACTGATCGCGCCTCTGTAAATCACCGTACCAACGACCCTTTAATCCGCAATGTTTTAATTACCCGCCGAGCGCAGGAAGAAAACAATATTGCATCGACGCAGCGTCCTTACCGCCTTTTGAAACCAGTCTTTTCAACGGTTGGCGATGCACGTGAGTTTTTAGGTGTAATAGCAGTAACTTCCGATATGCAGCAGGTGAATGAAACCCGCGATGAGATTAATGAAATATTTCTGCGTGCAATCGTCATAGCGATAGTATCCGGCTTCGGCTTGTCATTTGTATTGTCTCAGGGAATTACGACACCGATAGAGAATATGCGTCAGCAGGCATTAAGAATTTCTGACGGAATTTATGATTATCCGGCAGATGTCTACGGCCAGGACGAAATTGGTGAATTAGCAATGACCATTAATGAGCTAGCGGTAAAAGTTAAAGATGCCCAAGACTCGATTGAATCTGAAAAACAACGACTCGATGGAGTTTTACGTCATATGACTGACGGTGTAATTGGAACGGATCGAAGAGGAAATGTTTTATTAGTAAATGAGAGAGCCTTGACCTTATTAAATGTTTATCAAAATGAAGCGATCGGCCAGCCTCTTTTAAAATTATTAGGCTTGGATAAAAAACATAACTTAGCCACTTTACTTTCAGGCGACCATGAAATTATGGTGACTAAAGAAATTGGCACGATTACCAGTATTTTAAAATGTGAGTTTTCTGTAATCCGCCGAGAAACCGGCTTTGTGACTGGTTTAGTGTGTGTAATCCAGGATGTTACCGAGCAGGAAAAAACGGAACAAGAACGAAGAGATTTTGTATCCAATGTGTCGCATGAATTACGAACGCCATTAACCAGTATAAAAAGTTATTCTGAAGCACTGGCAGATGGTGCCTGGCAGGATGCATCCATTGCCCCTGAATTTTTAGACGTAATCCAATCTGAAAGTAATCGTATGATTCGTATGATTGGTAACCTCTTGGATTTATCTAAACTGGACGGCGGTCAAATCAAACCGAACTATGAATACATCGATTTTCGTCGTTTAGTGAATTATATTTTGGATCGTTTCGAATTTACGATTGAAAAAGAAGATCATCCTGAACAATATAATATTGTAAGACAGATTACCCGTAAAGAAATTTATGTTGAAATCGACCAGGATCGGATTACGCAAGTAATTGATAACTTGATGAATAACGCCATGAAGTATTCCCCAGACGGTAGTGATGTGGTGGTTACCTTAGCAGACTACCGGGATCATGTGGTCTTCAGTGTCGAAGACCAGGGACTGGGAATCGCCCAAAAAGATTTACCTCATTTATTTGACCGCTTTTACCGCGTGGATAAAGCACGTTCACGTCAACAAGGAGGTACTGGGTTGGGACTGGCAATTTCAAAAGAAGTTATTGAATTACACGGGGGACGTATCTGGGTGGAAAGTGAAGAGAATGTAGGTTCCAAGTTTTCATTTGAACTGCCTTATAGAGAATTTGTAATGGATGACGAGTGGGAGGATGTTTAATATGAAAGGAAACTCCACTTTACCTGTATTTTTAATCATTGCGATAGTTTTAAACATGATTTTATCTTTCTTTTTAATTAATCCCCATATTTTACAAGACCTGGCTGCTTCCGTGATGGAAGAGCCTGTAGAAGTAAGTTATGAGGAGCCGATTGTATACGAAAATCAATACTATCAACTCGCCATGCCTGAATTATCAGAGGTGGTGGCCCCTTATCAATTTATCGCCAAGCAGGACGGACAGTTTCATGAAGTTTATTATTTAGAAATAGCCGAAGGCTTGAAGGATATTATTGAAGATACCTTCATCCAAATAATTACAGATGAAGAAGGTGGGCGTAGCGAGCCGATGATTGATCCAGTAGGAATTGGAAAAATGGAAGAAGAAGACCATTTTCAATTTATATTTTTAAATCATACATCTTTGGCTCTTTTAGAACACATTATCAGAGTACCGGATTCGATTGACAGTTCCTTTCAAATCAACCGGATTATTATACCTGCTGATGATACGGAAGTCATTTATTTAGTGGACCATTACAGTAAAAGTTACTATACAGGAAGACTAGCTAATGGAGTAAGCAAAGCCAGCTTATTTACTCTAGTAGAAGAGTATGAAGATATCTGGAGCCCAGTAGAAGAGTATCAAATTAATCGGGATACAGTTTATCTACCTAGCAGCCGGGCTGTATCTGCCAGTGAAGTATTTACTATTGATGAGTTACCCGAAAGTCTCTTTTTAAATACTGTTTTCAAAGATGAAGCAGAAGCTTTTGCGATCAGCCGGTCGGAAACAGCCAACCTTACTTATTACAATACCTTTCAAACTTCGATTACAGTAAATGACGATACGAATATGATGACAGTGGCTAATAGTAGTATCCAATCGGGGAGTAGTGTAAATCCTAACTTAGAAAATATTAACCAGCCTGAAAAAGTAAGCGCCAGCTTAAATTTTTACCGGGAATATGCTTATTGGAATCACGGTGCGCGTCTTTTTCTGGAAAGCAACAATCAAGCGATCTACCGTCGGTTTCTTTTTGGACGCCCGGTATACAGTCATCCCAATCTGCCGGATTACGGTTCAGTCAGGATAACGTTGCGGGCCAATGATCAGAATTTGGAACTCAGTCGCTTGCAAAAGCCTCTGCTTGATTTAGGTGTCCACGTAGATGATTTGTCGCAGGAAATCATGATTGAGTCAGGTGAAGAATTGGAAGAAATCTTAGAAGAGCAAGGGCTCCAATTTGCTCAATTCAATCAAGTCTTTCTTGCCTTCGAATGGCAAGAGGAAATGGAAGGTTTTAGAAAAGTCACCTTTGTTCCTAAATGGTATTTTGTCTTAAAAAATCAAACCTATTCGATTGATCAAATTAAAAATGGCGAAGTAGTTGAAGTGATGAGCTACCAACCGTTTGAATCACAAAATGAATTGAAATGGTCTCTTTTTGAAAACATGCAGGCCCATTTAGGAGTCGAGTATTTGTTTAAACGACAGTCTCAAAGTTAGTAAAGGAGGGTTAAGATGGATTTTAAACGAATTCAAGTGCTGCTGTTATTGTTTTTTATAGTTTTTGATATTTATCTCATTACCCTTCTTTATGACCGTTTACCTATTAATTTGATAAATAATGACCCGGCTCAGTCGATTAATGCAGTACAGGAAATGGGAAATCGTGGAGTAGAAATACATTCCGACATT
Organism: uncultured Facklamia sp.; assembly: GCA_964471435.1. Lineage (GTDB taxonomy): Bacteria > Bacillota > Bacilli > Lactobacillales > Aerococcaceae > Facklamia. The sequence continues at coordinate 20,354 of CAYYGA010000016.1, forward strand.
ACTCCCAGTGATGCCGAACCTTTTTTATATGTTTTGAAATCAGATATGAATGAAGAACTACGCCTTAATCGCTCTAATTTAACCAACCAGACAGTTCAAATCAACACTGAGGGTGTTTTAGAAAGTGGCTTCATTGAACCGATTGAATTGGATATTGCTTTAGGCAGAGAATCAGAAGTATTAAGTGAAGCAGATTTCAATTGGATACGTGAAAATATTTTATTAGATGACAGTCTTTTTATTAATGGCGAATTGTATTCCAATCATTGGTATTCTCCTCAAAGCAGGCAGATCATCGTCCGGATGGTAACAGAAGAGGGCCTGCCTCCATCAGACTTTATAGAGAGTACAGACCTTGAAGCAATGGAATTAGATTCGCAGACTCTATTGCCTAGTGAGCCGATCCCTATTTCTGACGGCAGTGCTGACTTAAGACTTTTTTTAGATGAAAACCATAATTTAGTCGGCTATCAGCAAACCTTTCAAACACCCATGTATGCTTTAGAAGAACCTAAACAATTAATCTCTTCCCATCAAGCACTCGAAGTGATTGAAAACCGTATTGATACAACTTTACCCAATGATGCTGTCATTGTATCACTCAATTTGTCTTACTACCGGTCAACCAGTACTCAAAATTTCAACATTTTCACACCTGCCTGGGAAGTTATTTATTATCGTCAGGAAACAGGCCAAACTCAATCTATTTTGGTAGATGCGATCAGGAGTTCTGTAGTCAGCCAGCGCGCAGCAGCTGCTCAGTCAATGAACCAGCCCTAAATTCAAAGAATTTAATTGAAAAATTTAAAAAAAGCAGTCCCTTTGCTGAGAATTAAGTCCAGCCTAGAGGCTGCTTAATTTTTAATATTATAAGGGCTGATCAGAGTAGTTATAACCAGCTTTCACTATAAGAAGGCTGGGATTATGGCGCTGGAACTGGTAAAATATACTTAGGAAACTCACAAAGGATGAAGTAAATGAAGGATTACAGTGGGACAAAATTTCAGAATAACAATTTAAGAATTAGTTTTTTGACTAAGTGGATCAGCAGCTTTTTAATTATATTAGGGCTGTTATTTTTTCCTCAACATCTTACAGCGCAGACCACCGAATATGAACTGATCGATCAATTCGATTCTGCTGAAATAGATGCAAGCGGACAGACGTCTTTTTACAAGGAATATACTTATGATGCTACCTACTTACCCCGCATTTCTTTTCAAGTACCTTTAATGGGTCAGGAAATATCACGCTACCAGGTAGGGGTTCGTGAAGAAGGTGCTGAAGATATCACTTATTTAACTGAAGCTGCCAGTGGGGTTAATGGGACCTTTCAAGTGATAGTAGAAGATGAAATGGCCGAGTTCACGATTACTTACCCGCTGGCTGATGAAAAGACTGGCTTTGTTATTGAATATATATTAGATGGTTTAGTAACGAACTATACCGACACAGCTTACTGGGTGAATCAGCTGGCACTGCACCCGGATTTAAAAGGCAAGGAAGTTGATTTTGAATTAGTACTGCCTGGTTCAGTGTCTGAAGAAGATGATTTCAAAGTGTGGGTACACGGGTATCCTTTCACTCAGCAGGAAAGAGAAAATGATAGCGGACAAACACGCAAGAGCTTTTCTTTTCCTTATGAAACAAACAATGAAGGAAAGCTTCAAGTAAACGCAATTTTTCCGGTCGGACTAACACCCAACAATGAAAATAAGCTTGATGTGTCACGCAAAGAGGCAATTATTACCCATGAAGACGCATTGGATCAACAAGCCCGCCAGGCATCTCAACGTGCCCGAAATCAATTAAGATGGATTTTCATCTTGTTTGTACTCATCCCCCTATTAGGGAGTGCAGGTTTATTATGGTTCTTTTTACGTAAAAGAAATTCTTTAACCCCCATTTCATTAAAAGAAAATAAGTCAATAAGTTCCCCGCCGGAAAATTTTGAGCCGCCTTTGGTAAAACAAGTTATTTATAACCAGGGACCCGATGCCAATGATTTAACAGCAGCTCTTTTAGAAATTGCATGCAAGGGTTACCTCAAATTAACTCCTGTTCAAGTGGCTAAAAGAAGCCAAACCCAAACACGCAGTGGGTATACGATTAAAATCAGCCGAGTAGATCATCAAAATAATACACAATTACTGACAAATTATGAACGGCAAGTCTATCAACTTTTTGCCCCGGCAGATAAAGACTCTCATACATTAGAAGAAATGGTAGTAAAAGTAACTCATAATAAAGCTTTACGACGGGAAAAAGAAGGATATTGGCAGAAGTTTTGTGACGCTTTAATCTTAAAATCAGTGGCCGCTAAAGATGCAGGTAAAAATTACAAAGGTCCTTTATTAACAGCAACCAGCCTGTGGCTTTTAATTAGTCTGATTACTTTTGTATGGATGATTTATTATGCCCTCAATCAAGGAATGACTTCATGGTTGGGATTCGGCCTGCCGTTAAGTATTTTGAATATTATCTTTTTAGTGGCTCTAATCATTTTAGTTGCACGCCACCAATTTATGGACGTTAATCAATTAGAACAAAGAAAATCATGGGAAGCCTTTCGGTACCTATTACGCCACAGCAATGAATATGATCTGCCTTCCCAGGCGGATATTGTCCAATGGGAGAAAAATTTAATTTATGCCGTTGCTTTAAATACGACCGAAACTATTCAACAAAGCTTTACCCACCAGTTTGATTTAGATGCACTTGAAAGTAAAAGCTTGACTACTAATCAGGAACTTTATCGTTTTCATGGTTCCATCGCCAATGTGCTCCAGCCATCCATCCGCGAATTTTTAGGTGTTATTCATCCAACCAGTAAACTGAAAAATTTGGTCAAGTCCTCTCAATAGTCAATTAAACAGGAGGTAAAAATATGCCAACCACTGAAAAGCCCTCTAACTTATTCATAAAAAGTGTCAAAGCTTTTATTTACTTGGGTCTATTGCTTTCAAGTGTTACTTTAATTTTTTCTTTCACCAGTCTGGAAAAGGTGCGGGCCCAGGAAGTTTCTTTTACAATAGATGAACAATATATCAATGCCTTCATTGAAGAAGATGGCGATGTCTTGTTTTTTGACTACCAGCTTTATAAGGCTGATTATTTAAATGGAGCAGAGTTTACTTTAGATCATATTGACTACAACCTCAGCCAGTTTGAAGTGGGGGTTGCTCAAGAAGCGGGAGGCGCCATTGAGTATTTTGAAGAAAGTTCTTCTCGTCAGCCTCAAACTTATTCCACTTGGGATGAAGAAGGCTATACAAGAACCCGTGCTTATTACCCGATGGAAGATGAATCCATTTATTTTGTATTTATTTACCGCTTAGATGAGTTAATTACCAATTATAATGATACAGCGGAACTTTTGCGTCAATTTGGGAAAAATGATTTTACTACCGACGTAACTATAAGAATAGAGCTGCCGGGTTTGGTGGAAGATCCAGATGCTTTCAGGGCCTGGGGATATGGCGCTCCTCAAGGGGAAGTGTCACTTACCCAAGAAAACGGGCAGAGTGTCGTATATTTAGAAGTACCGAATCGCCAAAGCGATCAATTTGTAGAAGGACATATTCTATTCCCTACATCTTTAACGCCTCTTAATAATAACCAAGTAGATGAAGAAGTAATGGACGATATAATCAACAAAGCACAAGCCACCGTAGAAGCAGACGCTCTTGCATTGCAGTCTCAAAGCCGGTGGGTCATCCTTTTAGCATTAGCAGGGATGATAGTTGCACCCGTGTTAGGGATTGTTTTGTTACTTTACTACCGTCATTTAGTAGAAAAATTGAATCCTCAACCCCAGCATGTGCCGGAATACGTTTACGGCTTGCCTGAAGAGATTACACCTGGTATTATGGCAACACGACACTTTAGACGCAGTCCGATTGAAGATGATTTTGCAGCCACTTTGCTCCATTTGGTTCAAAAAGGTTATTTTAAACTAGAAGAAGTGATGCCGCAAAAACAAGGCTGGTTTAATAAAGGTCAAGATACTATTCGCTTAACCAAGTTAGCGAGTGAAAGCGATATTAAAAAATTACTGCCACATGAAAAAAATGTATGGGATTTTTTCACTCTCGATGAAAAAGATTCCATCACCTTAGAAGAATTAGATGATCTTTCAAAAGAATCCACCTCTTTTCAAACGGTTCAAAATACCCAGTGGAGCCAGTTTAAATCCAAATTGCAAGTAGCAGGAGAGCGCTATCTAGGCGAAAGTCGGAAAATAAAGGACCGCTTTAATGTTCTATGGACATTCGCTTTAGTTATTAGCCTGAGCGGATTAGTGGTCGCTTTTATCTCTTTAGTGATCCCCAACTCTTATGTTTACATCCCAATAACCCCCTTAGTGATTGGCTTAGTAATTAGCTTCCTTATTTCTCTGGGGTGTTTGATAGCAACCGGGATTTATAAGAAGAGAAGACCGTTATTAACTACTGAACAGCAATATGAACGCGATCTGTGGATTGGTTTTTCAAATATGTTAAAAGATATTGGTAATTTTAAAATGCGTGAAATTGCTTCCCTGCCTTTATGGGAAGAGTACTTAGTTTATGCTACTTCTCTCGGAGTGGCTGATAAGGTAATAGATGCTCTTGAAGTAGAATTCTCTGTAGATGAAATCCACCAATATGGTGGTATGTACTCTACTTTAGATAATCCTTTTATCGTTGCACATATTATCAGCAGTCAAGTGGATCAATCCGTTCGCGCCGCAACTCCTGCCCAGTCCTCAGATGGTCATAGCGGCTCCAACACAGGTGGTTTTGGAGGTGGCTTTTCCAGCGGGTCAATGGGAGGTTCCGGCGGAGGTACCAGCTCAGGTGGTTTTTAATTCATAATTGACAGCAGGTTAAAGTTTTTTTAGAAAGTGGTTGTTATGCGAGAAAAACAAATAGAGAGTAAACAAAATTTATATACGGATTATAAAGTAGAAATGAACCTGCAGAATCATTCAACAGGACTTTCTACTTCGACAAGTGATTTAAGTTTTTCAGTATTGGCCAGCGGAAGCAGCGGTAACTGTTTTTATATTGAAAGCGGACAGAAACGTTTTATCGTTGATGCCGGTCTTAGCGGGAAGAAAATCGAAGAGCTGTTCAAGCAGATTAATCGCGACATTAAAGAGTTGGATGCGATTTTTGTAACCCATGAACATAAAGATCATATACATGGTGTGGGTGTGCTTTCCAGAAGATATAATCTGCCTGTTTATGCCAATCAGGAAACATGGTTAGCGATGGAAAATATGGTCGGAAAAATTGCCCCAGAAAATAAAAAAATAATCCAACCTGAATCCATGTTATCCCTAGGTGATATTGATGTAGTCAGCTACAATGTCAGTCATGATGCGATTCATCCGCAATTTTATGCCTTCCAAAAAGGCAAAAAACAATTTGTGATGCTAACGGATACAGGCTATGTGTCGGATCGTCTGCGAAGTCAATTAAAAAATGCAGATGCTTATTTAATCGAAAGTAATCATGAAGTTGAATTACTGCGCTATGGTCCTTATCCTTGGTCGGTTAAACAAAGAATTCTTAGTGATAAAGGGCATTTAAGTAATGAAGATGGAGCTCTGGCTGTTCGTGATTTAATTGGGGAGAAAACAAAAAATATTTATTTAGGTCACTTAAGCCGCGATAATAATACGAAGCAATTAGCAATGGACACTATGGAAGGTATTTTAAATCAATATGATGTGGATACCCGCAGACACTTACGCCTTCATATGACGGACCCAGTGGAAGCGACACCTTTGCGTAGTATCTAATAGAATAGGCTTTTTTGAAAAATTCTAAGTTAGATGGAATTCTTCAAGAAAGCTGTTTTTTATTGACTTTTTTGCTGGAAGAGTTCGTGCATATTTCATACTTTATTTACATTCTGATGTTATACTAATTTTGTATCACCCCAATAAAATGAGGACAATGCAAAAAAGAAAGGATGAAGTGAATGAGAAATAATGAAAGAATACCTGAACATGAAATGGATGCTTCGCCTAAAAGATGGAAAAGAATTTTAACCGGTATCGGCGGGGCTAGTCTGGCCTTGTTTGCGGCAACAACTTTAACAATCACTCCGGAGAACCCGGTTCACTCGCAAGAAAGCAATGCGATTGCTGAGCAGACAGTGGTAAATGTTGCCCAGACCAATACTTTATTAGAAAATGAACAACAGATTGTTGATATAGTCAACCAAGCCAGTGAGGCTGTAGTGTCAATCGCCAACCTCCAAGTGATGCCGCAAATGATGGATCCTTTTGGCAGTTACTCTTATAACAATTACTTTATGCCCGATGAGGGTGAAGCCAGCGACCTCGTACCGGTTGGAGAAGGGTCGGGAGTGGTTTACCGTATCGATGATGATTTAGCTTATATTGTCACTAATCAGCATGTGATTGACGGAGCAGATGGTATTGAAGTACGCTTGAAAAATGGAGAAGTATTGGAAGCTGAATTAATCGGCAGCGATACCTTAAGTGATTTAGCTGTTTTAACAGTTGATCCTTCCAATGTGAATACAGCCTTAGAATTTGTCAATTCGGATTTAATTCAAGTGGGTCAAACAGCTTTAGCAATCGGATCTCCTTTAGGCAGTGAGTTTGCAACTTCTGTGACAAGAGGAATTGTTTCGGGCTTGGATCGTTCTGTACCTGTGGATACTGATGGGGACGGATCAGCGGATTGGGAGATGAGTTTACTTCAAACAGATGCTGCGATTAACCCTGGTAACTCCGGTGGAGCTTTAATTAATTCATCCGGCCAACTGATTGGAATTAATTCAAGTAAATTATCTGCTACAGGAGTCGAAGGAATGGGATTTGCAATACCGGCCAATGATGTCATTGAAATCGTTAATCAACTAGAAGAAATTGGAGAAGTAGTCCGACCTGTTTTAGGAGTGCAATATACTTCATTAGACCGGGTACATCCAGAGTACCGTTCAGAAGCACTAGGCTTAGAAGCAGAAGAAACAAATGGTGCCTTTGTGGTTGAAGTTGTTCCTGGAGGATCTGCTGATGAAGCGGGTGTTCAACCTTATGACTTAATTACTGCCATAGATGGTCAGGAAATTGAAGAAGCGGCCAGTTTACGACAATATCTCTATCAATATCGAGTAGGGGATACGATTACTTTATCTATTCGTCGTGGAAAAGAAAATATTGAAATAGACGTTCTACTTGATGCAACCGTTGAAGAAGAAGCTAATTTACGACCGATGGATCAAGACTAAGGATTAAGATTCAATCTATTTTTTTAGCAGGCGAACAGGAATTTGCTTGAGTTATCGACAATAAAAAGAGTTATGCACAGGATACGTTCGTATTTTGTGCATAACTCTTATTTTTATCTTTATTTCTGTGGATAAGCTATTTGAAAAACTCTAAATAGTCGTACTTTTCGAAAATATGGGAGGCTGCGATAGCTACTAAGAGAATCTCATCATTTAAGAGATCCCCGGGCTGTACCGGCGTCATTGTTTCCCCTCTTTCTTCGCGCATACCGACAATATTCAAGTCATATTTACGCCTTAAATCCAGCTCAATTAAGTTTTTTCCCACCCAGTCTTGGGGAATCTCAAATTCTACGACAGAAGTGTTATCATCCAGACGTAAGACTTCATCAATTTTATTACGTAAAATTTTTGATGCTAAACGGATGCCTGAATCCCTTTCTGGGCTGATAACTGCATCCACGCCGACTTCGTAGAGTACTTCTTCAAAAGTAGAGCTTCTTGCTTTAGCAATAATTTGTTTAATGCCTAATTTTTTACACTGCATAATTGCTAATACCGAGCTTTCAAGATTGGTTCCAGTCGCAATTACGACGATCTCACAGTTAGCGATTCCCACATCACGCAGCAAATCCACATCCGTAAAGTCCCCAATCGCCGCAAAAGCTACTTCTTCTGAAATAGATTGGACTTTTTTCTCGTCCGTATCGATGGCAACTACATCGCAACCGTATTTACTGAGCTCCAAAGCGACAGTCCGGCCAAAGTCTCCTAAGCCTAAAACGCCTACTGAATTAACTTTCAAACCTTAACCTCCTTAACCGAGCAAGATATTTGTTTCGGCATAATATATTTCTTTTGTTTGTTTTTGTAACACTGCTAATAAAATCGTAATTGGACCGACTCTTCCTGCTAAAGTTAAAATAATAATAATTACACGGCCAAAAATATTTAACTGATGAGTTACATTCATCGAAACTCCTAAAGTCCCCATGGCACTAAAAGTTTCAAACATCATATCCATGGCACTCACTTGCGGATGAGTGATTAACAACAAACCATAGCCGCCCATGGCCAGAAAGAAAAAGAAGAGGGTAATCATCACAGCTTGCTTTACTAGCTTATTGGGAATTACCCGGTGATTATAAGTGACTTTCGTATGACCGGCCAGCTCAGATTTAAACAAGAGAGCCAAAATCGCAACCGTTGTCACTTTTAAACCGCCGGCTGTTCCACCCGGAGCACCCCCGATAATCGCAAACAACATAAACAATAACTTGGTAAAGGGTTGTGAATATTCATAAGAAAACGTAATGTAGCCTGCCGAACGTGTCGAAGCGGATTTAAAGAAACTGGCCAGTAATTGTTCCGACCAAGGGCGCCCGGCAATGGTAGCCGGATTCTGGCTTTCGACGGCCCAAATCAAGAGAGTACCCGTAATCAAAAGAATAGCTGTCATTTGTAAGACTAAGCGGGTATGGGTGCTCAACCTATTAAAGGCCAGACCTAAATGATGCGGCTTTTCTTTTATAAACTTTTTAAAACGGGTAATAATTTCAAACCAAACAGAAAAGCCCAAGCCTCCAATAATTACTAAAGCTGCTACCGTGAGAGTAATAAGGGGGCTGCTGTTAAAGGTTTGAATGGTCGCCACGCCGATATTATCTACTCCTGAATTATTAAAAGCAGAAACAGCTAGAAATAAGGAATTAAAGCTTCCCTGTAACCAGCCAAATTCCGGGACAAAGTTAGTCATAATAATTAAAGTTCCCAGTAGTTCCACCGTAAGGGTCAAACGGTAAATAGAAAAAAGAAAATCAAATAAGTTGGTGTTAGTATCCCGGTTTAGTGAAGCTTGAATTAAGTATTGATTCTTTAAAGAAAGTTGTTGGTTTAAGTAAAAAAGACCGGTGTTAATAATCGTAATGACTCCTAAACCGCCAATCTGGATAATCAGTAAGGCAATGGCCTGCCCGAAAATATTATAAGTTTCACCAATCGGTAAAGCAGCAATGCCTGAAACACAAACCAGGGAAACTGCTGTAATAAAGTGGTCAAAAAAACTGGCGTCGATAGCCGGCTGGTGAAAGAAAGGCAGGGAGAGAAGCATACCGCCAATGGCTGCTACGACTAGAAAACTGACAGTCAAAACAGTAGCGGTGGGCCACTCACTATAATTTAATAGTTTTTTCATACGGCTTCTTCTCCTTTTTTAAAAAATTAAGGTCTTATGCTAGTATAGTAACATAAAGTTGATCCTTTTCGTGAGAAGGATTGGAAATTGGAAGGTCGTGTGAGGATGTTAAAGATAGATATTGTTTGTGTGGGGAAGTTGAAGGAGAAGTACTTAAAGCAGGGGATTCAGGAGTATTTGAAGCGTTTGAAGGCATATGCCAATGTGACGGTTCATGAGGTGGCGGATGAGGCGACCAAGGAGGATATGTCCGATGT
>CAYYGA010000017.1:0-28828 GCA_964471435.1 uncultured Facklamia sp.
TAAAGCTAAAAATGCAACAGATGCAAATAAAGTTGAGGAAGCGAAAAAGGTCTTTTTAGAGTTCATTAAAAAACTTCCTTTCAATAGTTTCTAATAAATTTCATCATAAAAAAAGCGAAAACGCTATTTCGTACTAAGTGTAACATGTTGAAGTGATAATTGTTGCTACCTTAGATTAAATTTATATTACAAATATAATTTTATAAAAATTCAAGATAATAGTAAACATTATCTAGTAAGCTTTAACAGCTTTATTTCTATTTGTGAAAAAATTATATTGTCCCAATTTTATATATCGATATAGTTACATTTTTATGATAAATTTATGAAGATATAATTATATTTACTTCAAAATGAAAAGAGGACTTTATTTGACAGTTAATAATAGTATGAAATATTTCACCGATAATAATAACCGCCTAACGGCCCCACTTACGCTGAGACCTTATGAATTTGATTATGCTTTCATCATATCAAATTTAATTGATAAGGCTTATTTTTTGTCAGATTTTTCAATTCGTATTCCCAGCATAATAATCGATATATCTCTTTTGAGCGGAATAAATAAGACATTAATGATTGATTCCACCGGGCGTGTATGGAAAAGCCCTGCTCATCCTCTTAATTTCATTGAAGTTTATACCAGCACTCGTATTTATAAGTATAGTCTGTGGAATAAGTTTCTCCAGCAGAAATTATCAAAAAAGCTATCAACTTATCCTTATATTGACTCTGAAACTATTCTGATTCCTATCGAACACACTTCTATAACTCCTACTATTTGGATTAATCTTAAGCAATGCCATCATTTTCATACTTATAAAAGTTTTCTTTATCATTCTCACTGTGATTATTTAGGTTATTTTAGTCTTGGCTGTAAACAAAACCCAAAAGTCACCTTGGTTTACCCCCTCTTCTCTCATTTAACCAACCAAATTGTCTTAGCACATAAACTTAGTTTAGATTGGCTAGTTTATAATTTTTCTCTCGTTCATAAATCTTTACCAATACACATTCCGCTTTCTACACTTTTAGATATGTATCACAAAAATTCTGTTTTTAAAGGTTACTATGAGGTAAATTATCAAACAATTGATTATAAATTATTTTCTATCTTTAACGATATCAGTCGTCTGGATAAAGTGATAAGCAGCATCCCCTGCAAAATTTTATCTAAAAAATATTTGGACTTTTTATTAGACTTTAATATTGAAGCTGCCCTCCTGTACGAAAAAATAAAACGCTCCTCTAATGGTCCTCAAGGAAGTTCAGTTTTTTAAATGTTATACTAGATCTTTAAACAAGATCAGAGTTTTACACCAACTAAAAAACCGGTCATAGAAGTAGAATAACTCCTATGACCGGTTTTTAATTAAAACAAGCCGAAAAATCGTTTTTTTCTTTTCTTTCTAACAGTCTCTCCTTGAGGTGCTTTCACTTCAACCTTTTCCCCATTGATAATATGGCGGGCATTTTTTTGGAAATAACTAACTGTTTCAGCTCCAAAATCTTTTTCTAAAGTTTCAAAAGCCAGCTGCATATTAAAGGGGCGATGCTGCATATGGTGAACATCCGATGCCACGATATGAATTAAATTACGTGAAATCATTTCTTTGGCTGTTTGCCTTAGCTGGTCTCCATAAAAACCTACATAAGAAGAGGAAGTTACCTGTGCCAAACATCCCATCTCAATATAAGTGTATAAAAGATTGAAGTCAGCAGCAAAGGCGTGATTCCGCTCTGGATGAGCTATGATCGGTGTTAAACCCAACTCAATTATTTCTTCTATCAACTTTAAAGAATAGTCAGGCAGTCGACGAGTAGGAAATTCAATCAAGTAATAACGGCCTTGGGCGTCTAAAGATAATAGATCATTATTATAATAATCTTCAAGAAAATCTTCTGTTAAACGAATCTCCTGCCCGGGGAAAAGCTGCATTTTTAGACCTGCTGCAGCAAACTTTTCTTTTAAATCCGCGGTAAACCTCAATACATCTTCACTTCTATTGACATATAAACCATTACGATGATGTGGGGTCAAGACAAGGTGGGTTACCCCTTCTGCTTCTCCTAAGCGGGCTAATTCCAAGGCGCCTTCTAAAGTTTGAGCACCGTCATCTACACCCGGGATAAGATGGCTGTGTAAATCAATTATCATACCTTATCAGCTCTCTTGATTTGCGCCTGCGCCGTAGCCGTAATATGCATAATAACCACTTCTTTCATCATGCGGAACACCATTAAAGACATATCCTAAAATATTGGCATTGACATTTACTAGAGCATCTTTTGCTTGACGCACTTCTTCCTTACGGACGTAACCATGTCGCAATACAAGCAGGACTCCATCTACTCTTGTAGATAAAATCTGCGGGTCAGCTACCGCAGTAACAGGAGGTGCATCATAAATAATTAAGTCAAAATACTGCTCCAGTTCATGCATAATAGCAGCCATACGAGCAGAAGATAACAACTCAGATGGGTTCGGTGGAATAGGTCCACATGGTAATAAATATAGCCCCATTTCATGATTGTATTGAACAACTTGATTAAACTTTAGATTAGGATTGGCAATTAAAGAAGATAGTCCTTCTGAATTATCGATTTTAAAAGTACGATGCAAGGTTGGTTTTCTCATGTCTGAATCCACTAATAAAACTTTTTTCTCTGTCTGTGCCATCACAACACCCAGATTAGCTGATATAGTTGACTTACCTTCTGCAGGGATACAAGACGAGACCAACATACTTTTTAATTCCCCTGAAACTTGTGCAAATTGAACATTCGTCCTTAAGGCACGGAATTGTTCCGCATAGATTGATTGAGGAGAGGAGTAGGTAACTAAAGATGTCCCGCGATTTTGGTCTTTAAGTAACTTTTGTTCTTTTTTCTTGCGCTTATTAAACATCACTAGACCGCCTTTCTTTCACGTGTTTTAGTAGAAGAAGCTATACGGGACTGCTTAACTTCTTTAGCAGATAGTTCGTTAATGGATCCTAGATGGGTAATCCCTAAACTATTCATAAACTCCTCATCTTTAACAGTGGTATCTGATATTTCTAAAATTAAAATTAATAAAACACTTAAAGCGATACCAATCAAAGCACCTATAATAGCATAAATCGGTAAACTGGGTGAGACACGGTTGGGATTATACGAAGCCGGTGAAAGAATGAATATATTTGATTCTTCGTAGACCTCTCTTACTACTTCTTCGAACTGGGTGATCACACTATATAAAATGTCTTGTGACCGTTGCGGTGAATCAGTTTGTACCGTTACATTAAAGGCTTGTGAGTTCGGTGACTGCTCTACTGAAATAGCGTTACGTAATTCAGACACTGAAAGAACATTGTTCATCTCGTCGCTTACTTCAGTTAAAACTGCGTCTCCACGAATAATATCACGGTAGGTATTAATCAACTGAGAACTGGCCTGCAGTTCGCTGTATTGAATTGTATTTTGCGTAACTGACTGGTCACGTGAATTAACCAATAATTGAGCCTGTGATTCATATTGGGGTGTAACTAGGAAAATCATAAATAGAATTGAAGCAATAATTCCCACAATCATTAAACTGAAAATACGAAACGCATGCTTTTTAAATAAATTCCACAAATCTTTTAAACTAATCTCTTCTTGCTGCATATTATCCTCCATTATTTAGTGCTTTCATTAGCAAATTGAATTATACTTTCTTTTAACAGACGAGGTTCATCCACCAAGGACTTTAATTCCTCCACAAACTGCAGAGTGTCTTCCAACGGAGTATTCGTCACTTTACCGATAAAAATTTGATCATTTAATTGATTCTCAATCAATTCTGAACCAGTTAATAATTCTTCATATAATTTTTCCCCGGGACGGATACCACTTTCAACAATTCCAACCTCTTCCACTGTATGTCCGCTTAGTAAAATCACCTTTTTAGCCAAGTCTAAAATTTTTACCGGCTCACCCATATCTAAAATGAACACTTCGCCCCCATGGGCAAAACTGCCGGCATAAACTACTAACCGACTGGCTTCAGGTATAGTCATAAAATAGCGTGTCATTCTAAAATCGGTTACCTCTACAGGGCCGCCCTCTTTTATTTGCTTTTTAAAAGCCGGCACTACACTCCCGCGGCTACCTAAAACATTCCCAAAGCGTACAGCACAGTAGGTTGAGTTTGAAATTTTATTCATTCCGGTAATAATAAGTTCGGCGACTCGTTTACTAGCCCCCATCACATTCGGCGGGTTAACTGCTTTGTCTGTAGAAATCATGACCATCTTAGGTATACCAGCCTCATCAACTGCTCTGGCTACATTGTATGTTCCTAATATATTATTCTTAAAAGCTTCTGCAGGATTTGATTCCATTAAAGGTACGTGCTTGTGAGCTGCAGCATGGTAGACAATATCGGGTGCTTCCCTTTTAAAGACATTCACAAGGCCTTTATAATCTTGAACATCCAGTATGATGGGAACATATTGAATAGTTCGTTTATTGTGGTGAATCATTTCATGATAAATTAAGTAAATAGAGTTTTCTCCATGTCCCAGTAAAAGTATTTTACTAGGTGAATACTTACTCACCTGACGCACAATTTCTGATCCGATAGATCCTCCTGCTCCGGTTATTAAAATTGTTTTTCCTTCTAATTCCTGCCGCATGGAGCTTTCATCTAAATCAACTTCTTTACGGCCTAAAAGGTCAGATATATTAATTTCCCGCATCTGCCCGCTTGGTTGGTATAAACCGAGCAGCACATCTTCAACAGGAGGCATTTTATAAACTTTAATGTTTAGTTCGTTACAGCGTTGTAAAATCTCATCATATTTTTCGGGCTCTAGAGAAGGAATAGCAACTACCGCTTTAGAAATATCATATTGCTGGTTTAGTTCCTCTAGTTTATCCAGATTGCCCACAACCTTAACACCACCGATATTCCGCCCTACTTTTGCAGGATCGTCATCTACTATCGCAATCACCTTTGTTCCAAGTGGCTGGCGTCGGTAACTACTCATATAAAGAGAGCCGCCGTCTCCTGCTCCAATTAGTACAATATTTTCTCTTTTCTCCTGTCCATTCAATTCGGGCGAAGACAGATGGTTTCGTCCTAAATAAATAACCTGCCATAAAAAACGGAAACCTACAATAATTAAGGCTGCAATTCCACCCATTACAAATGTATAACGGGCTGAATTACTATCTAAAAATAAACTAGTAATTAAGCCGCTCAAAACAGAAGAGAAAAAAACGATAAAGAAAAGCGCGCCTAAATCAGTAATATTTATATAGCGGTTAATCCGCGATCGGATTCGCATAAAGGCAGAAATTAAGTTATAAACAAAAAAACTCAGCAATAAATGTATAATATAGTACTCCAATGATAAAATAATCATTTCATAAAATATAATATTTGTAACCAAGGCTGCAGATACAAAAGAAAACAAGTCGCTTAAATACCAAATTGAGCGCTTCTGTCCTAAACTGAGCCCTTCCACAAAATAGATAAATTGCTGCCTTAAATTAGGTTGTGGTTTAGCCATTCAATAGATACTCCTTCTCATTAAACTTAGCTATACAGAAAAAAAGCGCCCTTTGGCACTCAGAGATGATTTGTCTGCATGTGGATACTATCACATCATTTATTGTACAGATTATATATAATGAATTCAATTGATATTTTATAAGATTTTTCAAAGTCCAACTCAATTTATTCCTTCTGCTTTAATTTCCATGGAATATCTACATTGAAAGCTATAGAACCCAGTCTCATATATTTTCAATTCAGCCGTTAGCAAGTAAAAAAAGACCATGCATTCGAGAGCTGCATGGTCTTTTCTTTAGTTAATGGTGTAATTCAAAGGAGGGAATTTTACATCATGCCCATTCCGCCGCCCATTCCACCTGCTGGCATTTCAGGCTCATCCGATGGGATTTCAGCTACTACTGCTTCAGTAGTTAACAAGAGAGCTGCAACAGATGCTGCATTTTGTAAAGCAGATCTAGTTACTTTAGTCGGATCAACAATTCCTGATTGAATCATATCTTCAAATCGGTCAGTTGCTGCATTGTATCCAACACCCTGCTCTGAGTTTAAAATTTCGTTAACAACTACAGATCCTTCTTGGCCTGCGTTGATTGCAATTTGGCGTACTGGTTCTTCCAGCGCACGTACTACAATTTTTACCCCGGTTGCTTCATCGTCTGTTTCAGTTTCTGTAGCAGCTACTTTATCTTTAATATTCAAGTAAGCTGTTCCGCCGCCAGATACAATTCCTTCTTCAACCGCTGCACGAGTAGCATTTAAAGCGTCTTCGATACGCAGTTTAACTTCTTTTTGTTCAGTTTCAGTTGCTGCTCCAACCTTAACTACTGCCACCCCGCCTGCTAACTTAGCTAAGCGTTCCTGTAATTTCTCTTTATCAAAGCTTGAAGTAGTATCTTCTGCTTGTGAACGAATTAAGTCAACACGGTTTTTAATAGCCGCTTTCTCACCAGCACCTTCGACAATGGTAGTATTGTCTTTAGTCACGCTTACTTTTCCAGCAGAACCTAAATGATCCATCGTTGCATCTTTTAATTCAAAGCCTAACTCTTCAGAAATAACTGTGGATCCAGTTAAGACTGCAATATCTTCTAACATAGCTTTGCGACGATCCCCAAATCCTGGAGCTTTTACTGCGACGATATTTAAAGTTCCACGTAATTTATTCAATACTAATGTAGGTAAAGCTTCACCTTCAACATCTTCAGCAATTAATAATAATGGACGGCTTGACTGCATAACAGATTCTAAGACAGGTAAGACATCTTGAATATTAGAAATTTTACGGTCGGTAATTAAAACATATGGATTTTCTAATTCAGCTATCATTTTTTCATTATCTGTTACCATGTACTGAGATAAGTAACCACGGTCAAATTGCATACCTTCTACTACAGATAATTCTGTTTCAATTGATTGTGAGTCTTCAATTGTGATAACACCGTCATTGCCTACTTTTTCCATGGCATCTGCAATCAGTTCACCAATGCGTTGGTCACCGGAAGAAACTGCTGCTACTTGAGCGATTGCTTCTTTTGATGAAACAGGTTGTGAAATTTCTTGTAAAGCATCGACTGCTACTTTAGTCGCTTTATCAATACCACGACGTACTCCTACCGGGTTAGCACCTGCAGTGACGTTTTTCATTCCTTCACGTGCAATTGCCTGAGTTAATACTGTAGCAGTTGTGGTTCCGTCTCCTGCAACATCATTTGTTTTCGATGCAACTTCCTGCACTAATTGAGCACCCATGTTTTCATAGCGGTCTTCTAGTTCAATTTCGCGCGCAATTGTTACACCGTCATTAGTGATTAAAGGTGAACCAAAAGTTTTATCCAATACCACATTACGTCCTTTTGGACCTAAGGTTGTTTTTACTGTGTTTGCTAAAATATCTACCCCGCTTAGTAAGGCAGCACGAGCGTCTTCTGAAAATTTCAATTCTTTTGCCATTGTTTATCTAACTCCTCATCTAACTTTATTGTTCTTTTAAATTGTTTATTTAAAATGATCAGCTTTATTCAATAACAGCTAATACTTCTTTCAATTCGACAATTAAGTAGTCTTCTCCTTGATCTGTCACTTCAGTGCCAGCATAAGATTTATAGATAACCTGGTCTCCTACTTTTACGCCATCTTCAGACTCAATCTCTGGTCCAAGTGCTACTACTTCGCCGATTTGCTGCTTTTCCTGAGCAGAGCTCGGTAAAACAAAGCCGCCGGCTGTTTTTTCTTCAGCTTCTTTAACTCTAACTACTACACGTTTTGCAAGTGGTTTTAACATGATATTACCTCCAAATTCTTTATAGAGTTAGCACTCATTGGACGTGAGTGCTAATCACACTTATAATAATAGACCATCTTTGACTAAAAAGCAAGGATTAAGTTTATAGATTGAAAAAGAAATAAAAAAAGCCCTCGTCTAACAGAAAGTCTCTCAGACAGCGGCTCAAAAAAATATTTTATTGATTACATATCATAAGGTGATTCGGGAAAGTCGTTATTTTCTTGATTGATAAAATAAATGAGTGTTTGTAGTTCATTAGTTAAATCCACATTCTGTACTCTTATATGCTCTGGCACATCGAAGCGTAATGGTGTAAAATTCAATATACCTTTGATATTCGTTTTAAATAAACGACTTACAATATTATCGGCATCTTCTTGGGGGACGGTTAAAATAACAATTTCAATCCCTTGGTCGTTTAACTGTGTTTCTAATTCATCCATTGAATAAATAGGAATTCCCGAATGAATGGTTCCTACTAATTGCGGATCCACATCAAAGCCGACCCCAATTCTAACATTATTACTTTTACGGAAATTATAATTTAATAAAGCATTTCCTAAGGATCCTACTCCTATCAAAGCAGTGGTAGTTAGTTTATCTTGATTTAATGCTTTACCAAAAAATTGGAGTAAATACTCTACATCATAACCGTACCCTCTTTTTCCCAACGCACCAAAGTAAGAGAAATCTCTTCTGATGGTTGCTGAATCGACTTTTACAGCTTCACTTAATTCAGTAGAAGAAATACGGTGCTTACCCGCATTATAAAGATAACGTAAATACCGATGATAAATCGGTAAACGCCTCGCTGTTGCTCTAGGGATTTCCTTCATTTTCAAAACCTTCCTTCTGATAATCTCGATGTCATATTTTTGTGTTTTAAATCACAATCACTATATTTATTATAACACTATTTCACAAAGCTGCCACAATTTTCTTAATTCGCGGTAATTTTTTGTTCACTTTGTGAATTATCCAAGCTGAACTCTAATCACTCTAGTTGAAGTCCGCCTTCCATGTTATAATTAACGGGACTTAGAGAAGGTGTGAAATTTATGATTTTATTACAAGCTAGTGGAGTATCGCGCAAGTTTGCCGATATCACTCTCTACGACGATGTAACTTTTAGTATCAAAACACATGATAGAATTGCCTTAGTAGGACGTAATGGAACAGGCAAGTCTACTTTGATTAAACAAATCATGGGACAAGAACCGGTTAATAACGGCTCTTTTTCTCAAGCAAAGGGTTTGAAAATTGGTTACTTAGAACAGCATGTGGCCATCAATTCGGATAAAACTATCTGGGAAGAAATGCTGGCTGTTTTTGAAAATTCTCTTGCCCTTAGAAAAGAAGCAGAAAAAGCAGCGGATGATGTCGCTCACTTAGCCAATAATGGGGACTATGATTCTGAGAGATATCAAGCGGCTATCGATAAGTATGATCAAATACAAATGCTTCTTGCCGAAAAAAACGTCTACCAGATTGAATCGGATATACGAATGGTGTTACACGGCCTGCGTTTTTATGAAGAAGATTACAATACTCCTGTTCAATCCCTATCAGGCGGACAAAAAACCCGTTTAGCGCTGGCTCAAATTCTTTTGAGAGACTATGACCTGTTAATATTAGATGAGCCCACCAACCACCTGGACATGGAAACCCTGGCCTGGTTGGAGAACCATTTATCGAGTTATCAAGGAGCCCTCTTAATTGTTTCACATGACCGTTATTTTTTGGATAAAGTAGCCAACAAAGTAGTGGAGCTGCGCCATAATAAACTGCATCTTTATAAAGGAAACTATTCCTTTTATATCAATGAAAAGCAGGCCCGCTTAGAACAGGAAATGAAAGAATATTTAAAGCAACAGTCTCAAATTTCTAAATTAGAAGATTTTGTCGCCCGCAATATAGTGAGGGCTTCTACTACTAAAAGAGCTCAAAGCCGGCGTAAACAATTAGAGAAAATGAACCGGCTCGAGAAACCTAAACAAGATGCTCAAGCACCGCGCATCCAGTTTTCCGCTGCCCGCGAAAGCGGCGACCGCGTAATTATAACTGAAAACCTGGCCGTCGGTTATCAAGATGAACAGTATACGGATGTTGCGATTGCTGAAAATATCAACCTGGATTTACGGCGCCAGGAAGCCATTGCGATTGTAGGCCCTAACGGGGTAGGTAAAACGACTTTTCTAAAAACAATCCTTCAACAGATTCCTGCACTAAACGGCCATGTTTCTATCGGAACTAATGTAGATATAGGTTATTACGCTCAAAACGTTAATACACTTAACGAAAACATTTCTGTCTTAGAAACCTTATGGGCTGCTCATGATACGACCGATGAATGGAAAATTCGTTCTATACTCGGTAGCTTTCTATTCACTGGAGAAACTGTTGAGAAAAAGGTCAGTATGTTAAGCGGCGGTGAAAAGGCAAGACTGGCCTTAGCCCTCTTGGCGACTGAGCATGATAATACGCTCCTTCTTGACGAACCCACCAACCACTTGGATATTGATTCCAAAGAAGTCCTGGAAGAAGCTCTCATTGAATTTGACGGTACTTTATTATTTGTGTCACATGACCGTTATTTTATCAACCGAATTGCTACTCAAATTTTAGAGATTTCACCTGAAAAATCTACTTTATACCTGGGCGATTATGATTACTATTTGACTAAAAAAGCAGAGATGGAAACCTTCGAAGAAGCAGAACAGGCAGCTCAAACAGAAACTGTCTCAGAATCTGCTCCTGACCCGGCCGGTAAACGGTCTTATGCCGAAGGAAAACAACTCCGCAGCCAATTAAAAAAATTACAGCTGGCAGTTGATCAAGCATGGGAAATAAATGAAGATATTGAAGCTAAAGTTGAAAGTCTTCATCTGCAGCTAGCCCAGGCAGCCGAAGAAAACAATCAGAGTCTGCTGCTCAGCTTAGACAAAGAATTGAAAGCCTTAAATAAAAGATCGGAGACCGTGATTTCTGAATGGGAATACTCCGCTCTGGAGCTCGAAGAATTTTTAGACCTTTATCCTGATTTAAAATAAACTTATCTTCATTAGTAAAGAACACAGGCCTTGAAGTCTTAGGCGAAACATAGACGTTAGCCTCCATCTATTGCTGCAGAAGACTCTCATTAAAATCTGAAAAAAACAAAATCTTTATCACCGTATTAAGATCATCAACCTAGCCTAGAGGATGCCTTCGGACTTTAATCCTTGGACAATCCTATGCTTTAGCTGTTGCGGTAATAGAGATTTTGTTTTTTTGTGATGATTTTTATGGGCAGGCTACAACATTAAGCTCGGTTTAGCATTAATATCTAAATCAGCAAATTCTTCTCTTATATACAACTGATGAGCGGCTGCACCTATCATAGCCGCATTATCGCCGCATAAAAAGAGGGGCGGCATTATCATTTCGATAGCCGGAAACTGCTCTTCAAATAAAGTTTCCAAGCCTGCCCGTAAACCGGAATTAGCGGCTACCCCGCCGGCTAAAACAAATTGAACAACTTCCGGACGGTTGGACAAAGCTTTTTCAACTTTAGTAACGAGCACTTCCACTGCTGCTGCCTGGAAACTAGCAGCCATCCCTTTTGAATCAATTTGCTCGCCTCTTTGATTTGCATTATGTACGATATTCATCACGGCACTTTTCATGCCGGAAAAACTGAAATCCAAATTATCTTCAGCAATCATGGCACGTGGTATGTCATAACTTTTCGGATCAGCTGTCTGCGCTAATTCATCAAGATACTTACCAGCTGGATAAGGTAAATCGAGCAGGCGCCCTACTTTGTCATAAGCTTCCCCTACCGCATCATCTTGCGTTTCCCCAATAACTTCGAAATCATAGTGATTTTTCATATAAACCAGTTCGGTATGCCCGCCGCTTACAATTAAGGCTAATAGAGGAAATTCCAGTTCTTTTACTAAGTGAGCGGCATAAATATGTCCGGCTAAATGATTAACGGATAAGAGAGGCTTATTATAGAGGAATGCCAAGGTCTTAGCAGCAGTCACTCCAATCAAAAGCGGCCCTACCAGACCCGGCCCCTGCGTGACTGCTATCGCATCCACTTGAGAAACATCTTGTAGATCGGCTTGGTGTAAAGCTAATTCAATCACCTGGGTGATTTGTTCTACATGATGACGACTGGCTACCTCAGGCACGACGCCGCCAAATCGCATATGACTTTTTACTTGAGAGGCTACTACATTGGACAAAATCTTGTTGCCGTTTTGAATAATAGCCACACTGGTTTCGTCACAACTGGATTCAATGGCTAATATTAAACTTTCTTTACTCATTGCTTCCTCCATTCTAGTCATTTAAACTGATTTCTTTTTGCATAATTAAAGCGTCATCAACCGGATTAGTATAATAATTCGGCCGACAATCCAATTCTTTAAAGTGAAATTTTCGGTACAAGGCTAAAGCAGGGAAGTTCTGTGCTCTCACTTCTAGATTCACCCGTTCAATTCCTGCTGTAGTCATTGCTTTTAAGCCGGTTTCAAATAAAAGGTGAGACAGACCTTTCCCTCGCCAGTCAGGCTGAAGAAAAACAAAGTTTATGTTGGCTTCTTCAAAAATCTCCTGCCAGCCCATATAACCTACTAACTTATCTTCGATATATAAAGGGCTGTATCTGGAAAAAGAACTGTTAAAATCGCTTAAAGTTGCTTTCTTACTCCAACCAAAAACGATATTGTTTTCAATAATAAACTGCTTTACTTCTTCAGATAATTGATCTGCCTTGAGACTATAATTTTTATCACTCACTTATCTGGCTCCATTCCCCAGTCTACAACGTAAATAGAGGGCTGTTTCATTATTATCGTAATAATAAAAATACTTTCTCGAGGCCAGCACAAAGCCATATTTATAATAAAGCTGCTGTGCCCGGTGGTTGGACTCGCGAACTTCCAGAGTAATTTCAGATTTCTTGAGCAGCCGGCTGGTTTCCATCCAATGTTCTAACAAGAGGGAGCCTAAACCGTAACCCTGCCAGGCGGGATCCACAATTAAGTGGCTAATATGTGTTCTGTTTAAAAGAAAACGTCCCGTTACCAGCCCCACCAGAGGAGCTGAAAAATCAGGAGTTTCTACGCATTCTTCCAGAACCATATAGACTGCATTCACATTTTTCTGCCAGTCTCTTTCAAAATCATCCAAAGTCCACGCTAAATAACCATCATAGCCCCGTTTTTCCAACTCAACTATGCGCTCTAAATCTTCTGTCACGGCCAACCGCAACCTTAATTTTTTATCAGAGCTAGGATGAGAAGCCGCTTCACTTTTCATGACAGGCTGAAAAAGGGACAGTTGTTCAAAATAAGGTTCTAATTTTATCATGGAATGATGTTTAACTCCATTTCCAGCAGAAGCAGTGGGTTTATTTTTTAGATTTTGGGTCTGTTTCATAAAAGTGTTCAATATATCTTTCATTTGTTTCTTCCTTCGCTTCAAGTCCCTGGCTATTTTCCCATTCTTGTTCAGCTAAAGATTGGTGAGCATAGTAAGGAACAAAAATATCAATATCTTTTTCCCATTTATTTTCCACCCGCATAACGTTTTCTACCGCAGGCCAAATTTTAGCCGACTCTTCTACAGCATATTTCAAATCATGAGCAGACAAAATCGGTTCAATCGATTGAACTAAAGAACCAATATTTTGTCCAATAAAAAATACTTGCTTAATTTCTTTTTCTTTTAGAAGTGTTATAAGCTGCTCCTTCACCCAAGTCTCCCAGTGGACATGGTGGTCTTCTAAAACAGTTTTCAATTGAAAGGAATCCCTCTCTTTTTTCCAAGCATAAGCGCCTGTATAGGCTGTTCCCCGTCTTGCATCAATCAAGGGAATAATGAGAGCAGGAATTTCAAAAGGAAAATACAGTTGACTGGCTGTCAAAGCTAAGCTGGAAAGTGAATAGAGTTCAATATTGAACGCTTTTGCCCAAGTTTTTACCATCGTTACACCAATCCGAATACCTGTATACGAACCGGGACCCCGCCCAATATATAAGCGACTTAACTCCTGGGCCTGCCAGTTATTTTGTGCCAACAGCTGTCTGACCGCCGGCAGAAGGTATTCTCCATGTTGGCGTACAATATTTAACTGCTGTAAAGCGACTAGTTCAAGCCCGTCAAAAAGCGCTAAACTTAAATAATTAGTGGATGTATCAATAGCCAGACTCTTCATGTTCAACCTGCTCTCTATATAGTGGTTTTATTCTATCATATAAAAAACTACCGGACAATTGAGCCAGAACAGGTCTCGGCTCAATCACCGGTAGATGATTCTATTTAAAAATTTATAAGCCTAAGTTAAACATTCAACTAAGCTGTTTAAGGATTAACTACTTGCTCCTAGTATGCTCTGGCTAACCAGACTGTGGTTTTTGCAGGCTTTCCAGTTACGATACATTTTTCTTTTCGAGGGAAAGCATTTTCACCTTCAAAGTAACTGTCAAAAGGAATGTTACGGGTAGTAAACCCGGTGAGTTCTTTGATTTTTTCTTCTGTTTCCTCTGTTCCATCCCAACCGGCCAATATCCAACCTGGTAATTCTTCCATTTGACGTTTACTTTCGATATGGTCTACTAATTCATCTAAAGTTTCAATATCAGTATAAATATTTTCAGCATAACGTTTGCGCGCATTTTCTAAAAGACGTGTCTGCATACTTTCTAATGCATTTTGAACCTGTGGTACAAAGTCTTCTAATTGCACCGCATACTTTTTGTCTTCATCACGGGCCTTTAAGATTGCCTGGCCATTTTCAAGATCACGCGGTCCCACTTCAACTCTTAATGCAGCACCTTTCAATTCCCACTCATTAAACTTAAAGCCTGGAGAGTTGTCACTGTCGTCGATTCGTGTCCGGATACCTTGTTCTTTCAGCGCTTGATTTAATTCATTTACTTTTTCTAAAACTTCCGGCATTTTCTTCTTCGGTCCAACAGGAATAAAGACCACTTGATGCGGTGCAATCGCCGGCGGCAACACAAGCCCTTGATCATCCGAGTGAACCATAATCACTGAACCGATTAAACGAGTAGAAACACCCCATGAAGTCGTGTGTGCAAAAACATGTTCATTCTCGCGGTTAAGATAACGGATATCGAACGCTTCCGCAAATTTAGTTCCCATATAGTGAGAGGTTCCTGCTTGAACCGCTCTTCCATCTTGCATCATTGCTTCCACTGAGTAAGTTTCCACAGCACCCGCAAAGCGTTCACTTGGGGTTTTTTCTCCTTCAAATATCGGGATTGCCAGTAAGTTTTCAATCATTTCTTTATAAATACCTAACATTTTCATAGTTCTCTCACGAGCTTCCTGTTCATTTTCATGAGCGGTATGCCCTTCTTGCCATAAAAATTCAGATGTTCTTAAAAAAGGTAAGGTCCGTTTTTCCCAGCGGAAAACGTTGGCCCATTGATTAATCTCATAAGGTAAATCACGGTAAGAATTAATCCAATTAGAAAAAGCATCCCCAATCATAGTTTCTGACGTAGGACGCAGCGCTAAGCGCTCTTCCAATTTTTCTCCGGCTGCTTCTGTTACCCAAGGTAATTCAGGACTGAAGCCTTCGATGTGGTCTTTCTCACGGCTGAAAAATGACTCTGGAATTAACATAGGGAAATAAGCATTTCGAATCCCTTCTTCTCTTAAACGCTCATTAAAATAAGCTTGAATATGTTCCCAAATTTCCCATCCGTCCGGTTTGAAAATAATACATCCTCTAACCGGAGAGTAATCCATTAAATCTGCCTGCTGAATCGTTTGTAAATACCATTTTGAAAAATCTTCTTTACGTGTAACCATTTTTTCCTCCTAAAATAAAAAAATGACCGCCTCATCCAATTAAGGACGAAGGACAGTCAGTCTCCGCGGTACCACCTTAGTTGCGCTTTATAATGCGCCAGCTCTCAGCCGATAAAGGGGCCACCTTAACTTTAATATAGTAGGTTCAACTGCTGAGTGGGGGAGCACTCACACCTCTTTGCTCCTCGCTGGTTCCATCAACAATTTACTATTCTATCTCGCTTTTTATATTATAGCATCTATTTACCAATCTTCAATCTAAATTTATTGTTCCACAATGGCTGTTTCTGATTCATTCAGGTCATATTTATTTAATAGACCAAAATCTTGTAAGGGCCAATAAATAAAATCTGCCTCTCCCAGCACACTGTCCGCTTCTATGAAGCCGAAATGACGGCCATCTACCGAGTTGCGGCGGTTATCTCCTAAAACAAAAAACTTTCCTTCAGGAACAGTCATTTCTCCCGTGATAGCTTCCAGACTAAAGTCAGCTGTGAAGTCTCCGCCGGTAAAAGATTTGAACTCCGAAGCCTTTTCTTCCAAGTAAGGCTCAGTCATGACTGAACCATTTAAAATCAGCTGATCATCTTCATAAGCAACAGTATCGCCGGGAACACCGATAATCCTTTTCACATAGAGTTTTTCTTCTTCATCCGGTCTTGCATCCGGCTGCGGGAAGATAACGACATCAAACTGCTCAATGTCGGCAAACTTCACCATCCAAAGACGCTGCCCATCTTCTAAAGTGTGCTCCATTGATGCCCCGTCCACTGAAAAAGGCTGCGCGATCCAGCGATATACCGCAAACACTACAATCAACCAAACAGCCAAGTATAAAAACCAACTCAACAGTTCACGAAAAAATGATCCTACTTTATTCATTCTACACCTCAGATTTTTTAACTAATAGATAATTTTAAATAACACATAATCTATAGTAATACTTTTTACGCTTGATGTCACGAATCAAAAATCTTTGAAGCTTGTACTCTTTTATAAAACAAAAGATACTCCTTTGAAGTGAATCTCTCTTTGTTAAATAGATGCATTTTTAAATATTATATATATAAGTTAAAGTCTCGTTAAACATTTATAATATTTTCTATAGAATCATTGAATAAAATGTGAATTTCTCCTATTATTTTTCTTAAAGTCTTTCAAACATGGTCTTAGAATGATATTATAATTTTTAGAGTTTAGCTTGTATAAATAAACATATATTCAACACATGGAGGTAAAAAGATGAGTCGTCGTTCAGATAATGAAACCCGCCGTCGTTCACGTAAGAAAAAGCGCGGTGGCTTTACAACTTTCTTAGGTGTTTTACTAATTTTAGTCGCGGCCGGCTTGCTGTTACTAGACCCTTTAAAAAATTATTTAATCACTCAAAGAACTGAAGCTATTACCGTGTCCAATTTGACACGCGATCAAATTTTAGAAAACCAACAAAGAAATGTTACTTATGATTTTGACGCTGTCTCTTATATCGATCCGATGACGGTAATTACAGACGGCGTGAACCCTAATGATCTCCCGATTGTCGGAGGTATTTCAATTCCTGAACTGGGAATGAACCTGCCAATTAACCTAGGTACTTCAAATGAAGGTATGTATTATGGTGCCGGAACTTTGTATCCAGACCAGGAAATGGGCGTTTCCAATTATTCCCTGGCCAGTCATCATTCTTCCAATCCGGATTTACTTTTTGCTCCGCTCTTACGGGCCGAAGAAGGTCAGCTGATTTATTTGACCGACCTTGAAAATGTTTATATTTATGAAATAGATAATATTGTGGTGGTGGATCCTTCTGCTATTGAAGTCACCTACCCGACCGAGGAACCGACAGTTACTTTAGTAACTTGTACTTATGACCTCCAGGACCGGGTAATCATCCAAGGTACCTTGATTGAGGAAAGAACCATCGACAATGCAACAGAGGAAATGATGAATGCTTTCGAACTGGAGCAGACAACTGCTGCTTAGTTTTAATTTATTAAAAAAGAAAAATCTGTAGAAAAGCTCACCTTTTCTGCAGATTTTTCTTTTTTCTACTTAGTTATCAGCGTCCATGGCTAAATCAATCGCTAAAATAACCGCAACCACATTTACCGGATCGATGTCTTCATAAATTATATTAAATTCAAAAGTATCGCTCCAGGAAAAAAACTTCTTCTTGATATCAGCCACTATAGTACCGTCTCTTTCCAGAATAACATAATCATGAGCAAAAAAATCTCCTTCGATTTGCCAATCCAGATGGGAAACTTCATAACGCGGTTTAAAAAAAGTAATCTTTTTTCGAATTGTACATAACAAGCGGCCACCCACATAGACTTCCATTGTTGGCGTAAGGGATAAGAGCTTTTGTTTTACTTGGGCTAATTGATGATCTGTCTTAGAGTCATAAATAGTTAATTGTCTTCCGAAAGAAAACAGCTTACCGACTACATGATAAACTGGACGTTGATTAACATCAAGAATATCAAAATCTTGTTTTATCGAGAAAACCTTTTGCTTCATATATAATTTCATTTTTTCCCTCCGAATCTTTTAGCCTTCTATATTTAATTTAATTATACCAAATATATTTCTTAATCCTTCAAGCTTAAGAATGAGTTTGATAAATATTTAAAACCTCTTTTGTTATTAAACCAATCCATTTTTAAGTATTTATCGATTAGCTAATTTTGGCTCTAGTGTGCCAGTTATGATAAGATAAATTAAAAGTAGTGGAAGGACTGAGGGACTTGAATACGGCACATCATAAGCTTTGTGTACGCTTAGTACCCATTTTTAATCATTTAGACGACGATACGATGAAAAAAATTGCCTCATACACTCACCATGTCGATTTAGAAAAAGGGGAGTTCTTGTACCAGGCCGGAGATGAAGGAAATGCTCTCTATATTGTCCACCGCGGCCGTATAAAAATATACCGCCTGTTAGAAAATGGAAAAGAACAACTGGTCCGCCTGCTAAACCCCGGGGATTTCACCGGAGAATGGACTTTATTCCAAGAAGAAGGTGTTCAAAGAGATTTTGCAGAAGCTTCCATTAAAACAGAAATCTGCATGCTCCGCCGGGAAGATATGCAAAAAATTCTGGCTGACTATCCTTCCATCGGGATGGAACTTTTATCGAAAATGTCCCAGCGTCTTGAACAATCCGAACGTCAAACTACTACGGTAGCAGTAGGTCAAATCGCCAGTCGAATTGCAATGTTTTTAGCTGATTTAGTTGAAGATGACAAAAGCGAAGAGCAAACTGTCGTACTTCCTATGAATCGACGCGAACTAGCTTCTTATCTGGGAACGACACCTGAATCGATTACACGCAATTTCAATAAACTAGAAGAAGCGGGACTCATTCATTCTATTACAAGTAAAAAAATCCATATTAATAATTTGACTAATCTTTTACTATATTCAGACTAATGCTTTTTTGAATAAAATAAAAAACTGCCCCACATAAATACTCTTACCTTAGGAAAGAGATTTTATGGATGGGACAGTTTTAATTTTTTAATTAAGCGTCATCAATTGACCGGTGTCTAAGAACACAATGTGTTCACATAAGTTCGTAATATAATCTCCAATACGCTCCAGGCTGGAAGCTACATCAATCAGATAAATTCCAACTTGAACTGCTTCGCCACCCTCGGCCATCCTTCTACTACCCATAGTATAAAGTTGGCTTAATCCTTCATCAACTGACTTATCTTCCATCGCCAGTTCGCTAGCGCGTTGAACGTCAGGATTTGCAAATAGGGGTATTGTTTCTTCTAACATCATCTCAACTTGATTAAACATATCATTAATAATTAAAAGTAAATCACCATGAGCCGCTAAGTCCAACCTATGTCGGACAATCCCTTTCGCAATCGCAGAAAGGTGGCCTAACATGCCGGCTAAGTCACTACTTGAGTTTATAATAGTAAAAATCAAGCGTAAATCAGCTGCCACTGGCTGCTGTAAAGCGATTAACAGGTGAGAAGCTCTTTCAATATCACGTAATTGAGCATAGATTTTATCATTCTGTTTGATAAGTTCTTCTGCCTCTTCTACATCTCCTTGATTAAATGCAATAATCAACTGGCTTACAGACTCTTTAGTCAAGCCGGCAGATAAAATAAATTTATCAAGTAAATTTTGTAGTTCTTGTACATACACTTTCCTCATTAAACATCCCCCTTTTCTGTTTAGTTTAGTAAAATAGAATATCTATCTCCCTTGACAGTGTATTATAACATAGTTATTAGGTTATTGCAACTACCCACAGTAATTAATTGATATTCTAATAATTTGTTAAAAAAGACAAACCTGATACTACAGTGCATGAAGCGTTTTCAGGTATTTTCCATAATATTTATTTTTTTAGAAA
Organism: uncultured Facklamia sp.; assembly: GCA_964471435.1. Classification (GTDB taxonomy): domain Bacteria; phylum Bacillota; class Bacilli; order Lactobacillales; family Aerococcaceae; genus Facklamia. The sequence goes on from CAYYGA010000017.1 coordinate 20,040, forward strand.
TTAAGATTATAGAAAATAAGCCAGAAGTCGTTTGATTACAATTTTTTTGAGTGTTGTGTTATATTGTGTTTAACATACGTGAAAGGAAATGATATTTTATGAAGAAAAATTTACGTCAATTAATCGTTTTATCAAGTGCTGGATTATTATTATCAGTAGCCGCTCCTATTCACCAGATTGTCGCTCAAGAGGAGACAGATGAAGAAACCACTGAAATGGTGGAGACTGAAGAAACTGTTGAGGGAGAAGACACGGAAGAAGCTGCAGAAGCAGAAGAAGATTATGCTTTTGAAGTAGAAGTTGATGTGATTAATTCAGAAGAAGAAGTACTTGGTACTGCTCATTTTACTGAAGACCAGGATGGTAAAGTAGAACTTCACCTGCAACTCAGCGGTTTAGAAGAAGGCGAGTACGGAATGCATATTCATGAAGTAGGTTTAGCGACAGCTCCTACCTTTGAAGATGCCGGAAGCCACTTCAACCCAACCGATGTTGAACATGGAACAGAAACAGAATCCGGGCCGCATTTAGGTGATTTACCTAACTTAGTAGTAGATGAAACAGGCGAAGTTGATGAAGTGTTTGAATTACATGAAGATGTAACTTTAGATCCTGAAGGAGAAAACACACTTAACTCTACTGATGGTACTACTTTAATTATCCATACTGCAGCGGATGATTATGAATCACAACCTACCGGAGACGCTGGCGAGCGTCAAGCGGCCGCTGTAATCTTTGCTCCATTAGAAGATTCAGAGTACTACCAATCAGATGAAGATACTGAAGAAGTAGACACCGAAGAAGAAACTGACGCTGAAGAAGTAGATACTGAAGAAGAAACAACGGAAGAAGAAGCTGAATAATTTAACAGTGTTTCCAATCTACTAAAAAATCCCGTACCTTATAAGGTGCGGGAATTTTTTTCCTTTAATTACGGAGCGTTGCCTTCATACGGTCGCTATCTAAAATCAAGTCCATAGCTTCGATGATAGAACGACAGACAATTTCAGCAGTCACTAATGCCTGGCTGCTAGCGCCTTCTCCTTCAATTACTGCAAGAGATAAGGCTGCTATTTTAAACATAGGGATGTCATTAAAACCATTTCCCACACACAAAGTATTTGCCGCCCCTATCCCATCTACTATTTTCTTCTTTTCCAATCCTGCATTTTCCTGGGGGAAAGTCAGGACTTCTGCTTCCAGACCTCGGCAGGCTTCTCTCACTGTACCATGAGTATCTGCTGTAATAATATAAATTTTCGCCTTTTGGGATAAGTGATTGATCCGCTGGGCGACCCCTTCAATTAAATTCCCACCTACAGCTAATGTTCCATTAAAGTCAAAAACTATATGACTTATTTCTAGGGTTTCTCTTCCTGGGATGTCATATTTTATCATATAATCCATTTCCTCCAGTTTAACTAGTGATAGAGTATAAAGCTTTTAAATAAAAGCTTAACTGACTGATTAAAGATAGAAATCTTTTTCAAACTCATGCCTGATCTGAGCGGTAGTCATTCCCTTGGAAAGGAGAACCAGTAACTTGAGCCGGACTTTAGCAGGGGTCAAGTCCTCACCAAATATAACCCCTAAACTTCGAAGATGTGTTTCAGAACCTGTATAGCCATAAACATTCGTCAAGAAACGACCCTGGCCTACACGAGATGACAGAACTACCGGAATATTTTGAGAGAGGGTTTTATCCACCCCATCTAACATGGTGAGCGGCAGGTGCCCGGACCCAAGGGATTCAATCACTAGACCGTCGATTCCCTTTTCTAGAAGTGCTTCGATTAAAAAGCTGTCCTGGCCAATAAAAGTCGGGACAATCGCAACTTTCTGCCGGGTAAAATTCTCTTTAATCGAATAGGAGGAATGTAAGAGTGGCTGTCTGGCCCAAAAAACCCGCTGATTTGTTACGGACCCAATATGCCCAAACTCTACCCCTTTAAAGGTAGACACTTGAGACTTATGGGTTTTAATGGCATCGCGTGCAGGAATAATTTCGGAATTAAACACTACCAGCACTCCCATCTCGCAAGCTTTACTGTCAGCAGCTACCGTAATCGCTTCCACAAAATTTAAGATGCTGTCCGACATAGGCAGGGAAGGATGTCGCTGCGCTCCTGTTATAACGAGAGGAATTGCCAGGTTAAGAGTGATATCCAGGAAATAGGCTGTTTCTTCCAGGGTATCTGTTCCTTGAGTAATAACAATTCCTTCTACCGCTTGGTTTTGAGCAATATCAAGAATTAACTTTCTTAATTCATATAGATCTTCTAAACTTAAGTGGGGACTGGGTATTTTTTTGAACTCAAATATTTCATATTCCAATTCCTGATTGTCATAATTGGCCATGGTTAAAAGGTCTTCGCCACCTAATGTAACCTGTGCCAAGCCGTCAGCATCTCCCAGCATGGAGATGGTTCCCCCGATTGATATGATACCTATCTTTTTCATAGCAGACTCCTTTATCAAATAAACTCTACCTTCTTATAATATTTGATTTACAAGTAAAAAGGTACAGCTAAGGAGAAATCTTATCAAATTATAATACTGCTGCTTGTCACCATTTAATAGAACCCATGAAAAGAGAAAAACCAAAGTGCCTGGCACTTTGGTTTTCAATCTATCTTGATTAAATTTTAATGGAAAGAGACGTGAACGTGGTCATAGTGGTTAGCAGTAATTGAACCGCGGTCTTCCATTCCTACCCATTGCTGATTCCAATCTCCGTAGATTTGTTGTTGCCAAATTACGTATGAAATACCATTTGCAGCCATATTACTGATCGAATAATCTGCAATTTGATTACCTAGAGCTGCATCAGAGTAAACCATAAAGTCAACAGCTCTACCTGAACCGTGGTCCCCTGGGTCGCCGGGACGAACTAAACTAAAGTCTTCTACACCGTAAACAGCTGTCACTTCTTCTTTGAAAGAAGCAGCGTTTTCTGTTAATCCAGCATTTTGCGGATTAGCATACGGGTCTGTCACTACAGGTTCTTGAACAGGTTCCGGCGTTGGTTCTGGCTCTGGAGCAGGTTCTGGTTCTGGTGTCGGTTCTGGCATTAGATCTACTACTTCAGGTGTTTCTTCAATTGTTTGAGGTACTTCGTCTACTGCTTGTGGAGTTTCTACAGGTTCTAAAGCTTGAGGTGCTTCCACAACTTCTTGATAAGTTTCTTCGACAGGTTCTAAAGCTTGGGGCGTTTCTACTGCTTGAGGTGCTTCCTCAATTGTTTGTGGTACTTCTACCACTTCTTCAATAACAGGAGTTACTTCTTCAAATTCTACTGCTGTATCTTCTGTCATTAAGTTAGGTGCTGCAAGATCTTCTTCTACAATTTCTGCATCTTGATCTAATCCAGCTTGGATTTCTTGATCAAATTCCACACTTTCAGCCGCGAATTCGATGGTGTTATTAACAGGCTGTCCTAACTGAGATTCTACATAATTAAGAGTTGAAACAGTATCTTCTGCTTCTTCTACTAAAAATTCCGCAGCCGGGGCTACTCCAACTAATTCAGCTTCTTCAGTTGTTTCAACTTCTGCTTCTTCTATTTCTTCTACTACTGTTTCAGAAACGAATGATACTTCTAAATCTTCGGTAGTCGAGTCTTCAGCTGGCAACTCAACTTCTACAATGTCTCCAGATGGAGCTTCTACTGTAATACTGTCTGCACGGTTGTCTACATTATAAGTTGTCGTTAAAATTGTTTTCGGGAAGATTAAGTCAACATTTTCAATTTCATTGATAATAGCTAAATAATCTAAAGGTACATTGATAGCCTCTGAGATTACACCTAGAGTATCACCATATTTAACAGAATAAGAAATTTCATTTTCTGATTGGTAAACTAAATCTTGTTTAACTTCTTCAACTGTTCTTGCCTGCCATACTGTATCTTCTGAAGTGACAGCTTGTGCATTTGCTACAGCTCCACTTGATAATAAGGCTGCAACTGCAGAACCTAATAGAACTTTCTTATTAATTTTCATATATAATTACTCACCTTTATTGTTTTTTTTATTAAGACTAAAGTTAGTTTATCACAGCCCCTGCTTTAAACAACACTTTCACCGGCATCTTCACCCAACTGTAGTGTTATTGTAACAATTCATTCACATTCCCATTTTTTGTAACATTCTTTGTTACATCAAAAAAATCCCGCTGAATTTTCATTCAGCAGGATTAAAATCTTATCGTATTGGTTAAATATGGAAGTTTTTAACAGGATAGACCGCCTTATCATTTCGGACAAAGGTTATCACTGACAGTACCAGTAAGACTGCTAATACAGCTAAAGCTGTCCAGCCGATGATGCTGTCCGCCCCTTTTTCTAGCAGGGCCTGGTAAATACCGAACATAGCCCAGGCTATCGGAAGAGGAAAGGCTGCGTTTTTCACTCTCATTAAAACGACTCCTGCCAAAACTGCGGCTACAATCAGCATGATAATCGCCCATGTACCATCTTCAATTCCCCAGCCACCCCATTCAATCTTCACAAGGAACGCTGCCACATTCACCACCGAAGCAATAAACAACCAGCCTGTATTCAAGCCGAACGTTAAAGGCAGGAGCCATTCCCGCTGGTGACTGATATCTTTCAATTGAAGCAAAATAAAAGTTAAACTAAATAGATAAGCGAAAATAAATAAATTAGATATCCCTACTAAAACATATGAAAAAGTAATAATCCATATTATATTAAAAATAAAGGATGCCCAAAGATAAGGGGTGATTTTCTCAATCGCCTGTCGGTAATAATTCTCATCACTTTTTATAATCATCACCACTAAACTAACAAATAACAGACCGTAAATAACGCTCCAAATACTAAATGTGAAACCCGCCGGTGTAATCAAGGTGTTGTACATATCGGACACATCAGACTGGGAAGTATTGTTAATTTGTCCTGTCCCACCTAAAAAATTCACACCTATTGTTATGATAAATAAAGCTAAACTAATCCATGCTTTTGTTTTTGTCTTCATAAATTTTCCTCCTTATATAATGAAATCTATTAAAACTTTAATAAGTCCTATTCCGGATCAAGGCTCTTACTCAAACTCTCTATCCTTTACACTTATCAATCTGGATTGCTTACTTTAACTTACTTAATCCTCCTTTTAATAATAAAAATAAAACTATTAAGTAAGCATTCAAAAAACTTTACTAAAGTAAAAAAGCTCAGTACTATATCTGTATAGAATAATTTATCAGTTGATAAGTTTGATTAATTAAATTATAACGTATTCGGTATTTAAAACATAGGAGGATGCTCATGAATCAAAGAAAAAGAGCGGTAGTAATTGGTGGCGGACTCGGAGGACTTTCAGCAGCCATTATGTTGGCCCAAAGCGGTATGAAAGTATCGCTTTATGAAAAAAACGCTCATCTGGGTGGTAAACTGAACCGTCTGGAAAAAGAGGGATTTGGCTTTGATTTGGGGCCTTCTATTCTAACAATGAAACCCATTTTTGAAAATATTTTTAACCGCAGCGGTGTTAAAATGGATGATTACGTTGAAACGGTGGAAGTTGAACATCAGTGGCGTGCTTTTTTCCCTGATAATACCGTGCTGGATTTATTTTCTGATCTTGAAAAAATGTTAAATGAAAATTCTGCTCTAAACCAGGACGATATAAAAGACTATCAAAAGTTTTTAGATTATGCCAAAGGCTTGTACGACATGACCCAGGCAGGTTACTTTGATGCTGGCTTGGATAATGTAAAAGAAGTTATTTCCCACCACGGTTTAATTGATACGGTGGCTTCTTTTGATTTGAACCATACTATGTATGGAGGGATCGCTAAAAGAGTGAAAAACCCTTACTTAAGAGATACTTTAGCTTACTTTGCTAAATATGTGGGCTCCTCTCCTTATGATGCACCGGCTATTTTAAATATGATGGCTTACATGCAGCATGAGCAGGGAATTTGGTATATACCAGGCGGCATGCACAAATTAGCTGAAGGCTTGGTTAAATTAGGCGAAGAAGAAGGAGTAGACTTCTATCCCAACACTGAAGTCGTTAAACTTCATAAAAAAGGCAAAGAAATTTACGCAGCTGAATTAGCTGACAATCAATTAATCGAAGCAGATTACTTTGTTTCTAATATGGAAGTTATCCCTGCTTATAAATATTTAACCGGTGAAGAGGAATCTTTTGTGAAAAAGCTGGAAAAACAGTTTGAACCCGCCAGTTCAGGTCTGGTTTTACATTTAGGCGTCAAAGGAGAATATCCTCAGCTGAGACACCACAATTTCTTCTTTTCAGCCGATCCGGAAGAGAACTTTGCCCAAGTATTTCAAAAACATCGTCTACCCGAAGATCCGACCATTTATTTAGTCAATGTCAATAAAACGGATCCGACTCAAACGCGTCCGGGACATGAAAACATAAAAATCCTTCCTCATATCCCTTACATTCCTGATAAACCTTTTACCGAAGCAGATTATGCTGCCTTAGAAGAACGTGTCTTAATAAAACTGGAAAAAATGGGATTAACCGATTTAAGAGGACGCATTGTCACCAGGGATTTATGGCTACCTGAAGACATCCAAAAACATTACTACTCAAACCGGGGGGCTATTTACGGGACAGTCTCCAACAAAAAAGACAATCGAGGCTTTAAACATCCAAAAGAAAGTGAACTTTACAGCAATCTCTACTTTGTAGGCGGGACCGTCAACCCTGGAGGCGGTATGCCGATGGTGACTTTAAGCGGCCAGCAGGTTCATAACAAAATTATGTCTCGAGTAACTGCGGAAACTAATCATCAAGTTTAATTTTCGCTTTAAATTATAAGAAGCCTTACCTTATTTTAAAGGAGGTCCTGATGTTAAATCTCTATCTTTTCATAATGCTTATAGGTATTTTTTCAAGCTGTCTCATGTTCTGGCGAGTTCCCTTTTTAAAAGAAAAAAAGGCCGTCTTACTAGAAAACACTCGCCTTTCTATTATTATTCCGGCTCGTAATGAAGCAGAAAACTTACCTCGTTTATTGAATTCCCTCATGGAACAAAGCTTTCACCCCTTTGAAATCATTGTGGTAGATGATGATTCTAAAGACCAAACGGCTGAGCTTGCCCGCGCTTTGGGGGCACGGGTTATTCAATTTCAAGCACTGCAGGAATGGGTAGGTAAATCTGCTGCCTGTTGGGCAGGGGCTCAAGCTGCGCAAGGAGATTATTTCCTCTTTTTAGATGCTGATATCTTTCTAGCCAATTCAAAGAGTTTAGAAAAAATACTCAGTCATTTTCAAAGTGGAGACAAATCCGGCCTCTTATCTATTCAACCCTTTCATGTTATAGACCAGCCTTATGAAAATTTGTCGGCTATTTTTAATATTATGGTCTTAGCAGGGATGAATGCTTCTTCTTTCTTTAAGAAGCAATTAGAGCCAGCCGGTGCTTTCGGCCCTTCCCTTTTATGCCGTCGAACCACTTACTTCGAGATCGGTGGTCATAAAAAGGTGCAAGGATCCATCATGGAAAACATTGACTTAGGGAAACACTTTATCCAAGAGGGCTTGCCTGTTGAATTATACGGAGGAAAAGGAGTGCTGCATTTTAGAATGTACTCGCAGGGTTTTAAAAAATTGGCTTTAGGCTGGTCCAAAAGCTTTGCCTCCGCATCCCTTTCAACCCACCCGCTTATTTTAACTTCCAGCGTTTTTTGGATCATAGCCGGATTAAGCGCTCTTGTTTTTCCGGTTTACTTCCTTATAGGAGGCAATTTTTCAGCTTTTAGTATTTCCTTGTTAGGCTATATAATTTTTGCTGGTTACTTTTACCGTATGTCCAGCCAGGTAGGGAAGTTTCATTGGCTGGCGGTTCTAACTTACCCCGTCTTGTTTACTTTTTTTGTCGGTTTATATGCCTGGTCTTTTATCAAGACCTTTATTTTAAAAAGGGTTTCGTGGAAAGGCCGCGACTTGACGCTTTAGGAGGAAAGAGATGTTAATCGAACTGCCATATCTCCAACTATTACTCATTGATCTATTAGCTTGGTTTTGTTTTCATATGGCTATTTCTCTTCTGATGCTTAAAGTGCCGGATTCTTATTACCAGGATTCTAAGCGATGGTACAACTCCTTTGACTTTGAACGCCAAGGAGAAATCTGGGATGACTTATTCAATATTCGCCAATGGAAAGACAGCCTGCCGGACAGTTCAGCCTTTTTAAAAAATGCTTACAACAAAAAACAGCTTCCTTCAACCAGGACCCAACAGCTAGAAAAGTTTATCATTGAAACTAAACGCGCTGAACATACTCACTGGCTTTCAATTTTACCCGCTCCCCTCTTCTTCCTATGGAATCCCGTTTGGGCCGGTTGGATAATGATTCTTTACTCCCTTTTAGCTAATCTGCCCTTTATCTTAATACAACGGTACAATCGGCCCCGCCTCGAAAGGGTAGCTCAAATTCAAAAAAGACGTGAATATAGATAAAAAGACAGCCACTTTAAAGAAAATTAATCTTTAAAACGGTTGTCTTTTTATTGGCTGGAATAATACCTTAGTCTTATCTATTCATTTTTATTTTAGTTTAGGATGGAGCAGATGTTAGAGTCCATTTAATTTGAAAATTGTAATTTCCTGCTTAGGCTTGATGCAGGTTTTTAATTTGTAGTTTATAAACTGGAAGCTTGAGTACATACTCTCCCTTATCGTTAGATGTTGCGTCAGCTCTTGTTCCTGCAATCCATGAGGGTGTTATTGGATCTATTTTCAAGGGCCTGTTAGCATCACTTAGGCTAGCTTCCAATTCGTACTCACC
>CAYYGA010000018.1:0-4802 GCA_964471435.1 uncultured Facklamia sp.
AGTGAGAGAGGCTTTAATTTACCCTAATGCATTTTCTTTAGTTATTTCTGTAATTCCACCCATATAAGGCACCAGAGCCTCAGGGATTTTTACTGAACCATCTGCTTGTTGATAATTTTCCAAAATTGCTACAACTGTACGGCCTACTGCTAATCCTGAACCGTTTAAGGTATGGGCATAATTTAACTTTCCTTCTGCATTTCTGAAACGTACCATCGCACGGCGTGCTTGGAAAGCTTCCGTATTTGAGCATGAAGATATTTCACGGTAAGTATCTTGAGCTGGCACCCAGACTTCAATGTCATAGGTTTTTGCTGCCGCAAAGCCCATATCTCCTGTACAAAGGGTAATAACGCGGTAAGGTAAATTGAGCGCTTGTAAGATTCCTTCAGCATCCGCTACCATAGATTCTAATTCATCATAAGAGTGGTCAGGATGAGCAAATTTAACCAATTCAACTTTATGGAATTGATGCATCCGGATTAAACCTCTGGTATCTCTCCCCGCTGAGCCTGCTTCCGAACGAAAAGACGGAGACAAGGCAGTAAATTTTACAGGTAATTCTTCAATAGGAATTACTTCATTCGCATAATAGTTAGTCAATGGTACTTCGGCTGTAGGAATTAAAACAAAATTACGGTCATCATTTAACTCGAATGTATCTTCTTTAAACTTTGGATACTGGCCAGTACCAAACATAGATTTTTCATTTACGATATAGGGTGGGATTACCTCAGTATAACCATTTTTGCTAATATGGGTATCCAACATAAAGTTATAAATTGCTCGTTCTAAACGAGCCCCAAGCCCCTTATAATATACAAAACGAGAACCTGTGACTTTACCAGCACGCTCAAAATCTAATATACCTAAATCTTCGGCTACATCCCAATGATTGAGTGGTTCAAAATCAAATTTAGTTTGTTCCCCCCATCGACGATTTTCCTCATTATCTTCTTCATCTTCCCCATGAGGTACTGTTTCATGAGCAATATTAGGTAGGCGGTGTTCAATATATGCTAATTGGTCATCTATTTCAGCTAATGTTTTTTCTTTAGCAGCTATTTCTTCTCCAATTTTTTGCATTTCAGAGATTTTGTCCTCTGCATTTCCTTTATCACGCTTTATATTTGCTATTTCTTGTGAAACTGTATTACGTATTTGTTTTTGATTTTCAACAACTGCTAATAATTCACGACGTTTTTCATCTAAAACTTTAAACTCCTCTAAAGTCTGCGCATCTACACCTCTTTGCACCAGTTTTTCTGTCACTTCAGTTAAGTTTTCGCGCATATATTTACGATCTAACATATTTTTTCCCCCTTTTTTTGTATACAAAAAGAGGCCCTCTCCTTATGGGACGAAAGGCCTCTAAATATTTCCGCGGTACCACCCGATTTTAACAGTAATTTTATAGGCTACTGCTACACTTTGTCATAACGGTGACACCCGGCTTTACTTACCCACAGCTGACTAACTGAATGTGTTTTCGCAAAGCAAAATGTTTGTACGCGGATTCACTAATTTATCATGATGGCTCGCACCGGCCGCCACCTCTCTTAATTGATGCTTTAATTACTTTTCGTACAATATTAATTACATTATAATTTAAGGTAAAAAATTGTCAAGCTTTAACCTTCTTCTAATAATCATAAAATATTCATCCGTTAATTTACCATTCAAGTTCCCTGGCCTTTTCTGTATCTCTATAGTGATGAATTTGTTCTAAGCCAGAAAAATTTTGTTGACGCAAAGCTTCATAAATTATAATATTAGCAGTATTTGATAAATTTAAAGAGCGGACATGGGCATCATTCATCGGAATTCGTATACTCATCTCTTTGTATTGCTCCATAAAATCTATAGGTAAACCCGTAGTTTCTTTTCCAAAGATAAAAAATTGCTCCTCAATACTTTCATCTGCTAAGTTAGCCTGCGTATAGGTCAAGGGAGCAAATTTTGTAATCAGATAAATTCTTTTACCACTGACAAAATCCAAAAAATCTGATAAATTTTTATGATAAATAATGTCCACCTTATGCCAGTAATCCAGCCCTGCTCTTTTGAGCATCTTATCATCTGTAGAAAAACCAAGCGGTTCAATCAAATGTAAAGTGGAGTTAGTAGCTGCACATGTTCGGGCAATATTGCCAGTATTTGCAGGCATTAAAGGTTCAAATAAGACGATATGGTTTTTCACAAGAAACCTTCTTTCAAAATATTCTACTTAGATTCTTTATAATAATAATTTAACGTGCTGGACGTTTTTTTTGTAATACTTTAACCGCTCTTTCCATTTCAGCTATCGTTTCGCTATCTTCTTCTTTTTCAATTTGTGCTTGAATTAGTTGAATCATTGCGAAATTAAAATACTTTTGAATTTGACTTACAGCATAAGCCGCAGTTGCCCGAATCATCGGCCTTGGATCTGTTTCAATCACTTCTAATAATTTAGGTAGTGCAGTTTGATCGCGGTAATTTGCTAAAGCAATAATGGCATTTCTTTGAAGAGGTTTTTTCCCCCTCCAAGAACCAGCTAATTCACCGAATTGATGTTTAAATTCCTTGTTGGACATCTGAAGCATCGGCTTTAAAGCCGGTTGGACTTTATCAGGATCCGGTTCCATTTCTTTATGAAAATGCTTATCAATACCATTGTTGTAAGGACACGCGATTTGACAAATATCGCAGCCATATATAACGTGAGTGATTTTCCGTCGATATTCATCATCCAAAAACCCTTTAGTTTGAGTTTGATAAGAAAGACAACGTTGACCATCCATTCGTCCATCCCCTAATAAAGCATTAGTGGGACAAGCTGTAACGCATCGGTAGCAGTCGCCGCATCCAAAAGGAACACGAGAATCAGGTTGAAAAGGAATATTTGTAATTATCTCTCCTAGATAAACAAATGTTCCAAATTCCTCCGTAATTAATAGACCATTTCTGCCTATAAATCCTAAGCCAGCTCGTTCTGCCACTGCTACATCAGATAACTCTCCAGTATCTACCATAGATTTAAATCGGATGTCCGGAATCAACTGACTCATGAATTCGGTTAGTTTTTCCATACGATCACGTAGAATGTCATGGTAATCGATTCCCCATGAAGCCCGAGCGAACAAACCTCTTCTTTCTTCTTTTGATTGAGGGTAAGGATTAGATATTGTACTAGGGTAAGCTAAACAAATTGAAATAATACTTTGAGCATCATCGAATATTAAATCTGGATACAGTCTTTCAATTGTATTTTTATGTTCGAAACCAGTCGAGTGACCGGCAGCCTGTTGTTTATACAAACTTTTCTCCAAATAATCAAATGGTTCTGCAGTAGTGAATCCAATTTTGTCAATTCCTATTTCTTTTGCCTTCTGGATTATAATTTGTTTCCAGTTTTTAACTTCTAATGTTTTCATTCCTTCCCTCCTTTCATATTTAATTATACGATTAAACACAAAAACGCACAAGAAGCGACAGGAGTCGTCAAGTGCGTTCAAACAATGTAATTAGACTATCTAATTATTCTTCTTCCTCTTCTTCGTCAGACTCTCCAATAACTTCTGGTTGAGCCATTTCTGCATCTGGATCTACTTCTTCTGGTTCTTCAGTTGGAGCAGAAACAGTAACAATCGTTTCTTCAGTGTCTAATAAAATTTCTACACCTTCAGGAACGTCTAAATCAGCTGCTGTTTTAGTATCGCCAATTTCCATTTCTGAAACATCCATCTCAAATGAGTTAGGAATAGTGTCTGGTTTAGTTTCAACTTCAATTGTATTGTAAACTGATTCTACAATTCCTTCTTTAACGTTTTCTTCTCCAACTAAGACAAGAGGAATTTCAACCGTTAATGTTTGATCAGCTGAAATTGCTTCTAAGTCTACTGAATAAAAAAGATCTGCAAGAGCTGCTTTATCGTAATCTTTTAAGAAAACTTTTTGAACAGTTCCATCTAAATCAATATCAAAAACAGCGTTTGTTCCTTCTTTTCTTAATAATGCTTCGAATTCACGGCGATTGATTAAAATAGAAGTTGCTTCTGTGTCACGACCATACATTGAGGCAGGTATTTTACCCTCATTACGTGCTTTTTTAGAAGCGCTTGTACCTGTTTGATTTCTTAATTCTGCTTTAAGTGTCATAATAATCTCCTTTAATAACTTATTTAAAATGCTCAAATGATGTAAAATTTGCACATCAAATATCATAACAAAAAATTCTTCTAATTGCTAGTACTAGAAAGAAGTTTAACTCTATTGAATCATAAATACGCATGAAAAGCAAAAGCAAGCACCACCAAGATGCTTGCTAAAGGTTAAAATTCTATTCTGCTGAATCCTCTTCAGTTTCTTCTTCAGACTCAATATCCACAACTTCTTCTCTTTCATCAAAGTCGATTTCTTCAGTATTTCCTTCTTTCGCTGCTTCTATTAATAAGATCGTTGAAGCATTAAAATCTGCAATAATTAGCTCTGCTCCTTCAATCTCTTCGATTTCTTCATCAGATTGATTTTCCAGCAATTGTTCTTCTAATTGTGTAAACAATTCTTCAGCTGTCATTCCTGTAGCTTCTTCGATTTCCGTATTAAAATCATCATCTTCAGATAATAATTCACCATCGGAATTGATATAGTCAAAATCAACCTCTGTGATTTCTCCATCTTCTACAATAATTGTATGATTCAGATGATAAACATCCTCTTCTGTGGAGTCGATGCCTGAAACTACTTTATATTCTCCATCTTGTAAGTCTCTCTCATCTTCTACAACGGTTTCCTCAGTGGTTTCTTCTTCTGCATCTTCT
>CAYYGA010000018.1:4902-27964 GCA_964471435.1 uncultured Facklamia sp.
CCTCTGAGTCTTCTTCGGTAGTTTCTTCCTCTGAGTCTTCTTCGGTAGTTTCTTCCTCTGAGTCTTCTTCGGTAGTTTCTTCTTCTGAATCTTCTTCAGTGGTTTCTTCGACTGTAATCTCTTCTGTAGTTTCTTCCTCTTCAACTACTACTGTTTCAACAACTTCATCTTCTGGTGTCGATGTTTCTTCCGTATCGTTACCACAAGCAGCTAATACAAAAACGGATGCCAATAAAATAGAACCTTTTAAGAATGACTTACTAAATTTCACACGAATCTTCCTTTCGATGCTTAATCTCTTAAACTTTTGAGCTTAAAGTAATCTTAAACTATATATTAGATTTTGACAAATTTTTAATGTGTAAAAAGCTCATATTATAGTAGTTTACTCAATCAATTTAAAAATCGATAATGAAGTTAAAATTGAGGAGTTCAAATTACAGATATTCTATTGAATTTCAATCCTTTTTTAAAAAAATCATTTCTCAAATAGCTGATAAAAGTCTTTCCTTGGCTTCTTTTAAGAAAAAGTTGAATCAATGGAGCACTCTATGTTATAATGTAAGAGTTAAGTCGCCGTAGTGTAATGGATATCACGGGAGATTCCGGTTCTTTCGATGGGGGTTCGATTCCCTCCGGCGATATATTAAATTCATTTCAAAAAAAGAGCGTGGATTATCCGCGCTCTTTTTGTCTATTTAATTGAGTGGTCCTTGGACAGAGTTCAAATACATCAAATTCGATCTTGTGCCATCTAGATGAACTTCTTCTACTAAAATGATGCCGTAATCAGGAGCTAGGTAATAATTTAACTTTCTTTCTTGTCCATTAATAGTCGATATCTCTTCCATTATGAGAACATTAGAATAGGATTCCTCACCAATCTGTACTAGGTCAGCTGTACCTATAATAGTCCGAACCTTTTCTTTCTGATAACCTGATTGAAAAACATTACCCGCCTTTAAATCTGCCGGTAGAATTAATGATTCACTGCCGTCTGTAGCAGCTAATGTGTAACGCATATCTTGGACCACATTATAATCATCAAAGAAAGCTAATTCATACAATCCATTACTACGTACTTGGTATATAAAAGCCACTGCTTTATTTTCAGTGAACTCTGCAACTTGAAATACCCCATTATTATCAGGAGCATACTCCATAATGATATCTTTAGTAGTAAATTCAATTCCATCTCCAATATATTGATAATTTAAAAATTTAGCATAAGGTAACACTGTATTAAACAAATTAGGATCGACTGCAGCTTCCACTGCAGAATTTTCATTTACTAAAGATTCATCATCTAATTGAAACTCTTCGTCAGTAAACTCGCCTTCTAATGTTTCCTCACTTGCTGGCAGCTCTTCTGACATTTGCGCTGCAACCATAGGGGGCTGCATAAAACTAAAGGTCGGTAAGAGAAAGAAGATACTGACTAGCCATAAAAGTTTGTAATATTTTTTATTAATAAAATTAGACCTCACTATCCAATACCCCCTTTTTTATAAAATAATCTCTTTCATTCCAATGAATTATATCATATAAATTCGTTAGACAACATGAGGGAATATAGAAGTATTGATGAAATTATCCTCCATTGCTTTTAGATTTTCGATTTATTTATGAAGATTTATTGAAATTTAACTTGACAGATTAGTCTTTCAAGAAGGTTTTTTCCATAAAATATGATAAGCTTAGATTAAATTGAAATTCGTGAAAAGGAGTAATAAAATGACAGATTGTATTTTTTGTAAAATAGTATCGGGAGAAATCCCTTCTGCGAAAGTATATGAAGATGAAGTAGTTTATGCATTTTTAGACAATTCTCAAACTACGGTGGGACATACTTTACTTATTCCAAAAAAGCATGTTGCTGATATCTTTGAATACAATGAAGAGTTAGCCGCTCAAGTCTTCAGCCGTTTACCTAAAATTTCACGTGCAATTGAAAATGGTTTGCCTGACGTTAAAGGTTTGAATATAATTAATAATAATAGAGAGCTTGCTTATCAAACAGTCTTTCACTCACATATTCATCTAATCCCCCGGTATGAAACAAACGATGGGTTAGAAATTAAATTCACTAATAATGCTGAAAATTATACAGAGACAGAATATCAAGATCGTGCGCAAAAAATTTCTAAAGCTATAAAAGAATAATCAAAATTAGGAGTGTTAATATGGGTTTAAATAATTTTGGCGGCGGACTTTTAACTGGTTTATTTTTAGGAGGACTCGCTGGTTTAATGAACGCGCCTCACAACGGTAAAAAAACAAGAGAGAATCTCAAATCTTTTATTGATTCAACTACAGAAGATGTTAACGATGTCCGTTATAAAGTAAGTAATTTAAGTTCTGCAGTTCAACAGTTAATGGATGAGGGGATGTATAGTTTAAATACTGCCAAAGAGTCGATAGAAGTTTCGGTCCGTCACTTTAATGAAGAAAACAGTCCAAGGATCCGGAGGGTTGAAGAAAAAGTTGAAACTCTTACTACTGATTTAGAAACGCAAATGGATCTTATTGCTGAAGAAGCACCGACTTCAAATGATGACAACAATAAAAATGATAAATAATATAAATTTTTTCGATAAAAGATAGATGTTTTAGATTTTTCTTCTAATTTTTAGCCATTCTGTAAGGTAAAGTGTTAGAATGAAAATATGCTTAAAAGCTAATCTTAGCACGAATATAGGAGTGAATAATTTTTAATGAAATATAACCTAAAAAAATGGATATTAACAGCTGCAGGTGTAGCGCTATTGGCTGCTCCGACAGGAATGAGTCTATTTGCCCAGGAAAATAATGAAGCAGCTGAAGATAACATTGCTTCAATCGGCGAAACTAATTTTACTGAAGCTGATTTATACACCAGCATGAAAGAACAATACGGATTAGTTACCTTACGGGCTAATATAATAGAAGCCGTTTTAGTTGAAAATGTGGATGATGCAGAAGCAGCACGTCAATCTGCAGTAGAGGAAGTACAGGCTCAAATAGATGAGTTAGGCGGAGAAGAAGTTTTCCAACAATTTTTAGCTTATCAAGGGTTAGGAACAATTAATCAATATGAAGATCAACTTTATATCCGCAACTTGCTTCAAGAAGTTGTTGAAAAAAAGATTGATACTTCAGATGAAGCTGTTCAGGCTTACTATGAAAATGAATACCAACCTTTAATGGAAGCTCAACATATTTTAGTTGAGACCGAAGAAGAAGCAAATGAAGTTATTGAACGAATTAATGACGGCGAAGAATTTGATGCCGTTGCACAAGAAGTTTCATTGGATTCTTCAGGCCAAAATGGTGGTCTATTAGCACCATTTGCCAGCGGAGTGATGGTTCCAGAATTTGAAGAAGCAGTTCAATCTTTAGAAAACGGCGAAATGACTCCGGAACCAGTTGAATCAGAATTTGGTTTCCACGTAATTCGCACTATCAATAATGGTGAAAAGCAACCTTTGGAAGATGTTAGAGAAGATGTCACAGCTCAATATACTCAAAGCCGCTTTGAAGATTCAAACTTCACTTATGGAATTATTGGGCAGCTGATTATTGAATCTGACTTACAAATCCATGATGAGGAGCTGCAGGGGGCTGTTGATGATCTAATAGCATTAGCCGAGTCTCAAAATCAATCAACTGAAGAATCAGAAGAAAATACTGAGTCAGAAGATGATGCAGCTGCAGATGAAGATACAGTAGAAGAAACTACTGTAGAAGAAACTGTGGAATCTGATTCGGAAGATGAGACTGAAGAAGCAGAATAAAATAATGATTAATACATTTTTTACTTTCCTTGTCCTTACAAGGGAAGTTTTTTTATATATACATTATTCTTATAATTCACTTGAATAATTTATGAGGAATATAGTACTACAAATAAGAAGACACTCCATGAAAATTAATCTCAGGGAGTGTCAAAATTTTTCTCTTAAAATTCTATAGTTCTGCTCTTTTTTTCAGCTATTATCATATTTATTTCTTCTGTCAGTTTCAAAACCCAGTCTTCATTTCGATTATACGGTTCAATCTTAGATAGATGGGCTTCAAGGTCACTTAAAAGAATCAACCAAGGCGTAACTTCTTTTCCTTGTGCCGATTGACTGTCAGCAAACCAATAGGAGAGTTCAAATAAAGTTTTACCTTCTGCTTCTTGAAACTCATACTGAATTGAATCATCCCCCCAAACAAAAGATAAAGATTGATTCGCTTCTACATCCATTAACATAACTTCTCTTTCCCTGCCATCCCGAACTATCGAAATACTTCCGCCACTTTCTAAACGATTAATCTGTAAAGAGGGCTGCCATTTTTTTAATAACTCATTGGTGGTGAGATACCGCCACACTTCTGCGACAGGAAAATCAATCTCTCCTTCCAGGATTAAATTTACTCCTAGATCTGCCTTTGCATCATCTATTAAGCTATGCTCATGATGATGGTGGTGGCTGCATTCATCCTCATCTAATTCATACCGATGAGGATCTTCTACATTTCCCTTCATTTGTGAGGAAGCCTCTTCAGTTAGATCTTCTGATGAATCCTTATCTATTCCATTTAATTCATTATGCATTTCTTCTAAACGAACCTTGGCTTCTTCCACGTCACCAGTCGAATGAATAGACAGCTGATTTTCAGTTATATAATCCTTGTGTGACAATATCTTCACCTTCCTTTTAGTTATTATTTGAAGTTTGGCTTGAAAAAAGCTCGACGTTCTAATGGGTAGATTTGAGCAGTTTCATTGCCTGCTTCTGTTTTTTCCAATGCTGAACTAATCATGTTAATTGTAGCATCCAGGTTATCAATCATATGTAACACTTCAGCTTCTAAAACTTTAGGAGTAACAGGACTGCCGTATTCTAATTTGCCATGATGAGCCAAAACAACATGTTTTAATAAGACGATGGATTCATGATACCGATCAATATTAATTTCCTGGCATGCACGGTCTATCATTTCACTGACTATTACTATATGACCGAGCATTTTTCCCTCAAATGTATATTCTGTTGAGATAGGACCGCTCAATTCAATGGTTTTCCCAATATCGTGTAAAATGAGCCCGCCAATCAGTAAACTGGCGTTGAGTTGAGGATAAATCTCAAGCATAGCTCTAGCAGTACGCAGCATGGTTAGTGTATGATACGCCAAGCCGCCGGCCATTGCATGATGGTGTCTTTTGGCCGCAGGATACGAATAAAATTCTTCTTCATGATTAGACATTATTTTACGCACTACACGGGCAATGTTTGGTTCATGGATTAAAAACAATGCGTCATTTATTTCTTCTTGAATATCTTCAATTTTTAAATCAATGCGCTCAACATATAAAGTAGGATCATTTGGTTCTCCCTCTTCTGCTATTCTTAAAGCTTTGATTTTTACTTGAGGTGTTCCCTGGTAATTATCCCGTTCTCCTCTAAGGAAGGCGACCTTTCCAACTTGATAAGTAGCAACTTCCTCCTCTGTAGCTGACCAATACATCCCATCCATTGAACCTGAACGGTCTTGAAAACGGAAAGCGATAAAGGGTTTTCCATTCCTGGCCGTTCGAACGTCTGCAGCCTTTATGAGGACATAACTACCAAAATCTTCCCCTTCCTTAACATCATATAATAAGGTCATTATATTACTCCTTCTATTTTTTACTTCTTTAGTTGAATAAGTAAATTAGTAATTTATTTTAGCAGGCAGCTTAAAGCTATTGTTTTCATTTAAAATAAATTAATTCTTGTTAGAATTACAGTAATCACTTTAATTATTTTCTTCTACTTCAATGGACTTATCCAATAAATTTTCATCTTGTCCAAAAAGTTGGTCTTGGGCTGTTTCAATAATGTCCAGATCTATCAGATTGTCTTCTTTTCCAAAAACCTCTTTAGCGTGCTGGTCAAAAGTAAAGAAGAGAACTTGATGGTTGTGACTGATTTTTTCTAACACACGATACATGCTTGTTTTACGTATCTCATCAAAATTAACAAAAGCATCATCTATAATAATCGGCATTTGAACCATATCAGATGCATTCTCTACAAACGCCAATCTCAAAGCTACATATAGCTGCTCAAGAGTACCTTGAGAAAGTTCATGAGGTTCGAAAAGCACATCGGAAAATTGACGGACTTTAATTCCCGACTTATTTAATTTTATTTGACTGTAACGTCCATAAGTCAATATACTAAAAATTTCATTGGCCATTTTATTCATTTCTGGAATAGGATTATCCATTCCTTGGCGTAAAGTTCGGTAAATAAGTTCCGTTGCAATTTTTTTGCGTGCCCATTCTTTAGCTAATTGTTCGATTGCTGCCTTTTTATTTTCTAGTTCTTGAATTAGTTGTTGATAATTCCCATCTTGTTCTAACTGTTTAATTTCTACGGTTAGATTAGCTCTTTGATGATGATGCGGTTGTAATTTATTTTTATGCTGAATAAGTTCATTTTGAATCCGGCTATAATCAGCTGTTAAAGTTTGTTTATTCTCAATGAACGATAGCTGTTCTTCAAAGCCAATCATTTGTTCCGCATATAGTTCACGTTTTTCTTTTAAAGATTCAATTTGTTTATTTTGCTGCACTTTACTTCTAAAATCAATTTCATCAAAGCTGTTGGTCTTTTGAAATATTTCTTCGATAGTCTGTTTATATCGACTAATATTTTCTTCAGTTTGTTTAATTATTAATTCTGCATTTCCCACGCGCTCATCCATCGCATTACCGCGTTCTACTTGACGCTGCATTGATACTTCTGTTTCTTCCACATGATTAATAAGTGTCGGTATATCGGAATCTTCATGTGGAAAACGTTCTAGGAGAGGGATAATCGATTTCTGCCATTTTACAATTTCAAGATTAAGATCATTTCTTTCTTCTTCATATTGACTACGCATACTCTCTGCTTCAAAATATTGCTTGACGGGGTTAGTTTTTAAAACTAAGTCGGGGTCTGCAGTCGGATAAAATCCGAGTGAAACTAACCAACGTTGCTGGTTTTGATTTTGTTCGGCTAATTCATCCACTACTTGCCTCAACGAAGCTTCCCGGCTGTTAATATCACTTCCTAATGCTTTACTTCTTTCTTGGTAAGAAATCTCTTTTTCTCTCAGCTCTGACATTTTGGCAAGAGCCGGACTGTTTTGATAAGACAGGTGTTGTTTACGATGTTCTAGTGCTACATATGCTAAACTCAGCAAACCTACACCACCCAACCCGAGTGCTAACCATAGATATAATTCTGCAGCTTGAGTTTGAAAATAAAATACTCCTAACACTACACCTATAATTAAAAAGATGAGTCCTAAAAAGTAATGTTTTAAACTGGTAGCCTGCTCCAAGACAGCTTCTTCATTCACCCTCTGATTTTCTAATTTTGCTAACTGCTGTCTGATAGTCGCACTATATCCCTGCAACTCTTTACGTTGATCCAGAAAAACTTTTCTCTGAGCTTTGAGAGATTCCTGTTGACCTTCTAACTCATCAATCTTTGCTTGAATACCATAGCCCTTTTCAATTTCCTGTTCATAGTCTTCAGTTTCTATTACTTTATCAGGGTAGAATTGACCGTCCCGGGCAATCCGGGCCATCAAATTCGTCTGGTCTTGAATACGTTCTTGAACATGTTCTAAGCGGGAATGAACGTCTTTTATATGTTTGGTCCCGCTTACCCATTTACGTCTTTCATCCTCATGATTTCGGGCCCAATTGAGGCGGGTTAAAGAAGCCATCTCTTGTTTTAAATTAGCTATGCGCTCATGCATTTGAGCAATTCGTTTTTCGCTTTCATCCCGGTCAGTGATTGCACGTTCTAATTGTTCCGGCAGTTGCGGCTCCATTTTTGTGTAGATTAAGCGCTCTAATTCACGTTGGGCTCCAAGATCTTTTTGATAAATATCATACCGGCCTATTAATTTATCGAGGTGTCTTAACTCCTCTTCAAGTGTTTTGATTTGTTGATTTAATTCTTCAATCGCTATAATTTCATCCTGTTGTTCTGCTACAAGTTGATCATAGCGCCCCATATTTTCACGTAAATGCTGTAATGAATTAGCTAATTGCTCATACTCAATTAACAGTTGATTTAGAGGAGGGTTTTTCCCTCTTGCCTTATAAAGCTGATCGGTTTCTTTTTCAAAGTTTTTGGCTACCGCTAAGAATTTATCACTTCCTACCGTTCCGATACTTAAAAAATAATCACTCAATTTGTCTGCATCTATATTACTTAATTCCTGTAAATTTTGTACAGAAAATGCATAGAAATTATCAAACAGGTTTTCATCAAGTCCACCAAGTATTTGTTCTAAAACACCAGCTTCTAATATTTCCCCTTGATCATTAGTTATAGTCAAGCCGTTCAGTGTTCTTTCTACCCAAACATTCCCAAGCTGAGTGTCTATTAAATAAATCCTTCCTCCATATACATCGGCATGTTTAGGCTCAAAGCGGTTGATTTGACTAACCCTGCGGTGTTTAGAAGGAAACCCAAATAAAATACTTCTGATAAAAGATTGTATGGTTGATTTACCAGCTTCATTTTGACCAAAAATTAACTGCATCTCTTCTTTAAAATCAAAGCGCTGATTAATCCATTTACCATACCCATATATATCTAAAGTTTTAATCTTCATGAGGACCGGCCTCCTTCAATTCAAACCCTATCGCTTGTATCATTGATTCTTTAGCAGATTGGAGAATTTCATTTTTAAATTCTTCGTCTGTTACTAAGTCTGGTAACCATTTCCGCACAATAGTATGTGTAAAAAAGTCTTCTAAAATTTCATAATAAGCCTCTCCTTGACTTACCAAGTCGGCTGCTTCTTGAAAACTCTGCTTCAATTTTTGATCGTATTCAAAAGCTTGGAGAACCATTTTTCTTTCTAATTTTAAAGAAATGATAGCAACAAACTTTTTGTTAGATGCTGGCTCAGGAAAGAGCAGGTCCAGTTCCCCGGCTTCTATTTGATTTTGTAACTCCACAGGAAGCCTTTGGGCATTTGTTAACGTGACGGATAATATCTGAGAAGGTAACCCATTTTTTACCTCAGTGTGATAATTATCCAGCATAATTTTAACTGCCTCCACAACTTCATTAGCCTGCCACTCATATTGGCAGTCAATTGTTTCTTGCACCCACAAAACCTGAGCTAAAGAAACAAATTGTTCTTTTAAAGGTTGATTGGGTTCAAATGTGATAATATAAGCTCCCTTATCTCCTGTTTCCAGTCGGTGTCTTCCCTGTGGAGTTCCTGCATAGCGTATCAGAGGAAACTCATTTAATTTTTGGTTTTGATGAATATGCCCCAAGGCCCAATAATCATAATTTTTTTCTATCAGTTCCTGAGTTGAAAATGGTGCATAATTTCCTGATTTACTTTCAATCGCTTCAGCTGCACCATGGAGTAGACCAATTGTATAAGTGGTCTGATTATTCTTATTTGGGAACTCTTGTATCTTTCTTTCTTGAATCCACCGTCTGGTATAAGAAAAACCATAAAAACGTGCACTTGTCTGATCAGAAAATTCTAAGTCAACTGAATCGACCTCTTCATCTTTAAAAACAAATACATTCGAAGGATATTGCGTTAACATTCTTTTGTTTTCTAAATAATCATGATTTCCGTGGCAAATAATAACGGGTATGTCGGCAGATTCCAATCGGACTAATTGTTGAATAAAAAAATGTTGGGCGTATATAGTTTGACGCTGAGTATTATATATATCACCTACAATCACAACTACATCCACTGCTTCTTTAATTGCAATCGTAATGCCTTGTTCAAAAGCTTGATAAGGTGATTGAATAAGTGCTTGCTGCAGTTGGGGGTATTGTTTCTCCAACCCCTGGAAGGGACTGTCTAAGTGAAGATCCGCAAAATGCATCAATCGCATAATTGGCTCCTTTCTATAAAATGATGAAAGTTGAATTTTAAAAAGAAATGAAAGTGATAAAAAACAACTGAAAGAAATTCGATAATGTTAGAATCGAATAACTCCCAGTTGTCCCTTAATCACTTTAGACTACTCAGCAGAATTTTGGTATAAATCATTAATAGGTTGAGCAATTATTCTGTTAATATCATTCATAACAGTACTTAATTGTTGTTCACCCTGCATTAATTTTCCAATAATCGGGTTAGAAATTACTTCACCATATACAGTTTGAATTTCATTAACAAGATTTTCATGAGCTTCATCGTCTAAATCTTGAGATTGTACTTGTTGAGACATTTCTTGAAACCTTGTAAATAATGCATTTGCTTCTTCATCTGCTTCAATTTCAGTTAAAGCTGTTTGAACATTCTTTAGAAGGGATGACTCTCTTAATTCCTGCGCTAATTGATTAGCTAAGTCATAAATATTATTATCCATCTTATTACCGCCTCTTTTCTAATAACACCTTATCAATTATACCTTATTTTTTCAATTAAAGCATTAAATAAGCAGAATTAAAATGGCCATTCAAAATTTTGCAAGTGTTGCTGTGCTCTTTGATACAAACCTGATAAGCTTTCTTCTGCTTGATTAATCCACTGACCGGCTGTTTGGGTAAACTGCTCCCATTCCTGATTGATATTTTCACTAAAATTTTCTGCCCACAAATTATCTGAAATGTCATTAGTAGCCGAATTCATTTGTGATGCAAAGGTCACATCAAATGAAGTTTGAGGTGAAATCGACATTAAGTTTGTAGTTTGAGCATTAAATAGCTGGCCTAAACCGCTCGGCATAATTTCATCCAAATTACCACTTTCTACATCATCCAATCCTACCCAAGTGGCGATTACAAAATCAGGAGTATATCCCACCATCCAACGGTCTCTTGTCTCTTCCGATCCGTCAGATACTTCGGTAGATCCTGTCTTTCCGGCAATAAGTCCATAATCAGGGCCTGCACCATAACCCGTTCCATACCCTCCATAAGAGTCCAACATCATGGAAGTCATATCCGCTGCTACTCGAGCTGTCATCACCATATTTTTTGCCGGCCGTCGGTTATTATAAACGATTCTGCCTGAAGCATCTTCTATCCTGCGAATAAAGTAGGAATTATTTCTTACTCCATTATTAGCAAAAGCAGAATAGGCATTGGCAATCTGAACGGGAGATACGCCGGTGGAAAATGCTCCCAAGGCTAAAGTTAATTGACGGTCTTGTGCAGGTACTGAAATTCCAAACTGTTTTAATTTATCAGTAGCGGTACTTACTCCCAGCTCATCCATCAAATAAACTGCCGAGGTATTCTTACTTTGTGCTAAGGCATAATAAAGAGGAACTTCTCCTGACGGCTCAGTATAATGATTATAGTTTTCCGGCATATAATCATCGGGTCCATATGCCTGTACAATATCAGGAACCATTGACTGAATAGTATATCCAGCTTCTAAAGCCGGTACATAAACAGCCAAAGGCTTGATTATAGAACCAGGTGCACGCTGCATGTCTGTTGCGCGGTTAAATCCACGATAATGATATTCACCGCGTCCTCCGTAAACAGCCATTACACCCCCGGTTTCAGGATCGATGACGGCTGATGCAGACTGAACTAAAGGATTTTCAACAGATGCATCATTGAACAACCAGGAATTATTAACGTAAGAAAGATCCAATAATTGCTGGGCCGATTGATCCAAATTCGTATAGATAGTATAACCTTTGGACATTAAGTCATCTTCTGGAATTCCTGCTACTACTTCTGCTTCATTTATAACTGCATCAAAATATGAAGGATATTCATGTCCTGACTCGTCAACATAAAAAGCATCGCTTAAATAAATCGGCGAAGCTTTTATCTCAGTCGCCATATTATAAGAAAGAATTCCTTCTTCAATCAATAAATCTACTATAATGTTACGGCGGTCCATTGCAGCTTCATAATCATCAATTGGATTAAAAAGAGACGGCCCTTTTAACATTCCAGTTAATACAATACTTTCATTCCAATTTAGACTTACCGCAGAATGTCCGAAATATTTTAAAGATGCATCCTCGATTCCCCAAACACCATTTCCAAAATAAGCATTATTTAGATACATTTCTAATATTTGATCCTTATCATATGCTTTTTCTATTTCTAATGCTAAAAACAATTCTTTAAACTTTCGTTGAAACGTTTGATCTAAAGTTAGAAATGCGTTCTTCGCTAGCTGCTGTGTAATTGTCGATCCTCCACCAGCTGAGGTATCACGATTTATCAATAAGCCTACAAAAGCCCGGCCGATACCTACAGTATCAAAACCAGTATGCTCATAGAAACGTTTATCTTCAGTGGTTACTAATGTAGTTAGCATTGAGTCAGAAACTTGATCCAATGTAACATAGGTTCCTTTTTGACCGATTAAACTACCAGCATACTGATCCTCTATATCATATAAAGTGGTCTGGTTTTGTAAGGCGTCTCTCAACGTATCAACATCGGTAGTTTTTGCTATAAAAACTAAAGTAGAAGATAGTAAGAGGGACAAGCTTAAACCTAGAAAAACAAGCCATTTCCACCCTCTGTAATAACGCCATAAATTTTTAAAACCTTTCCAATATCGATGTGTTCGGACTTTATTAAAAAAGTTTCCCTTAGGAGAACGTCGGCGCTTATTTTCATTGGGATGATCTTTCGTGTGTTTTGATTGCATATCTTCACCTTCTTTCTGACAGAACTGTTAGTATAGCTTATATTTTAATCATTTTCCTCAAGCCTAAGTCTGAAATAGGCTTAATATAATATTTATACTATAAACTTTAGAACTTTCTGCTACTTTTTCATGAAAACTATACTTAAAATTTAGTGAGTATAATAATTATGTAATTGAACATAAAAAAACTCTCTACTATTAGAAGTAATCTTTAAGTAAAAATCTAAATAAAGAATGCTGTCTAAGTTAAGAGAGTTGTTAATCCAGTGAATTTGACAATTTTATTTAAATCTCAAACTCTATATCTTATTCATTTAATAAGTTTGAATAAAGTTTAATATATTCTTTGGCGGGTGTTTTCCAGGAAAAATCACGTCGCATAGCATTTTCGATTATTGTATACCATTTATTTTTATCATCCCAGTAAATAGTTAAAGCTTCATAAATAGTGTTCAGCATTGTCTCACGGTTAAAGTCATAGAAAGAAAAGCCTGTCCCCTCATTAGTATACTTATTAAAAGGTTCCACTGTATCCCGTAAACCGCCTGTTTCATGAACAATAGGGATACTTCCATAACGCATGGCAATCATTTGTGATAAACCGCATGGTTCAAAAGCTGAAGGCATTAAAAACATATCTGATCCTGCGTATATTAGCTGAGCTAACTCTATATCAAACAGGATGCAGGCCCGCATTTTATCAGGATATTTATTTTCAAAAAAACGAAATGATTGTTCATAGTTAGCATCGCCTGTACCCAGTAAAACTACTTGAACTTCGGCTTGTAGTAATTCGTCCAGGGCTGCCTCGACTAAATGGAGTCCTTTTTGGTTGGTTAAGCGGCTGACCATTCCGATAAGAGGAATTTTACGATTGATTGGCAAGCCAAGATATTCTTGGAGATATTCTTTATTTAACATCTTTCCAGTTAGGTCCTCAATCGAAAAGGTATGGGGAAGTTTTGCATCAGTCTCAGGATTATTTAACTCATAATCTATACCATTGATAATCCCGCTGACTTTCCATCGGTTATATGCTAATACTCCTTCTAAACCTTCTCCAAAAGCAGGTGTCATTATTTCCTGTGCATAAGATGGAGATACCGTTGTCACCCGATCTGAAAAGTTTATTCCACCTTTTAGGTAATTTAATCGATCCTCATCCCTTACACCATCATGGGTATAAGTATTATAGCCTGTACCAAATACATTCGGAAGCATAGTTGGATCATAGTTGCCTTGAAACTGAATGTTATGAATCGTTAAGACTTTTCGAATGTTTTGCAGGCCTGCTTTCCAATGATACCGATCAACTAGTAAAACAGGAATCATGGCAGTCTGCCAATCATTATTATGAATAATATCCGGAATCCAATCTATTACTTCTAACATCTCAATAACAGCAGTCGAAAAATACGCAAACCGCTCCCCGTCATCCCACTCACCATACAAGCCTGGACGGTCAAAATAAGCAAGATTATCAATAAAATAGTAAACTACGCCATCTAGTTTTAGGGTTTTTATGCCGCAATAGGCATTTTTATTGCCGAGTTGAAAGCGGAAATGTGTTAAATCTTTCACTTGTTCTTGGTATTTAGAAGGCATCTGAGTGTAAAATGGTAAGACAACACGAATATCAATATCTTTATGACGGGCAATTTCTTTAGGTAGCGCATAGGCTACGTCTCCTAAACCACCTGTTTTAAAAAAAGGTGCTGCTTCTGCGGATGTAAATAGAACTTTCATGGTTATCCCCTTTGAGCACGAACAATTGTATTTTTTGCAATAACTTTAATATTATTTTTAGAACCAATTATTTGTGCACCAGGTTCGACAGTAACATTTTTATCAAGAATTGCGTACTCAATTCTTGCTCCTTCACCAATTTCAGAACCCTGTAATAAAATACTGTTTTTTACACTTGCATTCTCCCCAATCGTAACCCTCCGATTAACTAAAGAGCCGATTACTTCCCCAAAAACTTTGGTTCCTGTCGCAATAATTGAGTTACGAGCAAAAGAACGCACACTATAAAAGGCAGGTACACCATTTTTACTTTTAGTAATAATTGGTTGACTGGAATGGAAAAGTGAAATAAAAGCTTGTCGGTTCAGCATATCCATATTAGCTTGATAGTAAGCCTGAACGCTGTGAATATTAGCAGTATAACCCGTAAATTCATAGGGGTTAACTGTATAATCCAACATATAGTATTGGATTAAATCATCTATTTCTAAATATTGTTCTTCTTTTAAAGCCCGATCAAGTAGTGATAATAAAAATTCAACACTTACCATGTACATATTCAACGAACAACTGCATATATCACTACTTGGATAGTCATCATTATTATGTAAATCGACCAATTGGCGATTGTCTCCAAATTCCAATACTCTTTCATTATCATGACTTGGTCCTACCATTTCAGCGGGTATGTTTTTATAAACTAAAGATACATCTCTACCCACCTCGATGTGATTTGACCTGAGTGCATTAATATCTACATTGGCAATTATTTTACTACCTGCAACGAAAACATATTCAGCTCGAGATCTTTCTAAATACAAACGATGGTTATAATAATAATCCTCGCTCTCATCATCAAAGTGATGTTCAGCTTTCCAATTTTGATGTGAAAAAGTGAATACTCCGCCCCGAATTGATGAGTCGAGATGCCAGGAATCTCCAGAACGAACATGATCATAAATTGAACGGCCAGATTCCCCTATAAATAAGGCCACTGAGTCTATTCCTGCATGATAAATGCTCGATAAAGCAAAATCGATTATTCGATAGCGACTTGCAAAAGGCAATGCAGCAATGGGCCGATTATTAGTTAACGGCTTTAGATATTTGTTATCTTCCGTTAAGTTTAAAATAGCAGCTGTTTTATTCTTCATTATCTTTTCTCGGACCTCCTACTATATCCTTGAACCCCACAACAGCAATATCATCTTCTGTTCCCACTATACTTGCTCCGTCAGCTACAACTGCTTTTTCACCAATTATAGCGTTTTCTATCCGGCATCCTGAGCCTATGGTAACATTGGACATAATAATTGAATTTTCTATATGGGAGTCCAAACCTACTTTTACATTAAGAGATAGAATGGAATGTCGTATTGTACCTGCAACATAGACCCCGTCAGCCACATAAGAATCGCTGATAGATGCATGGTCAGTTATAAATTGAGGCGGAGCAATTGGATTATTAGAGTAAACTCTCCACTCTGCTTCAGATCTATGTAATTCATGCTCTGGATCTAAAATCTCCATATTAGCTTCCCATAAAGAGTTAACAGTTCCAACATCTTTCCAATACCCTTCAAAAGCGTAGGCAAAAGTTCTTTCACCATTATCTAAATAAGTAGGTATAACATTTTTTCCAAAATCCTGGAGTTCACGATCTTCAGCAGCATCTTCCATTAAATACTGGCGCAGAATCGGCCAGTTGAAAATGTAAATCCCCATAGAAGCAAGGTTTGATTTCGGCTCTTCAGGTTTTTCTTCGAATTCTACAATTCGACCAGACTGATCAGTATTCATAATTCCAAAGCGTGATGCTTCTTCTAAAGAAACTGGTAAGACTCCGACAGTTAAGCTAGCCTCCTTTTTCTTATGGAAGTCTAACATTTCAGAATAATCCATTTTATAAATATGATCTCCTGAGAGAATTAGTACGTAATCAGGGTTTTTTGAATCAATATATGAAATATTTTGAAAAATAGCATTTGCAGTTCCCTCGAACCACTTTTCCCCATCCGCACTTGAATAAGGTTGTAAAATAGTGGCTCCGCCTCCCCGAGAATTTAATCCCCAGGCGCTTCCATCACCTACGTGATCATTTAATTCCAACGGCTGATACTGAGTCACAACTCCTACATCATTAATCCCTGAGTTAGCACAATTAGAAAGTGCAAAATCGATGATACGGTATTTTCCACCAAAAGGCACTGCAGGCTTAGCTGTCTGCTTAGTTAATAATCCTAAGCGGGTCCCTTGACCACCGGCAAGAATCATTGCAATCATTTCATTTTTCATCTACACATTTTAGAATACCTTGACGTTGGCGAAACGGACTAATCATTAGCCGGTATTCTATCCCCTTTCCTAAAACTTGGCGCCTTTAATTCTGAAGGTCGAATATATTGTACAGATAAACCAGGTATATCTATTTGAATTGAAAAAGGCTGTTGATTAAATTCAATATTTTGAGTTTTAAACTCTGTTAAAGAATCTTTAGTGGTACTTCCGCCAAACTCCGTCAAGTCACTATTTAACAGTGTATGATAACTTCCTTCAAGAGGAACACCTATTCTTACAGATTTATGAGGAATGGGCGTAAAATTAATAACCACTATAGTAAACTCTTTTTCATTATTTGAATGACGTATAAAAGTCAGCAGCCCTTTTTCCAAATCATCTGCTTCTAATATAGTTAACCCCTTTGGATCATGGTCGAGTTCGAAAAATTCGGCATACTTTAAACCAATGTGATTGAGCTGCCTCATGAAATGGTGATATTCGCTGTTATACTCCCGATTCATGCCTTCCCAATCCAACTGGTCATAAAACCGCCATTCTAAAAATTGACCTAATTCATTTCCCATAAAATGTAAAACTTTCCCCGGTTGAGCTAGCATATAAGCGTGGATTAATCTTAAATTACAAAATTGTTCATAGCGTGTACCGGGTAATTTCCCTAATAAGGAACCTTTTCCATGCACGACCTCATCATGAGAATAAGGTAATATATACCGTTCTTTGAATTGATACATAAAAACAAAGGTTATCAGTCTAAGTGAGGCAGGTCTGGAGAAGGGATCCATTTCAAAAAATCTCAAAGTATCATTCATCCATCCCATATTCCATTTAAAATCAAAACCTAATCCGCCTGATTCTACGGGATGCGTTATTTTTTCCCGGCTAGTTGACTCTTCGGCCATCATTATTACATCGGGTAGTTCTTTTTTTACTGTTTGATTTAGCTTTTGGATAAAGCTGATTCCTTGGTAGTTTATATTGCTGCCATCTTCATTGGGCGTCCATGGTCCCTGGTCAAAATCCAAATAAATCATATTGGAAACTGCATCGACTCGTATCCCATCAATATGAAACTCTTTCAACCAATATAAAGCATTTGAAATTAGAAAGGAGTGAACCTGATTTTTACCTAAATCAAAATTTAAAGTTCCCCACCCTATATTATTGGCTTGATTATAGTCTTGATACTCATAGGTTGGTGTTCCATCAAAATAGGCCAAAGCATTTGCATTCCGATTAAAATGGCCCGGAACCCAGTCCAGTAATACTCCAATCCCTGCTAGATGAGCCTGGTTTACAAACTCTTTAAATTCTTCATTTGTTCCAAATCTACCAGCTACAGCGTAATATCCTGTTATTTGGTAACCCCACGAAGCTTCAAGCGGATGGTCCATCAGCGGTAAAAATTCAATATGAGTATAACCCATCTCCTTTACATAAGGTATAAGGGTTTGAGCAAGTTCTGAAAAACTATAAAAACTTCCATCTGGATGCTGTCGCCAACTGGTAGCATGTACTTCATAAATTTGTAAAGGTTTTGTAAAAATATTCATTTTTTTCCTTTTACTTAACCATTCCTGATCGTTCCATTCAAATGGTTCAATATCTGAAACTACCGTGGCGTCTTTAGGTGGAATTTCAAAATTCATTCCAAAAGGATCTATTTTATATTCAATATGTCCATTTCCATGGTCAACACCGTATTTATAACAGTCTCCTTTTTTGGCATGTGAAACAAAAAGTGTCCATACCCCTCCAGGCACCATGGCCATTGGAAGATTAGTCCAATGGGAGAAGTCTCCTTGAAGATACACTTGATGAGCATTCGGAGCCCAGACAGAAAATTGATACCCCTCTTCTCCATTCACACTATGTTTTTTGGAACCCAAGAAGCGGTAAGCACTTAAATGATTCCCTTGATTAAAAAAGTAGACATCATCTTGAAAATTGGGCAGTAACTCAGTTTTTAAATCCATCTGCTTTCCCCCTTTTACAATGCAAATAACTCCATTATAGGAATAACTTGAAACCGCTTTATTGATAATTTAAAAAAATTAAAATCTAGCTGTAATGAAAATATTGCACTAATTTGAGTATCTATTTTTATAATAACAAAAATCACATATTTTAACAGTAAAAACCTTTAAAAAGATTAAATTTAAGTTAAAAATCATGGCAGATTAATATAAAAAAACACCTTCGAAAATCAAAGGTGTTTTTGAGCTTACGCTCTTCGAGCGGCAGAATATTCTTAAAATATCACAAAGACTGTTCACAGCAGTCCATTGTTCCGTCACCTTCCTGGATTGAACTCTAAGTTCCAGACGGACCGCCTTCAATCTATACAGATTGTATTCGACTCATCGCATAAAGATATATTACCATTCTTTAAAAGTAAATTCAACTTTTTTATCTTGCAATAAAATATGAACTTTAAGCTAAGTTTTTGTTAGCCATTACTTCTAACCGATAACCATCTGGATCTGAAACAAAGAAGTATGAAGGATCCTGCCCAGGCAACCCTTTTAAATCAGTGGTCTCATAACCAGCATTTTTACATTTTTGATGCTGACTTTCTAAATCGTCTACTCCTATTGCTAAGTGGCTAAACCCATCCCCGATGGTATAACCTTCTGATCCATAATTGTATGTAAGCTCTAATTCGAAATCGCCTCCGGGAACAACTAAATAAATTAAATCAAAGCCGTGCTCTTCAAATTTCCGCTCTCGTGCGATTTCAAAATCAAAAGTTTCTGTATAGAATTTCAAGCTTGCTTCCCGATCCTTTACTCGATAGCAAGCATGTAATAATTTCTGCGCCATATTATTCCTCCTTTAATTTATATCTTAAATATAGCAAAAATAAACTTATTTCTCAAAATTACATATCTAATTTTTCAAAAGCATAAGGAACTAGTTTTTCTACACTTGTATGTAAGATTTCGCCGTCTCTTCGAGTTAAATAAACAGGGGTTTGAGCATCTGCCATTTCCACTAAAACTTGCCTGCAGATAGAACATGGCGGTAAAAAATTATCTGTTTCACCCGCAACAGCTACTGCTTCTATGAAACCAGGTCGATAACCTTCTGAAACTGCTGTAAAAATTGCGCTTCTTTCTGCACAATTGGTTGCCCCAAAAGAAACATTTTCTATATTAACTCCTGTATATATTTTTCCGTCTTTAGTTAACAATGCACAGCCGACTGGAAAATTTGAATATGGACTGTAAGACCTTTCGACTGCTTTGCGTGCTTCATCCATAAGTAGTTTAATTTTTTCTTTTTCCATAAAATTCCTCATTTCAATTTTTAATTATTCATAATAATGTCTATTACATTGTTTCCTTCAATTAAGGTTATAATTTGTTCTGATTCGTTGTTGTGGAAAGTTTCCCAGCTCACATAATAATTATTACTCCCCAGAAAATAGGTATGGGATTGAGGAGAACCTAGGTCTTCTATTAATTGACTCAATTTCAGAGGGAGCTCCTCTTGCCACTGATTTACCCTTGTATTATTAACCTCAAGCGGTAAATAAACGGATGGGGTATATTCTTGATATTTAAGTGAGATG
Source organism: uncultured Facklamia sp. (assembly GCA_964471435.1). Taxonomy (GTDB): domain Bacteria; phylum Bacillota; class Bacilli; order Lactobacillales; family Aerococcaceae; genus Facklamia. The sequence goes on from CAYYGA010000018.1 coordinate 25,151, forward strand.
AGTTCTTTTTCTACATACATTAATTCCAGCAATATAACTTTTTCTTCTGATAAAGCAAAATAATTGTCTTTTTGACTCTTCTCTAACAAAGCGATGCTTTCAATTGGCTGTCCTAAATAATTAATAACTGTTGTACGGTCCAATAACTCTAATTCGTACACAGGGTCCTCATTCTCTTCTATTAACTCCCTTTCATAAATAATAGGATTTTGGGACTCATCATAAAAAATAAGATTTCCATCTTCATCGTTTTCGTAAGGATTTCCATAGGCATTATAGAATATAGGAAAGCCGTTTTCATCAACTTGTAATGGCGCTCCATTTATATCAATCAGGAGTGGATGACCAATCGGATTAAGTTGTAAAGGGTAGCCATAAACATCAAAAAAGATGGGATTTCCAAAAGGATCTGTTTGGACAGGGTTAGTATAGAAATCATAGAATGTTTCTGAAGCATCCACGTCCGCGTTAGTTGAAGCTGTGATATCAGCCATAGCTTCCAAATCAAGCAGCCGATCTATTATATCAGCATTAGACATCATCACTTCACTTAATTCTTCTTGAAGAGACTCAAAGTTTTTTTGCAAATAATCTGCTTCCAATAAGTGAGATTCATCTAAATCTGATGGTAAAAAGAAAGAAAGCATCTCCTTATTCGAAAGATCAGTGTTTAATGGAGACTCAGCTGTGTCATCTTCCGCCTCTTCTTTACCTTGGTCACTACCTTGATCCTCAGAGCCCGTACTATCTGTGTCTATTTCTAACTCACTTCTATTACTCAATATGTTACCACCTGATTGCTCTTCATCGGATAATAAATTGAAATCTTCAAAATGGTGAGTAAGCATAATTGGTTGAATAGAAACCATCAACTCGCTAAAGGAAGTTTCAACTATTTGTTTTTCTAACTTATCTTTTGAACTAAAGCTAAGCTGTAAACTCTTTTCTTCACTCAAATGTCCTACTAATTCTAATAAAACTTCCTGCTTAGTATTGTTTAACTTTGTTATTGAATAGGCCAATGGTTTACTATCCCCAGTATAGGAAAAGAAATGTTGATTATAAAAAGTGATGCCAACATAAATTAAAGCATCTTCAAAATATACTGTCATTAAATCAACCATCTCATCTTCTAATGATTGAGAATTAATAAACTGATAAGAAATAGCAGTCAAAGCAGGATGATCATATACTAAACGGTTCTCTTCCAGCAAAACTTCTGAACCTTCTATTACTTCTTGAGCTATAAATGCTTCCACATCAATCTTTTTCCATATTTGGCTTTCATCGTCGATTGAATTGTTAATATCATTTAAATCCAACAAATGTTCCTCTTGGGCTATTATCTTAAAACTATCTAGAGCTCGATGAACATATTGAGTATCGGGTGATTCTTTTAGACTTAACTCATAATTATCCATTCCCTCCACTGCTGAGACATGTATAAGATTTATATCGAAGATACTCATACTCAATAAACAACACAGAGCAGCTAATATTTTTAAACGAACTTTCAACTTAATTCCCCTTACTTATCTTTCCATTCAGTTTTTAAATCGAAGATTAGTTTATCTTTAGTAGATAAAACCGGTACTCCTACTTGACCTTTAACTTTTATAGGATCAAATTCTGGCCGATGATCTCTTAAATATAAAAACTCCTTCAAATTTTTCATTGATTCGGTGATATTTACCGATTCATAACTGATACCTAAGCGTTCTAATTCATTTACAAATTCATTTGTATCCGGACAGACATCACTGTAATAAAATACATTTTTCATTTTTCCACTCCTTTTTCTTAGCTTCACTTATTAGTATACAATACTTGGATAATTTAACGCATGGGTTCCCCTTCGTCATTTGCTAAATCTTAAAATAAATTATACACTATCACAGTATATTTCAACTAGAAAAGGAGTCTGACTATGACACAAGTCAAAGACTGGCTTTGGCGATTTGTTAAAGGTATGTTTATCGGTTCCGGGTTTATTTTACCCGGAGTAAGTGGAGGGGCTTTAGCAGCAATTTTCGGCTTATATGAAGACATCATTCGTTTTTTGGCCAATTTAACTAAGAATTTTTGGAAAAACGTAAAATTTTTTCTTCCTGTCGGCCTAGGTGGTCTCTTCGGTATTGTTATTCTCGCTAGAGGGTTGAGTCACTTATTAACAAACTATGAAACAATAATCGTATGGTTTTTTGTAGGAGCTATTATCGGTATGTTACCCGCTTTATGGAAGGAAGCCGGCCAAAAAGGACGGAATAAAAAAGATATTTCCGTCATGATTACCTCCTTTATTTTCGGCTTCATTATTTTGTTTTTTGGTGCCCAAATATTTGGTGGTAACTTATCCCCGTCGTTTGGAGCATGGATACTGTCTGGTTTTTTAATCGCATTAGGAGTGTTAGTCCCCGGCTTGAGTCCTTCCAACTTTATTTTATATTTAGGACTTTATCAGGCTATGGCTGAAGGCTTCAGTCAATTAGACCTTTCTGTTATTATCCCAATCGGAATCGGCGGCTTATTAACTGTTTTACTGCTTTCTAAAATTATTGAAAGAATTTTCGATCAATTTTACTCTGAGTTTTTCCATTTCATCTTTGGTATCGTAGCTGCTTCTACTATTATGATTATTCCTACCAATTACAGCGGCTTTGGCTTGAGTGAATACATCTGGTGTTGTGTTATGCTGCTAGGAGGTACTGCTTTAGGTTGGTGGATGGCACAATTAGAAGAAAAATATAAATAGTTCATAAAATTTCTTAATATACTTAGCTTCTCCACTCTATATTGCTCCTCCTAAAATATTCT
>CAYYGA010000019.1:0-26391 GCA_964471435.1 uncultured Facklamia sp.
GCCTGGCCCGATTGAATCATTTCAGCATATAAGCCATTTTCTTCCATGAGTTGATTATGACTGCCAGTTTCCACAATTTTCCCTTCATTCATGACAATTATCCTATCTGCATTTTGAATGGTTGACAGGCGGTGTGCAATCACAAAGCTGGTAGTCTGCTCTGTTAACTCCTGCATCCCTTCTTGTATCAATAATTCCGTTCGTGTATCAACCGAAGATGTTGCTTCATCTAAAATTGTGATCGGTGCTTTTTTAATCATTGCACGAGCAATTGTAATTAATTGTCTTTGCCCTTGTGAAATATTACTGCCTCGGTTAACCAATAAAGTATTATAACCGTCAGGTGTCTGTTCAATTAATTGATGAGCCCGTGCCATCCGTGCTGCTTCTTCAATTTTTTCCTGAGGAACATCTTTTAAAGTTTGTCCGGCTTCTAAGGGATAGCCGTATGCAATATTATCCCGAATACTCCCTTCAAACAACCACGTATCTTGTAGTACCATGGCAAAAGCTTTACGCAGCTCATCGCTTTTAAATGTTGTGATGTCTTTACCATCGAGCAGGATGCGGCCGTCTTGAATTTCATAGAAACGCATCAGGAGATTGACTAAAGTCGTCTTTCCTGCCCCGGTGGAACCAACAATCGCAAACTGTCTGCCGGCAGGTACTTTTAACGATACATCTTCAAACAAGGGATTTTTTGGCTCATAGGCAAAATCAACATTTTCAAACACAATTTCCCCTTGCGTTTTTTGGGTATCCAAGACATCAACACCCGTTTCTTGAATTTCAGCCGCATCTAGAAAGCTATAAATTCTTTCTGCAGAGGCTAGTGCGCTTAATATCGTGTTCATAATTCCCATCACCTGTCGAAAAGGTGTATTGAACATCCTTACATATTGGGTAAAGGCTTGGAATTCTCCTAAGGATAAGCGGCCTGTAATGACATGATAGCCTCCCACAATTGAAACTAAGACATAATTGATGTTGAGCATCAAATCTCCTGCGGGTCGAGTTAAGAAGGATACATAACTTGACTTCCACTCAGTTTCATAAAGGTCTTCATTCAGTTTGTTGAGTTCTTCCATTTGTTTTTCTTCTAAATGATAAGCATCTATAATCTCCAAACCTGTAAAACTTTCAGTGATTTTTCCATTTAACTGCCCGGTATATCGAGCATTTTTTTGAAATACCGGTTTAGCCTTTTTAATCAAGTATTTAACTACATAATAACTTAAAGGAACAACCACTAAGGTTAAAAAGGCCAGCAGTGGATGAATCGAAAGCATCATGATAAAAACCCCAATCATAATCACGACGGCCGTAATCGAGGAGGTTAAACCAGACTGCAGAGTTTGGGAGACATTATCTAAGTCATTGGATAAGAGACTGGCTAAATCCCCCGAAGAAACAGTGTTGAAATAACTTAAAGGAATTTTATTTAATTTTTGATCCATCTGTAAGCGTAAATCAGCCACCAATCCTTGAGTGACCTTTACCATGGAGGTCGATGCTATATAAGTAGCTGTAAAATTTACCAAATATAAAACAACTAAAATAATAGTAGCCTGCTGAATGCCCTCCCAATTCAACCCCGCTTCGGTGCCAAATGTTGCGGCGATAAAGTTAATAATCCTGCCGATAATTCGCGGCGTTAGAATTTGTGATAAAGAAGCTAATAAAGTCAACAACAGGGCTAGGATAAATAAACCCTTTTGATCTGATAATTCCCGCAGCAGACGGTTTAATGTACCCTTTGTATCCTGGGCGGCTTCTTCTGATAAAAAACCTGCCACCCGGCCTGCTCCGCCGACCCCTTTATTTAACGAAGGCAGTTCCTGCTCTTGTTTTTTCTCCTGGTCTGACATTTACTTCACCTCTTCCTGGTTTTGTGATCTTACAATTTCCTGGTATACTTTTGAACTTGCAAGTAATTCTTTATGCCTTCCACTGCCTACAAGCTGACCGTTTTCCATTACCAGAATTTGATCCGCTTGTTCTACAGTTGCTACTCTTTGAGCCACCACGATAATGGTTTTGTTTTTAAGGCGTTTAATAATCGCTTGACGGACCTTTCTCTCGGTGGTGTAATCCAGAGCAGAAAAGCAGTCGTCAAATAAGTAGTAATCAGTATTACGAATGAGCCCGCGTGCAATCGCAATCCGTTGTTTCTGACCGCCTGAAAGATTGGTTGCGGCTTGAGATATCCGGGTATCTAATCCTTCTTCCCTTCTGAAAAAATCACCCATTTGACTGGCATCCAAGACTTCCCAAATTTCTTCGTCTGAAGCATCTGGACGACCCGTTAAGATATTTTCACGGACGCTTCCGCTGAATAAAAAGGTCTGCTGGGGAACTAATGTAAATTTTTTATTAAAGGAACTTTCAATTAAATGTTTGTTGTTCATCCCGTCTATTAGTATTTGTCCTTCAGATACATCAAAATCACGTAAAATCAAACGCAGAATGGTAGACTTACCACTTCCGGTTGAACCGATAATAGCTGTTGTTTTATCTGCTTCTATCTTTGTATTAAGCTGCTTGACTGCAGGTAAATTGGTGTCTGGATAATAGAAGGTTACGTGGTCAAATAAAATCCCCTCCTGATGTTGACTTTCTCTTATACCGGTTTCTGTTTCATCCGCCGGTTTTACTTTTTCAGTCGTATTTAACACTTCTTCAATTCGGTTTAAGGAGACTTGTGACCGCGGTACAATTGTAATAATTGATGAAAGCTGTCGGATATTATCCAAGGCCATCGTGACATATTCAAGCATAGCAACTAGAATCCCCATTTTTAAAACATTGGCGGCCACTCTGCCCGCTCCCACCCAAAGAATAATCAAAATCAAAAAATTCGCTGCCAAGGTTACTAAAGGACTGAGCAGCATCATAGACTTTTCTGCTTTCACATTAGCCTGGTATGCTTCATCTACTGCACTTTGAAATTGACTTTCTTCATAGTCAGTTTTATTAAAAGCTTTAACTACTCGAATCCCGCTGATATTTTGATTAAAAAGACGGTTAATTTTATCAATACTTCTTCGAATTAAGGCGTATTGCGGTAAAGAATTGGTCGTCAGCCGGGTCCCGGCAAATAAAACTACGGGGACAATAATCAGCATGATTAAGGCTAACTGAAGATCCAGAGCAAGAGCTAAGGCCACTGCACCAATCACTGTAATGGAGGTTGTATATATTTTTCGTAAAGACAAGTCTATGAAATTTGAGACCTGTTTCACATCGTTAACATTACGTGTAATTAAAGTAGACCTTGAAAAATCCTGCCGGCTTTGGGCTGAGAAGTTAATAACTTTACTGAAAATATCACGTCGTAAATCACGGCTGATTCCGGCATTTGCCTGAGTGAGAAAATACAAATTAACCAGTAAAAAAGCTATATTCAATACTGTCACCAAAATCATTTGTAAACCTGTTTGGATTATATAGTTCATGTCATTCCGGGCAATCCCATAATCAATAATGTTAGCCATTAAGATTGGAATAATTAAATTGGAGCCCACCCAAAAAGTGGCAAATAAAATTTGTAAGGCAATGTGTTTCCAATAGTTTTTGGCATAGTTCAGTAATAATTTAATTTTTTCCACCTACTTTTATATAAATTTATAATTAATCATCAAATTTAATTATATCATATAGAAATGATTCTATTTTTAAATACTTCTCGCCCTACTGATTAAATCTTTGTGAGTTAGGACATAACTTTCTAATACGTAGATAACCTTTTTAGAATTAAATTACATTTTTTTATTAAATATTTCAATAACCTTGATAAACATATCATTTGAACTTAGATTTCCTTGTGCTATAGTTAAAATATTCACATAAATTTTCATAGGAGGTTTTTACATGAAAGGTTGGCAATTTACAAAAACAAAAGAGCCATTAAAATTAGTAGAAAAAGAAGTACCAAAAGCAGATGAAGGTTACGTAGTAATTAAAACAGGTGCTGCTGGTATTTGTCACTCAGACGTAGGTGCTTTAAATGATGAGGGCTGGATGAGTTTAATGAATGTTCCAGTTATTATGGGACATGAAAACGCAGGAACGATCATTGAAGTCGGTGCAGGAGTCACTGACTTTAAAGAAGGTGACCGTGTAGCAATTTGTCCAACGGGTCCATCAGGAATGGCACCGGGCTATGCTTATGATGGTGGCTTTGGTACGCATATCCATGCACCCGCTTCAGATTTAGTGGCAGTTCCCGACAAATTATCGATGGCAGAAGCAGCTTCAGCAACAGATGCAGGAATGACATCTTACCACGCACTCTTTACACGTGGTGGAGCAACACCTGATATGAAAGTTGCCTTAATCGGTATTGGTGGTTTAGGTCAGTTTGCTCTTCAAGCTGCTAAAGCATCTGGATTCGAAAATATTTATGCAGTAGACGTGAGCGAAGATGCACGTAATATTGCCGAAAAGTTGGGTGCCACAAAAGTAGTATCTGACATCAAAGAGCTAAAAGATCTAGACTTAGATCTGATTGTTGACTATGCTGGATTTGGTATCACGACTACGGATGCCTTAGAAACAGTTGGGCACAGCGGTAAGGTAGTATTGGTAGGTATGGGTAAATTAGAAACAACTGTTAATGTTACAGACTTTATTACCGGCTCTAAGACTCTCATTGCTTCCAATGGTGGAACGCGTCAAGATATCGCTGAAATCTATGAGTTAATGGCAGAAGGTAAATTAACACCTAATTTACAAGAAATTACTTTTGATGAAATTCCAGAAGGAATTCAAATGCTGGACGACGGTAAAAACAAAGGTCGTTTAGTAGCCGTTTATGATGAAGAATAAGAACCAAAAAAATAGGGGCTGTACTATAAGTTAGTTTTGAAATCAATCTTACAGAAAAAATAAAAATCTTTTATTACCGCGACACGTCTTACAACTCCTCCCGTTGGTCGGAGTTTCCAGACTTCATCTGCTAGAGAGTGGCTAAGTTCAAGCTATCGCTTTCACTAAGCCACTCTACGCTACGCAGATGATTCTCATGCGGTGATAAAAGATTTTATTTTTCTTCCAGACCTTAGCTTTAAAATTTTGCAATCATATTGTACAACATTTTAATAATAGTATGGAAGTTATATTAGACTTCTGATGCAACCTTTTTTCGTCTAGTTTATTTTATGCTTGTTCTAAATCTAATTGTTCCTCAGGTTTTTTAACTAAGACATTTAAAAGTAATGCTCCAACTATTCCTCCGACTAACCAGGCCACAACGTACATGGCCGGGTTGGTTACTCCGCCTGCTAAAGCAGCGAACAAGCCACCGTGAGGTACATAAGAGACACAGCCAAAGAACATACTTAAAGCTCCGGCTACCCCACTTCCGATAGCTAAAGAAGGAATCACCCGCAACGGATCAGTAGCCGCAAAAGGAATTGCTCCTTCAGTAATAAAAGCAGCTCCCATGACATAATTGACTAAGGCACTGTTGCGTTGTTCAGGTGCCCATAATTTTTTATTGATAGTAGCTGAAAGTGCAATCGCTAAAGGCGGAACCATTCCCCCCACCATAACCGCTGCCATCACATCGGACCCAGCACCACTGGATGATGCCACTAAAGCGGTTCCTGTAACATAAGCAGCCTTATTAATCGGACCGCCCATATCGATTGACATCATAGCGGCTGCAGCAAATCCTAATACTACCGATAATTCTGACGGGATACTGGTCAAGAGGTTGGTTAAGCCGTTCATCACTGCCCCCATTGGAGCGTTAATCACATAAAGCATGAGGAGACCAATGGTTAAGACTCCCAACACCGGGTAGATGAAAATAGGTTTCATGCCTTCTAAAGCTTTTGGCAGCCAGCTGAAGCCTTTACGCAGACACCAGACAATTCCACCAGCTAAGAAACCGGCCACTAAAGCTCCTAAGAAACCTGATGCTTCCGCATTTTCAAACACACCACTGCCACTGAAACTAGATAGGACAGACGGATTGGCGAAGACCCCGCCCATTAATCCGATTACTAAACCGGGACGATCCGCCAGTGACTGGCCGATAAAACCGGCTAAAATAGGCAGCATCATGGCAAAGGATAAACCACCAATTGTGTTTAAAGTATGAGCTATCACATTATAAGAAGGGTCACTTGGATCCGAGGAATTAATTCCCCAGAAGAATGATAAAGCAATCAATATTCCTCCAGCCACCACAAAGGGCAGCATATGTGAAACACCATTCATCATATGTTTATAAAATTTACGCCCGAGGGATTCGTTTTCTTCCGCTACTTCTGGAACGCCCGTTTGGTCTCCCCTACTTGCCCTGTAAATAGGTGCTTCACCTTTAAGGGCACGCGCTACCAATTCATCGGCTTTATTGATGCCATCAGAAACTTTGGTAATAATTACCGGTTTGCCATCAAAACGTCCCATTTCAACTTGTTTATCCGCAGTGACAATGATTGCCGTAGCGCGCTCAATGTCCGCTCTCGTTATAGGATTTCCTACACCTGTTTGGCCGTTAGTTTCAACTTTAATCTCAACTCCTGCCTTAGCAGCGGCTTGGTTTAATTTTTCTTCCGCCATATAAGTATGGGCGATACCTGTCGGACATGCGGTCACCGCTAAAAGATAAGGCTTTCCATTTTCTAAAACAGGTTGTTTTACAGTCGTTTCTTTTACATGCCCTTCTCCTGCCTCTTCGGCTTCTTTTACTGCTTCATAATGGTCAATGACCTTCACCACTTCATCCGGCGTTTGAGCAGTTAATAATGCATCTTTTGCTTCGGGATGGGTCAAAATGCCGGCAAGTTTTGCCAATGCCTGCAAATGCTGGCCGCCCCCTTCAGGAGCTGCAATCATAAAAATCAATTTAGCCGGCTGATCATCAAAGGACTCCCACTCAATGCCAGTATCCGAACGGCCAAAAACTATTGCTGGCTCGGTAATTGAGGCATCTTGGGCATGTGGAATAGCAATCTGGTCACCCACGCCGGTAGTCGACTGGGCTTCACGCGCTTGCAGTTTGGCGACATAAGCATCCACATCACTGACACCACCCGTTTGTGCAAACCGCTCCGCTAAATACCGCAATGTACTTTCCTTACTATCCGTCGATAAAGACAAATCCATGGCTTCTTTTATAAATAATTGCGCTAGTTTCATTTTTTATTCTCCAATCTTTTTGACTTCAATTTGAGACACCAATTGCTCAACTAACTCTCTGCTGGCAATGCCGACTGAAAAAGCTGTAGCACTCCCGCTTGCGGCACCATATTTTAAACTTTCAACATAATCTTCGCTTTCAAGAAATTCCGCCATAAATCCAGCCACCATCGAATCTCCTGCACCTACTGAATTAACTAACTCGCCTTGAGGAACCGAAGACTGATAGACAACGCCGGTCTCGGTTAACAATACTGCCCCTAGACCGCCCATAGATACAATCACATTTTTGGCTCCTAAGCCTTGTAACTTCTTGGCGTAATGCACTACTTCTCCAACACTTTCTACCTTAACTTTAAAAATTTCGCCTAATTCATGAGCGTTTGGTTTGATTAAAAAGGGACGGTAATCCAAACAAGTGGTCAATAAATCTTTATTGGTGTCTAACACAAAGCGAACTTGTTTTTCCTGACACAGTCGGGCAATTGCCTTGTAATGTGCACTCGTCATTCCGGGTGCAGCGTTACCGGCTAGAAAAACTGTATCGCCTTTAACTAAAACTTCTTCTAAATAATGCAGTAAACGTTGGCTGTCTTCAGGAGAAATAGTCGGTCCTTGCGCGTTGATTTCTGTTTCCTGGTCCGCTTTAATTTTGACATTAATACGGGTAATCGCATCAAGTTCGATAAAGGAGGGCTGCACTCCTTCTTCAAGCAGTGACTGGCGTATATAACTTCCGCTGAAGCCGCCGATAAAGCCGGTGGCTACATTTTCATGGCCTAAACGTTTTAATAAAACAGATATATTAATGCCCTTGCCTCCGGCTACATAATCATCACGCTCCACTCGGTTGAGTGCACCTAATTGAATCGAGTCCGTCTGCATCACTAAATCCACGGCGGGATTAAAAGTTATCGTATATAACATGCTTAAACTGCCTCCTTAATTTCAGTGTAGTGAGTATATTTTTCCTTTACAACAGGATCCAGTGAATCAGTAATAATCGTTGTATCTTCCAAGTCAGCTATTTTACAAAAGGAGACTTTGTTAAATTTACTGCTGTCGGCCATTACATAAGCTTGATTGGCTTGAGCGATGGCTGTCCGTTTAATATGGGCTTCTTCAATATCCGGTGTCGTCAGCCCGTAATGAGGATCAATGCCATTTGTTCCCACGAATACTTTAGAAAACTGATACTGCTTTAATTGGTTTAAGGCTACCGAACCGATAATTGCTAAAGTACTCGGCTTCAATAAACCACCTATTACAATCGTTTGAATTGCTTGATCAGCTAACTGGCGAGCAATTTCCACCCCAGTGGTGACGACTGTTATATTGTGCGCTTTAATATGCGGCAACATAGCCAAAGTAGTTGTCCCGGCATCGATAAATATAAAATCATTATCTTGAATTAATTGAGCCGCGTATTTACCTATGACCACTTTTTCTGATGGGTGCTGCCCTGATTTTTCTGTCATAGTCGGTTCAGATTCTATTGTGAAATTTCTCTTTGCCCCTCCATGCACACGTACGAGTATTCCCTCTGCTTCTAATTGGGAAAGGTCCCGGCGAACGGTTGATTCGGATGCTTGCGTTTTCTCAACAATCGTTTGGAGTTTAACAATTGCTTCTTCTTCTAACATGTCTTTGATGATTTGATGGCGTTCATCTGTAAGCATTTTCATCACTTCCTAGGGTTTATTTTATAGCACAAACCATTCAAAAGCAATCATTTTCTATCAAAATCAGCCATTCTTAATAAAAAAATATTCCTCTCCTTTAAAAACTTCAAAGGAAAGGATGGGTTAGAGATATTAGAGTTGGCTCCATTAGAAAAATATAATAGCTTTTTAAAATTGTTACCCTCTTAGAACTTTCTTCTTAATCTATTACAGCACTTTCCAAAATACTAAAGCGAGTGTTATCCACATCAAGTTCAGCCTGCACACCATAAGGAAGAATACACTTCGGTTCATTATGACCAATGCTGGCATTATATAGTACTGGCAGATCTTCTTGGCCTGCTTCTTTTAATACTTGCTGCCATCCTTTTTTATATTCTTCAAAGTAGACACCGTTTTGTGGTTTGCCTACTAAAACTCCTTTTACTTTATCAAATATACCCAGCTGGGCAAAGCTGCGTAGATTTTCTTTCAGCAGCGCCGGTGGCGTATATCGCTCTGATGTTTCGATAAATAATATCGCTCCTGAAAAATCATTCAAATTAGGAAAATACTCTGTGCTTTGTAATTTACTTAATACTTCTAAACAGCCTCCCAGAAGGTGTCCTTGGACTTTACCGTGTCCATTTATAATTTCATAGCCGCTATTTTCAACTTTAGGGCGTTCTATTTTTTGATTTTCTTCATCCCACCGCAAGCCGTGTTCTCTTATATAAGGAGATGGCAGCACCTCACCAATCGGGTCCGAGTTAAACCAAGTTTTTTTAATATGATCGACCGTATAAGGATCCATGGCAATATTTTCGGCAAAATCCGTCAACAAGGCTGGACCATAAGAAGTTGAAATTCCGTGTCGGTAAAAATATAAATGGTTGGTGGTCGTATCAGAGTATCCGGAGAAAATTTTAGGATGGGCCTTCAAATTTTCTATATCAATGAAGGGTAAAATACGGTCCGTATCATTACCCCCGATTGTTGAAATAATCGCTTTAACTTCCTTGTCGGCTATCGCTTGATTCAAGTCGGCTGCCCTTTTTTCACGATGCTGATCAATGTAATCAAGTCCTTTTAAGGCATGAGGCATCACTTTCACCTTTAAGCCAAATACTTCTTCTAAACGTTTGATACCTTGCTGGGTCCGCCACAAAATATTTTCTTCACCGGCCAGACCGCTTGATAATGAAACAATGGCGACCGTATCTCCGGCCTTTAATTTTTTTGGTTTTATCAGCATTAAGATGCGCCTCTTTCATTCAAATAAAATTTAATAACAGTATATTTTATCCACTTAAGTATTTTCAAGCGAGACCCTTACTTTATCAATACTATTAATTTCATAAGTTATTTAAGTGTGTAGTAAGCCACTACTTCATAACTTTGTGGATTCCTCGTTTCCAGTAAAACAGGTCCTTTTATAAATAGTCGCTCACCTTTTATTTCTAAGTTAATAAAATGGTGGCACAAGACATAGCAGCCGGTTTTAATCATATTCATCGGATCAAAGCCTACAATCCGAGCTTGCCCTTTTGTATGAATAAGCTCTTTTTGTAAAAAGGCTTGAATGGTACTCTCTTTTTCGGCTTGATGCTTTAAAGCCAGCTCCTTAATTCCATCATTTTCTTGAATGATTGGTGGTTGGGGTGCGATATCCCCAACGATTGTTTCAAAAACTGATAAGTTTGTTTCACCGATTGAATGGTGTATATCAACCCCAACACTATCAAGTAAGAATAATTGCAAGGCTCCTACGAAGTATCCCAACCGTCTGATATCAAATAAATAACGATTGTCCGCCAATAAGTCACAGTAAGCATTAACTTTCTTAGTAAATTTATCTTTTGAAAGTTCCTTTAAAGCCAATAATCCGATAAACTCTGCCATGCCTTCAATGGTTTCTACATATAATTCGTTTTTTAAAAGATCAACATAATGCTTGAAGCGGTAGTGCTTGAATGCACAGTAGTCTTGCATCAAATTTTGGCGCTGTTCCGGAGTTTTCCACGCTTTGATTAAAGTTTTAATCTCATGATTTTTTAACTGATAAAAAGCTAAGTCTCTTGAATCGTCCAGCATTTCTAATTCGTTGGGAAAACGACTCTCCCCTTTTTTCTTTTGAAAAACATGAAACATCTCATGGACTATATTGGCGGTTAATTCATCCAGGTCTTGTAAATCATTCTCTGATAAAGACCAAATTGCAATTAGCTGGCCTTCATAATCGATTACTGTATTGCCCATAAACCGATTATCGTGAACAAACTCTCGGCCTTTGAGGAAGACTTTTTCATCATTATATAAAGCAAATGCTTCCTGCTCGAATTCCGGCCAAAATTTCGAAAAATTTAATTGGTCCAATCGTTGTTGAATTTCTGTATAAGTTTTTTGTAACATATCAGTCATTTTTAAGTAAGCCCTTCTACCCGTCCGGTGAAATTATTTGTTATAATTATAGCAATAATTTACAGTTAGACGGGAGAATTCATGAAATACATCTATTTTATTCGCCATTCACTACGTGATACTTCTATTCGAAATGATTTAACTGCGCCTTTAACAAAAGAAGGTCAAATAAAAGCTGATCAACTAGCAGACCGTTTAAACTGTTTAACGATTGATGAGATTTATTCCAGTCCGGCCTTACGTTCAATTCAAACGGTCAGTCCATTAGCTGAAAGGGTAAAAGTATCCATTCAAACTGATGAAGCCCTATTGGAACGTCAAATAGGAAGCTGGGTTGAAGACTTCGACGATTTTACTAGGAAACAATGGCAAGATTTTAATTATCATCTGCTTGATGGAGAATCACTTAATGACGTCAGAATTCGAATGTTAAGTTTCTATAAAAATATAATTAACTCTCCTAGTAAAAATGTCATCATTGCCAGTCACGGAACTGCTTTGGCAGTTTTATTTAATATTCTGACTAATGATTTTGCTTATAAAGAATGGCAAAAAATGACTATGCCTGATGTATACCGTCTAAGTGTACTTCACGAAGAAATCCTTAGTTTTGATAGATTAAATTTTACTCCCTCATTTAATCAGAACATCAGTCCCGATTAATAGTTGATTCTTTACTCAATCTTCTATCTTGTAAGCGGTAAACTGCATCGCAAAGAATATTAATATCATCAGATGAGTGTGAAGCAAGGATTATTGTTTTACCTTGGTTTTTTAAATTCAATAATAATTCCCGGATTAACTTGACCCCATCTGTATCTAATCCACTCATCGGTTCATCTAATATAAGTATGTCTGGGTCTTCCATTATTGCTTGTGCAATCCCCAACCTTTGTCGCATTCCCATTGAGTATTGACTCACTTTTTTCTTACTAATTGCATCAAGCCCTACTTTTTCAATTGTTTTCTTAACATCTTCTTTACTTAATTTATTGTTAATACTCGCTAATAACCATAGATTATCGAATCCTGTAAAGTTAGGTAAAAAGCCAGGTGATTCAATGATCGTGCCAACATTACTTACTATATCAATATCGTCCCCTACTTTTTCCCCGCGAACAATTATTTCTCCCTCATCCAACATCAAAAATCCTAATATAGACTTAAAAAGAACAGTCTTCCCACTTCCATTTCTGCCTACAATGCCAGTAATCGTACTTTTATTAAATGTTACATTTATATTTTCAAACACTTTATACTGGCCAAAATTCTTTTGGGCTTCTTTCACAACTATCACTTCTTCCATCTGGTCTATCACCTTCCAATTTCTATTTCAGTTCGTCTATGAGTCATCAATAAGATCGCTAAAGTCAGAATAACGATTAAGAGACCTGAAACAATATAAATATAAGAATGAGAAGGTAAATAGGACTGTTCAGATGTGGCTGAATAAGTTAAGGATATCCAAGTAAGCGGTGAGAAAAAATAAATATAACGGCCCAAAGCTCTAGGAACAAATAAATTAATAAAGATTAATAGATAAGTTACTATAATTCCTCCGTTTTGGATTAATCGATTACCTAGGATGATAATCAACCCTATTATTACCGTAACTAAAATACTTATACTTAGAGTTAAAAAAATAGCTTGGTCTGGATTATAATTGTTAATCACCAAATTAGAAACAGGTAACATTGGTCCTTCAATATAATCTAAAACAAGTAAATCTTGTCTTCCTAAACTACGCAGCAATGTTCCCCAGCCATTGTCAAAAGATATATAGGGCAAAAGTGTTAGGATGAATGACAAAAAGAAAGCAACATTAATTGCTATGGAAGAAATGAAAATATATATTATCTGGGAAAAATACCAAATTCTCTTTCCTAATCTGGTTATAATGGGCATTTGCAGTGCATCTTTAAAAGGCAAATTAGAATATAAAATTGCGACTCCTACAAAAAACACTAACTTGGCGCGCACATCTGTGAGCAACAGGGCAAATAAACCGTAATTTATAGAATAACCGATTTCTTTACTAATTAAACGAAAAGGTTCTACAATGGTATTGACGTAAATAATGTAAAACAACAATATGGCTACAAACTTATAATTTATATAATTCCTAAAAAGGTACAATTTTACCGTCTGTCTCAGTTTAGATGTTAGCATTTGCCCCACCTCCCCAAGAAATACCACTTTTAATTTTCCCTTTAAGACTGCGTTGAATTAACCAATAAGCAATAAATGATAAGAATATGAAGTATAAAATAGGATAAAGATAAGTGACAACATTTTCTTTAGCTAATCCAAAAATTAATTCAAAGTACTGAGCATTATAAGAGTAAAAACCAAAAACCGTTATAGGATTGAGAATGATGGGAACAGACTGAATATTAAAAAAAACATCCAAGAGGGTATATATAATAGTTGGAAAAATATAGACAATGTATTTGTTATTTATAAAGACGGAGACTAATACAGAAAACACAATAAGAATAACATGGCTAAATACTATATTTAGCAAAAGCAAGAAATAAAATAACCCATATAAATTTGTCATTAACAAATGGCCATTGACTAATGTTTCAACTGAATTTACAAAAAGGTAACTGCTGACGTCATTGATCAAAGGAAATTTAGTTAATATAACCATACTGTATATGAAAATACCAATGAGTGGTACGATTGAAGAAATTAAAATAACTCGAATTACTAAATTTAGTACATATTTTTTTAGACTAGTGCGATTTAGATAAAACAAAACATAACCATTATTCCACTCTTCTATTAAAAAATGAACACTTGATAAACTTGTAAGTAATAGTAACAAAATAGTTACACTTGCATCGAGATAAGGCATAATCCAAAAAAAATATAAGCCTGCTAAATCAGTAGGTAGTGTACTAAAATCATTCCAACTCACTTGGATTAATAAGGCTGCATACAATACCCCTAATACCCAACATGTAGGTTTTTTCAAATACATTTTTAAAAATTTTATTAAGTAATATCTCATAGATATTCGCTTCCAGTTAATGGATCAAAGTACAACTTATGAAGAATTGCTCCTTCTTCTGATTTAATAATTATCCTCCAAAAAGGCTTATATATTTTTTCCCTTTTGGATTGATCTGGTACATATGTCAAATACACAAAATCAACTGCATCAATTAAAACCGGTTCCTTATCTAATCTTTCCTTGAATCTATTGACTGCCATTTCAACAATACTATTATGATCATATTCAGGTTCTACCGCTGATCCTGAAATACTTTCTCCTGGGATATATAAAGGATTAATATATAAATTTTGGAGGCCGTTTTCGGTGAATATTAATTTAATTTCTGCCCCGGGATTAAAAAGGGTCCAATCTTCCTCTCTTCCTAATATTTCAAAGGCAAGAATTTCATGTTTATTAATAAGAGGAATTGCGTGAACATAATATAACTCACTTTCATCGACTGGAGGCAGTGGTTTGCCTAACTCTTCAGCGATTTTTTGCTGCTCAGTGATTATTTGGGATAAATCTTCTTCAGTAATTGAATAAGTGATAAATTTAAATTCATTAAATCCTGTAAAGGCTTCTAGTAAAACTGCACTTTCTTCTTCAATTTCATTTTTTGTTCTGAATTTTAAATTTTCGTTCGTTTCTTTAAATTTTACTCCACTCAATATACTCGCCAATCCAGAACCATTGCCAAAATTTAAATCCATATAAATACTACTATCTGAGTTTACAGTCAGCCGACCTTTTCCAATATTTTGACCATAAATGATTTGGGTTTGAGTATGATTATCCACCTCTATTTCCTCTAATGAGTAGGGTAGCGCATAGTGTTGAGCTATATTTCCTGCAATCATCTCAGAATTTATCTCAGCCATATCATATGAAGGGGGTAAAATACTCGTTAATTTTTCAATAGAATCATTAATATAAATACCTTCTTCCAACTCTGTATACCCCTCTATAGTAACATTTCCAATTACTTCCTTAGATTCGTTTATTGGCTGGTCATTAAACACTTCAGATCGACATCCAGATATTAATAAAAAAGAAATAACTAGAAAAAACGTTTTAAATTTATTATTCATAAAATGTCTTACCTTTCTATATAGTAAAGAAAATTTGGCGAAACAAAACCGTTTCGCCAAATTCAGCTTACTTATGGAGCCCATATACCGGAAATTGAATTTGTGCCACTGTAGGCCCACGAATCTAAGCGATAATATTGTCCCATCGTTCCATAACCACTATAGTAATACAAGTCATAGTAAGCGTTGCTTGTTGCAGTAATCGGAGCTGTAGCACTCTCTCTTACTCCGCCATAGAATTGATCTGTCATCACATCTAGTCTAACAGACGACCATGGTAAACCGAGCCCAGATTGTAAATTTACTACAGCGTTGGCCCAATCATTTTTCTTCTGTGCTCCAGTCCAAGTATTATTGGTACTATTTAGACTAAAATAATCATTAGCAGAAACCGTTTGCATTGGCATTAATAATAACATACTCAATAATGCTATCCCAATTAGTTTACTTTTTTTCAATGATAACACTCCTTTATAAAAATACACTGTTTCGAATGAAAATAATCAGAGGGTTCTAAATTACAATAAAGTCAAGGTTCCATTTAACCTAATTGAAATCAAAATCAACAATATCATAATCCTCTGGAATTATTTGTGGATGATGAACAAAGTAGTTACTGAAAATAAAAATTGATAGTATTAAGGCAACTTGTTTTATACTATCCCCTCCCTTATACTTATTATATTACTATTTAAATGTATAACTATTTTTCTTAACATGGATATTATCTTTTCCTTGATATTCAACTTATATTTTCTTAGAGGTGAAAAATGAGAACTTATGGAAATGTTATTCAAGAGATACGTGAAAGTAAGAATTTAACCCAAGCTGAAGTAGCCGAAGGTATTATAACTCCTCAATTTCTGTCCCATTTTGAAAACAACAAGTCTGATATTAAATTAGAGACTTTTCTGCTTCTATTAGATCGGCTCAATGTTAAGTATAGTGAATTTATTGTAGATACCAAGGATTCAAATTCATCTACTCAAAGTGATTTCTTACAACAACTTCTTCTAGCTAAGCAAACTAAAAATAAAATTTTACTAAAGGAATTAGTGAAGAAAGAAAATAAATTATTTGTCGAAACCAATAACTACCGACATCAACATAATGTCCTAATCGCTCAGCAAACCCTTCGGTTGACCACTGACTGTGACTATGCCGAAGCAGACACACAAGTGATTGTTGACTATCTCTTTAAAGTAGATAATTGGGGTTATTATGAAATGGCATTATTTGGGAATAGTATCTTTTTTCTTGAAAATAAACATTTGATTTCATTTCAGAATATCATCTTTAGCAAAATAAAAAAATACGGTCGCTCTTTAAAACAAAAAGGTGAGTTTGCTAAGATTATTCTGAATATGATCAATTTTAATTTGATACATAATCAGTTAGATGCTGCTTTTAAATTATTAAGCGAATTAGAAACATTATTAACAGGAACACAGCACTTTTATCAAGAAAACCAATTAAATTATCTTAAAGGAATTTATTATATTAAAAATGGTGAGACTGATAAAGGTAAAGACTTATGTATGAAAGCGATAGAAATCTTAACTCATTTCAAACAGTACGCCAATGCAAATCATAAACAAGAAGAACTAGAGGCCTTACTTGCGGAAGTAGGATTAAGCTCTAAAAATTGATGTAGCATTTTTAAATTAAATTATTAATAGCCCGAACTCACATTATCTTTTCATGAGTTCGGGCTATTTTAATTATCGCTGATTTATTTCTTTGTCACTCTACCATCTTCTCAGGATTTTTCTCCTCAATCTATAGCCTCTGCTCCGATATCCTCTCCCCAGTTTATCTCTTCGTCTATCATTATTCCAAACTCATCGACATGCTGTGCTACTGTCTCCCAAAATTCTGACAGTTTCGTTTTTAAAAGAATCGTCTTATCTTCATGAATTTCAAAAACTAATTCATCTTGGGGTTTGAGATTAAGCTTTCTGCGAATTTCTTCAGGGAGGGTTACACGGTAGTCAGTAGTAATTTTGGCCGTAAAAGTCTCTTTCATGATTAGCAATCTCCATTAGCTCAAATTAAATGAAGAACCCTGAGGTCTGATCTCGATTCGTTAATTTTATACTCATGCTTTTAACAAAAGTACCCTTTAGATTGATAACAAATTACTCTATCATCAATCAATTTTACCAAGCGGTATCACATAGAGAGGCTGTTCATTTTCTTCCATCATAAGCAGTTCATGCACTTCTTCATCATCAAAGGCTCCAATACTTACTCCGCCTATATTAAGAGCTTGTGCTTGAAGCAGAATATTTTGCGTAATGTGTCCGACTTCCATCCACATATAGCGCTCTCCACGGTCCCTATATTTATCAGCCGTTCTTTCAACAACACCTGAAAAAACAATAACCGCTGGCGCTTGATTAATTGATTCTTGCGATAAACTTCTTTCGGTTAAAGCGGCTCTTAAATCCCCTTCAACTAAGAGTGTCAGTGCATGACTATTTTGTCCATAGTGATAAAGACCTGGACTAAGTGACTTAACTTCACCCACTAAGACATAAACTTCAATTGGGTATAAAGCACCAGCAGAAGGAGCAGTCCGCGTTCCTTTTTGATTTTCACCTTGAGCAGCCCATAAGACCTGACTAATTTCTTCCAAAGTCAATGCTTCATCAGCATATTGTCTAAGGGAAGCTCTCTTATATAAAGTTTCTTCAATCGATACCTCACTTTCAAAACGAGGATCGGGAAGGTTCACGGGGTTACTTGTAGACACAGCTTGAATAGGAGCAGTCAGAGTAGTTATTAAGGTTAGCAGCAAAATAAAAAAAGTTGTTTTGTTTAAGGCAGTCATTTTAATTAAAGCTCCTTTTAGTCATTATCCTTAGCTTATTAGCCAATAATTTTAGATATAAACTTTAGGAGGCCAAAATGCTTAAGAGTTATCTTCTACCATCAAATATCCGATAATTTACCTCTTGAATTTCGCCTTCTGCATTGGTTGTAATTTCAAGTTGGGTGATATCATCAGCCGGAATAGGCGTACCTCCCAATGTCTGCCAGAAATATGTTGGGAGTCCACCATCTCTTATTTTAGTTTGTTCAGGCTCTCCTAATAAATTCACCAAATCTTCCAAAGCGGCTTCTTCATTTTTTAACTTAAGCAATTCATCTTCTGTCATTAAGAGCGGCAAAAACATCTTGGGAGAGTGATAGCTTTTGCTCAAATTAATCATAACACCGCTTTTTGAAGTATGAGCTTCCACCGTGACTACTTCAAGTTCACCCACGGCAACCCAAGTATACATAGTGTCAGTTCCAACCTCATGTTGGTAACTAGGGGTAGGGGCTACTTCCAATAAATCAGCTTCCACAATGGTTTCTTCTTGGGTCAAGGGTATAAAGACCGCGTCAAAGAATTCCTCCATTTCTTCAATCGTGTAAATTAATTCTTCTTCAAAGTTAAGTACCCCGCTTCGTTCAACCACCAGTTCATACAGTCTCTCTTCGCTAAACTCCAGCATACCTTCTTCTTCTCTACGGCTGATTTCAGTTTGATTTTCAGTTGCAAAAACAGTCGGTGGTAAAAAACTAGAATGAATGGGAAAAAAGCTTGTTAAACTTAAAAGTAAAACCATTGCTTTTGATCTAAATTTCGCCATGAGTTTGGCCTCCTTTATAGTGCCTTAATAAAATCCATCCCCAAAGACCGATTCAAAAAAACAACAACTTTGTGATATACTATGAATTAAATTCAAGCAGCTAGAAAATTCTCACCTGTTTCAACTTCAAATAAAGTTTGTGGCACTATAAGTGCAGTCTGCCAAGAAACTATAGTTACAACTGCTCTTCTAATTCATCAATCTGGATGATTTCAACTTCATCCCGCTCATCAATGTGATTGATGATTTTATCGGCCATGCTGCGCAGTAAAGTAAAGTCTGATTGAACCAGGCAGATACCAATCTCACTCAAGTTCAGCATATCCTGCTGACCTACTTCCGCAATCGAGACTTTATGACGTGTTTGAATTCTGTGAATGACACTCTTTACAACCCGGCGCTTGTCTTTTAAAGAAAAGCTGCCTTCAATTCTGAGTGTAATTTTTAAGGCTAAAATATACATATCCAACCAACTTTCGTAAAGGACTGAATTAAATTGTTAACTAATGAATGTGCCCGACAAGTGATTGAAGAAATAATTGCTATTTTCCCTGATGCAAAACCTGAATTGAACTATACTAACCGTTTTGAATTACTGGTGGCGGTTATGTTAAGTGCTCAAACAACCGATGTGGCGGTTAATAAAGTAACTCCCGCCCTTTTTGAACGCTACCCTGACCCGCAGGCCCTGGCGGCCTCAACACCGGAAGAAATTGCTCCTTTTATTCAATCGATTGGCCTCTACCGTAACAAAGCTAAATTTCTTTACAACTGTGCCCACCAACTCTTAGAACGTCATGGCGGCGAAGTCCCTTCTGCTCGTAAAGACCTTGAAGCCTTATCGGGTGTGGGTCGCAAAACTGCCAATGTGGTCATGAGTGTCGGTTTTGGTATTCCTGCTTTTGCGGTGGATACACATATCCTGCGCATCTGTAAACATCATAATATTGTTGATGAAAAAGCCACGGTCAGACAAGTGGAAAATCGGGTGATGGAAGTCTTACCTAAAGAGCTTTGGACCCAGGCGCATCAATCGATGATCTTGTTTGGCAGACGTATCTGCCATCCAAGAAACCCTAAATGTGACGAATACCCTCAGCTTTATGTATGCCAAGAGGAAATGTAAGTAAATTAATCACTTATAAAACTAACAGTGAAGTTTTGGAATTGTCCTCAATTTCACTGTTTTTATATAAGCATCTATTTAAAGGCTGTTAGTTACGATCTAAATCGGCAATTTCCAGTCGTCTCAATTGTGGCGTCTTTTTCGATTGGTGACGTCTCATCCGTTTAAAAATACCATCCAACATTGTAACAGCTTCTACAGCGTACTCCCCTTTATTAATCATTACACAGTCTGCTCCCGCTCCTTCAGCCGCATCGGTTACTTCAGCACGTGAAGGAATGCCGGTTTTAATTAAGTTAGCCAACACTTCTGTCCCCCAAACAACGGGTACGTCCGCGGCTTCCGCAAACCATAAGATTTCCTGCTGTACTTCAGCTAAACGGATATAGCCAGTTTCCACCGCTAAGTCACCACGCGCAATCATAACCGAAAAAGGATTCTTGCTGGCAGCTGTGTAAATAATTTCCGGTAAATTGGTGACTGCCTGTTCGGTTTCGATTTTAGCCATCAGCGGCATTTTATGCGCCTCATCTTTTAAAACTTCTTCAAGTCTATTTTGAATTTCAACAATATCCTGCGGGTTGCGTACAAAAGAACAACCGATGACGTCCGCATGTGCAGCTGCAATTTTTATGTCATGATGATCTTTTTCAGTCATAATATCGATTTCAAAATCAGTTTTTGGAAAGTTGAGTCCTTTTTCAGCTTTTATCCGGACACTATTTCCTTTAACTTTCTCAACCTTCAACACTGCCTGCATATCAGTGCATGACTCCACCACGCATTCTACGCTGCCGTCATCGATTAAAACAGGATTTCCAACTTCCAAGGCTTTAAAAATAGGTTCGATATCACTTCCTACGACCACTTTGCCTTCAAAATCTAAGGGCAGTGTTTCAAAATCTTTCGTTAAAAGTATTTGATCTCCTGTTTTAACCCGTGGCTTTTTGTGAGTCGTGAACACCCAATCGGTACGGATTTTTGGTCCTGCAATATCCATTAAGACCCGCACATCTTTGTTTTCTTCATGTGCTATTTCTCTAATGTTTTCTGCCATTTTTTTCCAGATTTTTTCATCATCATGAGCTAAATTGATGCGGGCAATATTCATGCCTTCTTGAATCAAGTTGCGTACCAGTCTTTTATCTTTGGCGGCTTCGGTCGGCATGGTGACCATTATACGGGTTTCTCTTTTTTTACTTTTCTCACCTAAGATTTCCTGCACATTTCGATCTAACTGCTCTTGCCCTCTAATGAATGGTTTTAAGCCGGGTTTAGGAACATCTTCAATTTGCTGCTGGCAGATAGCTGCCAGGGTATGGATCACTGACTGTAAGGTACTTAGCGTTTTATTTTCCGCTCTTCCTAAAGAGGAAATCCCCAAGGGGACAAGTTCTGCCTGGAGTTTACGGATATCATAGTTTCTCAAGGCCAAGTAATAGCTTAAATTTCTGGCTGATTCGATAAATGCTTCTCTTTCAATCTCAGATTCATAGCGTTGAAAATATTCCTCACCTTTTTCTTTAACTTTATTATATAAATCAATGACTTCCGGCAATAGTCGTTCTGCTTCTGCCATTCTATCTTCGTATGTCATTTTATTCCCACCTTCATTTCGATTTGCCTTTATTATAACAAATAAGATGGCTTTTACCTTGCGATAAGGTTTAGGGACCAGCTGGGCAGGCCGTTACATTCCTTAGCACTGACTCAACCTGAGGAGTCTGCCCATGGTGGTTTTCGTGTCGACTCAAACTTTGGAATCCTCTCCTAAGAAAAAAGCGAGCTGACTGAATCAAAGCAGTCTGCTTTTTAATAAATTTAGCCTCGATAAAAAGGCAACAAAAAACACCCACAAATAAAAGCTGTGAGTGTTGAATAGATGCTGTATTTAATTAAGACTGATGATCAAGTTGACGGTTATTTAAGTTAATGTTTTTACCTTTTTCATAACCATCCGCATAAGCAGTATTTCGGCGGTTAAAACTGGGCTGATCGAAGGATAATTTGCCGGTTATTTCGGTGTTGAATTTATCGACCACTTCCTGGGGTGTTTTAATGACTAAGGCATATTTTTCATCTTCTTGCAGCATGGCTTCGCGCTGTAAATTAAACTTTTTCTGCAGGCCGTCCATAAATCCTTGATAGTAAGATTTACGCAGATTGGCTTTACTGCTCTTTTTAAATTCTGCTTCATCTAAAGATTCTAGATGCAGCTTGGAATAGTATTTCATGGTATCAGCTGCCAAATAAAACATTTCATAAGCTAAATCCACATCTTCCTGGTAGCCCATTAAAACGATTTTTCGCTGGACCGTTGATTGATGAGGAAGTCGGTTGCTTTGAATATAAAAGAGAGAGCGGAAATTTTCGGCGATAATTCGAATAAGGCTTTTTTCCCACCAATACAAACGTTTATAAACTGAAAGTGATCGTAGCACTATTTCATTCTCGCCTTTTTCTGACAGTTCGTTTTGAGAAATTTTATGTTTCAACATCAACTTCTGTGCCATTAAAAGGGCCGTTTGACTTTCCTCATCATCTCCACCATCTTCAGCAAGGGTTAATAAATTGCGGATTTTATCGAGAATTTTTTTATTACTTTCTGACATTTAATTCCTCCTTGGATAGTCTCAATGAATTCATTACAAGATTGTAGTTATAAAAGGTTATCCAGTTTTTCGGCTTCTGCCTGGATTCTTGCAGGGATTTCACTGGTAAACTCGACCCTTTTTCCTGTTCGCGGATGATTAAAAGCCAGGCGCTGTGCGTGTAAGAGCTGGCCGTCATTTAATCTTGAAAGATCCCCGGGGAAATTCTGCATGTTGCGCCGGTAAATAGGATCGCCGATGATAGGGTGGCCGATTGCTTCCAGGTGAATTCTAATCTGGTGAGTGCGGCCAGTATGCAGGTTTAACTGGACCAGAGTGGCATAGGGCCAGCTTTTAATAACCTGAAACTCCGTAAGAGCGGGCTTGCCATTTTGATCAACAATCCAACGCAAACGATTAGAAGGATCCCGGCGGACCGGCATTTCTATTTTGCCGCTTTCGGCTTCCATTGGTCCGTTGACTAAGGCAATATAAGTTCTTTCCATCGTATGATCAGCCAGTTGTTGGCTTAAGGCCTGATGGGCTTGGTTAGTTTTTGCGACAACTAACAAACCGGAGGTATCTTTATCAATCCGGTGAACAATTCCCGGCCTGTAAGATTCACTGCCCTGGGAAAGCGAATCTTTTAAATAGGCTAATAAGCCGTTAACTAAGGTCCCGTTCGAGTGGCCTTTAGATGGATGAACTACCATATTTTCCGGTTTATTAATAACCAGTAAATCATCATCTTCATAAACAATATCTAAGTCCATATCCTGGGGAGTGATCTCCAATTCCTCTTCTTCTTCCTCTTCCGGAATGATAAGAGTAATTTCTTCGTCTCCTTTTAATTTAAAATTAGCCTTTTCTTCCTGACCGTTGACAGTGATCAAACCTTGTTTGATTTGTTTTTGAATACTAGCCCGGCTGATATCCGGCAAAATTTGGCTTAAAACGACATCTAATCGTCCTTGATGTTCTTCTAAACCTTCTAAATGAATTGTTTGAATTTCTTCTGACATTATAAAAGCTCCTCTGAATTATCTGCGAAAAAAAGAATCAGGATTAAACTAATGACTCCAATGGTCAAAGCTGCGTCGGCAAGATTAAAGATAGGAAAGTCAATGAAGGTTAAACGAAACATATCAATGACATAACCTAAACGCAGGCGGTCCACCAGGTTTCCTAGTGTGCCTCCTAGAAGGAGTCCATAACTGATATGGACATACCATTCCCGCTGACGGTTTTTATGGATAAGGTAGAATAAATAGATTAATACCGGTATGGTAATTAAAACAAACAGTCCTAAGCGGCCGCTTAACATCCCCCAGCCTGCACCATCATTTTGAATGTAAAACCAGTCGAATAATCCCGGCACAGCGGGGTGACTGTCGAAGACCTTAAAATTATTGGTCACCCAGTTTTTTAATAATTGGTCCCCTAAAAGTACAAATAAACTTGTAAAAAATGCAATAATCATAGGAACTCCTTGTAAAATTTATATAAGTTTTGTTATAATAACCATGTTTATAATACTTCTTATTATATACTATATTAAGAAATAATATCAATTTATAGAATTTTTGCCATAAAGGGACATAAATTGATCATTAAGGAGATAAAATGAAAAGTATTAAATTGTTTACACTCGCTATCGTGTTTGTTATGCTGAGTGCTTGTAGTAATTCGATTGAACGGGCTGACCGTACGGTTGGTATAATTCAAGAGAATGTGACAAGCATTATTGGAAAAATCAGTGAGGTCCAAAATTATGAAAATGATTTGCAGGCTGATTTTGAAGCCACTCTGGCTTTAAATGAAGACTTGTCGTCTTTCAATGAAGCAGAAAATCCAGTAGAAACCAACATTGCCAGCCGCCGCCAATTATTGAATGAGATTGAAGAAAATCGAACCAACCTGCTTGATTTAATCGATGAAATTCAAGAAATTCCTTCTTCTGATGATCTGCCTCAAGATCAATTGGACCGGGTAGTGGAATATGTCGAAAATCTTTCTGTCGATTTAGAACGTTATGTGACTAACTACTTAGAGAACCTTCAAAGTGAGTCGATGACATTCAAATCAATTGCCAACCCTGATTTAGATCATCAAAGCTTTTTCAGTGTTTTTGATAATATCAACCAACTTTCAATAGAAAACCATATCAACTTAGATCGATTAATCGCTCACTTTGAACCATTAAATTCTCTATTGGTTAACTTAAAAGTCTATTTGGTTAATATAACCGAAGCTAATAGCTAGAGATGAGGTATATCCTTGACAAATTTATATTATAACAAATATTTGCTTAAATTACTAAGTTTGATCGGCCTTATTTTTATTTTGGGTGCTTGTCAAAACCAGACTGATGATTCCCAAACCGCGGAAAGTGAGCCACAATACTATCAATTGCCACAAGTCGAAATAGACTATAGTTTTGAAGAAGTGGTGGCTTTTAATAACCGTGTTAATACAAATAATAGTAATCGTTATGAAGGAATGGTGGCACATAACCGCCCCTTATTAATCACTCCTTCAGAACTTCCTTCAGTGTTATTTTATGATTCAGGTATTCAAATTCCTTATCCTGAAGAAGGCGTTAAGGGAGTTTATATCCCTGCAACTGCTTTAACAGATGAGGAACACTTTAATTATTTACTCGATTTTATTGACCAAACTCATTTAAATGCAGTAGTCATCGATTTTAAAGATGATGGCGGAAACATTTTAGGAGACATTGAAACAGATATTCCCCTCTTAAATGAACATGTTTTAGGATCAGTCGATTTTGAAAGTATCTTGAAAGAGTTGGAAAAACGTCAAATCTATCCCATTGCCCGGGTAGTAACTTTTAAAGATAATATGCTTTCCAACGCTTCTCCGGAATATACTTTCATGAACTCTGAGACAGGCGAGATTTGGATGGACGGAAACGGCGCCCAATTTATCAACCCTTTTATGCGTGAAGTCTGGGATTATAATATTGCTGCTTCCATTGAGGCTGCAAAATTAGGCTTTAAAGAAATTCAATTTGACTATGTTCGTTTCCCTGAAGGTTTCGAAACTTTTTCTGAAAACTTAGATTATAATTTAGGTGATTATGAAGCTTACGTTACAGATGATGAAGGATTGTTTGGCCAAGAACGTGTCTACGCCATTAATGATTTCCTGGAATATGCCAACGAACAGATTGCTCCTTACGGCGCAGATGTTTCAGCCGACGTCTTTGGTTATACCGCTATTGCGGGGGACGCACCGGATGTACGCGGTATCGGTCAAAACTTTGCGCAGATGGCTGAGCGTGTAGATGTCATTTCATCAATGATCTATCCTTCCCACTGGGGCCCTGGTTTCTTTGGTTTAGATTACCCGGACCTTTACCCTTATGAAGTCGTGGATCAATATATGTATTCTGAAAGTTTAATTATTGATAATTTAATGAATAATGTGACCACGCGTCCATGGCTGCAAGATTTCACGGATACCTCCCTTGTACCGGGAACGTATCAAGAATATGGCCCACAGCAAATTCAAGAACAGATTATCGCTTTAAATGAGTATGAAGTGTATGAGTTCCTGCTTTGGAATGCAGGCGGTTATTATACAGAAGGCGTTGACTACGCCCCTGAAATTACCGGTAATGAATTTTACTATTAACATAAAAATACAAAGAACCCTGACTTATCTTTATAAGATGAGCCAGGGTTTTT
>CAYYGA010000020.1:0-25973 GCA_964471435.1 uncultured Facklamia sp.
GAAATTACCTATAAGTAACCAATTATTAAAGCATTTTACTCTATAAAAAAATCCCTCACTCCGAAGAGTTGAGGGATGAAATGTTATAATATTAGTCTTCAAAAACTGTTTGTTCTGAAACGTCAGTTGTTAAAGCTTTTAACGCTTTATCAACAATACGTGTGCGTAATTTGTATTCTTCTTCTCTATCTAGGCTAGGGTTTCCTAGTGGGTGAGGAATAGCAATCGCAGGGATAATACGGTTTGCACCTACTGTTTGTGAGATAGGTGTTACTGTAGCAATATGAACTACAGGTAGACCAGTTTTTTCGATTTCTTTTACCATTGTTGCTCCGCAACGTGTACAGGTACCTCAAGTAGAGGTTAAGATAACTGCATCTACTTCATGTTCTAACAAATCTTTAGCAATTTCAGATGCAAATTGCTTAGCTGAAGCTACAGCAGTACCGTTACCAGTAGTAGAGTAGAAGAAATTATGCAAAGCACCAATTTCACCGTTTTTCTCTTTTTCACGTAAAACGTCTACAGGGATTACACGGTCAGCATCTTCATTCGCATAAACTGGGTCATGGCCACCGTGTGCTGTCTCATATTCGCCGTCTTTTAAGTCTTCTACACCAGTGATGTCATAACGACCATATTTAGAAGCTGAAGATGATTCGATACGGTCTGGGTTACCCGCTGGAACAATACCACCTGAAGTAACAATTGCAATTTTAGCTTTAGATAAGTCTTTAATTGCTGCACCGGGTGCTACGTTATCGAATTCAGGCATTGGATATTCTGTAGTGAATTCTTCGCCTTTTAATTTTTTAACTAACATGTCTACCGCACGGAAAGATCCACGTTCTTCAGTAAAGAAGTTGCGACGGTGACGTTCGAAGTAGTTATCTTCTGATGGTGATAATTCTTGGTCGGTTAATACTTTATTCACAACATTAGCAATTCCAGGAATTGCATCACGCATTGTAGCAGCGGAATTACCTGTTTTAACAATATAAGGAACTTGCTTATACATGTCAACACCAGGGTTTTCTTCATACATAGCAGCAACTGCAGGAATGTTTAATTCTTCCATAACTGCTGTAGCTACAGCTCCTGCTGCAACTCCATAACGACCAGCGTTAAAAGCAGGTCCAGCAATAACTAAATCTGGTTCAAAAGATTTAATCATTTCTAAAACTTCCGGAAGAGCTTCTTCATGTTCGTTGAAATATGAGTCACCACATACAACAGTTCCTACAATTTCTCCGTTTTCAGAAATTGCTCCATTAAGACCCATACCTGGTCCTTTCGGTCCATCTTCTTTAAAAGGTTTTGTATCAGCTTTTTCTTCCCCACCGATACCAGCATAGAATTGGTTAATATAGTGTACTACACGTTTTTTACTCATCGTATATCTGCCTCCTTATCCTTATTAAACGCCTCTTGCAGTGCGTTTGTTGAAGCCTAACTCGTTAGTAGCACCTGTAATTGCTTGAATTTCAACTTCAATTTCGCCATTCTCGCGTAAACTTCCATCAAATCCACCAGCAATAGTGTCTACATAATCAAGCATACCAATTACTTTATCCATAGGAGGTAGTACTACAACTTCGTTAGCATTTCCACCTGTTACCACTGCATCTGCTGCTGGATCTGCATCAGCTAATGATTGAGAAGCTCCGTCACGTCCTGCATATTCGTCAGTAACGATTACAGTTTTAACGCCTTTAGCTTCGATTTTTTTAGTGTTCATGATTAAGTCAGTATCTGGGTTACCAAAACCTTCTTGAGATACAATGGCTCCATCTAAACCTAAGAATTCTGTTAACTTAGAAGTCCAGTCAGATGAACGTTTTTTATCATTTAAGTAAACTGCTTCGTTAGTAATAATAACACCCATAAAGTTGATATCTTTACCATGACGTTCATATAAATCTTCAATAATAGGGTTATTTAAGTGGTGATAAGTAGTGTTTTTATCACACGCTGATACACAGTTACCTGAAACGATCGCTCCGTCCATTACTTCCGTTGGATACATAACTGAAGGAACAATATGTTTAGCATCTGTACCATAAACATATGTATCATGTAATAAACCTTGAGTTTGTAGCATGTATACATAACCTACTTTTGGAAGGTCAGGATACTGTTCAGCTTGTTCAAATAAAGGTAGAGTTTCAAATGTTTTAACTTCATCAGGTTCGATTTCTTCCGATAACTTACCTAAGAATAAAGCTACTTTGAATCCAGCTAAACGTACAGCTTCTTCATATGTATGAGCTTTTAGTCCGTCTGTGGGTTCAATAACTAAACAAATATTGATAATTTGAGAAAATGGTGTTAATTCCGCACCAGGTCCTTGCATATCTACAATACCTTCTTGGAATCCAACAATTTTCCCAACTGTTGCTACGCCACAGCCTTTAAGAACATTAGTACGTCCTTCTCCAACTTGGTCGACTCCACTAATTACGCCAGGGAATAGTTGGCTTTTAGAATTTACTTTGTAACGTGGTTCAATAACGTCTTTAACAGGTGTAATACGAACACTTTCACCTGGTTTTGCAATTTCTACTGAAACAGTTTTTAAATGATCATCTTCAAGAACGATATTTTTGATGTCTTCCTCGTTGATGTATAACGTGTTACCATCAATTTTTGATTCAGAAGCTAATTGTACATCGTTGATTTGAATATTACCTAATTCAAGTTTCATTCAATCACCTCTATATTTTTTTCAAACGCGGGAGTTAGTTAAAACGTATTTCTGCTGAAGAGCCTATGCGCTGCAATGTGTTCTCCATCAAATCTAAGTCAATGGTTGCAAAATCATCTAGAATCCGCTCAGTCCAATTAGGAGTTTTGCTGTCCTTAATGAATTTGTTGTAAACCTCAATTGCATTATCAATCAAATCCAAACTTTCTATATCAATCTGATCGAGTGTGGTGGTAGTGATAATGATAGATTTATAAAAAGTTTCATTGGGTTTGATACTTCCACTTAAGGGGTGAGTTAAAATCACATGACGTTCATCTACAACTAAACGCTTAGTTTCTTTCAAAACATCTCCGAAATTGCCTTCTATAAAAACAATTGTCTGGTCTGTAATTGACTCTTTCACCTTAGGATTGTTAGTAATAATTTGCATAGTTCCTTCACCTCATAAAGACGTTAATTCCGCTTCATAATCATCAATTTATTAGTATTTCTGATTATGTATGCGGTCTGTGTTTATATACTCTATAACACTTCCGCCGTTCATGTGAATAGTATAACAAATCATTTACTTATTTACAACACTAAAAAGTAAAAAATCACATTTAAATTTCAACTTTACTTTCTTTGAAAATCAACACGGATTTGTAAACGTTTTTCCCAATCCGGTCTTATTCTTCATTGTTCTCTGTAAAGTAGTAATAGGCTCCTTTTAAGTTGGATTCACTTCTAAATTCACAAACTTTTAGTTCTGTTGGAGCAAATATTTCTTCGCGAAAAACAAAGGATGGATGATTATCATATAAGTATTGATATTGCTTTCTTAATTCATCAATGAAAATCACTTCATTAGAAATCCCGCCGCCTATAGCAATTCTTTCTAAATCTAAAATAAGATGTAAATTATAAACTAAAGCAGCTATAACTTGAGCATATTGGATAAATAGTCTCTCTACTTCTGGATGAGGATTATTGCGTAAATGTTCAAAAACTGGTCGTGCATCATTTATATCACTATTACCCAAAAGTTGGTTCGCAGGTCTAATAAAACTAAATACGCCCGCTGTTCTAACTAAGGGAGGACTGTCAAATGTTGACAGGACAAAACTGACTTCGCCGGGGATATTATTTGCACCTTGATAGATTTTTCCATCAATTATTATCCCTAATGCCAGTCCCGTTCCAAGAATCAAACAAGCACCATTCTTTATATCTTTTAATGCACCTTGTTCAGCTTCAGCTAAAGCAGCCGCTTGACCATCATTGATGATCGACATGGGTAAAGAGAAGCGACTTTTAATTCGGTTTCGATAATTGTAACCTTTCAAAAATGGCAGGGAGCCATTAAATACAGATAGTCCATTTTTATTATCGACTATACCTGCATGACTTAGGGCCACTCCTTTAATATTACGACTGCCTTGAGCTGCCAAAGCTTCTGAGATGACTCGGTCAAAAACTTCTAAAAAGCTATTTTTTTCCTGCGGAGTCGCTTTGGGCTGAAAGGTTTTTATAATTTCCCCTTCTTCATTACATATTCCTGATTTTATAAAGTTTCCACCTATATCCATTACTAATATCACTAAATCCCATCCTTTCGAACCAAATTATATACTTTAAAAATGCTCATTGCTTCCCTCATTTATTAAGATATTTTATAAATAATTATAATCCCGAATTTGTTATTCTAATAATTTTACTAACTGTAATTGAAATTTCTCATAACCATCAATGGTTAAGTGGATACCATCAGTAGAGAATTTCGGATCCACTTCACTAGATTCATTATAGAGTGTTGCCCAGCTGAATAAATCAACTTCGAAATCTGCAGCTATCTTTTTTATATCTTTATTAATACAATCTATAGTCTCATTAGTGTAACGTTTATTTTCCCACCCCTTCATAATCAGCGAAAGTATTACTTTACCTTTAAAAGGAGTAGTTTCTAGATACTCTAAGATATTTTTAAGGTTTTCTAGAAGTATTTGTGGTTTGAATCGGTAGTGAAGTTCGTTAATACCATACATAACCAAAACAGCATCTAGTGTATTGAAATCTAAATATGCATTTTTTATCTTTTTATAACCGTCTTTTGCAATGCCCCCGCTTTTACTAAGATTAATCACTTCCCAATTTTGAAACTGATAAGTTGGAAAATAGTATAAAACTGAATGTCCTAAAAACAAAACCTGCTTCATAGACTAAGATTCTCCCTTATATACATTTATGATAAATAAGCTTTCTACTTCTTACACTGCTTGAAAGCGTTCCTTTAATTAATTATAATTTAAATGAAATTGTTTGTGAATACTATAACAAATAGAAAGTAGGTTTTTTATGAAAAAATCAAATTCGAAATTAAGATTATTCTTAATTGGATTAATTGGGGCCGCAGCAATTGTTGGATTGGCAATTGGGGGTAATCCAAAAAATATGGCTTTATGTACGGCCTGTTTTATTCGTGATTCAGCCGGTGCTATGAAAATGCATTCAAATGCTGCGACTCAATATTTTCGTCCAGAAATTGTAGGTATAGTACTTGGAGGTTTCTTTTTATCTCTTGGAAAAAAAGAATTTAAAGTGACTAGTTCGAAGACAGTTTTGACACAATTTGTTTTGGGTAACATTATGATGATTGGAGCGCTAGTGTTTTTAGGCTGTACCCTCCGATTAGTATTACGGATGGCAGCAGGTGATATATCGTCATATATAGGAGCCGTAGGGCTGGTTTTCGGGGTTCTGACGGGAACAGCATTTGTAAGAAATGGCTATTCAAACGGAACACGCGTCCCAACTCGTCGAAGCAATGGAGTAGTATTACCTATAATTATGGTAGCTTTATTTTTAATGTCAATTTTCCTGCCTTCTTTATTTACATGGTCAGAAGCAGGCCCCGGCTCTATGTTTGCTAATCCTTGGTTGGCTTTAGCTATGGGGATCATTTTCGGGGGAGTTGCTTATTATACACGTCTTTGTTTTACAGGTAGTATCAGAGATGTCTTTTTAATGCGTGACTTTACTAGAATGATGCCAATTCTAGCTATCTTTTTAGTCGTATTAGGATATAATATTATTGTAGGTGATTTTCAGTTTCAAGCGTATGGTCCAATTGCTCACGATCAAACTCTGTGGAATATTTTAGGCTTATATACGGTAGGTTTTGCTGGTGTTCTCGCAAATGGCTGTCCCGTTCGTCAAGTGGTTTTAGCTGGATCTGGATCGGTCGATGCAGGTGTTACTGTTTTAGGGATGTTTTTTGCCTCTGCAATGGCACATAATTTCGGCTTAGCAGCTGCAGCAGCTAGTCCTGAAAATGCCGGCGGACCCGGTGTAAATGGACAAGTAGCTATCATTGTGTCTATAGTTATACTGTTTGTTATTGCTATCACAGGTCTTAAAGAACAAGAGTCTAAAGAGGTATCTGTAGTCCAGACCGATGCTATTTCAACTGAAACTGAATTTGTGTAGCCTATAATTTTTGTTGAAAGATGTGAAGTATGTGTCTAAAAAAGAATTTTTATATGTTACTTTTCATACTACTACCGATGCAATAGCTGCTGAAGAAATTTTAAAAACAAATGATGTTCATGGACGCTTAGTTCTGATTCCTCGTGAACTTTCTGCGGGGTGTGGTATGGCTTGGCGTTCAAAACAAGAGGATCAAGAACAGGTAGAAAAACTTTTAAAACAAAATAAAATTAACCTCAACCAACTAGCTGTTTTATAGCTGGTTGGTTTTTTAATTAATATCATTACAAGCTATTTTGAAAAAATGTTTCATCCTCCTTACTTTTTGTTATAATATGTTAGTGAAATAAATTACATATTGGAGGTTCATTATGCTAAAAACAATAAAAATTAACTTTGAAGTCATTGAATTAATGGATTTTTACTGGCAAACAGCTGCTCGAAGAGAAAAATTATCGGATTCTTATTTATTAGATGTAGCTAAGAGACCAGAAATGGCAGCTATTTATGAAGAAGATTTTGATGAAAATTCTGTAAGGAAAGTATTATCCGCCGTGATTAATTATGAGCCAGTAAATGAAGCAACTAAAAAAGAACTGGAATTTTATAATTTCAATAAATTTTTTGCCGATGATCCGGGTAATGTAGAATTAACCTTACCTACCGTTAAAACTCTAAATGTGAGTGAGTTTATAGAAGAATTTTCAAACGACTCTCGCTATGAGGAAATTCAAATTAATTTTGTTCCTGCCTATGATATGGTGGATAAAATTGATGGGAATACTTTAACAGTAAACTTCTTTAAATTAGGAATTGATTTTTCTGATTTTGAAACTGTTCTGGTAGAAAACCAGCAACTCAAAGATTACTTAAGAGATAGAATTGCTCAAATGATTTAATTACTCCTAAATATTCAGGAGTATTGTAAATAAAACTTCTTGGTAAGAATGACACCCTACTTAATTTAACTTATGAGCCATGTATGATTGAATGCATGGCTTCTTTTCTTTTTCTAAAAAAGCAAAAGAGGAAGGCCTTTCTCCAATAATGGAGAAAGACCTTCCTCTTATTTAAATTAAGCTCAAGCCTGTCGAATCGGCTATATATTATTTAATATATAACAGATTTTATAGGAAACCAGCATTCTTAACAACTTCGGCTGCTTTTGCTTCATTGTCATCAGAAATCATAACGATAGGACCTGAACATCCCATACCAGATTCAGCGTAAATGCCTTCTTTCCATAATGCTTTTACTGCATCTTCTAAGTCTAACACATCGATACCATTCAATTGTGCCGTTACTACTTCTGCTTCCGGTGCTTTAACTTCTTCATCCGCTGCGGCTGCAGTTGCTTTAGGCTGTAGTCCTTCACGAACTGCATCTAATCCTGCTTTTTTGGCAGCAGCATATTCTTCTTTAGATTTGCTTACTAATTTGCCTTTAGCCATATCATAAGCATATTTCAAAGCATTAGCGATTACCGGAGCACCTGATGCTCTAGAAATAATATTAATGATTTGGTCGTATCCATCGCCTACACCCGGTCCATAACCATAACCAGTGGTTTCATATGTTCCGCCAGTTGTATATGCACCAAATAGTTTCATTAAGATATTACCAGTTAATGTATCAGTTACCATGACATCGGCTGATCCTAATAAAAGGTCATTTCCACGTACTACTGATCCACCATCAGAACGAGCACTTTCACCAAATGTAATTTCATAACCATTTGCTTGTAATTCTTTTAATGCACGTTCAACGTTATTAGCACCATCAACGTTTACAATTGCTACTGTAGGGTTTTTAATTCCTCTAGCTTTAGCAACTGCAATACCATTAATAGCATTTAAGACCATCGCTTCATTACGTACAGTAGCTGTTGTACCAGTTGTTGTTGCAATAAACATTTCACGTCCTAAAGCAGGTGTAACAACACGACCTACAGTAGACACTCCAATTGGGAATGTGTGGTGTAATGTTACCGCACCAGCAATAGTACCATTAGATAGTAGTTCTTCTAATTTTTCTTCTACTTCTGACTCATTATTAGCTTCATAATGCTCATAATCTGCTGTCCAATCTAATTTTTCACCGATTAAGACAACTTCAAATAGTCCTTCAGCTGATGCTAAAGCAACTGCTTCTTTCATTACATCGAAGCCAAGTTCAGATCCATTAATTGTTAAACCAATTTTTAATGATGGACCAACTTGTCCACTTTCTAAAGTGTGAGCCACTTCTCTTAATACTTCTTGAATAGTTTTATTTACTTGGTTTGACATCTAAAGGGTCACCTCTATTCTTCTTCTGTTGTAATATTTTCAGCGAATGCGCGTAAAGCTTTAGCTACTTCTGACTTCACAACTTCTTTCAAGTTACCTACATCTTCACCTGAATCAGTTTCTCCACTATTACGTTCAATAATAATAGAAACTCCATCAAATAAGTTAGTCATACGTCCTAAGAATAATGATCCTTTACCCACAATCATAGCACGGTTAACGTCTGATTCTGTAGTCATATCATCAACGGCAAATCCTAAGTAAGGAGCACCTGAAGGAATGTGCCCTTGAGTTGGAGCCCACCCAGGGATGCCTTTTTCTGCTACGAAGTTAGCTAATTCTGAACGTTCCATTTCTTTACGAATAACACCAATCGCTGCAATCATTTTTAAGTTAGCTGTAGGAACATCACCTGCACCTGCTGGTTTGGTAATATCTGGGTTTTGCATTTCTACAGAGAATACATCTACATCATTAACTGTAATGCCTGCTTTATCTAAAGGATCTCCTACTAAAGCTGTCATAACTGCTTGTGGTGAGGATCCAGAAGAAACTGTATGGCGTCCTGTTAAATCAGTACGAAGTACTGGGCTTACACCATCATTTTGAGTAACTAAGAAAGCAACTCCAGCAACTGAATCTTCTAATAAAGGCATCTCTTTATCAAAGTGAGATTTTCCATTCATTCCTAATTTAGCTGTTGAACCACCTGCAACTACAGCAACTGCTTTATAAGTTCCTGCTTTTACTAAAGATGCTGCTTGGATTAAAGCGTGAGTTGGAGCCCCACAGAAAGCACGTAAGTCTGAACCGGAAGCATTAGAAAGGCCCGAGAATTCAGCGATTGCTTTAGCCATATTCCCACCACCACGTTGGTTCATATCCCCAACTGCCTCTTCAGAACATTCAATTACATATTCGATATCTTCAGCAACTACGCCTTCTTCACGTAATAAATGACGTAAAGAAATAACTCCTGAAGCTTTGTTTACTAGATTTTCAAGCATAACGTGAGCATTTAAGTTTACGTCAATATCATGAGCACGCTCTACTACACCGACTAGTTTATCTTCATAGTATAATCCTTCTGCTTCTTTTTCATCGAGCTGTTTTTGTAACCATTCAGCTGACTCAGTGTTTTTGATTTTAGAAATATCATCTTTAAACATTTCATTTTCAGATAATACTTCTTTTACTTTTTCAGCAAAGCTTTCTTCTAAGTAAACTAAATCAAAAACGTCAACAATTGAAAGTACACCTAAGAATTCCATTTCTGGCATAATTTCGCCACGTTTTGAATAACGCTCAGCATTTTCTACTTTATTTTGATAACGAGGCTCAGGAATTTCTTTTAAATCAGAATAATGAAGATTTCCGATATAA
This sequence comes from uncultured Facklamia sp., assembly GCA_964471435.1. GTDB lineage: Bacteria > Bacillota > Bacilli > Lactobacillales > Aerococcaceae > Facklamia. Next base: position 9,844 of record CAYYGA010000020.1, read on the forward strand.
GCTTGGTTAGCTGGATCTCCTACAACCTCATCATAAGATCTTAATGATCCTCTTAAATTTTTTAAATACTTACTATCTGGAGTAGTAATTTTTTCGGTAGTTTGAGTAGTACCGTTGTGAATTAACATATTTGGTAAGTGTGCTAAAGTATAAGCTGCGCCTTTTAAAACTGGAAGACTCATGAACATTCTCCTTTATATTTGAAATCTTTTACATTGTACATTATTTCACATAAATTATAAAAAAACAAGTCTATTTGTGAATTATTTTTAATTTTAAAGCCAGCACCTGCATATTGCAGAATACTGGCTTTTAATTGTTAAATCTTTATTAGATTATACTGTATATTTAGCGTATTGATCACGAATTGATTTCATTTCATCGATGATCGAATCTACATCTAATACCATTTCCATCATTCCAATTTGCTCATCATAGATGTCAGCATCTACATAGTCTTTGAATTCTGGTTCTACAGCATGGTATACAGCTAAGCCTAACGGAGTTGCCGTTAAAGCACCAGCATAAGTAGGGTCTCCGTTGGTTACAGTTTCAGCCGCTAGACCAGCGGATTCACCTTCTGCACCACCTAAGATTACTACTAGATTCTCTGCACCGTGTTTTTCAGCAGCTTCTTTGATACGACGTTGATTTTCCAAATCCATGGCACCTGCGGCCGTTCAAACGAAACATTCTGTTGAGGATAAAAGAATCTCTACTGGTTTACCTTCTAAACAAGCTTCAATTGCTTGTCCTGGAATACCGTCACGGTCTCCAATTACTAATAATTTTTTATTATCTAATGACATTAGTAAAAACCTCCTAAAATTTAAAAATAAAATCATTCGCAACTAATATACATCTCACTACCACAATTCTTATTATAGTACTAAAAAAATCTATTGTCAAACATTTAATAAACAGGTGAAATTCTCTTAAAAATATCTATCATTTTCTAAAGAAACCTATCACTAACTGCTTTTGTTACTTATTAATAAAATTTATATATATTATTAATAAAGGAATTTCATTGTTTTAACTGATTAGTTTTTCATCTTCTATTATACTAAAAGAAAAGCTTTCGGAGGTTTATTATGAAAATATTGCACGTTCTCGGTCAACTCCCTGCACAAACTGGCTCGGGTGTATATTATCAAAACTTAGTCACAGGACTGGAAGAAAAAGGAGTTAAAAATGCTTTATTATATGCCTTACAAAAACCATTCGTAATTGATCTTAACGCCTCTGTTCACTTCCCAGTAGAGTTTTTAACCTCCTGCTTAGATTTTCCTATTGTGGGTATGAGTGATGTAATGCCCTATTCGAGCACTGTTTATTCCCAAATGACCCATTCTATGCTAGATAAGTGGAAAGAAGCTTTTAAAAAACAATTGATAAATGCTAAAGAAGAATTCCAACCGGATATCATAATTTGCCATCATCTATGGTATTTGACCTCCATGACACTTGATATATTTCCTAATACTCCCATTATTGGGGTCAGTCATGGCACTGATATTCGACAAGCTACTCGCCACCCTCACTTAAAAAACAACTATGCTATAGGCATGAACCGCCTTTCCCTAGTATTCGCATTATCTGCATCAGATAAAGAAGAAATTATTGAAACTTTTGCAGTAGACCCAGAAAAAATTACTGTCATAGGAAATGGCTTTAATGCGGATATATTTAACCTTCAAAATAAACAGCAGACTTCAGGTGAAAAAGTAAAAATAGTGTATGCAGGTAAGATAACTCGTTCTAAGGGGGTTTTTGAATTAGCACAGACTTTTCCTCTTCTAAAAGAAAGATATTCTAAAATAGAAATGCATCTAATTGGCAACGGAGAAGAAGAACAAAAAGAAACGCTTTACAACTTAGCAAAACAACAAAAAGATGGGGACTTTCACCTCCATCCTAGTATGCCTCAAAAAGACCTTGCACACTTTTTAAAGTCAGCTCATGTCTTTGTTTTGCCTTCTTATTATGAAGGCTTAGCTACTATTGCTTTAGAGGCATTAGCATGCGGATTGAGAGCTGTGGTGACTGAACTGATTCCTTTAAAAAAACTTTTAGAAGGTAGGATTAATGATTCTGGAATTATTGAATACGTCCCACTGCCCCGATTAGTAGATCAAGACCAACCAGTAGTTGATGATATTCCTTTTTTCATCAAAAATTTAACCCATAAGTTAGCTATACAAATTGAACGTGTACTGAATAATAAAGAAATACCGTCACACGTTTTCGGAGAATTAAATCAATTCTCTTGGCCACATATTATTGATCGACAATTTCAACTCATCCAAGACGTCATTAAGAAACATCAGAAACATTTCTAAAAATAAGTTTTAGTGTCATTTATAAAAAATCATAAGGGATCCCCATTTCATTAATTTGAGGAGCTTCCTTATGATTTTTATATATTTACATGTTATTTAACTCATCTAATATTTCTTCCATGTCAGCTTCACTTAATGTTCTCACATCAAATTGAACGGTATCATGAGCAATTCTAGCTATTATTGGCTTATTTCTAGAACGTAAGTAATATTCTAATTGAGCAGCTCCACAACTCTCATGCATCACTTCTACTAAAAAGGTTGGTAAAGTGGTGCCTGGATAGGACCCTCCTCCTATTTGGGATTCTCCTGCAGTGACCGCTGTGGTCCATTGCTGTCCTAAGTTGTTTATCTTATGTGAAAAAGAATTGGCTTTCTCTTGTAATTCTTCAGCCGTTTGACCCATCATCCGTAAAATAGGTATCTTTTTAAGCGCCACATTTGGATTGAGGTATTGACGCATAGTGACTTCTAATGCTGCCAAAGTAATTTTATCAGTACGTAAAGCTCTAGTTAAAGGATGAGAACGCAACTTATCTAACAAAGCTTTTTTACCTACAATGATTCCGGCTTGAGGTCCGCCTAATAACTTATCACCAGAAAATGTTACGAGGTCAAATCCCGCTTCGATGGCTTCTTGAACAGTAGGCTCATAAGGCAATCCAAAAGCTTGCATATCCATAAACAAACCTGAACCTAAATCATTTAAAGCCAGTAAATCATTATCATGCGCCAACTCTACTAATTCTTTATCATCTACTTTTTCAGTAAATCCTACTATAGAGTAATTACTTGTATGGACTCTTAGTATCGCTCCTGAATTTTCATTGATTCCATTAGCGTAATCTTTTAAATGCGTTTTATTGGTGGATCCTACCTCTTGAAGAATTGCTCCTCCTCTTGTAATCACATCAGGTATCCGAAAGGCGCCCCCAATTTCAACTAATTCTCCTCTGGAGATAAGAACTTCCTTATCATTGGTTAAAGCCGACAACATTAATAACACTGCAGCAGCATTATTATTAACCACTAAAGCATCTTCAGCCCCGGTAATGTGTCGTAAAACATCTTTTAAATGATCATAACGAGACCCACGTTTCCCTTCTTCTAAATTATACTCTAGATTAGAATAAGAAGGTCCTAATTCTGCTATTGCCTGCATCACTTCCTCAGATAATGGCGCACGACCTAAATTAGTATGTAAAATAGTTCCGGTTCCATTAATAACCGTTATTAATGACGGGGAAGCCATCTTTTCTAATGATTGGTCAACCAGCTGTATAATATGGTCGAAATCTACTACTTTTTTGTTGGTTTCTTCACCTGAAAGTATTGCTTGTCTGATAAGTTCAATTTCAGCTTGAACTGTTTGTTTAATTAAGTCTGAACTAATGTCAGTTTGCCAAGCTGAGATTCTCTTATCAACTAAAACTTTGTCTACTTTGGGTAGATTGGCTAATAATTCCCGCATCAAATATGGGCCTCCTCGATATGGTTGAGATATTTAGGATTCATCACCCGGGTATCTTCAACCCGTTGGGTAATTCCTCTTTGGTCAAAGTCGTCTAATAATAATAAAGCATATTTTCGACTGGTATCTAATAAATTACGGAAATCAGCTAAAGCTATTTCCCCATGTTGTTGACAGAATGCAGCTAAACGATTTAAAGCTTCATTATATAAAGTTTGGTGTAATTCTACTTGTTTATCTAAACGGTAAAATTCATTGTTCTTACGCATTTGCATATAAACTTCTCGTTTAGTTTTATCTTTCCCTACTATTTCTTCAAAAGTTAAAGGAGACCAAGCTGCTTCTTTAATGTGTGTATCTATTTCTTCCTTGGCTTTTGCTTGTGCCGGCGAAATCGCGATAGTATAATCACTCATTCGAATGATTTCACCCTCTATTACAAACTCACCCTTTTCAACTAAAGTTTGAATAATGGCATTTAGCTCTTTTGGTGGTACTTTATTAAAGCGTGAGCGAAACTCTTCAAGAGACATTCCAGCTTCCATATTGTTTTCTTGATGATAGGCTTCTAATAAAGCTTTCATTTTATCTGCAATATTTTCAAATGATGCTTTGGCCATATAAAATTGTCCAAACTTAAGTAAGCTACCTTCAGCCACCATTTCTTTAACATAAGACTCAACTGTTTTCATGTCTTCTCCTAAATAGTCCGCCATTTCTTTTATGGAAGAAAAACCGGCTGTACGATTTTCTAGAAAGTCCAGTAAAACTTCAGCAGCTGTACCTGATTCCATGACAGTAAGCGATTCTAAAACATCTTGGTTGAACCGTTTATGTTTAGGAGGGTTAGCATCCAATACTTCACCGCCTCCTATGGTTACTACAGGAGAGAAATTTCGTAAAATAAAGCGGTCTCCTTTTTTTACTGCAACCTCTTCTTCCAAGCGTATTTGCATAAAAGCAGTTTCACCCGGTAATATCTTTTCTTTACCTAAAGGAACTAGGCGTCCTATTACTTCACGTGTTCCGATATGTAAATGAACTCGGTCCCATAATTCCATCGGCTGCTCAGCAGAAGATAAACAGCTCACTTTTGCATCAATCATATAAGAGGATTCTAAAGTAGATGCGGACAGAACATCCCCACGTCCAATATCATCCAAATCTATCTTAGTTAAATTTAAAGCAGTACGGTTTCCTGCATCTGCTGTATCTTTATCTTCTTCATGTATTTGAATGGTTCGGACACGGGTTTTTATATCTTTAGGGTAAATGGTTAGTTCATCCCCCACTTTAATTGAGCCATCAATTAAAGTTCCTGTCACAACCGTCCCAAAACCTTTCACAGAAAAAGCACGGTCCACATTTAAACGTGCCGGTAAATCTTCGCTAGTATCTTTAATGCTTGCTATTTTTTCTTCTAAAAGTGTCTTTAATTCCTCTATACCTAGTCCAGCTATTGCATCTGTTTCAATAATAGGAGCATTTTCTAATGCTGTCCCTAAAAATTGCTCTTTAATATCTTCAAATACGATTAATTTTAAATCTTCGTCAGCACCTTCAACCTTAGTTAAAACAATTATAAAATCTTCGATACCGAGTAAATTTAAGACATCGACATGTTCTCGTGTCTGAGGCATGATGCCTTCATTTATATCGATAACCAACATCACTAAATCTATCCCTGCAGCACCGGCTAACATATTCTTAATGAATTTCTCATGCCCTGGAACATCGACTATCCCGACACGTTCACCGTTCGGAAGGTCTAAATAAGCAAAGCCGAGGTTAATAGATAACCCCCGCTTTTTTTCTTCTTGAGTTGTATCAGTCTCAATTCCCGTTAAAGCTTTAATTAAAGTCGTTTTCCCATGATCAATATGCCCAGCCGTACCTAATACGATATTTTTCATCTTTTAGTTCACTCCCATAATATCATTAGGGTTGTACGACACGATCGTAAGAGCGCATCTGTCCTAAAATATATCTCATATTAGAAGGCTTGCCTACTGCTAGTTGGTTTTCCATTTCAAAGAAACTCAAACAAGTTCCACAAGCCTTTACTGATACACCTTTTTCAACGAGTTCTTGAAAGGCTTCTACGGTATCAGCGCCTTCTTTCACTAATAATACCCCTGTATTATAAAGTAAGATTTCTTGGGGTAATTTTTCTTCATCCTCTAATGCAGATAAAAAGGCTTTAATTAAAATTTCACCTATCTCGTCGTTACCGTTCCCCATTTTATCACTATCGAGTACAACTAAATAATCTGCCATTAAATCTAACTCCTTTTATTGAATAATAATTGGTTTTTCTTGTTTTTCAGTAATAAAACCGATATGTGCCGCTTGTATATTATGTTCTTTGTATGCTTGCATAAGATTCTCAAGTTGATTTTCCGGAACTGTAATTAAAAGTCCACCAGAGGTTTGTGGGTCAAATAAAATATCTTCCATATAAGAATCTTCTATTTGGAAATCAATATGCTTTTCATAATATTGTCGATTGCGTTTAGCACCTCCGGTAGTGAGTTTTTGTTTAGCTGCTTCATAAGCTCCTTCTATATAGGGAATCTTATCAGCTTGTAAGATAGCAGTCACACGATCATCTACCATCTCATGCAAGTGACCTAAAATCCCAAAGCCTGTTATATCTGTAGAGGCAGTTACATTGTAATTAAGCATGATTTCTGCTGCATATTTATTGAGGGTTGTCATCGAAACGATGGCCTCATCATAAGCTTCTTGCGACATTTGATCATTATTATAGGCCGTAGTTACGATTCCAACACCTAGTTTTTTTGTGGCAATGATTGCATCGCCCACTTGGCAGCCATCATTAGTAATAATTTCATCCGGATGCACTACACCCGCTACTGCTAACCCATAGACGGGTGGGTCTTGCCGAATAGTATGACCACCGGCTAACACACCCCCAGCTTCGGCAACTTTTTCAGCTCCCCCGCGTAATATTTCTGCTAAAGCATCTAAAGATTGCTTATTATCTGGATAACCTACTAAGTTCATTGCGGTGATAACATGTCCTCCCATTGAGTAGACATCCGATAAGGCATTTGTAGCAGCTATTTGACCAAAATGATAAGGATCTTTTACCATAGAAGGGAAAAAGTCTGTTGTTTGAATGACTGCTACTTCATCGGTTAATTTATAAACTGCTGCATCATCACTTGAATCGAAACCTACTAATAAATTTTCATCATACTGCTTCGGAAGTCCTGCTAATATTTCAGACAAACTGCCTGGTCCTATTTTAGCATTTCAACCTCCACAGATTTCTAATTCTGTTTTTTTCTGTTTATCTACCATAGCCTTTTCCTCACTTTCATCATTGTCTTACCTTTATTATAACGGTTAAAAAGAGAACAACAAAATGAGTCCCTTTATAATTATTATCTTTCCCAATAAATAGAGGGCGTAGGTCTCGCTACCTACGCCCTCTTTCATTCATTTTGTTTATTACTCTTTCACGTAAATTTTTTCTGATTTAACTTTTTGTTTTTCATTAACATAATAACGGTCAACACGGTCAGTGTAAGGGATTGCATCTGAACCAGTTCCGTCTTTTTTCAAGGATATTTGATGAATCACTTGTTTTGTTTCTGGATTTTCTTTTACATACCCTTTGAAAATTTTCATAATTGAGAAAGGTGTTTCAGGTTCTTTTAAAGTTACGAAAGGTTTTTCTTTAGCAATAACCTCAGCAATTAACCCTTCAATTTGATCAGCTGGAGGGCCAAATACTAAGTAATAATCGCCCTCTTTTTCTAAATCCTCAGCTTTTCGTACTTGAACTGCATCATATTGCCCTTTTGCAACTGCCATCAAGTTAGCAATTAAAGGACGACTACCAGTTGAACGGTGTCCTGCAATAATAACTGACTCTTTATTATCAAAAGCTTTTTGGATGTAGTTACCAATTTCTTCTGTAAATAAACCGTCATCGACATATTTTTGAATTTTTGAATCCATTAAATGACCTCCGTGATTTATAATGATTGTTGATATATTCACAATAGCATAAATTAAGCACTTTGAAAAGGGCAATATGAAGTTTTCTTAAAACTTTAATGGTTATAGCAAACGCACAATTTCGTCATCGAGCAGTTATTTCCAGAACCTAAAAGATTCAAAGCATTGGTTCTGAAACAATGAATTCTTAATAATTACTCTTGCCCTTAAATGAAAAAAGCATTTAATCCTTTACGAATTAAATGCTTGTAACTTTTTGTATTAATATTAGTTTGAAACTTTTTCAGGTCTTGGTGTATCATGCACTTCAGATTTGAAAATCAGATTTAAAAAGCCGATTAATACATACACAACTGCTAAAGTCGCAATAACTGTTTCTACCATAATGACAAATGACATTATATTAGATTGCCATCCTAAGACAGGGACTGCTAATTTCAAGGATAAGGCTGAGATAACTAATGGGAAGGTTAAACCAGCAAAGGAAGGAATAAATTTCATTCTCATAAAGTTGGGCACCTGCACCACTGTAGTAATATACAAAATTTGAGCGAACACAAGCAATATAGCTAATAAGGTTAAGTTTGGCTCTGGGAATGAATTTACATAACCCGCCACTAAAAGAGAAAACGGTGCGCATAAGATGGTAATAGAAGGTAAAGCCGGTTCAGGTATATCACGTAACCTATAGACACGGTACAACATAAAAGGCATTACTAAAATGCCACCAATTAACCCAATCCAAAATGCCACTTGACCTACCCATAATTGTCCAAAATAAGGAGCTGTAACACTAGCTACTGCTATTCCACAATAAACTACACCCCAAGAAGGAAAAACTAAAGAAATTTTTCTTTGAGGAACAAAATCCATCGTAAACTTTACCATCATAGCCAAATTAATAATAATCCCAATCCACCAAAAAAGAATCGCAACTCCCTTACTCAATCCTAATAAGGGCTCTAAATAAGTTGATAATAACATAATGGACATAGGATAAGTTGGAAAAACTGAAGCAGCAACCGGCTTCTGAGCTTCTGTTATATAATCTGAAAAGTTTATTAAAATTCTAACCGTCAAAGTTAAAAAAAGAATTAATGCAATGACACCACAAATCAAACGTAAGGTCGGACTATAACTTTGCAACAAATTTCCTAAAGCAGCCAAGCCTAAAGTTAAGCCTGACATAACAAAGGGTTGTTTTTTTAAATATTTCATACCACACCTCTTTAACTTTTTTTATATCCTCTTTACTATATCAATAAAAAACTCTCATTTTAATATAGGAGATGATTTTTTTTTTATATAAGTAAGTGTGATTTATTTAAAAATTTTATAAGCAAAATAAAAGAAAGCTACTTCTGAGCTATTTGACTCAATTAATAAATGTTATATACTTGTGATAATTATTCCAGGGAGGGTTATAAATGACTAAACGCAAATTAAGTCAAGAAGAAATTCAAAAATCGGTAGCTGATTTTTATCAAAAAGTAGCGATTAATGAAGAAAAAACTAAAATAGATATAGAAAAACTGAATAAATCGATTGGTTATTCACAAGAGGAAATAGAGAGTGTACCGCAAGAAGCTAATATGGGTTTAGGATGTGGCAACCCACAAGAAAAGGCTCAACCTCAAGTTGGCGAAACGGTTATAGATTTAGGCTGTGGAAAAGGGTTTGATGTTTTTGTCGCCTCAAAAAAAGTAGGTGAAACAGGTCATGTAATAGGCATAGATATGACCCGAGAGATGATTGTACGAGCACGCGATATTGCGCGTAAACGGAAGTTCATTCAGGCTGAATTTCGGCTGGGAGAAATAGAACATCTTCCAGCAGCTGATAACAGTGCAGATTTAATTATTTCCAACTGTGTAATCAATCTATCAACTAGAAAACAAGAGGTTTATAACGAAATGTACCGGGTATTAAAACCAGGGGGCCGAATTGGTATTTCAGACATCACTCTATTTGAAAACTTACCCGAATCAGTTTATGAAAATCCTAATATGTATGGGACTTGAGTGGCGGGAGCAATAACTTTGGATAAGTTAAAAGCGATTATTCAAAAAGCAGGTTTTACTGAAATAGATATTGAAAGCAATACCGTGACTCCGGAATATGCGGCTAAATGGGGAATAAAGGAAGTGGATTTACAATATTATTTACGTTCTTCCATCATCACTGCTTACAAACCCTTATAATTTTAGACAGGAAAAGTTATTTGATATTTTTTAATTATAAATTTAAAAAGCTACTCGCACCAGCGAGTAGCTTTTAGTTTCTATTCTAACCTTTCAAGAAGGTTAGTTTAATTTTCTGGCGGGAACGTGTGAGAATCGAACTCACCCAAGACGCTCTTAACGCCTCATACTGGTTTTGAAGACCAGAGGGAACACCAGAACCCATCCGCTCCCATCTAATTTAATGCACTTATAGAACTATACCATCAGTATGAGACTTTTGCAAGTGCAAATAAAAATTATTATTTAATTAAATTCATTTCTCAATATCTTCCAAAAATTTCTTAATAAGCGCTCGTTATCTATCAGAAATATTAATAACACTAACTTCTCCTCAATAATTAAGTTATAATCAATCTGTATATATTTTCACAAGTATTAATTGGAAATTTTATCCTACATTTAAAATATTAAAGGATGGTTATTATGATTTATTTAGATAACGCTGCTACCAGCTTAAAGAAACCGCAGGCAGTAATTGATGCTGTCATTAATGCCTTGCAAAATATGGGCAATGCGGGTCGGGGCTCTACTGAATCTGCCATGACTGCTTCTCGTATTATTTTTCATGCGCGCCAAAAGTTAAATGAACTAATCAATGGTGAAGATCCAAGACAGATTATTTTCACTCATAACGCAACCGAATCTCTTAATATTGCTATAAAAGGTTTATTTTCTCCGGGTGATCATGTGATTACAACAGTAATGGAACATAACTCAGTTTTAAGACCTCTTTATGAACTGCAAGCTCAAGGTTTAGAACTAACCATTTTACCGATTACAGATAAAGGTATTATTGATTACGAATCTATTAAAAATAATATTAAAGAAAATACAAAAGGTATGGTAATCACCCATTCCTCTAATGTAACTGGTAATATTAACCCCATTAAAGAAGCAGCTGAAATTTTGCACAAATACAATATACTATGCGTAGTAGATGCCTCCCAAACAATTGGTGCGATGCCGATTGATGTTCAAAATTTAGATGTAGACGTCTTATGTTTTACGGGACATAAAAGTCTCTTGGGTCCGCAAGGAACTGGAGGCCTGTATATTAAACCAGGTATTAAAATCCGCCCTTTAAAGACAGGCGGAACAGGTGTGGATACTTTTAACCCTCGGCATCCTGATGACTATCCGACCGCTTTGGAAGCCGGGACACTCAATGGACATGGAATTGCCGGTCTTTTAGCAGGTGTAGAATATTTGTTGGACTATGGTGTGGAAAACATTCAAAAAGAAGAACGAATTTTACTTAATTACTTTGTGAAAGAATTAGAAAATATACCTGCTATCAAATTTTATGGTTCTTTTGAAGATCCAGTAGATCGTACTGCGATTGTATCAATTAATATTGATAGTGTAGATTCTGCTCAAGTCGTAGAGGATTTAATAGACGAGAAAGAAATTATGACCCGGGGCGGCGGCCATTGTGCCCCTTTAATGCACCAAGCTTTAGGCACACAAGAACAAGGGGTGGTGCGCTTCAGTTTATCTCACTACACTACTAAAGAAGAATTAGATCAAGCAGTCTCTGTGCTAAAAAATATTGCTGCGCAAGCACATTTTACTTAAAAATTACTTAATTATAATAAGAAAGGGGTTTTTTTGTGGAACTTAAGCAAATACAAACCTTTATAACTATTGTAGAATGGGGTAGCTTTTCAGAAGCTGCTAAACAACTTTATTTATCTCAACCAACGGTCAGTTTACACATCAAACAACTCGAACAAGAATTAGGAATTGAACTGATCAGCCGGACTACCAAGTCTCACGAATTAACTGTTCAAGGAGAAGAGTTTTATAAATATGCTCAATCATTATTAAAAATGGCCAGTAATATTGAGACAACCTTTTCACAAAAAAATAGTCACCGTGTGACAATAGGAGCCTCTTCCATAGCGGCAGGTTATATACTACCACCGCTCTTAATTTCATTTGCAAAAGATCATCAGGAAAAACAAATTAAATTAATTCAAAATGATACCATCAATATTATTAATGATATTGCCTTAGGTTCTTTAAACATCGGGATTGTGGGAAGCCGTGCCATGAATAATAATTTGGTTTTCGATCAAATCTATACCGATACTTTAGTCATAGCTACTCCATATAATGACTATTATTTAAATTTAAAAGAAAAGAATGCCGGCTTAGAGGAAATTTTGAGCCACCCATTTATCTCACGTGAAGAAGGATCAGGCACTTTAAAAGAATCTTCAATGATTCTGCGCTCACTTAATATAGATCCTCATAAACTAAATATTATGCTTGAAGTAAATAATAATGATGCTATAAAAAACTTTATCAGCTTAGGTGCTGGAATCTCAATTATTTCTGAATTGGCAGTTGAGAATGAAGTAAAGCAGAAAAAAATCCTTACTTTCCAACTCAATCATCACGAAGCTAACCGAGATTTTTATTTAGTTTACCGCAAAAACACTCACCTGCCTGACGCAAGTCGAGAATTAATCGCCTATATAAAACGTTATTTCAAAAAATAATATACTTAAGTGTATTTTTACTATAAGTTATGCTTGGACACTAAAATTTATTTTTTGGGAGGTTGCTGAATGAAAATTGCTATTATTGGATTCGGCCTTAGTGGTGCCAGCATACTACGTTCTTTATTGGAGCATGCGCCGGAAAACAGCCACTTTGAAATCGATATTTATGAAAGTCATAATGAATTAGCAAAAGGACAAGCTTACAGTCAAGACACACACTCATCTCTTATAAACACTATGTCACGCTATTTGAGCGTCGAATTGGATAAACCAAAAGATTTTTTAGTTTGGCTGTCTGAAAAATTCAATAACAAACCAGACCCCAATTCCTTCGTACCCCGATCAGTCTATGGTGAGTATTTGAATGAACGCTTCAAAAAATTCTTTCAATCAGAAAAAGTTGAAATCTTTAATGAAACAGTCATTACACTTAATATGCTTGAAGAGGGCTTCCAACTCTTCACCGACTCTAATAAAAACAAAATTTATGACCAAATTTTTTTAGCTGTGGGACATCCGCCTTATGCAGATTATTATAATTTATACGGTAAGGAAAACTATATTCATAATCCCTACCCTCTTACAAAACATTTGGGAGACATACCACAGGAAGCATCTATTGGTATTATTGGATCAGGATTAACAAGCATTGATGTAGTACGATCATTAATACATGATTTTGATTGGAAAGAAAGCATTACTTTTTATATTCCAAACCACCCATTCGACACCATCGCAATGCCATGGAAAGGGGCGGAACTCTCAGTCAACTTAACCCGGGAATGGCTGGATACTTATGAAGATTTTTTACCTTTAGAAGATCTTTATGATCAATTTATCTCTGATATGGAGATTAACCACATTAATTTGGAATATCTCTTAACAAATTTTATGTCCGGCTCACATACACAGATTCTTTACCAACTGGAAAACGATGTTCCAGATCTAGCTAAAATCCAGCGGTATCAAGAAAACATTAAAACTATTATGCCAGATATTTATAATTCTTTATCAAAGACCGATCAATACCAACTAAAAAAATCTTATGCATCTATTATTGACCACTTACGTAAAGTTACTCCAAAGGAATCAATTCAGGATATTTACGAATGGATCAAAACAGGAAGAGTTAAATTTGTGACTGGCATTTCCGAGATAGAAAAAACTAACCCAGACTTTGAACTGAAGACTAATGAGAACTTATTTTTTAATGAAAATTATTTAATTAATGCTACCGGCTTCCAATTTAATCCTTTTAAAGCTAAAACTCTCCAGCCTTTACTCAAAAATTTACTAGACAAAGAGCTTTTAACTTATCATCCAGAGGGTGGGTTTAGGGTATCTTTTCCTAGTTCTCAAGTAATAAGCAGTCATTATGGAAAAATAGAAAGTCTTTATCTTTTAGGTCCTTGGATTGCATCAACACTCTATACTGCTAATGATGCTCAAATTACTGTCAGCCACGGCGAACGAGTCGGAAAATTATTTTGGGATAGTAACTGATTAACTTTACGCTTGGTTTATAACAGCTAAAAGTAAAAAAAGTAACAGGAGCAGCCCTCAAGGTTGACTCCTGTTACTTTTTAATTAAATAGTTTTCTGATACCATACTGATGTTTTTCTAAGGATTCGTTTCTTCATCAATCAGTATGGCCAACTTTGCATCGACGGTGTCAATGGAATTTGCATCAGCTATTTCATCTTCGAATTTTCCTCCATGCTCTTTAATTAACATATCTAATTTCGGCTGTAAATCTTCGATGGTTTCATTTCCTTTCGGAACTTCCGTCTTGTGATTTTCTAATAAAGCATTTACTTTAGCATGGACAGACGACAAGTCTTCCAAATCATGATTCGATTCATCAAAATTAACCTCTTCCTCTTTTAAAAGAAAGTTTAATTTTTCATGAATTTCCCTTAATGACATTTCTTACGACATATTAATTCCTCCTTCTTAAAATATAAAATTTATAAATATGATTTTGTTGAATTATTTTCGCTAATCTTTATCAATGAAAATAGCCTTTATTTCCACATAATCATCTAGTCCAAATTTACCATTCTCACGTCCAATACCTGACTGCTTGTAACCACCAAATGGAGCATGAGGAGTTCTTGGACCATTATTAACAATTACATTTCCAGTGCGTAATCTACGGGCTACTTCTTCTGCTTCTTTTTTAGGACCAACTACTGCTCCTGATAAACCATAAACCGAATCATTTGCGATTTCAATTGCTTCTTCCTTATCTTTGTAAGTAAGAACAGTTAATACAGGGCCAAAAATTTCTTCTTGCGCGATTATCATTTTGTTATCAACATTTACAAAAATGGTAGGTTCAACGAAGAATCCTTTACCTTCGATTTTATTTCCACCAATTAAAATTTCTGCGCCTTCTTTTTTACCTTTTTCAATATAGTTTAAGACTGTTTCTTTTTGATCTTGAGATACCATCGGACCAACAGTGACATTCGGATCAGCTGGATTGCCGACTTTTACAAAATCATCATAATGCTGTTTTATTTTCTCTTTGACTTCATCTATTTCATCTTCCGGCACTAATAAACGGGTTAAAGCTGAACAGGTTTGTCCTGAATTATTAAAAATTGTGTTCATCGATTGTTTTACAGCTAATTCGAGATCGCCCCCTTTCAAATAAACTAAAGCAGACTTACCTCCTAATTCCAAGACTAACTTCTTAACTGACTGACCAGCTTTTTCATAAAGACCTTTTCCAACTTCCGTTGATCCTGTAAATGAAATAACAGCTACATCAGAATGAGCCGCTAAATAGTCTCCTGCGTCCGAGCCTCCGCCCGTTATAATGTTGACTACACCAGCAGGTAAATTTACCTCTTCAATTAACTCGGCTAAATAAAGCGCAGTTAAAGGTGTATTAGAAGCCGGCTTCACCACTAATGTATTACCTGTAATTAAGGCAGGTGTTAATTTCCGTTGAATTTGATTAAGCGGATAATTCCAAGGAGTAATGGCCGCAACCACACCGCTTCCTTCACGTATTACTGTTGCTCCATCTACATCTTCTTCCCATGGATAGTCTTCTGCTTCTTTCAAGGCAGCTTTCATTTCCTTGGGCGGATTAGCGACTTGATAATCCATAGTGAATTCTTTGGCAGCTCCCAATTCTTTAACAATAAGGTCAGCAAATTTTTCTTTATTTTGCTCCATCTTTTCTGCTAATTGCTGTACATACTTGGCTCTTTCTTCTACTTTCATGGCATTCCAAGCAGGAAAAGCACTTTTTGCAGCAGCTACCGCTTTGTCAACATCCTCATTACTTGCTCTTGGAACAGTAGCTATTACTTCCTCAGTAGCAGGGTTTAAAACTTCCATCGTTTCTCCTGTCGAACTCTTACACCACTCATTATTAATAAACATTTGATATTGCTTCATTCTTAACCTCCTATAGTTAATAATCAATTTTAATCAAATTGAAAGCAACTTTAGATTAGCCTACATATGTTATTATATCAAGCGCTTACATTCCATGCATGTTAAACGACTTCTTTCTATAAATTAGTGTTTTACATTTATTTAAAAATTAAAAAAGACAAG
>CAYYGA010000021.1:0-25851 GCA_964471435.1 uncultured Facklamia sp.
GCATCCTCTTCAGACCAGGCAGGAACATCAGAACCGTTTGACACTTCGGCTAATTTATCCGTTGTTGCATCCTCTTGGTATAATTCAACCACCCGTAAGTAGACTGGGTTTTCAGCATCATCTGCACGCGTTGCAATTACATTTTTATAATTTTCAGGTAAGCTTTCAATATCTTCTGCATCATTAAAAATAGCATCTTCGTCCGTTAATCCCGCATCATTGGCGAAGTTATTATTGATAGCTGCTGCCGCTACATCCGGTAATGCTGTCGCGATTTGTCCAGCCTCTAATTCCTCAAATTCTAAATTCAACTCATTTGCAGTAATATCATTAACCGTTGGTAAGATACCCACCGCATCATCCACTTCAATTAAGCCAGCTTTTTCCAAAGCTAATAAAGCGCGTCCACCATTGGTCGGATCATTAGGAATTGCAATAATATCGCCTTCTTGCAGTTCATCTAGAGAAGTGATTTTATCCGAATAGATTTTTAAAGGAGCAACGTAAGTAAAGCCGATAGCTTGTAAACTACCATCATTAGAAGCATTCCAATCATTTAAATATTCAACGTGTTGAAAAGCATTTAGATCCAACGAACCATCTTGAGCGGCCACATTCGGCTGAATGTAGTCATTAAACAAAACAATATCCAAGGTGATTCCTTCTTCGGCTGCACGGTCAGCTACATCTAACCAAACTTCTTCTTCATATTCTGAAGCGACTCCAATGGACACTGTCTCGCCATCAAAATCAGAGGACTCTTCTTGTGCCGCAGCTGCCGGTAATAAAGCTGTTCCTGCTAATGCAACTAAAGCTAAAGATTTAATAAATTTTTTCATAATTAAAAACTCCTTTTTAAGTTTAATCGTTTGTTTATTTACTTGCCTACATTTTCCACTGCACATATAACTTTCCAACCAGTAACCACCACCTTTAATGAAATAGCTCTTATTCCTTATGTTCCACCCAGCGTATAAGTAAATTAAAGATTGCTTGGGATATAAAAACAATCAATAAAATCAAAATGGTAGCAACAATAATGACATCCATCCGGCTTCTTTGATAACCTCTTGCAATAGCGACAGTCCCTAATCCACCGCCCCCGACAGCTCCCGCCATGGCAGTTAAACCAATGACATTAATGACTGTAGAAGCCGACACACGCAGTAATGCAGGTAAACCTTCTCGTAGATAAACCCGCAAAACGATATCAAAAGGAGAGGATCCCATTGATTGAGCTGCTTCAATTACTCCTGGATCAACTTCCAGTAAAGCAATTTCAACCTGCCTTGCAAAAAAAGGAATCGTCCCAACCACAATAGGGACCGAAGCTGCGGTAGCTCCAATGGATGTTCCTACAATTAAACGGGTAAAATTAACCAATAAGGCTAATAAAATAATAAATGGAATGGAGCGGAAAACATTAATAAAAGCATCCAGGGTTTTATAAACAGGACGATTGGGTAAAATACCAAAAGGTCCGGTAATGGTAATAATGATACCGATAATTAACCCAAACAATCCGGCAAACAGAATCGTAATCCCCAACATATAAAGAGTTTCCACAAAGGCCACCGCGTATTCATCTAATAAAGACCAGGCGTAAGGTAAAAGTTCTTCCATTTGAGCCGAAAAAGCAGGATAGTTTGTACTGATATAGTCATACAAATTAACGTTTAACGAGTTCATTTTCTCCCCCCTCTTCTTTTACCGGTACGGCTAAAATTTCTAATTTTACATTCCGTTCTTGAAGAAATTTCATGCCTGCTTCAAAATCATCCGCTGCTCCTGAAATAGCTACCAACAAATTCCCCACCGGAGTTTTCTGCAGGACTTCCACATTTCCATAGAGTATATTGACCATTAAATCATACTGTCGAATTAACTGAGCCATGACTGGCTGCGTTGTGTCTTTACCTACGTAAGTAATTCTTACAATATGTTGATTGCCATAGTCGCTGCCTGCGTCTATTTTTTCTAAGACCACATTTACTTCACGGTCAAAGTGGGTGGCAGTATCGATAAATTCTTTGGTTAAGCTTTTTTGAGGGCTAGTAAAAATGTCTACAATCTGCCCCTGTTCAAGAATTTCTCCATTTTCCATTACTGCTACTTTATGGCATAAATCTTTTACTACTGCCATCTCATGGGTAATGATGACTATGGTTAATCCTAACTTTTCATTTAAATCTCGTAATAAATCTAAAATAGACTGGGTTGTTTTAGGATCCAGTGCAGAAGTTGCTTCATCACATAAAAGTACATCCGGGTCGTTAGCCAGAGATCTGGCAATGGCAACTCTTTGCTTTTGGCCTCCTGATAACTGGCTGGGATAATTATATAATTTGTCTTCTAATCCTACTAAAGTTAATAATTCCTTAACTTTTTCATTCTTTTGGGTCCGGCTGAGACCGCTGTTTTTTAAAGGAAAAGCAACATTCTCTGCAATCGTGCGTGATTCCATTAAGTTAAAGTGTTGGAAAATCATGCCAATTTTTTTTCGGGCAGTGCGTAACTGAGCCGATGACAAACTGAGCAGGTCTTGTCCATTCACTTCTACATATCCTTTAGTCGGCAGTTGCAGTAAGTTGATCGTTCTTACTAAAGTACTTTTCCCGGCACCTGAATACCCTACAATTCCATATATTTCTCCGGAATTTACATCCAAGGACACATTTTTCACTGCTGTTACTGTCCGATTATCTGTTTTAAATACTACATCGATATCGCGTAATTTTATCACGATCTGACCTCCTTAATATTTATTAAAAACAAAAAAATCTCCTCCTAATAAAAGGACGAGAGTGTTTACTTCGTGGTACCACCTTAGTTTATTATCATATCACTATGATAATCTTAGCCGGTACTCCCCATATTAATCCTAGGGTTATACCGGTGCTTGGTAACGGCAGCTGCCGTTTGTCCTTATTGCTTCGCATTCAGGACAACCACTCTGTGGCCATTTTTCAATACTATTTTACTGCCCACTTTCACCTGGATGTGAGCTCTCTACTGAGTAAACTAGTTATTTACTTTCCACTTCGATGTGTTTATTCTTAATATGTTAGATACATTTTAGCGAGTCAAAATGGAATTGTCAAACACTTTTTCATATAATTCTAATAATCGCTCTAAAACCACTTTATTTATGGCTCAATTGCTCATTATTCTCTCATTATCTGTGGTACAATATGTTATGACTTTAAGTGAAAAGGTGATATTATGAAAAAAATTCAGTTGAACCAACGTATCAAAGATTTAAAACCCAGTCCTATTCGCGCCTTTAATGATAGAATTTCAGGTATTGAAGGGTTAATCCGCTTAACTTTGGGTGAACCTGATTTCGACACTCCTGATTTTATAAAAGAAGCGATGATTACGGCTATGAAGGAGCAGGGCAATGGCTATACACACTCAAAAGGTCTCCTGGAGCTGCGCCGGGCTATTCGGGATTTTATGCAAAGAAAATATGACTTAAACTATGATCCTGAAACAGAAATTATTGTGACCCATGGGGCCACAGAAGCTATTTTCG
The DNA here is from genome assembly GCA_964471435.1 of uncultured Facklamia sp. Classification (GTDB taxonomy): domain Bacteria; phylum Bacillota; class Bacilli; order Lactobacillales; family Aerococcaceae; genus Facklamia. The sequence goes on from CAYYGA010000021.1 coordinate 3,536, forward strand.
CCACTTTGACGGGAATCTTAAACCCAGGAGATAAGGTACTGGCTCCTTCACCTAATTATGCTGTTTACGCCACGCAAGTAGGAATTGCAGGCGGTGAGTTTATTCCAATAGATGTATCAGAAAATGAGTTTATTTTAACACCAGAACAGTTGAGTGAAAGTTTAACAGAACATCCAGAAACGAAAGTATTATTATTTAATCACCCATCCAACCCAACAGGAAGGTCCTATTCAGAAGAGCAGTTGGAAGCACTGGCTGATATTATCCGGCAACATGATATTTTGGTGATGTCCGATGAAATTTATGCAGAATTGACTTATACAGACCGGCATATTTCGCTGGCCAAATTTGTACCAGATCAAACCATTGTCATTAATGGAGCTTCTAAATCTCATGCCATGACCGGCTGGCGGATGGGCTTTATTTGCGGCCCTGATTGGATACTAACCGAGATATTTAAAGCCCATCAATCCTGTGTGAACACACCTACTACCCAGGCCCAATATGCTGCGATTGCAGCTTATAATGACGGAGACCAGGCAATCGAATTGATGCGTAAGGAATATAAAAAAAGACGAGACTTTTTAGTAGAAGCTTTTGAAGATTTAGGCTATCAACTTGCTACTCCTCAAGGAGCTTTCTACCTTTTTATTCAAGTACCCGACTGGTTTAAAGGCGATGATTATGATTTTTGCCTGGCCTTGGCTAAGGAAGCGAAAGTAGGACTCATTCCCGGCCAGGCATTTGGTTCTGCCGGTTATCGTTACTTCAGACTATCTTACGCTGCCAGTATGGAAAACCTTCAAACTGCCTTGGAAAGGATTAAAGCTTTTACCTCAGCCAACCAATAAAAACAGCCGACCCATTGAATTGATAGTGCCGGGCCGGCACTTTTTTTACTTACGCTTTATAAAATAAACCTCAAGACTTAAAAGAAAGAAGGGATATTTAATGGCAGAGAAAAAACCTGCTATCGCCATAGTCGGTGGCGGAATTGTCGGCGCCACAGCCGCCTATTACTTAGCTCGCGAGGACTATTCAGTGACTCTTTTTGATAGTGGTGAAGGACAAGCGACTACAGCAGCAGCCGGCATCATTTGCCCTTGGTTTACTAAAAGACGCAACAAAGAATGGTATTATTTAGTCTCCAATGGAGCAGAATTCTATCGACAATTTATGCAGGAATTAGCTGATGATGGATTTCCAACAGATGAAATATTTGAAGAAGAAGGTGCCCTTCTATTAAAAAAGAATAAAGAAGATATTGCATTAGATTTGGAAAAAGCCCCCCTTAAATTAAAGGACTCTCCTTCAATAGGAAGCGTTCAGCCCATTGCTGCACAGCATGTGAAAAATTATTATCCTCTGTTAGAAAGCCCCTATGATGCTACTTATGTGTCAGGTGGAGCTAGGGTCAGCGGCAGAAAATTAATCCAGATTTTAAAAGAAGCCATTCAATTTTTTGGAGGAAGAATTCTGCCTCATAAAGCTAGTCTGGTGAAAAAAGATTCGGTACAAGTTCATATTAAATGTCAAAATAAAATACAAGCTTTTGATAAAGTATTATTAGCTGCTGGAGCCTGGCTGCCGCAACTGCTCGAGCCGCTAAATTTAACATGCGAAATAACTCCCCAAAAAGGTCAATTGTTTTCTATTTATAAAAAAGAATGGGCAAATAAGCACTGGCCCGTCATTATGCCTCCTGGAGGCTTTGATATTATTCCTTTTAATAATGGGGAATTAGTAATCGGTGCTTCTCATGAAAAAGACAAAGGATATGATCTGACTCTTGATAGAAATATAATCGAGGACTTGTACCAAAAAGCTCAAGCCTTTATTCCCGCAATAAAAGACTTACCTATTCATCGGACAGAAGTGGGTATCCGAGCCTATACGCCTGATGCGGGGATACTAGTCGGCAGGGTGCCTTTACATGAAAATTTATGGGCCATCTCAGGTTTGGGCGCCTCCGGTCTAACGAGTGGACCTTTTCTGGCTTATCAATGGGTAGAAGGGATAAAAACAGGAAAATCTTTAATTGATTCTACTTTATTTTCCGCTCATAGCTATATTTATCCAAATAAATAATAGTTAAACAGTCTGCTGAACCTTGCTTTTAATTTCTTATATGGTATATTTATTTCAAATCAATTAGAGTCAAAGGGGGAATAAAGATGTTTAAAGAATTTCGCAATTTTATTGCTAACGACAGTGTCATAAAATTAGCAGTTGGTATTATTATGGGGACCGCTTTCACAGCAATCGTTACTTCTCTTGTGGATGATATTTTAATGCCGTTGATTGTTGCCTTTTCCCCAGCAACTGAAATACAAGACTGGAGCTACACTCTGCTGGGAACAAATATACAATTCGGTCTCTTCTTACAAGCCATTATAAACTTTCTATTCATTGCCTTATTTTTATACCTAATTCTTAAAATGTTGGAAAGAGCGCAGGGTAAAAAGATAGTATCTCCAGAGCCAGAGCCGGAAGGACCAAGCGAAGTCGAATTATTAGAAGCTATCTTACTTGAATTAAAACAAGACCAGCATCCAGGCCTCTAACAACTGAAAAATCAGCAATATTTTTACTTCCTAACAAAAAAGGATTCAATTCAGCACCAAAAACGGGCTGAATTGAATCCTTTTCTATATTTAAAGAGGACTTACTTGATAAGCAGTTGTAAATTGGACCTTATCTAAAATCACATTCTAACTCATGATCATTGATGATGCCTACAGCTTGTAGATAAGAATAAATAGTGACAGAACCAATAAATTTAAAGCCATACTCTTTTAAACGCTTTGTCACTTGATCACTTAAAGGAGAAGAAGTCTGGCGTTGTCCTGTTTGATTGATAATTGTTTTACCTTCGGTAAAAGACCAAATAAAATGGTCAAAACTTCCGTGTTCCGCTTGGATAGTTAAGAATGCCTGCGCATTGGTAATGGTGGCTCGTATTTTTCCTTCGTGGCGGACAATACCACTGTCTTGCAGTAAACTTTCAATTTTCTCCTCATCATAGCCGGCAATTTTTTTATAATCGAAGGCATCAAAAGCTGCTTGAAAATTCTCTCTTTTAGAAAGAATTAACTGCCAGGATAATCCTACATGAAAACTTTCCAGAACTAACCATTCAAACAAAGCCAGATCATTATGTTCCGGCCTGCCCCATATACGGTCATGATAGTCTATATAGAAATCCGGCTTATTTTCTACCCACTGACAGCGTCTCATTCTTTATCCTCCTATAAAAAAAAAGCCATGGCTTCATTAATACCATAAAGTAAATAGGCTATCATCCAAAGATAATTTAACTCCTTAGTTAATATAAAAAAAGCAATGAATTCACGGATAACCGCAAAAGGCCACTGGCGACCTACTCCTGCAACACCTATAATCTGCAGGTTCATCCCAACGTACCAGGCATAAAAGTAAGACCTTAATAAATGAAAGTGGCTGGTGATAATTAAGGTTTGAACATCTGCTGCCTCCCTATTCAACATCAGACGTACATTCCTGAGATTTTCTTTAGTGGAAGTTGATTCTCCTTCCATCTTTATGCTAGCCGCCGGTATTCCTTGATCACGTAGATAAGCCGCCATAACAAGTGATTCCGATGGAGTATCCTGGCGGTTAATTCCTCCGGTTACATAGATAATAGGAGCTTCTCCTTGATTAACCAGCCGCTCCTTATAAATAGCTGCGGTTTTATTTAAGCGTCTTTTTAATTCCAGCGTTATATTTCCTTTCTTGTCTAGTCTTGATCCTAACACGATAAGGGCATCTAATTTTTTAGGCACCTGTTTAAAACGCAGCAGTCCATTTACTATAATGAAAAATAAAAAGTTGGCAATTAAATAAATACCGATTAAGGAATAAACGCTTAAAATATGAGCCAAAAGGAAATTCTTTTCCAGAGTAACCCATACTGTATAGCCTACAGTTGCGATGAAGGTAGCCGATATAACCAGATTAAATAAAATCCTTAACCATGATACTTCACGGTCCTGCTCAATTCGACTGAGCATTAAATAAGCTAAAAATAAAAGTAAGAAAGGAATTAGAACAACCATGAAAAAACCTATTAAATAAAGTTGATAGCGAGTAAGAAAGCTAAAGTTTAGTTTTTCCAATAAAGCCTGGAATAAAACTAAGCATCCAAAATATACTAGAGCGACAGGGGAAATACTCCGCCACTTTGATAAGTAGACAATTACAGCCAGTATAAATAAACTACCTGCTATTACAACTGCCACAATGCCTACCTCCTTTTTATATACCCAACGCTTTAATCTATGTCATGGTAGGCTGCATAAACTATCTGCTTACGCAGCTGATTTAATTGAGCAACTTCTTTAATAGCCTGCTTGGAAGAAAGCTGATCCGACTCCACCAGTTGTTCAACCTGCTCTTTCAATGACAGAGTCTGATCAACTCGGGAAGTCTGGGCTGATTTACCGCTTAATGAGCCTCCTTCAATTAAAAAAACAATTTCACCTTTAAGTGTATGAGTTTGTAAATGTTCATAGATATCTCTTACCTTACCACGCAGGTATTCTTCAAATTTTTTCGTCAACTCACGTGCGACGACCACCTGACAGTCGGGTCCTAAAACTTCTAAGACATTCCCCAGGCTTTTCTTGATGCGGTAAGGCGATTCATAAAAAACAGCTGTTTCATCCCGGCTGCCGATTTGGTCCAAGAGCTGGGATTGATCTTTTTTATTCCGAGGGAAAAATCCATAATAAGTAAATTGATTAGCCGGCAGGCCTGAAGCTACTAAAGCTGTTAAGGCTGCATTCGCTCCCGGCAGACTGATAACGGACAGTTGAGCCCTCAGGGCTTTTTGTACTAATGGATGTCCGGGGTCATTGATTAGTGGCATACCAGCATCGGATACCAAGGCCAAACTCTGTCCTGCTTTTAAAGTTTCTATCCAGTAGTCTACTTGCTCTTGATCAGAATGCTCATGAAAACTGCGCATTTTAGTCGGAATTGAAAAATGATGCAATAACTTTCCGGTTTGCCGGGTGTCTTCTGCTAAAATAATATCTACATTTTTCAACACATCAATTGCTCTAAAGGTCATATCTTCTAAGTTACCAATGGGAGTAGGAACTAAAAAGAGCTGGCCTTGAGTAGAAGGTTCAAGTTGAAAACTTTTTTGTGAATGCATTTTTTTCTCCTTCACTTCAATTCTCAGTAAGTCCTATACATTAATTAGATATTTTAATCGATTATTAGCCATTTGCAGAAAGCATATCAGGCAACCTAGTTGTTCGGTGGGAATAATTATAAACCACCAATTGACCCCCTTGAATATTATTTTGGCCATGAGCGGACAGGTACTGCTCTTTTTGAGGACGGGTAAGAAGTTTAAACCGAGCCTCAGCCGACATAGCCAGGGATTTAGTAGCCCATTGTTCTGCATAAATTATTTTTACCGGACGCCGGCTTAACACACGGGTATATTTTGCTCCCTTACCTTTATTATGATGTATTAATCGAGCACTCAAATCAGTAGTATACCCAGCGTACAAGGAGCTATCTTGACAATACAGAACATAAAAATAATAGCTCTTTTTAGTTTTCTGAACCAAAATAGACCTCTTTCATTTGATCAGTATAATCTCCTTCTTCTGTATGCACGATCACAGGAGATTCAATTTTGACCCCCCGACGGCCACCTCGATAGATTGCTTCAACTAAAACAATATTAGCCGGTTGATTTATTTTAGGATGAACAAAGCGTAAACGGTGGAGAGAAAATTGATGAGCGAGCAGACATTCAATGAGATCATCTAGTCGGCTTGGTCTATAAACCACGGCAAGTTTTCCCTTTTCACGTAATAAAGAAGCTGCTTTTGTGACCCACTCTTCTAAAGTCAATGTAATTTCATGACGGGCTAAAGCGTGGCTGTCTATTTCTCTGATTTGATAAGATTCTCCGGTGGTAAAATAGGGTGGGTTGCAAGTAATCACATCGTAGTGTTTAGATGCTCTCTTGACTTCACGTATATCCTGCTGTTGAATGAAGACCTGATTTTCTAAATTATTTAATTTAACGCTGCGTTGCGCCATATCTACCAGTTCTGCTTGAATTTCAATACCTTCTATCTCCGCTTCTGTTTGATGACTTAATAGAATGGGTATGATACCCCCGCCTGTACAAAAATCCAGGATTTTTAAATCCCGGCGCCGACGAAGGCTGACAAAATCGGCCAGCAGAACGGCATCCAAAGAAAAAGCAAAAAATTCAGAACTTTGAATAATATATTTTTGTTCTTTAAATAATAAATCCACGCGTTCTTTTTCTTTTATGAGTGCTTTTTGTTCTGCAGTCAAATGAGCGGTAACTTCTGCTGAATTCAAATTAATTCTCTCCTAAAGTATCTAAAATGTCTTGACAAAAAATACAAGCTTCCTGCGGATCACGTCTTGATCCAAAGTAATGGTGACAAATATGGATGCCTTCATCATAAAATGATTGGAGCCTTTCGTGACCGCTTGGTGTTTTAGATACGGGAGGTGAAGGATTGGGCTTAGTCTCCTCTTGGATTAAAAGAGGTCTTTCTTCTTGCGATTGACGTGGCTGATTTAAGAGAGTTATCTGATCTATCTGCTCATATTGCTGCATTCTCAAACGGTTATTTTCTGCCGTTAAAAGAGCAATTTCATCCTTCAACTGCGCTACACTTTCTTGTAATTGAGTCATTTCTTCTTCTACTTGTATAAGTAATTGGTCTAAATGATTAATATTCACAGACAGCACCTCTCTTTCTACTTTCATTTCCAACGACATAAATAAATAGCCAGTCTTTCATAGACCAATTGGGGTGAGACATTGGCGTTTAATCTTTCTTTGCTCTTATATAATTTTTGATTTAGATCATCTAAATAGGTATGAAAGTCATAGTTATTTTGAAGCATAAACTTATCCGACAAGCCTTTAAGTTTATCCCGCATAGATTGAGTTAAGTTCGAATTGTTTTTTTCAGAAAGATAAGGATAGAGAATCAGCTGACTGTTCAACCAAATTAAATAATCCAATCCATTCAGCGCCTGGGCAAAAGTTAAATAGTCTTTCAATTGTTGCTGTACCCACACAAAAGCTTGAGGATTCTGTGAAAGCAACAAGATGTAAAATTGGTCTAAGACTTTAATCCAACTACTGAAATCCTGCACCTCATAATTTTCAACGGCCTGTTGGATGGTGGCATTTGAAAATTGTAAAATAATTTCACTATGGCTGCTTGTAATTCCTTTTTCTCCAAGTTTAGCTAAACTTTCTTCAAAGTCTTGAGCTTCTAAATGGATTTTTTGAACGCGTGATTGAATAGTCGGCAGTAACAGATCCGCTTCCTGGCTGAATAAGAAAATATAAACATTTTCTCCTGGTTCTTCTAGAAATAATAATAAAGCATTAGCCGCCGCCGGACCCATTAATTCTGCATTTTCAATGATAGTTGCTTTAAAATTAGAGTCCATCGGAGAAGTAGACAACCAATCTTTCAATTCACGAATTTGATTGACTTTTATAGACCGTCCCTCTGCTTGAACCCGCATTAAATCCGCAAACTGACCCTGGGCAATCCGCTGGCAATCCCGGCATTCTCCACAGGGTTCCAGATTATTTTCTTTATTGCGACAAGCCAGAGCTTGAATGACCAACTGAGCCAGTTCACGTTTTTCAGCTACCACATCGCCTGTAAACAAGTAGGCGTGTGATAGCTGATTTTGGTTAATTAATCGATAAAAATGGTGTCTTGCTTGTTTTAAATTCATAACAGCGCCCTTTTCAAAAATCTATACTTTCAGCTTGAAAGATTCATACACTGGTTTAAAAATGGTGATAGCTTTCAATTGGAAGTACAAAGACAATTGCTCCGCCGACTTCTACTCTCAAAGGATAGGTGTTCGATACTTCTAAGTTAACATCCATATGAACAGGAGAGGAAATATATTGTTCACGTGCTTGTGAGCTTCTTTTAATAATCGCTAATACTTCGTCAACACGTTCATCTTCAATACCTACTAGAAAAGTAGTGTTACCAGAACGTAGAAATCCTCCTGTTGAGCTTAATTTAGTCGCACGGATATCATTTTCCAAAAAAGCTCTTCCTAAAATTTGCTGGTCTTGATCTTGAACAATTGCAACAATTAGTTTCATAACGACTCCCTCATTTCATTTGATTCTTACTTAAATAATACCATGTTCTAATAAAATAGCGAAACAAGCTTCACTGACTTCAGCAACACTTTTAGTTCCATCAATGATTATAATTTTGTCATTATTTGAAGCTAAATCCAAATATGTTTGTCTCACTTTATGGTGAAATTCTAATTTTTCGCGGTCAAGTCGGTCGTATTGCCGTTCTCCTTTAGCAGCTTCAATTCTTTGAATACCAATTTCTGCCGGAACATCAATCAATAAGGTTAAATCTGGCATACGGTCTTGAATAGCAAATTGATTGATCTGCCAGATCTCCTCCATTCCAATTTCGCGGCCCATTCCTTGATAAGCCAAGGAAGAGTGAACGAACCGATCTGAAATAACTAACCGTCCTGCCTTGACTGCTGGAATAATCGTTTCTACTAAATGCTGCCGCCTACTAGCCGCATACAATAAAGCCTCTGTTCTAGCATCCATGGCAGTATTATTAATATCTAAAATGATTTTCCTTATCTGTTCTGCAATCGGGCTTCCTCCAGGCTCACGAGTAAAGATAGCTTCGATTTCTGTTAATAATAATTTCTCTTTCAGCAGTGTAATCACTGATGTTTTTCCTGAACCATCCGGTCCTTCTATGGTGACAAACTTCCCTCTTGACATGACTCTCTCTCTTTCTCCTACAATTCCCGCCGTCCTTCAATCGCTCGAAACAAGGTCATTTCATCAGCATATTCGATATCAGACCCTACGGATAAGCCGTGAGCCAGGCGTGTGACTCGAATTCCAGCCGGCTTAATTAAACGAGACAAGTACGTAGCAGTGGCTTCTCCTTCTGCAGTCGCATTGGTGGCGATAATTACCTCTTTAACCGACTCATCTTGCAGCCGTTTAATTAATTGTGGAATATTTAATTCCTCAGGGCCCGTTCCTTCCATTGGAGATAAGACTCCATGGAGGACATGATAGACTCCATGATATTCCTGCATTCTTTCCATTGACATGACATCTCTGGAATCTTCCACTACTAAAATCGTTGTCTGATCGCGCGATTGGTTTGAGCAGATGAGACAAGGATCGGAATCCGTAATATTGCCGCAGGTCGAACAATAGGTTAGATCTCTTTTGGCATTTATTAAAGCTTGTGCAAACTCAGTCACATCAATTTCCTTCATTTCGAGGATGTAAAAAGCCAGGCGGGCCGCTGTTTTAGCGCCTATCCCAGGCAGCTTAGTAAAACTATTTATTAATTTTGCAATCGGGGCAGGATAATTCACTTTATCTTCCTACTTTCATGATTCATCTCATTAAAATGGTAAATTTAACCCTTGAGTGAAACGGCCCATCCGCTCTTCAGTTGCTTTTTCTACTGTTTTCAAACCTTCATTAACTGTCGCCAACACTAAGTCCTGAAGCATCTCAACATCTTCTGGATCTACTAAAGCTTCATTAATAGTCAGTTCTTTTACTTCTCTTTTACCATTTAAAACTACTTTAACTAAACCATTCGTATCTTCTGCTGTAAATTCAGTTACTTCTAAAGCTTTTTGTTCCTGCTCCATATCCTTCTGCATTTTTTGCATTTGCTTCATCATATTTCCCATATTTCCCATTCCACGCATTATTATTTCCTCCTAAAGTTTTTATCGATCTAAATAAATATTTACTTTGTCATTTCCAAACAAATCAACGGCTTTTTGAATAATTTCCATTTTTTCAACATCCAGCTCTGATGTTAACTGCGCCGCTTCTTCTGATTCGATGCTTCCACTGTCTCTGCTATCTTTAGTATTCATTTCTTTTTTTTTCAAGTAGTCTTCTGTCGAGTCTGCTGTTTCAAAAAAACCAATTTGTCCCTCTGCTTGTGGTATTTCTTCTGTCTCTTCCGCTTGATTCTCATCATTTTCGGCTTGGTTTTGTTGACTGCGCCCAAATAATTCTGCAACATTTGAAGCAGCTTCAGGTACCAGAGCTTTTATGGAAGCCAAGCCTGTCGAACTTTCTTCAGCTGTGCTTTCTGTAGCCTGCGTTAAGACAGAAGGTGAATGATCTTTGAAAGGTTCAGTTGTTTGACTTTGAATCTCAGTCTGGTTTTCCGGCTTTTCTTTCTCCTCTTCATCACTCACTTCGGCTGGATTATCCACTTTTATATTACTTGGAAAATCAGCTAAAGGTTCCGGCAAGGGAACTGGTGCCCCCTTGTTTTGATCAAAGAGCAGCTTATAATTTTGCCGTACCCGGGCCCAATCTTCTTCTACAATAAAGGTAAAATGGACGCTTTCATTTAAGTGTCTGCTGGCTACATTCGCTAAAATATCTTTTAGCTCCTGGTCATATTGAACCATCGCACAAAAAACTTGATTATTAAATGCGATCAGCACTGCATTCGGTCCAGCAGCTAAAGGTTTTGTACCAGTCAACTTAGCTCGTTGCTGGGGATTCAAATCCGCTAAGATAGCCTCCCATTTATGCCTTGCTGCTGCCAGGTGTTGACGTGTGGCCCGGTTCAGCACATCATAAATATGATGCAGATCAACTTGATATTCTTGAGGTGCAAAACGTGGTTTTTCCCGCGGCACAAGTTCTTCTTCTGTATCAGCTGGATCATCTACCGGCGCGTCAACTTTTGCTTGACTACTTTCTTTAAAAGTAAATCCTGCTTCTTGAGAAGTTAATTTTTTATTTAAGTCGGCTATAATTTTTTGCTGCCCTGTTAGTTGCTGCTGTAAAGCACTGAGTTGTTCTTCCAAGCGTCTCACTTCATCCATCACAGGCCCCGGGCTCGTAGCTTGGGCAGTTACTTCTTCTTGGGTAGTGGAAGCCGATAAGTGAAGCGGTGCTGATTTTGCTTGACTGAGTTGAACCGTCATCACTTCCAGATAAACTTCAGGCTGACTGGAAAAACGCATCTGGTTTTGAGCTTGATTTAAATAATCAATCAGTAAATAGTAATAATCCGGATCAATATTATTTTTTAAAGGTTCGAATTCATTTTCAGTTAAAAGCGTTTGGTTTTTACCTGAATAAAGACTTAAGAGCACATCACGGGAAAAAAGGATCAGCTCTTCAATAAATCGATGGGCCTGCTTTCCTTCTTGAAACTGCTCTGCTAATAATTCCAAGGCTTTTGCAGTTTCTTCATTATATAAAGCTTGAATATAAGCTTTATACATGGTTTGAGCAAAGCTTCCTGATACTAATAAAGCAACTTCAGTGTCCACTTTCTGGTTGCTGAAAGAAAGTGCTTGATCTAATAAACTCAGACTGTCGCGCATCCCTCCATTAGAAGCACGCGCGATAATCGCTAAAGCTTCAGCTTCATATTCCTTTTTTTCATAATTTAAAATATGTTCCATTCGGCCGACCAAATCATCATCTTGAATTCTTTGGAAATCAAAACGTTGGGTCCTGGATAAAATAGTCGCTGGAATTTTGTGAGGCTCGGTGGTAGCCATAATAAAAAACACGTGAGCGGGCGGTTCTTCTAAGGTCTTTAATAAAGCATTAAAAGCCCCCGTTGTTAACATATGAACCTCATCAATAATATAAACTTTGTTCTCGGCCACTGTGGGAGCATAACGGACCTTGTCTCTTAAATCCCGAATTTCATCCACACCATTGTTGCTGGCCGCATCAATTTCAATTACATCAGAAATTTCTCCGGATTGAATGCCCCGGCAAATTTCACACTCATTACATGGATTACCATCTTCGGAATAGGGGCAGTTCACTGCCTTGGCCAAGATTTTGGCTGCACTTGTTTTTCCCGTCCCTCTAGGGCCGGCGAATAAATAAGCATGACTCAATTGGTTGTTTTTTATTGCATTTCTCAAGGTCTGGCCAATCATATCCTGCCCTACCAGCTCATCAAAAGTCTGGGGGCGCCAAACCCGATACAAAGCTTGATAACTCATTTTATTCGCCTCCTCTCAATTTGTATGTTTATTATAACAAATAATAGAGTCCAAAGAATAAAATTACCCGCTTCTTTATTTAAATTCTCTATTACTCGATTTTTACTCACTCTATTCTCTAGTTAAAGACTTCATCCTTCTCCTATACTTCTTACAGGATTCCTTTCATTTTATCATGAAAAGCTGCTGAGTTTTAATATTCTTTTTCAATCCAACACTATCTATTTTTGACTTTCAAACTTTTTATAGTTGCTCTTAATTGAATGTAAGGGTTTTTATTCGTATGATGAAGTTAATAGAATCTAAAGGAGCGATAATCATGAAAGTTTCTTGGCACGGCCAGTCCTGTATTCAAATTATTACCGCTGACCACCGGATTATAATGGATCCTTTTATCTCGGATAATTCTTTAAGTGATTTAAAAGCAGAGGAAGTAAAATGCGATGTCATCATTTTAACACATGGACACGCGGATCATATTGGCGACACTGAAGCTATCGCTAAACAAAACAATGCCCTGATTGTAGCAAATGTTGAAATCGCTGATTATTTTGCCGCCAAAGGTTTTGAAACGCATGGTATGCAGCCAGGCGGGGGGCATCAATTTGAGTGGGGATATGTGAGACTAACTCCGGCCATTCACGGCTCTGCCTATGAGATAGACGGTCGCCCTTTTACATTAGGTTTAGCGTGCGGAGTCATCTTTTCTAATGGAGAAAACACTGTTTATCACGCGGGTGATACGGCTCTATTTTCTGATATGAAGCTGATTCCCAACCGTTTTGACATAGACGTAGCCTTTGTGCCGATTGGCGATAACTATACGATGGATCCCATCGATGCTGCTCAGGCTGTGAAGTTTGTTAAAGCAAAATATGCTGTTCCGATTCATTACAACACCTTCCCCCTAATTGAACAAGATCCGAATGATTTTGCCAAAGAGCTCCCTGCTGGAGTGGCCAAGCTTTTAAAAGTGGGTGAAACTTTCGATTTAACTTCCATTTAAAACCATAATTAAGTCCGTTAGTAAGTGGTATTGATAATTATTGGTACTTTTTAAAGCATATCATTAGTAGTATTCAACTTGTATGTTATATAATAAAGCTGTCGACAACTTAGTATGATAGTTTAACAAAAAAAACAAGCAAAGAAAGAAGGAGAAATTTATGATGAATCGTTATGTATATGGAACTTATGATAGTTTTGCCGAGGCGGAAAGACAAGCAGACCGCATTATTAACTCAGGTGTACCAAAATCCGCTGTCTCCTTAGTCTCTAACATGGAAGTTGCTGAAAATGCTCAAGCTAATACTGATTATGATTATATTCGTTCAGAAAAAATGGATGATAACCGTAATTGGTTTGAAAAATTATTCGGCTTAGGAGATGACCATGCCGATGAAGAGATAGATTTCCGTCACTATGAAGACTCTTTAAGAAATAACCAAATTTTATTAGTGGTAGATGGAGAATACGAAGCTCAATTAACAGATTTAAGTACAGATAGAGCGGGCTACGGTACCTATGCAACAGCAGAAGAAGAAATTGGAGTGGCAGCTGATGCAGCGGATGTTGATACTAGAAGAGAAACAGAAAACATCCGTCTTCATGAAGAACGTTTAAATGTAGGAAAAGAAAAACGTGAAACCGGTGAAGTTGAAATTCACAAAGAAGTTGTGGAAGAAACTCAAACCATTGATGTTCCAGTTGAACGTGAAGAAATTCATATTAAACATAAAACACCTACAGATAATACTGCTGATGGCGATGCCTTTACAGAGGAAGAAATTGTTATTCCAGTTTCTGAAGAAAGAGTTGTAGTTGATAAAGAGACGGTTGTAACCGATGAAGTTGAAATCGAAAAAGAAACTCATGTAGATCACGAGACAGTACGAGAAACTACTCGCCGTGAAGAATTAGATATCGAAGAAGATACAGATCACAATTTACATCGTGATAGATAAGATATAGTTAACAGGCTATTAATTTAGCCTGTTTTTTTGTGTGAATTTTTTTAAAATGTTATAATTTTTTAAAAAGGGGAAGTTATAATGAATCAAATGGATCTTAAGCTTTTACAAGCAACCGACAGTGAGCGGGAAAAATTGATAACTATCTATAAAGATTACTCCGAATTCCCTTATATATCGCCTCAAAGAGACATTACGGCCTGGTTAAACGAAGTGGACTTATCCTCCAATGCAAAAGTCCCCCAACGAAATATGATCAGAACGTCAGAAGGATTATTGCCCGGACATGTTATTCTGCTTTGGCGCATCAGTCATGGTAACTATACCTCAGATCAATGGGTGACCAAGTATTTTGAATTTGATTATGGAATTGATGCAGCCACAGATATAGAATGGCTCAAAGAGGAAGGATTTGTCCGTTTAATGACTGGAAAAGAATCGCTTTCTCATGCTACTGCCCCTTTTTTGAAAAAATTACTTAAAGAAAAAGGCATCCGTGGATACTCAAAGCTCAACAAAGAAGACCTGGTGGAACAAATTAAGGAGTATTTTACTGAAGAGGAACTAAAAGAAAAACTCTCCGTTTTTGTTTATGCCTTAACAGATAAAGGTCAAAGAGCTTTAAAGAACAATCAAGGTGTTATAGATAAACATCCTAAAAAACCTGGATATTAATAAAAAGCTGCCCTCCTTCACCTGAGTGTGTAAGGAGGGCAGCTTTTAATAAAATAAAATTTTTAAGTTAATTTTGTTCACTCAAGTTTACTAAGACTAATGCCTTGCTCTTGATTAAATAAAAAAAACGGCACATGATTTCGTCACTTAGAGCTGCTACCTTCCAGTCCTGACTCGGTTCGTGACTCCATCATTGCCGTAATTTATTATAACATGGTTGAAAACCATTGTAAAGACCGATTATTTTTCAGTTGGATTAAAGAAACCTCAGCCTCAGCCTCTTATTTAAAAATTAGCCGAATTGGGGATAAGTCTGTGGATAACTATCTAGTTATCCACAGCTTTTTTTATGAATCTGTCAATAACTCAATCATTTAATGCTAGTTTTCCTCTTTTTGTTGAAGGGCTAGTTTTTGGGCTCTCTTCTTTTTTCTTAAATCTTTAAAAAAATTCTTCATTAACAGACCGCACTCTTCAGCTAATATTCCTTCAACCACTTTTGGCCGGTGATTAAACCGGTGATCGGTAAGTAAATTCATCAAGGAACCTACACAACCTCCTTTGGGGTCTCTGGCACCAAACACCACTTTGTCAACGCGTGACATGATGGCCGCCCCTGCACACATAGGGCAAGGTTCCAAAGTAACATAGAGAGTCGCTCCTTCCAACCGCCATGCACTTAAATTTTTATTTGCTTCATTAATCGCTAAAATTTCAGCATGGGCAGTGGCTTGGCCGGACTCTTCTCGTAAATTATATGCTTGAGCAACTATTTTATTATTCAATACAATGATTGCTCCGATAGGCACCTCACCGATTGCTGCAGCTTTTCCAGCTTCTTTAATCGCCTGTTTCATCCAGTACTCATCCGAATAGCTTATTATGTCATTTTCCATTTGTTCTTTCCCTTTAAATGTAATCTTTTTGGACAGTTTAACATCTTATCCACAAAAAAGAAAAGATACCAAGTTTTAACTTAGTATCTTAATTATTTCTTAAAATTAATTGTTAAACATATCCTGAACTTTATGTCCTGCATCACTGGCTACATCTTTAGCACGATTAGCAATTTGATTGAAGCTATCGCTTACCCGATTACCAGTTTCCATTGATTTACTGGCTAGTTTTACTAAAGTGTTTACCTCAGAGTCGGATAAATCATCTACTAAATCTACTAATTTATCTGATCCATTCAATTGATGCTTAACATATAGTTTAACTTTTTCCCGATTCACTACACCTTGAACGCGTTCACGTGTATCATCATCAAAATAAGCATATAAAGCGACTCCTACTAAAGCAGCTACTGCTGTACCTAGTAGAATAGTCCCTAAACTCGAACCTTTATTTCTCATTGAATTTCCTCCTTCAACTGTGTTCTCACATTGATTTAATAGCTTTATTATAGCAAAACTCATGGAAGGAAGGTATTCATATGCACTATCAAATATATTACAGAAGTCAAACATTTTTAACCCTATCATTACATTGGCCTATTTTTAGCTTTTTATAAGAGTGTATTTTTATATAAACAAAAATATCCAGCCCCCGTATCTTTTGACTTCAAGCAGTCAATCGTTCCTGAAGAGAAAGGGTCCAGAGGCTGGTTAGAGTTGAAAATTAATTAAATATTATCTATTAATTTGCTTGGCTTTTTGAACGGTTATTAATATTGATATTCCCTGAGCGTCCTCCAATAGTAATTTGGTCACCTAAAGCAATATCTCCATTTAATAACATCTCGCTCAACTCATCTTCAATTTGTTTTTGAATCGCACGACGGATTGGACGGGCACCATATTCGGGGTCAAATCCTGCTTCAGCAATAATATCTACTGCTGTATCGGTAATGCGCGCTTCAATTTCCATATCATCCAAGCGTTTAACAATGTCCGCAGCATGTAGTTTCACAATTTCACGGATTTGTTCTTTGTTTAATGTATGGAAGACAATCGTTTCATCAATACGGTTTAAAAATTCTGGTCTGAAAGCACGTTTTAACTCTTCTAAAATACGTTTTTTCATCGCTTCATAGTCATCAGAATAATCAACCGCTCCAAAACCAACTGCCTTTTCATCTCTTAAAGCGGTAGCTCCAATATTAGATGTCATAATGATAATCGTATTCCGGAAATCTACTCGGCGTCCTTTCCCGTCTGTTAAGTGTCCATCATCAAACACTTGTAATAAGATATTAAACACATCCGGGTGAGCTTTTTCAATTTCATCCAGTAAGATAACGGCATAAGGTTTTTGACGAACTTTTTCGGTCAATTGACCTGCTTCATCATATCCCACATATCCAGGAGGGGAACCTACTAGACGTGAGACCGAGTGTTTTTCCATATACTCTGACATGTCCACTCGAATCATGTTATCTTCTGAACCAAACATAGAATTTGCTAAAGTTTTAGCTAACTCTGTTTTACCTACTCCTGTAGGACCCAGGAATAAGAATGATCCAATTGGACGCTGCGGACTTTTCAAGCCGGAACGTGCCCGACGAATCGCTCTCGCCACCGAGCTTACGGCTTCATCTTGCCCAATCACACGTTCATGCAGCTCTTCTTCTAAATGAACCAAGCGTTTTGATTCTGCTATATTCATCTGATGAACGGGTATTCCTGTCGATAAGGCAGTTACTTCTGCAACATCTTGGGCAGAAACTTCAGGGTAATTTGTTTCCTGCTCCTCATTTTCTTTCTTCTCTTTTTCAGTTGCAACTCTAATCGCTTCTTCAATTTCCTGTTCTTCTTGACGCAATTCAGAGGCTAAATCAAAATCTCTTTCTAAAATTGCCTGTTCTTTTTCACTAGAAATATCTTTTAATTGAAGTTCCAAGTCCGCTACAGCATTAGAATGGTTGCTGTGTTCAATTCTAACCTTAGCTGAAGCCTCATCAATCAAATCGACCGCTTTGTCTGGTAATTGGCGTTCAGTTATATAGCGGGCACTTAATTTTACTGCTGCTTCAACTGCTTCATCTGTTATTTCTACCCCATGATGATCTTCATACTTAGATCTTAAGCCATTAATAATTTGAATAGATTCAGCAGGAGTCGGCTCATCAATAGTAACTTTAGAAAAGCGACGTTCAAGTGCCGTATCTTTTTCGATGTGTTTTTGATATTCATCAAAAGTGGTCGCACCGATTGTTTGGATTTCTCCACGAGCTAAGGCTGGTTTTAAAATATTGGCTGCATCAATGGCTCCTTCTGCTCCCCCTGCACCTATTAAAGTGTGCAGCTCATCGATAAAGAGAATCACTTTGCCCTCTGCATTTATTTCATCAATGATTTTTTTCATACGCTCTTCAAATTCACCACGATATTTCGTGCCGGCTACTAAAGAAGCTGTATCGAGCATCATTAAACGCTTCTCAGCAACATCTTCAGGAACTTCTCCGTAAACCATTTTTTGCGCTAACCCTTCAGCAATAGCCGTTTTTCCTACTCCAGGTTCTCCTACTAAAACAGGGTTATTTTTAGTACGACGGCTGATGATTTGGATAATTCGACGCAGCTCATTTTCACGTCCTATTACCGGATCAAGTTTACCATCTCTGGCTAATTGAGTTAAATCACGCGAAACCCCATCTAAAGTAGGTGTTTTACTTTGACTTGCTTGGTTATTGGCACCGCGTTGACGGTTACCGCGTCTAGTTTGATTATCGGTACGACGTTGTTGATTCACACCAATTTCTTCAAAAACTGCTTTACGAAGTTCACCTAAATTAATTCCAAGATTTTTTAAAAGAACAGTTGCTAAAATTTCTTCTTTAAGGATACCCAAGAGTAAGTGTTCGGTTCCTACTTTGGAAGCGTGCAGACGTTTAGCATCACTGGACGCATTCATGATAACTTTTTTAGCACGCGGCGAGTAAGGAATAACTACTTCTCCTTCAACACGGGGCTGCGCCACTTTACCATGAATAATTTCCAGTTCGGTTAATAATGCGTTATAATCGGCACCAAAATCACGTAATACTTTACCTGCTATACCTTGCTCTTCGCGGGCGAGGCCTAGTAAAACATGTTCGGTCCCGACGGCTTGGTGTCTTAAATAATAAGCATGCTCTGCTGCAAATATCATTGCCTGGCGAGCGCTGTCTGTAAATAATTCTTCAAACATTTTTTCACCTCTATTGGATTATTGTGCCAGCTCGTAGCGCAATTGATAAAGGAATGTCTTTAACAACATGGCTCGAGCGGTCTGGTCTTGATTTGAAATACTGTGTAATACTGATTTTTCTATAACTGATAAAATTAAACGACCTTCTCTTTGAGTGATGATGTCCCGTTCAATCAAGGTCTCTATAATATTGACCCCATTACGGTAAGTAATTTGCTGGCCAATTAGATCCATCATAGCATCTACTTCATCGGCAGCTGAAGTTAATTGAATCTTAAGAATTCGAATATAACCTCCACCACCACGTTTACTTTCGACATGGTATCCATGCTCTTGAGTAAACCTGGTATTGATAACATAATTGATTTGGGAAGGAACGCAATCAAATTGCTCAGCAATATCACTACGTTTGATCTCAAGATTGTCTTTCTTATCTAGAAAGCTTTTTAAATAGGCTTCTATTATATCGGACATATTACGGCGCGACAATTTTATCCCTCCTTCGAAAGAATGCACAGAATTTTATTAACATTGACTTTCTTTGACCATTATACAATATATTCTACTTTTTGCAAACCCCTTTGCTCAATTATTTTCTTCTTGCTAATCATCATATTTTTCTGCTAAGTTAAGAACTATTGGTATTTATTGAAATATTAGTATGATTTTTTAATTGATCGTCTAATCTTATAGATGGACAATCTTTTAGGTCTAGTGTACACTAATAATTACCCTATTGAACACAAGATATGGGGGTTGGCACTTATATTATTTACTATATATTGTGTTTCTATCGAATATTCACAAATACATAAATTTTAGAAATAGAAAGGCTGGTTACTAGCAATGGAAATCAAATCAACTCCTTCACAAGTAATCGCTTGGAATAAAGATAGTTTGAATGAAGCAATCAAATCATTTCCACAAGTTACACCTATAACGGAAGAGATGAAAATCACTCATTCAGGCGTCTCACGGATGGTAATGTTAGACCGCTATTCCTTTAAAGATACAGCTAAAACTACTCTTGATATCGGCGATTTAGTTGTTTTAACCGTTAAACCTGATCCGTCCTACCCGGCAAGAGGAATCGGAATTATTCAAGAAATAAATTGGGATGAACAGCAGGCCCTTATTTATTTAGAAGAAGAATACCGCGGAGCTTTAGAAAAGCAAACCGAAAGAGAAAGTGGATTTATTGTCCGTTCTCTCGATACCTTAGATAAACCCTTAGAAATCTATTATGAACAAATTGCCCATCGTAATGCGCAGGGCTTATCAGCCATTGAAGCTAGTCCTGAAAAAGCTGCAGAATCCTTTGATGCTTTTTATCAGCAACTTTCCAGCTTAAATTTTGTTCCTGCAGGCCGAGTGCTTTATGGAGCAGGCTCACAAACAGATGTAACTTACTTTAACTGTTATGTAATGCCTTTTATCCCGGATTCACGCGAAGGAATTGCAGAACATCGTAAAGAAGTGATGGAAATCATGTCCCGTGGCGGCGGCGTCGGAACTAACGGCTCTACCTTACGTCCACGCAATGCTTTAGCCCGTGGAGTAAACGGCAAATCTTCCGGTTCTGTTTCCTGGTTAAATGATATTGCCCAATTAACCCATTTAGTGGAACAAGGCGGCTCTCGACGAGGGGCACAGATGATTATGCTGGCAGACTGGCATCCAGATATTATTGAATTTATTATTTCAAAAATGCAAAATCCACGTATTTTACGTTATTTAATCGAGCAAACTAAAGATGAACAAATTAAACAGCTGGCTGAAGAAAAATTAAAGTTTGTTCCACTTTCTGCTAACGAACAATTAATGCATGAACAAATTGCCGATTACCAAGGACGTTCTGATTACGGTGGTTTCAACCCGGACATTATTGATAACTCCAAAGCCGTTT
This sequence comes from uncultured Facklamia sp., assembly GCA_964471435.1. Classification (GTDB taxonomy): domain Bacteria; phylum Bacillota; class Bacilli; order Lactobacillales; family Aerococcaceae; genus Facklamia. Next base: position 24,305 of record CAYYGA010000021.1, read on the forward strand.
TAAGAGACGGCGGTAGTTATGAAGTACATCATGAAGACTTCTTAACCGGTGCAAATATCTCTGTTACCATTACTTCTGATTTTATGGAAGCTGTTGAACAAGATGCTGATTGGGATTTACGCTTCCCGGATGTAGAAAACTACTCTGCCGAGGAAATGTCCGCTTATAATACCCAATGGCCGGATATTGGTGATGTACGTGAATGGGAAGAATTAGGTTATGGAGTTAAAACATACCGTTCAATCCCTGCACGCGAATTATGGCAGCTGATCAATATTTGTGCGACTTACTCTGCTGAACCGGGCATTTTCTTTATTGATAATGCTAACGCGGATACTAACGCCAAAGCCTATGGTCAAAAAGTTGTCGCAACCAATCCATGCGGTGAGCAGCCTCTGGCTCCTTACTCTGTATGTAATTTAGCTGCTATCAACCTTGCTAACATGACCAATAAAGAAAAACAAGAAGTTGATTTCGAAAAATTGAAAGAAACTGTTCGTATAGGCGTAAGAATGCAGGATAATGTTATCGATGCGACTCCTTATTTCTTAGAAGCCAACCGTATACAAGCTCTGGGTGAAAGACGTATCGGTTTAGGTGTGATGGGACTTGCCGATTTATTAATTTATACCGGCCACCGCTACGGTTCAGCCGAAGGTAATAAACTAATTGACCAAGTTTTTGAAACGATTGCAGTTACTGCTTATGAAACCTCCATCGAATTAGCAAAAGAAAAAGGCAGCTTCCCTTATCTTATGGGAGAAAATGAGGCTGATACTCATACACTGCGTCAACGCTTCACTCAGACTGGTTATATGCAGAAAATGCCGGAACATATTCGTCAAGGTATTCTGGAACATGGTATTCGCAATTCCCATCTACTAACCGTAGCTCCAACCGGTTCTACTGGAACAATGGTAGGAGTTGCGACTGGATTGGAACCTTACTTTGCTTTTAAATATTTCCGTTCAGGTCGCTTAGGTAAATTCATTGAGGTAAACGCAGCCATTGTTCAAGAATATTTAGACAGTCATCCAGAAGCTGATTCGGATAATCTTCCGGAAATCTTTGTTTCCGCCATGGAATTGGAGCCGGAAGAGCATGTGGATGTTCAAACAACTATTCAACGCTGGGTTGACTCTTCTATTTCCAAAACAGTGAATGCACCCAAAGGTTACACTGTCCAACAAGTAGAAAAAATTTATGAACGCTTATATTCAGGCGGCGCTAAAGGCGGCACGGTCTATGTTGATGGCTCACGTGATTCTCAAGTCTTAACTCTTAAAGCAGAAGAAAATGAACAAGATCAATCGATTGCTTTATTTGAGATAGAAGATCAAGAAATACGGGTAGTGGATGAAGTGGATGAGTTACGTCAATTAGTTCAAAAAGCAGAAAATGAACACTATCTTCAAAGAGGTCATACAGATGACGTAACCTTCGGCTCTGATGTAGGCGATACCTGTCCTATTTGTCGCCAAGGTCTAGTCGAAGATATTGGCGGCTGTAATACATGTATTAACTGCTCAGCTCAACTGCGTTGCGGT
>CAYYGA010000022.1:0-4333 GCA_964471435.1 uncultured Facklamia sp.
TTAGCCAAAGTTGCTCCAGTATGTCTTAATTTATGTGGAGTAGCATGGACTAATTCAGGATGTCTCTTCATGTGATTCTTCATGCGATAGTTTAAATAGTCGATATGAAGCCTCTTGTTAATGTTCCCTTGATTATCAATATAAGTGAACACGAATTGTTCAGGATTCTGAATGATATTAAATTTTTTCAAGAACAATTTTTGTTCAGTTTTCCACTGTTTGAGTAGTATAGCCAATTCATAAGGAATGTTAAAAATAGTTTTCTTAAGAAAGCTCGTAAAGCTTCTCAATTCTCAAAACGTTAAGACAGTCGCAGCGAACTTATTCGCTTTACGAATGTGTTATCTAACGAAGATTTTGAAAGAAACCGAGCATCAACTTTTAACAGTAATACAGACACTTTCCAAGATGGGAAGTGTCTTTTTTTTATCTATCAATTTATATTATTGGTAAGAAATCGTCCATCCATTTTTATGGATGCCAATTATTTAATGAGTTAGATTTTTTATGAAAGTTAATAAAAATTTAATCAATTTTGTAGTCAATTAACTCAATTTGCAATACAATGATCGTAAAGAAAAGACGCTCGTTAATTTTATAAAAAGGAAGATACTTATGAAGTATGATTGCATTATTATCGGGGGAGGCATGGGAGGGTTTAGTGCTGCACTTGTTTTAGGTAGAGCCAGACTAAATGTTCTCTTAATTGACAATAATAACCCGCGGAATAAAATGACAAAGCAGTCCCACGGTTTTATTACTAACGATAATATATCACCAGTCATGATTAGAAGAAAAGCAGCAGAAGATTTAAAAAGATATCCCAGTATCAGTCAGTTATCAGATACAGTGGTCGATATAAATGTTAAAGATTCATCCTTCATGGTGGAAACTATAAATAATAATTATGAGACAAAGCGCATTATTTTAGCAACCGGCTTAAAAGAAACCCTGCCAAACATTAAAGGGATAGAGACAGTTTATGGTAATTTAATTTTTAATTGTCCATTTTGTGATGGTTGGGAATTAAAAGATAAGAAGCTGGCTATTATAGTGGACAATGAAAAAAGTATCTTAGATCTCACTAAACTGATTTACAGTTGGAGTAAACATTTAACTGTTTTCACTCATGGTATCCTACTTGAAACTACTACTAAATCAATCCTAGCAAAAAACAACATCCATTTATTTGAAGATAAAATTCAAATCATCAACAAAGTGGATAATAAAGCAGTTATTAAATTGGAGAATAACCAGCTTATTGAAATCGAAGGTGGATTTTTAATCCCCCCCTTTGAATTGAACTTACCTTTTGCAACAAAAATCCCACTAAGGATAGCCGATAATGGCAGAATTCAATCCAATGAAATCGGGATAACTAATCAAAAAAATATTTATGTGGTGGGGGATTTAAATGCCTATTTTAAAAAACAGCTTTTACATGCCGCCAGCTCAGGGAGTCTAACAGCTGCAGGAATAATAAGAGAAATAGCTGCTGAAAAATTTTTATACGACTAAGTCAATTTAATGACTGCATAAATTTTAACTTAAAATTTGCGATGAGATATTTTCCATCAAGAGGATAGATTTTTAAAAAGTGAAAATCTACTTAGAAATAAGAGAGTTTTGGCACTAAAGAAAGAGAGTGAATAAGACTCTTTTTGTTTTTATAATAATAAGTCAATTTAGAACAAACTTTAAGAGTAAAAATTAGGAGCCTGCAGTATTTTCATTTAAAATAAGACTTATCAAATGATTTTTTAGGAAAGGAAATCTAACTATGGAAGAATTTAAAAGGCTGCCTAAACATATTGGGATTATACCAGATGGAAATCGTCGTTGGGCCACAGCTAAAGGCTTGCAAAAACAAGACGGATATTCTCACGGTATTGGACCAGGACTGAAATTATATGAAGCTTGCTTAGAATTAGGCGTAGAAGAGATTACCTTTTATGGATTTACGATGGATAATGTCAAACGCCCTTCTATACAAACGAGAGCTTTTCAGCGTGCCTGCGTTGAATCGGTAAATGAGCTCAAAAAGCGTGATGCAGATCTTTTAGTGATGGGAAATGCTGAATCCAAAGTTTTCCCTGAAGAGCTGAAGTCCTATACTACCCGGACTAAGTTTGGCCAGGGATCAATAAAAGTAAATTTCCTGGTTAACTATGGCTGGGATTGGGATTTGAATCAAGCTCTTAAAAATGAAGAAACAATAAAGAGTGGCAGTGTAAAAAATAATATTGCCTCTAAAGATATTTCTCGCATGGATTTAATTATCCGCTGGGGCGGAAGGCGTCGTTTGAGTGGATTTTTACCCATTCAGTCAGTTTATGCCGATATATTTGTAGTGGAAGATTACTGGCCTGATTATGAGGATGAGCATTTCATAGAAGCGTTACGCTGGTATGAAGACCAAGATGTCACTTTAGGCGGCTAAGAGGGGAATGTACTTTTTACTTTAAAAGCTTTAATTAAGCAGTTTAAGACTCTATAAGGAAGGGCATGACACTTGCGAAGGGTTGTATAATTGATATACTACATCAAAGATTATGGAGGGGTTTTATGAATTTACGTCAGTTAGTTATTCAACAGGAGCAGGACAGCAGTATCAACGTATTAAGCAAATTAGAGCGGGCGTTGGGCAGGGAATTTAGCGAAGAAGAAACTTTAAAAATTTTATTGAATGCATATAAACATTTTTCTGGACAAGCCGCTGATCACATGGCAGTTCATCTTGGGCTGGATAAAATATTGTCCCAAGAAGAGATGGATAAAATTTATTCATTTGAAGCAAATGTGGAGCAAAAAGATAGGTAGCTTAAATATAAAAAAGATGTTAAAATTTTAATTCAAGCACTTCTAGTTAAGGAGTGCTTTTTTAACTCTGTTAGTATATGAAAACACATATATGTTGTTGACTTATTATGAGTTTTAAATTAGAGTATAGATAATATTAAAAAGGGGGTAAAGAGTAACGGTCCTAATTAGCAAATTTAAAAGTCATCAGAAAAGAAAAGTATTAAAGTTAGAAATTGAGTTATTATTTAAAGAAAGGTTAGGTGATTGAGTGTCACAATCAAACTTAAAGGCTTATTCATCCGGTCAGATTACTTATTTAATATTATCAGGAATTATTATTCTTTCAGCGGGGCTGAACTATGCCTTTAATTGGGGATTCTTCAATATAGCGATCGATACCTACTCCGTTTTGGCTATCTTTGCTTCATCACTCATCTTGTGGCTGTTTGTAGGTATTGATTGGCCTTCGATTATGTGTATTATCTTACTGGGCTTATTGCCGGGTTTGACCTTCCCGGAAGTGTTCCAGCTGTCCTTTGGGAATACGACTTTTGTCTTTTTATTATTTACCTTTATTGTTACCCATGCTTTGGAACAAACTAATTATTTAAAACGAGTCTCCGGCTGGGCTTTAAATAATACTTGGGCTCAACAAAGCCCTCTCAGATTTATTTTTGCATTTTTAGGAGTTATGCTGTTTATTGCCTCCTTCGTTTCACCTACCATTTTATTTATGATTGCATTTCCTCTATATGAAGAAATCGTTCAGCAATTTGGATTTGAAAAAGGGAATCGTAATGCCTCAATTATTTTAATTGCCCTCTATGCAACACTTGCAATTGGAACAGCTATGACTCCGATTAACCATGTATTTGCAATTACCGCTATGGGACTCTACGAAGCGTCCTATGGGGTAGCCATTTCCAACAGCCAGTATATGTCCTTTGCAATACCGGCTGGATTGGCCATCTTTGTTTTACTTTTAGTAAGTATGCGTGCAGTATGGCGCTTAGATTTATCAGGTTTACAAGTAAAAAATGTAAAGTCCCTTGATAATTTACCAAAAGCAAGTCGAAGAGAAAAATGGGTGTTGGCTGTCTTTATTGGAGTAGTGGCTTTATGGATCCTGCCGGAATTTTTGGGTGTTATCTTGCCAGCTTTTGGCAATTTTATGAAAAATGCCGGCATAGCATTTCCTCCCATGATAGGTGCTCTGGCTTTATCCGTCATAGCAGTTGAAGGGAAACCATTAATAAAACTCCAAGATGCCATTATAAAAGGTGTTTATTGGCCCAGTTTATTAATTGTAGCTGCCACTTTAAGTTTAGGTTCTGTGTTGTCAAATCCTTATTATGGGGTAACAGAATTAATACAGACCACGCTCACACCCTTCTTAATTCAGTTAAGTCCAATTATGATGGTGTTGGTTTTTGTAATCTGGGCAGGATTACAAACAAACTTCTCTTCCAATTTAGTTACTACATCCGTTGTTACAACGATTGTAATTACGATCGCATCAGCTCAAGGAGAT
>CAYYGA010000022.1:4433-15627 GCA_964471435.1 uncultured Facklamia sp.
AAAACAATCAATCATAATAGATATGTATATAAAGTATTTTACTAAGGCTCTCTTCTGATTCGTCAAGAAAGGGGAGCCTTATTTTTTATGGAAAAAATAAGTGAAAAATTAAATACTCTTAAATGTAATTGTTTGATAAAGAGAGTATCAGAATGTTATCATACAGCCATATAGTTATCAGGTGATCTTTATAAAAAAGTCAGAGATGATTATTTATAGTCAGGAGGTGGGGCCTATTTTCACACAAATTGTCTCCTATTTTAAAATTTTTGGTGATAATTATCTTACTTATTTTCTTGAGCATCTATCATTGAGCTTTTTGGCAATTTTATTTTCTGTGTTAATCGGTCTGCCTCTGGGATATTTTTCTTCAAAATATTTAAAATTAGGAAAATGGCTTACCGGCGGAGTTCAAGTATTACGGGTTATACCAAGTTTAGCAGTTTTATTTATATTAATTCCCCTTGTAGGAGTAGGACGCCTGCCTGCTTTAATTGCTTTAATATTTTTAGGCATACCTCCTATTTTAATTAATACGAATGTAGGGTTTCAAGAAGTGGACTTTGTTCTTTTAGAAACTGGACGCGCCATGGGAATGAAATCAAACCAGCTGTTTAGAAAGGTCCATTTTCCTTTAGCTTTGCCTTTTATCTTAAATGGAATAAAGCTAGCGTTAGTTGAAATTATCGCCAGCGCAACTTTAGCGACTTATATAGGAGCGGGAGGCTTAGGCACACTAATATTTACCGGGCTGGGGTTATTACGCCTGGACTTAATTTTAATCGGTGCTGTGTCTGTCGCACTATTATCCTTGGCAGCCAGTATATCTTTTGATTTATTAATAAAAAGGAGTCGGATATAAAATGAAAAAATTATTAACTTTCTTGCTGGTTTTTCTAACAGCCTTTACCTTAGCTAGTCCTCTTGTTTCTGCTCGTGAGGGAACGCCGGTTAGAGTAGGCTCAAAAGATTTTACTGAAAGTCTGATTATAGCTGAAATTTATGCTTTGGCTCTCGAAGATAATGATATTGAAGTGGAGCGTGTGTTCAATGTTGCCAGTTCAGTGGTTCATACTTCAATTATAAATGATGAAGTCGATTTATATCCTGAGTATACAGGGACAGGCTTATTGGCGGTGTTACAATTACCCATGGAAACTGATCCGGAAAAAGTATATGAAATAGTAAGTGAGGCCTACCAAGAAGAATTTGATTTGACATGGTTAAATTACGCCCAAGCCAATAACTCCCAGGGAATTGCGATTCGAACTCAAATCGCAGAAGAGTTAAGCATTACTACTATTAGTGATTTACAAGCGCAGGCATCAGCCATTCGTTTTGCTTCTCAAGGTGAATTTGATATGCGCGAAGACGGGATTCCTGGATTAGAATCGGTGTATGGCGAATTTGATTTTGCTTCTTCAACTATCTATGATAATAGTTTAAAATATCAAGTTCTTGAAAGTGATGAAGCCGATGCGACACCTGCTTATACAACCGAAGGTCAATTAGTGCAAACTGACAAATTTTTAGTTTTAGAAGATGATCAGCAGTTTTGGCCGCCTTACAACTTAGCTCCTGTAGTTAGAAATGATCAACTGGCCTCTCACCCTGAAATTGCTGACATATTAAACGAAATCAGTCAATATATAGACACACCAACAGCTCAGGCCTTGAATGCCGCCGTAGATGTTGAAGGCAGGGACTATGAAGAAGTTGCTTTAGAGTTTTATGAATCGATAAAAGAATAGAGGCAGTTAATGCGAGAACTTGCGATTGAATTTCATCATATAAGTAAAATTTATCCAAATGCCTTACAGCCGGCATTGAACGATCTTTCTTTTCAAATATATGAGGGGGAATTTATTACAATCTTAGGCTCATCCGGTTCAGGGAAGACAACCATTTTAAAAATGATGAATCGTTTAATAGAGCCTAATCAAGGGAGTATTGAATTTTACGGGCAAAATATTCAAGCAATGAATCCCATTGAATTGCGTCGCCAGATGGGTTATGTAGTGCAACAAATTGCATTATTCCCCCATATGACAGTAGCTCAAAACATTGCCACTGTTCCGCAGCTTCTTTCTTGGTCGACAGAAAAGATTAATCAACGTATTGATACTTTACTTCAATTGGTGGAAATGAATCCTAAAGAGTACCGTAAACGATATCCTAGAGAACTCTCCGGCGGGCAACAACAAAGAATTGGACTGGCAAGAGCATTAGCCGCTAATCCTAAAGTAATGCTCTTAGATGAACCTTTCGGTGCTATTGATGCCATTACGCGCTTAAATTTACAAGAAGCGATACAAAAGATTCATGCTGATTTAAAAGATAAGACATTTATTTTAGTGACCCATGATATCAATGAGGCCTTTAAATTGGGGCATCGAATAATGGTAATGGATCAAGGGCTGATACATCAATTTGATTATCCGGAACAAATTATTGAAAAGCCGGCCAGCGACTTTGTTTCTAATTTGATTCAAACAGCCCGCAGTCAGGAAACTTTTTGGAGTGAACATAATGATTGATTATCTCCTAGCTTCATATGTTGATTTATGGACAGCCTGGATAGAGCACTTCCAGTTGGTGGGGATTGTTTTATTAATCTCGATTCTAATCGCGGGTTTAGTTGTATGGCTGGCTACCATCTGGCAAAAGAAAACTGATCAAGTAGTTTATTTCTTTTCTATATTGTATTCAATTCCCAGCTATGCCTTATTTGCACTTCTCATACCTTTTACTGGGCTGGGTTTTTTATCGGCTGTGATCGTTCTGATAATCTACTGCCAATATATATTATTAAGAAGCTTTTCCAATGCCATCAATGAAGTGGACCCAGGATTAATAGAGACAGCTTATGGAATGGGTATGACAGCTAATCAAGTTTTTTATAAAGTACAATTACCTTTGGCAGTAAGTCCTATTATTGCAGGTATAAAAATTGCAGCCACTTCTACCATTGGTATCGCCACGATTGCAGCTACAATTAATGCTGGTGGGATTGGAAGGATACTATTTGACGGTCTGAGAACTTCAAGTCTTCCTAAGCTTTTATGGGGGACATTATTGGCAGCCGGGATGTGTCTTTTCTTCAATCTTATACTGGAACTATTTAAAAAAGTAATGGTGCCAAAAACTTAATTACCCTTAGTTTTGTCAAATCAAAAAAAGAGTTGAACTATCAATGTAGTTCAACTCTTATTTATTTATAAATATGAAGCAAGCTGTTCTTTAAGATTTGGCGAAAGGGAAGTATCTTCTTCGATTTTAACAGCTCTGCTATTTTCTCCTTTATGTTCTATCGTTCCTTCAAAGTTTACACTTTCGAGTTTGGCTTCTTTAGCAATAAAAACTGTAACACTATTTTTTCCATAAGAAGCTAGGGCAGGGAAGTGACCTTTTACTAAGTGGCCGCCTTTTAAAATCAAAGCAGAAGCCTCAGCACCATAAGTTTCAATTGTATCTTCTGCATTAAAATCGTTTATTTTACCGTTGTTGATCATCCCGCTGGCTCCTTGGCCATGTGAACGGACTGCTTCTTTTAAAATCCAACGATCAATGACTCCTTCATTGTAAATAGCATGATCATGAGGACCGTAGGTGGTTAAAAGCCCCTCAGAAATAATTTCGTTTACTTGAACGCCTTCTAGAATACAAATTGCTCCACTGCTTTTTTGCATCGATGAATTTGGAATCATACTATTTGAGAAAATCTCATTATGGCTTAAAAGATCTACTTGTACTCTGCCAGGAGAATTATTTAAGTCAGCAATAAAAATACCAGAACCAATTACTGGTGCTTCGTGGCGACCGATGGATATTTTTTCCATTGACAGGGTAAGTTTTGAATCTTGAAAGGCTGAACAATTGAAAATGGTTAAAGCACCTTGCAGCATATTTAGCTGATTTTTTATACTTTTTTCCATTTTTAAACGAGCATCAGCTGATACAATATCCACCGAGTCCATGATTAAATCTAATGAGTGATTATGTTCTCTGAGTAAAATTTGGACTTGTCCCGTAATTCGTAAGTTTTTTAAAGTGATGGTTCCTAAGTCTTCTTGTAAAGAGTTGAGATAAATGGCGCGTGAGTCTGCTTTTGTTTGGATACAAATATTTTTAATAGTATTGTCAGCTTGGATACCAATGCCATCACCGGCCGGAAAACTGAGAAAGCCTAATTTTTCTCGTGTAGCCGTAATAGAAACACCGGGAGCTAACTGTATTGATTGAGGGATGAGTAATGAGTTAAGTAAGGTGATTTCTTGATTTTCTACTTGGATCGCTTTTAAAAACTCTGCTGTTGTAGCAACTTGAATCTTCATATAAACTGCTCCTTTTTAATTAATAAAATATAGTGGGAAAGTTTTCAATTGTTTAATCGTTTTGGAAGACATTGATACCTTTAATTGCATGCATTTTACGAAAAAATTTGTCTTTAGCGACTTCTGCTGGAAAATATAGGTGAATTCTGTATTCTAAGTATGAACTTTGCCGGAGATAGGGTTCGATATGGCGGATTTCAACCAATTGGTCGGAAATAAATCTTAAGGTTTCATTAAAACTATCAACATTCTTAGCCTGCAAAAAGATTGTACTATCGCGCGTATGTTTTTGAATCATTACTTTTAAACGTCCAAAGACAGTTAAAATCATTAAAAGAACTAATCCTGTAGCAATAGCACCTTCATAAAATCCGATACCAACTGCTAACCCTAAACATGCAGTCGCCCATAGACCGGCGGCCGTTGTTAAACCCTTTATTTTATCCTGCCGTGTAGTTAAAATCATCCCGGCACCTAAAAAACCGATCCCACTGATTACTTGAGCCCCCATTCGCGTAGGATCTGAGTTCGAATAAAAGGAAGTGACAAACTGATTAGTCATCATGACCATGGCAGAAGAAACACATACTAAAATATAGGTTCGCATCCCGGCAGGCTGATTATTAAGACCCCTTTCGAGACCAATCATGCCTCCAATCAGCATAGCAATAGCAAGACGTAAAAGGATCGTCATAAAGTTTAGTTCTTCAAAATTTATGCGAAAAAAATTCTGTAGAATATCCAAATCGATGTACCTCTCTCTTTTTTACTTCTAAGTACTATTATATAGTGAATTTATAAGAAATGAAATTTATGGCTTTTAAATTATAATGAAATCCCTATCTGACTCTAAAATTTTTCAGCTGGAATCTAAAATTAAATTATAAAAATGATTAAACAAATTAAATACACCCTTGGTATTAGGCGCAAAAATGATACAATATGCTAGAAATACTATTGATAAAGGAGAAAAAAGATGAATGGGTTTATCTTATTTTTACTGGGGTTGGGAGCAGGAATCATTCTTGCCTGGGGAATAAATTATATAAAGAATTACTGGCCTATGATTCGTTTAATGATAAAAGGTCCTACACAGTCGACTGCTGCTCAATCTTCAGTGGACACACTCTCCGGAGCCAGCCAACGACCTTCAGATGAGGAAATGTATGGAGATTTCGGTGAGATAACTCCAGCCCAAGCTGCAAAAATTGAAGACTTATCAGCTGGCGGCAAAATTGATACGACTATTGAGATTGCTGATAAGCGGGATCCTAAATGGCTGGAACAAGCAATTGAACTTACACAGCCAGCAAGTGGAGAAGATTTTGTTCAGTTAGACAGCGGGCTGTTAACAGTTAATCAATTGAATGCTATGCTTCAATCTATTCCATTAGAATTAACTTTTGTAGATGCCAATAATCAATTTCTTTATTATAACCGTCATAAAGCTAAAGAAGAGATGTTTGTAGGACGTGAGCCGAGTGAAGTTGGAGATCCATTAGGAGGATCACACCCTGATTTTGTCCATAACTATGTGGCATGGGTAGTGCAGCAATTAAGAACGAAGAAACAGGAAATAGTTCCTCTTGTCATCCCTTCTGCCAATAAGAAAAAAATGATTGTTCATTTTTATAAAGGGATGTATGATAAAAAGGGTGATTATGTAGGGATCAACCAGTTTGTAGTTGATTTAATACCGATTATTAAATTTTATTTAGAAGAAACAAAACAAACTCTTATACCAAAATAAAATAGGGCTTGACATTTTTCTTAGTCATGTTATTATATAAGAGTAGTATTATTTAATAAGTAAGTTTTTTAATTCATAACTAAAATCCTTTTCTTTAACAAATAATAATCTGCAAAAAATAACACGTGCTCAGCACAAGGAGGATTTCAATTATGAATCAAGGAACAGTAAAATGGTTTAACTCAGAAAAAGGCTTTGGCTTTATCGAGCAAGAAGGCGGCGAAGACGTATTCGTACACTTCTCAGCAATTAACAAAGACGGTTTCAAAACTTTAGAAGAAGGCCAACAAGTAACTTTTGATATCGAAGAAGGCCAACGTGGCTTACAAGCTACAAACGTTAGCTTCTAATTAAAAATAATATAAATTTTCAGAGCCAGTTTAGCTGGCTCTTTTTTTTTGTCTCTTTTTATAAGAATTAATAGCTGTATTCCTAATAATTAGATAGTTCGCTAGCCACAGCACTCTTATTTTTGTATTCTGAAGATTTTTAATAGTATAATATAAGTGAAATATAAAGATGGGAGTGATTAGATGTTAAGCCAGGCACAAATTGAATTGAGGCGCCATTATAGTTACTATGTGTCTTTGTGGGTTATTCAAGCACTTTTAGGCGCTTTGATCAGCTGGGTTATACAATTCTTTAGTCCAATGGGTCCGCTGAGTTTAGTAAACACTTCAAATATCTTAATGAATCCTGTCATCTACGAAAGCAATCCTTCACTTTTGATAAATGATTTAGTCAACCAAGGATTTTTTCAACAAGTAGGATTAACATTTATTTTAAGTTTGATATCGGGTTATTTTACTACCTTGGTTTCACTTTTAGTTCTCCGCTCTGTTTTTCAAAAGATCAATTTCCCTGAGAGCCGGATTCAAGAGTCGGCCCTTTTTAACACGGGTGTGAGTGACGCCTTTGTTTTACCTTTCAAAGCTTTCTTTGCTTACCTCTTGCTAGGTCTTTCTTATGTCATATTATTTATATTAGTAGGTTTACTTGTTTCATTATTAAATACTCAAGCAGGGTTAATGTCTATTTTATTTATTATTATCTTTTTAGTGATTGTCGCTATGCTGGTGGCAGCGATTCCCATTACTTATTTACTAGCATTTGATGTGGAAAGAAAATATTCTTTCTGGACTACTTTTACTAAAGGGCTTCAAGTAGGGTTTAATCATTTTGGCCGTATATTAGGAATGATTCTTTTAACCATCCTATTGACCATGGCTTATGCAATTGTCGTTGCTTTAGTTATTGGATTTTTAGGCACTATGACAGAAAGCCTGCTGTTAGTTGGAATATTAGGACTACTTTTTTCTCTGGTAACTTTTTTATGGTGGTTTCCTTGGCTTCAAATATTCCAAACTATGATTATGAATGATATTCTTTCCCAAGAATATTAATTTAAGAAGACTGTTTTTTAGTCTTTGATGCCTCCTCCAGTCAGCAAATTAATAAGCTGATTGGAGGATTTTTTTGTTGGGCTTTTTTTCAATATTATTAATAATTCAGTACTGAGATAATTCGCTTTTTTCTTCATTGCGGGTATAATAGAAGTTGTTTGAAACTTATTCAGTGAGACAAGGAGTACTGTTTCTAAAGGGGTGAGTGGATGTTAGAAGCTGTCATTCATTTGTGAAATAAGACTCTTTTTAGCTAGGTTTTATATTGAATAAATAATTTTATAAGAATGAAGGGGAGCTAAATGAAAGCGTTAAAATTTATTATCGGTATAATTCTTGTTGTATTAATTGCCTATTTCTCGGTAGCCGATATTAACCATGGGCAGGGAACTCAAGTAGAGGAACTTGTGTCCTACTCAACTGAGCAGGATGTAAATATTTATAGCATAAAGTAAGGGGGTAGTAAAATGATTGTTTTGAGTCTTTTTGTTTTATTGTTTTGGTTTACATTAGTCGGGAAAATCACAACCGAATTAATTATTTTTGGAATTGGATTAACTCTCATAGTCCTATGGAGTGTGAAAGTCATGATTCCACTTGGAAGTAAAGCATTTTTACCACTTACAAAAGTTTGGAAATTAATAAAGTATATTGGTCTTTTAATTTATGAAGTTATCCTGGCCAATATAGATATGATTAAAATAGTTTTAAGTCCGGATATTAGTGACTTAAAGCCTGCCTTGGGTTATTTTAAAGTTGATTTAAAAAAAGATTTTTCAAAAATGGCTTTAGCCAATTCAATTACTTTAACACCTGGTACAATCACTGTTTTTGTTAATGACGAACATTATATGGTTCATGCTTTAGATGAATCCATGCTGGAAGGTATCTCATCCTCTTCTTTTGTTGAAAGATTAGAAGAGTTTGAAAAGTAATTTCTAGTAATTTGATATAGAAAGGTAGTTGGCCATGGGCTTTACTGAATTTATTCAAGAAAATGATATCCTGCTTTTGATCACCTTGTTTATTTTAGGAATCACTATTTTATTTTGCTTACTCCGAGCCTTTTTAGGACCTCGTTTTACTGACCGCGTCTTGGCAGTTAATGTGATTAACGTAAAAACAGTTGTATTAGCTTGTGTGATAGGAATTATAATTGAAGAAAGTTATGTGATTGATATTGCGATAGTTTATGCACTACTATCTTATTTATCAGTAGTTGTTTTAAATAAGATTCATGTTCGCAATTATTTGGGACGAACGGCTAAATTGAAAGAAAAGAGTGAGAATTGATATGGTAAATTTTCTGGCAGGGATATTTATATTTCTAGGATTATTTATTTTTATGGTGGCCACTTTTGGACTTTTTCGTTTTAATGATGTAATGCAAAGAGTTCATATAGCTGCAAAAAATGACTCACTGGCTGCATTGTTAGTATTAATCGGTTTAATGATTTATTCAGGTTCCGGCTGGGTCACTTTAAAATTATTATTTGTCATCATAATATTATGGATAACAAACCCGGTCTCCAGTCATTTGATTGCTGAAACTGAGTTTATTACAAATCAAGAGCGTATTTTAGATGAAAATGAGGTGATTATTGATGATGAGCTTTGAGATTTTCTTACTTCTTTTTCTTATCTTAGCTACCATATCTGTGTTGTATACTACTGATTTAGTTTCTGCTACTATTATTTTCACGTCTTACAGCTTAATCATGTCCTTAATTTGGATTATTGTAGAAGCCCCGGACGTGGGTATTACTGAAGCTGCCAGTGGGGCAGGAGCTTCTTCACTTTTATTTTATTTAGCCATTAATCAAGTGAATCGACTATCAAGTACTGAAACACATTGGGATGAAAAAAATAATATGGCAACACGCTTTATGCGATTAGTGAGAAATTCCTTTAATCCTCGGCATGCCCCAATAGAAGCGACACACCCACCAAAAAAAGAGCCTAATCAATCGATTCAACGCAGACTTTATGAAATTGGATCGGTTATATTTACAATAATTTTTGTTTTACTTTTATTACAAACGATTCCAGGCAGTCCTCTTTTCGGTAGTCCTGATGCTCCGATGATGAATGAAGTAGTTTTACGATATGTAGAGCAGGGTCCTTTAGAAACAGGAGCGGTAAATACTGTAGCCGGTATGATTTTGGATTACCGTGCATTCGATACATTAGGGGAAGCTATGATGATTTTTGTTACAGCCTATATTACGATAACCTTAGTAAGAGGTTCCAGACAGAGAGGTGAGCGGTAAATGAAACCATTTAAATTAGCAGATGATGATATTATTATCACTACTACCACAGGAATTTTAATCCCTTTAATTATTATGATGGGGGCCTACGTTGTACTTAATGGACATGTTTCTCCGGGCGGAGGCTTTTCTGGCGGAATTGTGTTATCAACAGTATTAATTTTGCATAATTTAACATTTGGCTTAAAAGCAACCCGAAACTTCTATACATATAGAAGGTTTCAACAAATAACGGTGATTGGAGCTTTATTTTACACTCTTTCAAAGGGATATTCTTTCACGACCGGGGCAGCAGGAATTGACTCAGGTATACCCCTCGGAACGCCTGGAAATATTTTAAGCGGCGGTTTAATTGTGCCTTTAAATATAGCGGTCGGCTTAATTGTAGCAAGTGCAATTTACGGTTTTTTTGTAGTCTTTACTGAAGGGGAGTTTAACGATGGCGACCTTATGGACTAATTATTATGAGACCGGGGCAATTATTTTGTTTGGTCTCGGTTTTTCAATTTTATTTCTGAATCGAAATTTATTTAAAAAGTTAATCGGAATTAACATAATGGACAGTGCCATTTTTCTTTATTTTATCACCAAGGGGTATATCACGGGGCGGCATGCACCGATTATAATAGACGGAAACTTAAATGCTGATTTATATGTTAATCCAATTCCAACTGGTCTCATGCTGACGGGTATTGTAGTTTCTGTTTGTATGACAGCATTTGGCTTGGCTTTGATTGTAATTTTGTATAAAAGATACGGTACGTTAAATATTGATGAAATATTAAACTTTTCTGAAGGCGAGGTGGAGTAGTTGTCAATTGCTATGCATATTCCATTGTGGGGAATTTTAACTGCATTAGCCACAGCTATTATTGGTGTGGTGATAAAAAAACCACCTAAAATTAGGGTGTTTACTATCATTTCAATCGCTGTCATTGTAATAGCCAATGGTTTCTTATTGTACCAATTCAGGGGCGATACCGCACACTATTTTGAATACAGTTTAGGCGCTTATCCGGCACCATGGGGAAATACATTCAGGGTAAGTGTGATTGAAGTGATGATGTCCATGGTATTTGGAGTCATTATTATGTTGTCTGTGATAGGTGGAGCACGGTTAACTAAAACTGATATTAAATATGACTATAAAGTAATGTACTATGTCATGATCAATGTCTTATATGCTTCTATTATGGCTATGATTTATTCTAATGATATTTTTACCACTTATGTTTTTCTCGAGATTAATGCCATGGCCTCCTTCGGCATAATTGTCTTAAAAGGTAGCGGGCATACAATACGAGCGACTCTCAAGTATTTTGTCATGTCCAGTATTGGTTCAGGATTGTATCTGTTCGGCTGTGCCATGTTGTATGGAGTCACAGGGCATTTGGCGATGGGACACGTGGCAGAAGCCATACAAACATTGTATGCTAC
>CAYYGA010000022.1:15727-25699 GCA_964471435.1 uncultured Facklamia sp.
TTTTTGGTTTTATTGCTATGATCATAGGATCGATTATGGCTATTGTTCAAACTGATTTCAAGAAAATGATTGCTTATTCTTCGGTCTCTCAAGTAGGTTATATATTTGTAGGCTTTGGACTTGGAACAACAGCAGGATTACTGGCTGCTTTCTACCATGTGATAGCCCATGCTATTACAAAAAGCGGACTCTTCTTGATAGCCGGTAACACTATTTATAAAGTAAATGATAAGCGCCATAAGCAATATTACGGCATTGGAAAAGCCTTGCCGGTGAGTTTTGCGATTTTCACTCTCTTTGGTTTATCGATGGTAGGAATCCCACCGTCTATTGGTTTTCTTACAAAATGGAATTTGGGTCAAGGTTTAGTGGGAAGTGGACTTAATTGGGGAATTATACTTATCATCATTTCTTCACTGCTAAATGCGATTTACTTTTTAACAGTATCAGTTAGAGCATTCTTTATGGAAGAAAGAGTGGTTGCAGGTCGTCCTTCAAAATATGACGGAGTAAGTGAAGACTGGATTGATATTCTTCCGATAGCTATTTTAGTAACTTTAGTCGTTTTAGGCGGAATATATTCTCAACCTATTATTTCACTCTTAACGTCAGGTATCCAAGCTTTTGTTTAAAAAGACAAGCTTAGACTATAGAAGGAAAGGCGGATGGATTTATGAGTGGTAATTATTTGTTGCTGTTACCGGTTCTATTACCGATAATTATTGGTGTTTTAATCCTTTTAATATTTAGGGAAGGCCAGGAGAAAAGTTTAAGATGGCTTGTCTCTCTTACGACTATTTTAAACTTTGCTCTCCAGTTTATATCATTCGGCGGAGGAGACAGCTTAATTTTAGCCAGATTAACCAACCTGCTGGAGTTAAGTTTGCGAGCAGATGGGTTAGCAAAATACTTCACCGTGCTGGTTGGTTTCATTTGGATTGTAGTTTCCATTTATTCTTTTGAGTATATGCGTCATGAGCCGAAGCAAAAACGCTTCTATGGTTTTCTCATGATTACTTTAGGAGCTATGCAGGGGATTGGTTTGGCCAATAACCTTGTGACATTTTATTTCTTTTATGAAATGATGACATTTGTTACTTATCCTCTGGTTATTCATGCCATGACTCCGGAAGCAAAAAAGGCCGGTTTAAGATATTTGGGATATTCTATATTTGGGGCTGCATTAACTTTAAGTATGATTATTATTGTATTTAACTATACATCAATCTTTGACTTTAATCTGGGAGCGGGTATTTTAAATTCTTCAGCACTTCAAAACAGAAACTTATTATTAATTGCCTATGGTGTAGCTATTATCGGGTTTGGAGCTAAGGCAGGGATGTATCCCTTGCATGCCTGGCTGCCGGAAGCTCACCCGGTCGCACCCGCACCAGCCAGTGCCTTACTGTCAGGAGTGATTACTAAAGCGGGTATTTTAGGAATCATTCGGACAACTTATTATGTTTTTGGGGTAGATTTCCTCAAAGGTTCTTGGGTACAGATGATTTTGATTATTTTAGCTTTAATCACTATCTTTTTAGGTTCCATGCTTGCTTATCAATCCGTTGAGTTAAAAGTACGGTTGGCTTATTCATCGGTTTCGCAAGTATCTTATATAATATTTGGACTTCTACTAATGAATCGGCTTAGTTTTTTAGGAGCTTTACTGCATATCTATTTTCATGCCTTTATCAAAAACACACTCTTCATGATTGTTGGAACGATGATGCTGAAAAGAAGTACTCGCTTTGTTGAAGAAATGGATGGAATTGGTAAATTTATGCCTGTTACCAGTTGGGCATTTACAATTGTTTCTCTAGCGCTGGTAGGAATACCACCTTTAAGTGGTTTCATTTCAAAATATTATTTAGGGGTAGGGGCGCTATCTTTTAGTCCGATAAGCTTAGGTTATGTAGGAATTATCATTTTAATCTTATCTTCTCTTTTAACATTTGGTTATTTGATTACCTTAAGCATTAAAGCTTTTTTCCCAGGCAGACAATTCGATTACACCCTGGTAAAAAATGATGAGCCCAGCCTGTTGACGATTAGTCCAATTTTGTTACTGACTCTTGGAACAATATTGCTTGGTCTGATGCCTCATTATTTAATTAATTATTTAACACCGATTATATCCATGATTTCATAGAAAGGAGCAGAAAAATAAATGAGTGGAAATATAATGCAACTCCTGATTGTCGTATGGCCAATTGCAGCAGCTTTAATTTCATACATTATTGGACGTTACAATAAAAAGATGCGGGATTACTTTGTAGTTTTTGCATCCCTAGCCGAATTTATAATGGTTTTACTGCTGTTCCCACTGGCAAATAATCAAAATCCTGCTTACTTTAGATGGGATTATGCAGTTGGGTTTGGTTTGGACTTTAAATTAGACGGTTTCCGATTTATCTATGCAGCGATTGCCAGCTTTATGTGGTTGATGACTTCGCTGTTTTCGTTAGAGTATTTTGAAAGCTACCGCAACCGCAATCGTTATCATTTTTTTAACTTAATAACTTTAGGAGCGACTGTAGGAATTTTAACTTCAGCTGATTTAATTACTACTTTTGTCTTCTTTGAAATGATGTCATTTGCTTCTTATGCCTTAGTGGCTCATGATGAAACACCGGGAGCAATTCGTGCCGCTAATTCATTTTTAATGGTTGGTTTTATAGGTGGGTTAAGTATACTAATTGGAATTTTTATGCTGTCTCATTATTTTGGAACGACCAATATGGACTTACTAACGAGTGCACTCAGTGATTTTACCGGTTCAAAAAATATTCTCTATGCGATTGGGGCTTTATTCCTGGTTGGCTTTGGAGGAAAAGCAGGGATGTTTCCCTTGCATTTTTGGCTGCCTAAAGCTCACCCGGTCGCACCTGCACCTGGTTCAGCACTCTTATCCGGTATCTTAACTAAAACAGGTATCTTTGGTTTATTAGTCATCAGTTCCTATTTGCTTTTACATGACACCACCTGGGGTATGATGATGCTGATTATGGGAACTACTACTATGTTCTTAGGAGCTTTTCTTGCTTTGTTTTCTATTGATCTCAAACGCACTCTGGCCTTATCATCTGTATCGCAAATAGGATTTATTATTTTTGGGATAGGAATGCAGGGTATTTTAGGCAGTCATAATTCCTTGGCTATAAGAGGAACTTTACTGCACATGATTAATCATTCATTAATTAAACTTGTGCTCTTTATGGCAGCCGGTGCTATTTATATGAAACTTCATAAATTAGACTTAAATACTCTAAGAGGTTACGGTCGGAAAAAACCGATTCTAATGATTGTCTTTCTTCTGGGTGCTTTGTCCTTGGGAGGAATTCCCCTTTTCAGTGGTTTTGTAAGCAAAACTCTGCTGCATGAAAGTATCGTAGAGCAGATTTGGATGTTTACCCAATATAACAGCACCACTTATCTATTCCAATTTATTGAAGCTGTATTTATGATTTCCGGTGGCTTTACAGTCGCTTATATGACAAAATTATTTGTTGCCATTTTTATCGAAGAACATCCTTACGACCAGGCGGCACATCATAGTTTTGACAATAATTATATGAGCGGGATTAGTAAAATTGCTTTGCTCCTTCCAGCTGTATTTCTTATAATCTTTGGAGTTTATCCGCCATTGTTTGACCGCATTGCAGATTTTGGCCAGGCCTTTATGTTTGGTCACTCGCCGGATCATGCTGTGAACTATTTTGCCTGGATTAATGTTAAGGGCGCCTTAGTTTCAATTATTATTGGAGCGGTCGTTTATATTACTTTCATTCGCAACCTTTTAATGCTTCCGGATGAAAATGGCAGCCTGATGTATGTAGATGGCTGGCCTAAAGGTTTTGATCTTGAAAATGTTCTTTACCGTCCATTGGTTGGAAGTATTTTACCAACAATCTTTGCTGGATTGATGAGTATTGTCTCTGTTATACCTACTTGGTTATATCAAGAAGGTATTGAAGCTTATCAAGCGGCTTATAAAGGCCTCTATCGACCATTTTCTTCACGGACAAAAGAAAGCTTTAAAGATCGCACCCATAATAATCCTGAGAAAATCTTAACTAGCCATATGGAATTTGGTATGGTTCAATATGTCTTGGGAGCGGTAGCTATGTTGGCGCTGGCCTACTTTTTAAATCGTTAAATAAAATAACATTAACAATTACTGTGAATAAAAAACACATCCTGACCTAATACCGTGCGGTATAGTGGTTAGGATGTGTTTTTTGATGAAAAGGTGTAATATTCCAAGCTGATTAACTTTTAATAAAGTCAATCAACTGCTGTCCAACATGCGAGTTTTGATTGAATCCCATGAATTTCTCCCAACCGGGTCCATAAGCATACAGATTCACATCTCCTCCGGTATGGTTAAAGGAGGTCCAGCCCGAATTCGTTCGCCAATTAATAAATTGGACTAAATTAGAGAGTGTTTCTTTATATGGGTCGGCAAACATTCCACCGCGGGAGTTGCTGAGTGTGGCCAGTTCGATTGGTGTGAAGTCCCAATTAATATATTTTTTTAAAATAGCTTCATCATTTTCTTCTGACTCAACTAACTCTTTGGAAATAAATTCAGGAGTGGCGCTCATTTGTAAAAGAGGGTTGACATCGAATGTTTCCTGACCCCTGGAAGCAACTGAAAAGCCGCCTGTATCATGGTCACTGGCTGCAATGATTAAAGTCTCTCCATCTTTTTTAGCAAAGTCTAAGCAGATATTCCACGCATCTTCGTAATCTTCCATTTCACTCATCACAGAGGCAATAGAATTAAGATGGGCAGCCAAGTCAATCTGACTGGCTTCAACCATTAAGAAAAAACCATCCGGATGGTCTTTTAATTTATTTAAAGCTACATTTGTCATTAAGCTTAAAGAGGGAACTCCTTCCGGCATATCCCAGAACTTCGGTAAAAATATATCATCAAAAAGACCCAGGACTTTATCGTTTTCACTTTTAAACAGCTCTTCCTTATTGGTAACATAGTCATAACCTAATTTTTGAATTTCTTGAGTCAGATCACGGTCTTCTCGTTTAAAATAAGTAGTGCCTGCTCCAAATAAAAGGTCCACTTTTAACTCACCGTTAGCGGCTGGCTGATCGATCAACTGGTCAGCAATTTCAAATTTATTGGCCCGGCTGGAAGAGTGGGCATAAAAGACTGCCGGAGTCGCATGGCAGACATCTGCAGTTACCACGATACCTACCTTTTTATTATGCTCTTTGGCATATTCTGCCATATTTTTAATCGGATTACCTTCGCTGTCCATACTAATTGATGAAGTATAGGTTTTTTGACCAGTCGCAAAAGCAGTTCCTGAAGCAGCAGAATCTGTTACCGTAATAAAAGTTTTGCTGGGATCATTTTTGGGGGAAGTAGAGACTTGGCCGATCAAATAATCATCCATTAATATACGGTCCATGTAGGGAGCGTAGCCTTTGTTTTTATATTGACGGTAAGCTGCATACATAGAAGGGCCTGCGCCATCAGGAATGATAAAAATGATGTTTTTAGGCTTTTCTCCCATCGCCGTATGTAATTGAGTAGAATCAATTGATTTATCCATTTAAAGCCTCCTTTTATAATTCTTACTCACTTATTATACAATATAATTATATATTCTAAAGTCAGAGAACTTCAAGCTCTTTAATAACTGATATAATGAAGAGAGCTATTAAAGGCATATTTACTCTTATGAAAAGATGGAAGTTAAAATACGATGAAACTTCCTTTAAACATGCTATGGTAGTAATAATTACCCAATGACAATAAAGGAGTGTTACTGTGATTAAAGAAGTAGATTTAAAGACTTTTGAAAAAGATTCTGTTCAAGGTGCGGTTCTGCTTGTTTTTTACTCCAAAACCTGCGGACCCTGTAAGATGCTGCGTCATGTATTAATTGATCTGGATAAACAGATGCCGGAAGATATCTCAATTTTGATGATTGACTATCATGCTCATCAAAATTTAGCAGAAGAATATGAAGTAACCGGCTTTCCTACCTTAATCGTGTTAAAAGACGGACAAGAAAGCTCAAGGAAGTCAGGCCTGCAACCACAAGAAAAAATTAAGACGATGATCAAGGAGGCGCAAGCAAATGACACCTTCAATTAAATATGAATACAGTGAACATTTAATCGAACGTCAATTTAAATCAGAACAAGCCATGTTAACAGAATTTTCTAAAGGCGATTATACTTTAAAAAATCCATTGATTAAATATAATCCCTATTTTGTAAATGAGCTATCGGCTGTAATCATGTTTAAAACTCCAACTTCCACAGCTGTTACTATGCGAATCAAAGGTAAAACAAAAGCAGCAGATATAGTCCAGACTTTCCCGCCGGCCACAAAACACGTCTTACCAGTTATTGGTTTATACAGTGATTATGAAAATAAAATTGAGCTAATGCCTTACCAGACACCCTCTCAAAAAGTGGTCCATTCTATAAAAACACCAGCGGTTAAAGGGGTTAATTTAGTTGAAAAAATGGAGACCCGCTCTGATTATTTACAAGATGATGTAGTGTTTTTATGTCCGGCAGTTTCTGATTTAGCCATCGCCGTCGATTATGCAGGGGATGTCCGCTTAAGCTTTGCTGAAGCTCTCGTATGGGAGGCCAAGCGGCAGGAAAACGGCAATATTTTAATGGGAAGTGAACGTTTAATACGGATGCCATATTTTGTGACCGGCTTATATGAGATGAGCTTAGTCGGGAAAATCTACCGAGAAATCCGCATCCCTTATGGATATCATCATGATCAAATTAATTTACCTGACGGTGACTATTTAGTATTAAATTCTAATTTTCATGAGGGGACTGTAGAAGATCATGCAGTAATTATTGATCATCAAACAGGACGGGTGAAAAGGACCATTAACTTTGCTGAGATTATAAAACCAGGTGCTCAAAAGTCAGGTTCTTGGTCGGATGAAGATTGGTTTCATTGCAATGCTGTCTGGTATGATTGTCACACTCATTCGCTTACTTTATCCGGACGCCACATTAACGCTTTAGTGAACATAGATTTTGACAGCGAGGCTATTAATTGGATACTTTCTGATCCAGAAAATTGGGTAGAAGAATATCAGCCTTATTTATTAAAAGCAGTCAATCAGGAAGAATTCGATTGGCACTACGAACCTCATGCATGTATTATTACACCGCATGGAGATGTAATGCTTTTTGATAATCATCATTGGGGTTCCCAAGATCCGGCAAAATATAAGAAAGCTGAAGAGTCCTATTCACGCGGCGTATTGTACCGCATTGATCCTCAAGCGATGACTGTTGAACAAAGATGGCAGTATGGAAAGGAGAGAGGAAGTGATTTCTACTCTCCCTACATTTCAAATGTGCGCTATTACAATGAAAATCATTATATGATTCATTCAGGCGGAATCACATTTAATGAAGACGGCAGTCCAAGCGATAAGCTGGGCTCAGTGGCTCAACTTGAAGACCCCAATATCCAACTTAAATCTATCACAGTTGAAATGCAGCACCAGGAGAAAAAACTCGAATTAACTGTTAATTCTCATTATTACCGGGCGAACAAGTTTCCTTTATATGCAAAAAATGGTAATAATTTACAATTAGGACGTGGCTATATCCTTGGGAATTTAGGCGAAACTCCTATGATGAATTACCCCATACCTGCAACAGTAACCGGCCAGCTTCTACCTGACTTTCATCAAGCCCGCCTAGTTGAAGAAGCCGATTTAATTACTTTTTTTGCTAAATTCGAAAGGGGAGACTTAGTGGTTTTGGTCTTAGAAAGTGAAACTGAAAAACGGCAGTATTTTATTTCAACTTCAAAAGGTAAAAGGGGTGCGATGTGTACTGGTACGTTTTTACTGGATGATGATCGAAACACTCGTACGATTATAAGTAAAGAAGGTTTAAAAGGAAGTTATGATGTAAGTGTGTTGGTGGAAGATCAACTATTTAAAACTGGAATTGTAATTGAGGTTTAAATCAATCGTAAAGGGGAAAGAGCAATGTTATTATCGGATTCATTCTTAAATATTAAAACGGGAGGCATTCGTAACCTCGACCTCCCTCATAACACTCTTTTTTACCGTACAGAATCTTCTGAATATGAAGCATTAAAGGTTTTATTTCAAAATTATCAGCCGCTATCCAACCCTTTTTGGTTAGATGTAGGTTGTGGGGAAGGCAGGGTTCTTTTCAGCGCCCATTTTATTTACCGCTGTCCGGTGGTAGGGGTTGAATTAAATAGTTCTACTTTTCAGCATCTCTATCATAATCTGTTGAATTATTTAAAGAAACATCCGAGTGAAAAAAATATTTATCTAGAGAACACTTATATCCATGACTATTCTTTCGACCGGAGGATTAATACGGTTTATCTTTTTAATCCCTTTGCGCCTGAAATTTTTCAGCAGTTTATTTATCAGCTTTTGGAAAGTTACGATCAATATCCACGTGAAATTGACATCATCTTATATTATCCTCATGCTGAAAATATTGGAATTTTAGAAGAGGCAGGACTCTTTACTCATAAGCAGTCCATCCCTTTCGATCTTTATCATGACAAGCGGCTTCGTTTTGAAATATACAGCTTAAAGACCTATTAATTTTTTCCACTACATAAAGATTACAAACCTTATCTCAGCAATGGAGTTTTCTACCGACTTGATTATCGTATTCATCAAAATAAGAAAGTAAGTGAGCATATAAGGAGAAATCTTAGTAAAGTTGAGCTATCATGAAATTAATTTAAAAGGGGGGCTTTCGGATGAAAAAGTGGTCACTATTGATAACAAGTTTATTCACTTTCTTTACTTTGACAGCATTAACAGTTAACGCACAGCCCACTGTTGATTTTGATGAAATAGAGGATGAAATTGAGGAAAGCTTAGAGCTGGAGAATTTATCTCAGTTATATGAGATGGAAGAACCAATAATTGTTTATGAGGAAGAGGGAATCTCTTATCAAATTGATGGGTATGCTTTGTATGAATTGGAAGGAATAGCGCGTGGCTGGGAAATTCCTTTTGATGATAATCGAGATCGGGGAGGCTTATTGGTAACCCATCTGACAATTGTAAATGATAGTTCTGATGAGTTTTTTGTCGGTCTGTCTCAAGACTATCGTATTGCCGGAGCGGACCGCTATCATTCTCATACTAGCCAACTTATTTCAGAAGAAGAAGTATTTTTGAATTCAGTAATTGAAGCTGACAATATTTTGGCTCCCGGCGAGGAGTTTACTGGTTTTGAAACCATTAGCCTTTCTTCAGAATACTTAGATCAAGCTTTAGAAAACGGTGAAGTTAATTTTACACCTGGTTATATTACTTTTGATTTAGAAGGAAGTGCTTCTGAAAATATCCTGCCTGATATAGTAACTGTTTTACCTTTATCAGAAGAAGCAGAGGAGAAAGTTGCAAGCTCTGGGGATTTTTATCCGGATGAAGTGACTCTACAAAATATGGGCAGTAAAACGATGCTGGATGAAGGATATGAAGAAGAAACCATTACAATTGAAGATATCGATGTAACAATTAATGGTTATCAGATTACAGAATTTACACCCGCCGCTGATCAAGAAGCCCGTTTTGAAGACTTTAAAGATGGTGTAGTCTTATATACTATTGAGTATACGATTGAAAACAACAGCGACCGCGATGAAAATAGAGTGAATTTTGAAAATGCATATGCACAGATGATATTAAATGAAAACATTGCTTTTTCAAATGCTGGCTTATTGGAACCACGTGCCTCAGAAGAGATATTGGAAGAGGGCGAATCAGCAACCAGTTACTTTGTTTTTGCTTTTAGTAAAGACGACTATGAGCTGTACGAAGGCCGTTCGGTTCACTTAAATGTGACCATTAATGATGCGGATTTTCGGGCTATCAATGATTATCAGGAATTGATGTTTACGATTAAAGAAGGGGATTAACCTCCCTTTATAAAATGTTTTTAAAC
>CAYYGA010000023.1:0-14633 GCA_964471435.1 uncultured Facklamia sp.
ATTAGAATTAATATTTGATGATAATTTTATAGAACTTATATTTCTACTTTTAAATTGTTAAGCTTCGACTGTATCTGGATACATAGAATCCACACGTTTTTGTAAATCTTTATCGTTAACATACTCTTCATAAGTCGTATTGATACGATCGAAAGAACCAGTTGGGGTAATTTCAATTACTCGATTAACAGTAGTATTAAGAACTTCATAGTCATGCGAAGCAATTAAGATTGCGCCTTTAAATTTAATTATACCTTCGTTCAGGGCAGTAATTGATTCTAAGTCCAAGTGGTTAGTAGGTTGGTCCATAACTAAAACATTCGCTTTGGAAAGCATCATTTTTGACAATAAACAACGTACTTTCTCACCACCCGATAAAACATTTACAGGTTTCATTACATCGTCGCCCGAGAAGAGCATACGGCCTAAAAATGAACGTAGGAATGTATTATCACTTTCTTCTTTAGAAGCATATTGGCGTAACCATTCTACAATTGATAATTCATTTCCATCGAACTCATCACTTGAGTTACGAGGTAAATAGGTCTGAGTTGTGGTAACCCCCCACTCAAAACTACCGCTGTCGGCTTCCATTTTACCCATTAAAATATCAAAAAAGGCTGAAATTGCATTGTCATTACGTGAAACGAAAGCAACTTTATCATCGCGTTGTAGGGTGAAGGACAGATCTTTAAATAGGACTTCTCCATCCACAGTTTTACTTAAACCGTTAACACTTAGTAAATCATTTCCGATTTCACGCTCAGGTGTAAATCCAACATAAGGATATCGACGGCTGGAAGGCTGAATATCATCTAAAGAGATTTTATCCAATAATTTTTTTCTCGATGTGGCTTGTTTAGATTTAGAAGCATTGGCTGAGAAACGTGCCACAAAGTCTTGTAACTCTTTGATTTTTTCTTCTTTTTTTGCATTTTGATCTGCAGCTAACTTAGCAGCTAACTGACTGGATTGCAACCAGAAGTCATAGTTTCCAACAAATACTTTGATTTTTCCAAAGTCTACATCCGCCATATGAGTACAAACAGTATTCAAGAAGTGACGGTCGTGAGATACTACAATAACGGTATTTGGGAAGTTGATAATAAACTCCGACAACCAATCAATTGCTTGAGCATCCAAGCCGTTGGTAGGCTCGTCTAACAATAAATTATCTGGCTTACCAAATATTGCTTGTGCTAGTAAGACTTTAATTTTATCAGAATCAATTAATTCAGACATCTTGGCATAATGAAGATCAGTCGGAATACCTAGGCCTTGCAGCATATTGGCTGCTTCTGATTCTGCTTCCCAGCCGCCCATTTCAGCAAAAAGTCCTTCTAATTCACCAGCGCGGACGCCATCTTCATCGGTGAAATCTTCTTTCATATAAATTGTATCTTTTTCTTTTTTTACTTCATATAATTCTTTATGTCCCATCATTACAGTTTCGATGACATCATAGTCTTCGAAGCCATAGTGGTTTTGGCTCAGGACAGCTAAACGTTCGTTGGGATCCATTGAAACATTGCCGGTAGTGGGAGAAATTTCTCCCGCTAAAATTTTTAAAAAGGTTGATTTACCAGCACCATTTGCGCCGATAACACCATAGCAGTTGCCCGGTGTAAAAGAAATATTCACATCATCAAATAATTTGCGATCTGGAAACTGCAAACTAACATTTGATACATTAATCATATATATAAACCTCCTAAGATCACATGCTCGATAAAAGACATACAGTGCTATCATAGCACGTAATAAAACGGATTGCACCTATTTTTTTAGTAGTAAAAAGAGATAATTGGAGAAATGATGGGTTTAAAAAACTGTTTTTATAGGTAATACAAATAAATGTTGTAGAAGGATTTGAACTTGTAATATATAAAAAACCTTTTAATCATTTGAAGGATTAAAAGGAGTTGTTAAATTAGTTTAAGTTGATTTTTAAGATTAAAGGTTTCTCAACCAATTAAAGAAACGGTCTAATAAAGATAATTTTGTAATATTAGGAACTATCTTTTTAGTAGAAGTTGTTCCAGAGCGTTTATTCAATCCTGCTTTAGGGGTTGGACTGTCATTAGGGTGCTTATTTTTTGATCTCTGGGCAGTCTTGAGTAGATTTTGCTTGGAAACAACTTTATCAATTAATACTTCCTGTGAATTAATTTTTCTTTCATTTGCATCAACAGGCCTGGTATATTCACCTGTATAATTTAACTCCCGAGCTTTTAAAGTATCTGATAATTGAAGTTCCAGATAATCAATAATTTCTTGTCCTATATCTTTATCTAGAATGGGGAACTCTATTTCTACCCGGTTAATCATATTCCGTGTCATCATATCAGCACTGGAAAGGAAAAGATGATCTTGGCCATTGCGGTAAAAATAATAAATACGTGAATGTTCCAGTAATCTTCCTACAATACTGCGTACTTGAATATTTTCTGATACACCTGGAATTCCAGGACGCAGACAGCAAATTCCTCGAACAATCAAATCAATTTTAACCCCCGCCTGGCTGGCTTCGTAAAGTTTTTGAATCAGCGGCTTATCTGTTAGAGAATTCATTTTAGCGATGATACGTCCATTGCCATTTTCTTTTTGGAATTTGATTTCTTCATCTATATAATCCATTAATGAATCCCGAATAGCAAAAGGGGATACATGCAAATGCTGATAGTCAGGCCGTTGACTAAAGCCACTTAAATAATTGAAAAAAGCTGATGCATCTTCAGTAAGCTCCGGATGAGTCGTGATAATACCCATATCAGTGTAAAGAGTAGCGGTTTTATCATTATAATTGCCTGTTCCTAAGTGCAAGTAGGGTTGAAGCTTATCGCCTTCTTTTCGAATGATTAAGGTAATTTTGCTATGAGTTTTTAATTCACTTACCCCATATAAAACATGGCAGCCCGCTTCTTCTAGTTCGCGTGCCCAATAAACATTATTTTCTTCATCAAAACGTGCTTTAAGTTCTACTAACACTGTAACTTCAATACCATTCTGTGCAGCTTGCTTTAAAGCAGCGATGATGGGTGAGTTTTTGGAAACACGGTAAAGAGTCTGTTTAATAGCTACTGTTTGTGGATCTTGAGCAGCATGTCTTACCAGCTCGATAACCGGTTGAAAGGAATCGTAAGGGTGATGTAAAAAGATGTCATGATCCTTAGCACTTTTAAAAAGATTTTCTCCTATATGATTAGGATTAAGAAAAGGCTCATAAGGTTCATGGAGATGTTCAGGTTGCTCTTCTCCTATCTGATCCCTTAAGTCGTAAAGGAAAGTTAAATCCAGTGGACCATCTAAACTATACAAAGCACGTTCTTCCAATTCAAAATAGTTTAAAAGGGCAGAAAGGGCAGTCTCCTCGGGCTTATCAAGTAAAGAAAAATCTACTTCTAAACGTACAGCCATACCGTTTTTTCTTTGTTGAATATAATCTTCAATCAGGACTAATAAATCTGATGCGCCATCTTCACTAATTTCGAAGTCTGCATTTCGGGTAATTCGAAAAGGGAAAGCGTAGCTGATGGTATAGCCTTCAAAGAGATCTTCCAAGTAGGACTGTATTATGTCTTCGATTAGAACTACTGCTTTGCATTTTCCATCCACAATAAAATACCGATCAATCAGCTGCGGAATGGGTAAAATAGCAGTAAAGAACTCTCCATCTTTTTCTAAACGTATATAAATATTAATAGCTTTATTCACTAGTTGAGGAAAAGGGCGATAAGCATCAATTCCTAAAGGAGAAAGAGTAGGTAAGACCAGCTTTTTAAAATAATAGTCAACTTCCCCTTTTTCCATTGGAGACAGCTCGTTCATTTTTTTAATTTTATAATTTAAGTTAGGGAGGAGTGCCATTAATTCATGGTAACGTTTATATTGATAGGATACGTTTCGTTGATTTCGTACACTAATAGCTTCTAAGAGGGCATTCGGACTCATATAAGTCTTATTTTCAGCAATCTCCACTCCTGCTAAATACTGGTCGATGACCCCGGCGACCCTTACCATAAAGAATTCATCTAAATTTGAACTGCCTATAGCTAAAAAATTCAGCTGTTCCAGTAAGGGATTATTAGCATCATAGGCATCTTCAATACATCGATAGTTAAAATCCAGCCAACTCAGTTCACGGTTAAAATAATATTCAGGGTTATCAAAAGTTCTCTCATCCGCAGAAGGAACTGCTGGAGCTTTTTGTTTTTTTAAATTAGATTCTGACATAATTAAACTCCTTCCGATTAAAAAGAAACAGTTAATCAATCGATCCTTCTTTTAAGACAGGGCAGGAGATTCTTCTCCCACTTGAATAAATTCCAAGGATAAGTCTTGTTCTAAAGAGCGGCTTAAATGCTTCAAATGACGATTAGCACGGTACGCCTCTGCTACTACCGGCGCCGTATGATAAACTGATAAACAATAATTTTTACCGTCCTCACAGCGGTGTAAATCCAGCTGGTTAATCGGATCTGTTTGAGAATCATTTAAAGCTTCTGAAAATTTAAGCAGACCGCCATATTTAGTTAAATCAACCAATTCCTGATCACCAAACCAATCTACAAAAGGCTCGGTATATTGATAAAGTAAGGATCGATTGCGGTAACTGGCCAGAAGAGCCAGACGGACTCGTTTTTTATGGGAAAATCCTGACAAATTCATATTGGATAAAAGGTAAAAGGTGTGCTGTGACTCAGCTTCTAAATCGATAAAGCCACCGCAATGATATAAGTAGGATGCAAATTCCAATTCTAAGTGCTGTTCAAATGAATAATCATACATTCCTAAATCACATAACTGCCGGTAAAGACTCAAGACTATATCGGTACGAATTTGAGCTGCCCGGGGACTGATTCTAAAATCACTCGTCAGCTTTTGAACAGCCCGGGTTCTTACTAAGTCTGGAGCGATTGGTTGTTTAAAGGCCTGGTTGATATACTGCATCACGTAGCCTTCTCGTAATCCTTGATTAGAAATATAGAAGGTCGGGGGCTTAACTGTTTTATATAAATGCATAAAGACCAGATTAGCTGGGATAATTAAGTCTGTTCGGTCCGAACTCAAGCCGTCAATATTTTCCATTTCCTTAAAAGGTGTAGCTGTAAATAAATCCAAAGTTGTTGCCAAATTGGTTAAGGATAAGCGGTAGCCGTGGAGTCCGGCAATAGGATAGCGTTGTAGGCGTTGGTGCACTAAAGCCACATTACGGGCCGACCCTCCCACCGCTACAATAGGAACACGGGCCTTTTTAAGCCAGTCTAGTTTTTTAAAGGCTTTAGATATATATTTACTGGTGGCTTCAATCGCCTCCGGGTCATTATGTTCTTTGTCTTGGAAAAACAGATTCTTTAAAGTGACTACACCGAAAGGAAAACTGTGATATTCTTGTATCTTTTTATCTTCCACTCGCGTTATTTCACAAGAACCCCCGCCGATATCAATGGTAATATAGTCACGGACCGACATACTATGAGCAATCGCATATTGACCGTAAGTGGCTTCTTCTTTTTCAGATAAAAGTTCCATCGTAATCCCGGTAGCTGCTTTTACTTCAGCTAGAATTTTATTTTGGTTAATGGATTGGCGCACAGCAGCTGTTGCAAAAACAAAATAATCATTCACATTGTGGCTGCGGGCGGTGTGAGTGAAGCTTGTCAGCACCCCGACCAATTTTTTAATCCCTTCTTCATTCATGAAGACATTGCCTTCTTGATCTTCTTCAAGATTTTGTGATAAACGTGCCGGTGTTTTAATATTAATTATTTCATGCATATCAAAGCGTTCATCAATACCAAACACCACCAAACGAATGGAGTTTGAACCGACGTCAACTAAACCAATTTTATTATCATACATTTTTTAACATCCTTTATTGGTATTGTTCTATTAGTTCTTTTAAGGCGGGCATTACATCTTGTGAACGGTTAACAATCTTTCCTCGCATTTTTATTAAACCGACTGTATAAAGATTAATATAAGCAAATTGGGATTCTCCAATATCTTGTAAAGCTTTTAGCTTTTGAGGGTGTTCTCCACCTTGTTGTCTGGTATCAGTATATAAACCTAGAATGGGAATACCTGCTTGATAAGCCACTCCAATTTCAGTGGCTACACCGGGATCAATTACCTGGCCGTCCAGAACAGCTAATAAGACATCACTTTCCAATAATGCTTCTGTATCGGTTTTAGCAATCATTATTGAGTCAGCATAGGCTTCTTTATTATTAATATCTCCTTGTTCTTGCGGTAGATAAACTTCTACTTCCGCTACATCCTGCCGAATCTGATTTGCCAATGTTTGATTAAAAAAGAGTTCCATTTCTGAAAATAATGGACTTGCAAAATATAATTTCGTCATTAAAAGGCTCCTTCTATCACATATAAGACTGTTTATATAACTTATATTATATCGGAGCTGGAAATTACTCTCAATCTATATGAAGCTTATTTTAATAAACTTTTAATTTTTATGAAAATGGGAGCTGTCAGGATGAATGCATAAAAAAGCCGGTGAGACAGCTCACCGGCTTAAAGAATCTGTTTTAGTAATTACGCAAGCGCAAAGCATTCAGTAATACAGAAACAGAACTTAAACTCATTGCTAATGCAGCAAACATTGGACTTAATAATGGGCCGCCCAACAGATGCAAAACACCCATCGCAACAGGGATACCTATCACATTATAGGCAAAAGCCCAGAAAAGATTCTGTTTAATATTTTTGATGGTGGCACTACTTAATCCGATTGCTTTAGGAACTCCATGCAAATCACTTTGCATCAAGACAATATCTGCCGATTCAATCGCAATATCGGTTCCGGAACCGATGGCCATTCCAATATCTGCCTGTGCCAGGGCAGGAGCATCATTAATTCCATCTCCCACCATCACCACATGCTTACCTTGGGATTGTAATTTTTCAACAACTCCGGCTTTGTCTTCTGGTAAAACCTCAGCAATTACTTGATCTACTCCTACTGACTGAGCAATCGTTTCAGCGGTTTTTTGATTATCACCAGTCAGCATCACCACTTCTAAACCTAATTCATGAAGTTTACGAATGGCATCGACACTTGAATCTTTAACAGGATCGCTTACCGCAATCACACCTACATTTTCACCATTGATAGCTAAATACATAGCAGTTTTTGCTTCTTCAGACAAGCGGGTAACGGTTGCTTCCATTTTTTCAGAAATAGTATGGGTTAATACTTCTTCCATTAAACGGCGATTGCCAATATGGATAGTATCTCCTGCTATTTCGGCTACAATCCCCTGGCCAGTAATACTATCAAATTGATCTACGTTGGGTAAGGAGAGACCTTTTTCTTCAGTGTAGCGGACAATGGCTTCTCCAAGCGGATGTTCAGAAGCAGATTCAGCGGCTCCGATTAATGTAAGAACTTTATTTCTATCTATTCCCTCCACGACTTCAAAATCTGTTACTTGGGGTTCTCCTAAAGTAATGGTTCCTGTTTTATCTAAAAGAACTGTATCCGCATGATGAGTTGATTCTAAAGCAACCCCGCTTTTAATTAAGATTCCTTTTTGTGCACCATTCCCCGTGCCTACCATAATAGCGGTCGGTGTAGCTAAACCAAGGGCACACGGACATGCAATAATTAAGACTGAGATGAAAATCATTAGTGCGAATTGCAGCGGCTGTCCCATAATAAAGTACCAGAATAATCCAGCTAACAGTGCCAGGACCATTACAATCGGGACGAAGTATAAAGAAATAACGTCGGCTAATTTAGCGATAGGTGCTTTTGCTCCTTGAGCATCCTGCACCATTTTAACTATTTGAGAAAGAGTTGTATCTTCACCTACCCGAGTGACTTCATAGGTAAAGGCTCCGGTCTTATTGATACTTGCTCCTGTAACTGGGTCACCTTTAACTTTTGTAACAGGCATCGATTCTCCGGTCAACATGGACTCATCTACTGAAGATTGTCCTTCTATGATGACTCCGTCGACAGGCAATGATTCACCGGGGCGCACTTGAACCTGATCACCAGGTTGTAAAAGTTCAACAGCCACCATTTCAACACTGCCGTCTGCTTTAACCCTGCGGGCTTCTTTAGGAGTGAGATCCATCAAGGCTTTAATCGCAGAAGAGGTTCGTCCTTTCGCTAATTCTTCCATATATTTTCCAACCTGAATTAAAGTAATAATGACCGCAGCGGATTCAAAATATAAATCCGGATGACCACTGGGTTGATAAGTAGTAAAAACTAAGAGATAGGTCATAACAATACCTTGGATAAAAGCTGCTGATGTACCGACTGCTACTAAAGAATCCATATTAGGATGTAAGTTAAACAAGGCTTTAAATCCACGAGCAAATATATCACGACCTAAGATTAAAACAGGAATGGTTAAAGCGAGTTGAATTAAAGCATTAACTCCTGGATTGTGCATAATATCAATCGCATGAGGAACCGGCATACCGACCATTGGACCCATGGTTAAAATAAAGAGGGGGATGGTGAAGACCGCCATCCAAATTATTTTGTTGCGTGATGCTTTAAGAGATGCTTCTTTTCTCAAACGGTCTATTTCATATTGTTCAGTAGCGGATAAAGATAAAGCAGCTTCATAACCTGCATTTTCAACCGTTTCATAAATTGTTTCTGGATGAGCTTTTTCTGCCCAGTCAACACTGAGCGTTTCTGTGGCTAAATTAACCCCAGCTGTTTGCACACCTGGAATAGCCTGTACCGCTTTTTCAACTGTGGCAGCACATGATGCACAAGTCATTCCACTGATGGCATAGTTTTGATGAAGTAACTGAGAAGCTTCGTTGGAATATAAAGCTTTATGGTCAGTAATTAATGTGTAGCCAGCTTTATCTACAACTTCTTTTAAGTCCTCCACTTGTAACTTGCCTTCATCATATTCAACTTGAGCATTTTCAGTTGTTAAATTGACTGAAGCAGAGCGGACACCTTCCAGATTACTGAGTGCTTTTTCAACATTTGCAGAACAAGAGGCACAATTCATACCTTGGATGGTGAAATTTTGAGTTGTCAATTAAAAAACTCCTTTCTTATAATTGAATGTCAAAATTAGTATCAGCTAACGCTTGTTGAAATTGGTTTTCTTTTACTTGATCTTCATTATATTGAATGACAGCTGTCTTTTTAGCTACATCAACCTTTACTTCTTCGACACCGGGAATGGCTGATAAGAGCTGGGTGGCCCTGTTAGCACAACCAGCGCATTTAACATTGTTTATAGTATAAGTTTTTGTTTCCATAAAAATCTTCTCCTTTTTTATAAATGACAATTACATTGGCCGACAGGGCATTGACATCTCACCTGTTCGGGAGCTGTCTGATACTTTTCTTCTAATAATCTAATCATCGTAGCAATGTCATTTTTGCCTAATTCATTTGATTGGATTAAGTGATTAAGGGTATGTTGGCGACGAGTGGTACAGATGCGGTCTATTAATTTATCAATACTTTGAATATTGGCCTGATATTCTGTAACGTTGGCCGTATATAAAAAGGGCTTGTAATCTGTATGTTGAGTTAAAAAACCTTTTTGAGTTAAACGATTAATTAAAGTTTTAATCGTGCCTTCTTTCCAGTCCGAAATGCTATGAATAGTATCAATAATTTCACGACTTGTCATTTGTCCATTTGCCCAGATAACTCGCATGATTTCCCATTCAGCATCAGTAATAACCATCTCTTCTTTTTTATTTACTTTAGTTAAGGACATTCTTTCACCTCCGGTTTACATTTGTAACTCATTACTAATAGTTTACAGTTGTAATCTAAAATTGTCAAGTATCATTTGAAAAAGAAACGGACTGATGAATGTTAAAAAAAAGGGCGGTTACTTTTACTGATATAAACTTTAAATATTATGACATTTAAGTCGCTAGTTAGGTTGTCACACTGTATAATAAAAGTATAATTAAAAAGGGAGTGGGTTATAATGAAGCGCAGTTTTAAGATAGTAGTCTTAACTTTTCTTGGTTCTTTAGTATTAGCTGCTTGTAGTGAGAATAATAATCAGCCCAGTTCAAATTTTGATGATGCCGTGGAAATGGTAGATGTGGCTCAAGAAGCCGATCGAACAATTTCTGAAGGCGGGGAAGAAGCAGATGTAATAGAAGTAGAAGATACTGATATTACCGACCCTGATGAAGCCGAATCTGTTGAGCAGCAACAGTATATAATTTATTCGGCGTATCTTGATTATGAATCAATTAACTATGAGGATGCCCGCCGGGAAATTGAAAACCTATTACAAGAGTCTGGAGCACAGACTCAATACGTTAATGAAAGTCAATATGAACCTTTTAATCCTACATCTGCTGAAAGTTTACCGATGATGCGTCAATTAAATGCCACTTACCGTATTCCCCAGGAAGAATTTGAACAAGTAATCACTCGTTTACTAGAAGTTGAAGCAGCAGATATAGTTTCATCTACTCAAGGATCTGAAGACGCCACCCGCAATGTAATGGACTTGAATATACGAATAGAAGCCGTAGAAGATCGTCTGGAGCGATTAAATCAGCTGTTGGAACAAGCAGAGGAAATCGAAGATATATTAGCCATACAAACTGAAGTAGAAAATGCAATCGTTGAACGAGATCAATATTTAGCACAAAGAAATAGTATAACTAATCAAGCGGCAATGTCGACATTGAATGTGTCCTTGCGTGAAGTGTATATGACACAAGTAGAAGAAAGTGAAGCCTATAGTTTTGGTAATCGCCTGCAAACTACTTTCCGTAATGCGATTACCGGCACCCGCCGCTTATTCCAAGAGCTGGTTTTACTAATCATTTCTTTAATTCCAGTCCTTATATTACTGGCACTGCTTTTCTTAATTTATTGGTTCTTGATTCGACCAATTGTTAAAAGGAGACGTAAAAATCGCCCTGCTAAAGATGTGAATGATTCAAGAAAAAGGAAAGTCCCATCCTTTGCGCCGGC
Source organism: uncultured Facklamia sp. (assembly GCA_964471435.1). Taxonomy (GTDB): domain Bacteria; phylum Bacillota; class Bacilli; order Lactobacillales; family Aerococcaceae; genus Facklamia. Next base: position 10,964 of record CAYYGA010000023.1, read on the forward strand.
AAAAAGCAAAGAAGAAAAGTTAGAAAAAAATAAGTCAATAAAAAATAAAACTAATTCTAAAACTAGCTTCCAAAATCCAGCTGATCAAAAGAAAAAAGTAAAAGTAACTGAAACTTCTCGCAAGCAGTCAGATGAGCAGCATCAATTTGACACGAAGAGTTCGCCGGAAAAAACTAATCCACTTGTAACTGACCCTGACAAATCAAATCCTACTAGTCTAAAACCTGTAAAACCGGCTGAAGAAGGTAAAGAGGGGATGGCGGGAGAGAATAAAGACACACCTGAAAATCCAAGTTAAACTGTATCAATAACCACCTTCTCCTTAATGGGAGGTGTTGAAGAAAAGGTGGGAAAACAAAGTTTAAACTTGTTACATTTTTTGAAGATTAGTATACTATTTTAAAATTAACTATTCACAAGTGAAGGATGATTAAATGTTTCAACAACTGGAAGATAATATTAAAGGTAAGGGTTTGCGGATAGTATTTCCCGAAGCCAATGATCCACGTGTTTTAGGAGCTGCCGTCCGTTTACATGCCGAACATATTTTAGAACCCATTTTAATTGGCAATAAGGAAGAAATTGAAGCCTTGGCAGAGTCGAAGAATTGGAAAATCGATGGAATTGATATTTATACGCCTGCAACCTGCTCGATTATGGATCGATTAATCGAAGCGTTTGTGGAGCGGAGAAAAGGTAAAAACACACGGGAAGAAGCTATAGAAATGCTCCAAGATCCAGCTTATTTCGGTACGATGCTGGTCTATGAAGATTTAGCTGATGGTATGGTCTGCGGTGCTGTCTATTCTACAAGTAATACAGTCAGACCCGCATTACAAATTATAAAAACCAAGCCGGGTGTAAAGTTAATCAGCGGTGCATTTATCATGGTACCACCTCAAAGAGATGGTCAAAGACTTGTTTTTGCAGATTGTGCTATCAATATTAACCCTGATGCTCAATCATTAGCAGAAATAGCGATTCAAAGTGCCCAAACAGCTAAAATGTTTGGAATTGATCCCAAAGTTGCTTTGCTGAGTTTTTCTTCCCACGGTTCAGCAAGTGGCTCGGAAGTGGATAAAGTTGCAGAAGCTACTCGTATCGCAAAAGAATTGGCTCCTGATTTATGTATTGATGGAGAACTTCAATTTGATGCAGCTTATGTAAAATCAGTAGCCGCTCAAAAAGTCCCGGAATCTAAAGTAGCTGGGGAAGCGACAGTATTCGTCTTTCCTGAAATACAATCGGGTAATATTGGTTATAAAATTGCTCAACGTTTGGGTTCTTACCAGGCAGTAGGACCCATTTTACAAGGGTTAAATAAACCAGTCTCTGATTTATCGCGCGGCTGTACAGAAGAAGATGTTTACAAAGTAGCAGTTATTACTGCTAATCAGGCAATTCAAGAATAAAACTTATCAAACAATTATCTATAAACAGCAAAAAAAATATCTCTAACTTAAAGGAAAATAACCTTGAGTTAGAGAATTTTTTTGCATAAACCTTCAAAAAGCTTTCATTTTTTTCATTATGCGCATAATAGTTAACCATCCAATAGAACCCGCTCTTTTATTAATTGATCGCGGGTAACGACATGAAAACCTTCTTTCTTAAACCATTCAGCATAAACAATATCATTGATATTGGAGTATCCTAAGTCAGCTAATTCTTCTAACAACCAGCTAACATCTAATTGATGATTATCTAATACTTCCTTTTGAATTTCTCCTTCATCCACTACAAATAAACTGACCTTCGTATCTTTGGAGTCATAAAGAGTTAAACTGATTTGACCACCAGTTTCTAAAATCATATGTTGACAGTTTTTTAAAGAAAAACAGCTTTGCACCCGCATCAACCCTCTGAGCTGTTCAAACTCCACTTTATTTCTCTTTAATTCCGGATGAACTATCTTACCTTCATATATTAAAACAGATGGTTCCCCTTTAAAAACTGTGTTAGCAGAATCGTTTTTGGCGGCAATTATCTCTAAAACATAAATGAGAGCTGCCCATAAAGCAATCCCCATAACAACTTGCCAGACTGCTACATTATCATCATAAATGGATTCTTCTAAAATTCCCCCTAAAACTAGAGTATAAATAAAATCATAAGGTGTCATTTCTGAGAGAGTTTTTTTCCCTAGAAGTCTTACGACAATTAATAAGGAAATTAATCCAGCCAGAAGTTTGGTAATAATAGATAGAGTAATATCATTCATTCAAATCGTCCTTTCCAGTAATGTACTTATTTAATCATACACCAGAAAGATAAAGTATTATGTAAAATTGCTCACATTATAATTAATCTTATGACTTATTAATAAAAAATTATGGCTACTGTTTCGAAAAGGCAGGTAAAGAATCAGATTAATGAGAGTTATTTAAAAAAATAAGTAAAAAAACCTAATCTCTAAGACAATAGAGATTAGGTTTTAGTGTGACCAATCTATTAAATTATTCTTCAGCTGGTACTATGTTAACTGGAATGTCATCAATCGTTCCAAAGTACCATTCGATTTCATCTCCATCTTCTAATGTTTGTGAAATGACTCCTAATTCAGCATATCCACCATTATAAAGATACATCCATGTATTTGGCTCATAATCATTTTCAATATCATTGATTGAATCGATTACACCTTCAGCTTCATTAAAATTGAATTCTAAGTCTTCAATTGCAGCCATTGCATCCAGCACACTGATGCCGCCAATATTTTCGACAGTATACTCATCTACAGCCTCGCCATCTTGATAGATTGAAATAGTAGCAGTACCTTCTTCACCTTCGGCATTATAAGCTCCTGCCGGGTCATTTTCACCTTCAGCTGCTTCCGGGTCTTCACCGTCCTCTGCAGAATCAGGATCTTCTTCAGTAGTTGTTTCTCCCTCAGCTGCGTCATCTGATGCTTGTGTTTCTTCGGCCGGTTGTTGTGTATCTTCAGTGTTTTCCACTGTTTCTACATCTTCAACAGGTGCGTTTTCCACAGGTGTTTCTTCATTTCCTTGGTTGCCACATGCTGCTAAAAACATTACAAAGAGTGGCAAAATCATAAACTTAAGCCATTTTTTCAAATTGATGACCTCCTCATCTTCTTTACCTATAAAATTAACAATAAATCGCTTTAAAGTCAAATAATTCGCAGAGTCCAATCATTTTTATTATAATGATTAAAGGAAACTGGTAACATAGTAGTTATAAGTAAGATTATAAGATTAACGGAGATTGAGAATGAAATTAGTTGTAAATAATTTAGAAGAAACACAAAAATTAGCCCAAAAATTAGCTCCTCAGTTAAAAGCAGGTATGACTGTTTTATTAAAAGGGCCCTTGGGTAGTGGGAAAACAGCTTTCGTTAAGGCTGTGGGTAAAGCATTAGGGGTTGAGCGGGCCATTAAAAGTCCGACTTATACCATTGTGAAAACATATGAACTGCCCGGGCGGGAAGAAGAGTTAGCCCATGTGGATGCTTATCGTCTAGAAGAAGGCTACGCTGAAAGCATTGATTTAGATGCTTATTTAAATGCCGGTGCCATTATTTTTATTGAGTGGCCTCAATATGTTAAAGAATTTTTACCAGATAATTATTTGATGATTGAATTCGAATTGCTCGATTTGGACCGAAGAGAATTAACTTTTTCTCAAGTTGGTGATTATCAACAGACCCAAC
>CAYYGA010000023.1:14733-23922 GCA_964471435.1 uncultured Facklamia sp.
AACAAGACTTAGAACAAGACTGGCTGCCAAGTTAGGGAGGAATGAGTAAGATGGTGTTTTCTTCTGAGGGGAAGAAAGTAGAAGTAGAAGAAGAAATCATAACGCATATCCGCCAAGCCCATCCAATCGATGCTAGAGCGATTTTGGGTTTAATGAGACATGTGGGACGAGAGACAGGATATTTAAATTACGGCCCTGAAGGATCAGATCTTTCTGTCGTTCAACAAAAAGCTCTGATTGAAAATTATAAGGCTTTAGATAATTGCGTATTGCTGGTAATCGAAGTAGATGATCAAATAATTGGAATGGCTAATTTAGCAGGTCTTGATCAAAACAAGCAGAAACATGTTGCTGAGATTGGTATTTCAATTATAAAGGAATATTGGGGTGTCGGAATAGGAAGCTTTTTACTTGAAGCTTTATTAGATTATGCGGAAGAAGCCGGCTTACGTGTATTAACATTGGAAGTAGTTGTTGAAAATGAGCGCGCTATCCACTTATACGAGCGTTTCGGTTTTGAAAAGAAAGGCCGCCTCAGTCAACGCTTGAAAGATGGCTACCGCTATCTTGATACTTATATTATGGAAAAAGTATTAATTAAGAAAAAGAAAAATGAAGCTTAGATAAATAACGGGTCCACGGCACCTGAAAAAAGGTGTCGTTTTTTTATATTAAATTATAAAAATGAGTATTTTACTGGAAAAGACACTGATTTCATTAAAGAACAAGCTTTACTTTCAACCTGATTTTAACTAGAATAGTTTAGTGACTAATTTTTGATAGAAAAAGATGATGAGGGGGAAAGATAAATTGAGACAAACCTTATCCAGCCAATATCCATCCATAGAAATATTCTATGATGAACCTTTAGCTAAATATACATATACTGAAACTGGTGGCAAAGCAGATATTGTCGCCTTCCCTACAAGTGTAGAAGAAGTAGAACAACTTTTAAATTGGGTAAATGAACACCAGTTAGACTTAACTATTTTAGGTAATGCCAGTAATCTCATCGTACGCGATGGCGGCATCCGTGGTATGGTTATTATCTTAACCGAAATGAACCAGACCTATGTGATGGAAGAGGATTTAATTGCAGAAAGTGGGGCAGGATTAATTGAAGCCGCCCAATTAGCCAGTGAACAGTCATTAACCGGCTTAGAATTTGCATGCGGCATTCCTGGAAGTATTGGTGGAGCCATCTTTATGAATGCCGGAGCTTATGGTGGAGAGGTCAAAGATGTTATTACACAAGTTAAAGTAATAACACGTGAAGGAGAACTGAAAACTTATACAAATGAAGAGTGTAAATTTTCGTACCGCCATTCTGTGTTTCAAGAAAATGATGAAATCATCTTAAGTGTTCGATTCAATTTAAAAGCGGGAGAGCCTGAAGTTATACTTGCTGAAATGGAGCGTTTAACCGACTTACGTGAATCTAAACAACCTTTGGATTGCCCATCATGCGGATCCGTGTTTAAGCGCCCGGAAGGGTATTATACCGGTAAACTGATACAAGATGCCGGCCTACAGGGCTACCGCATCGGAGGAGCAGAAGTCTCACGAAAACATGCAGGTTTTATTGTGAATATCGATAATGCAACTGCAACAGACTATACTGATTTAATTTCTTATATCCAGGAAACTATTTGGCGGCTTAATCAAGTTCGATTGGAAACTGAAGTTCGTATCATAGGAGAAGAAGTCCAGGCCGTTAATCATAACTCAAATAATTAAAAAATTTTTAAAGTACTTACAACTACCAGGATAAAAGGAATCCCGGCTTTAGTTTGGCAAGTACTTTTTTCTTTTCAAGCAATATAATTATTGATATCTTTTCAATATGATTGTGTTATAATTTTTTTCGAAGTGCTGACTTCACAACAATACAAATGATAGAAAAGGGTGTTGTAAATGGCTGAACCAAATTATAGTGTGGAGCTTACAAATGTTTCAAAATCGTATGATGGAGAGACAGTCTTAAAAAATATAGATATGCAACTAGAAAAAGGGCAGTTTTATACTCTTCTAGGTCCTTCAGGATGTGGCAAGACGACTATATTAAGAATTATCGCTGGGTTCACCGAAGCCAGCAGTGGAAAAGTAGTTATTGATGGTCAAAAAGTGAATAAGATTCCAGCAAATAAAAGAAAAGTTAATACCGTTTTCCAAGATTATGCCTTATTCCCTCATATGAATGTCTTTGATAATATTGCATTTGGTTTATCCATCCGGAAAGTAGCTAAATCTGAAATTGAGACACGCGTTCAAAACGCTTTACGCCAAGTAAGATTAGAAGGTTATGAAGAGCGCAATATCGCTGAAATGTCGGGCGGACAAAAGCAAAGAGTTGCTATCGCCAGGGCATTAGTTAATGAACCGGATGTTCTCTTGTTGGATGAACCTTTATCTGCTTTAGACTTAAAGTTGCGAACTGATATGCAATATGAACTGCGGGAACTGCAACAACGTTTAGGGATTACCTTTGTTTTTGTGACGCATGACCAGGAAGAAGCTTTAGCTATGTCGGATTGGATTTTTGTTATGGACCGTGGTGAAATTGTGCAGTCCGGAACTCCTACAGATATTTATGATGAACCGATTAACCGATATGTAGCAGATTTTATAGGAGAAAGTAATATTATTGCTGCCCGGATGTTAGAAGACTATAAAGTTGAATTTGTGAATCATATTTTTGAGTGTGCTGATGCCGGTATTCCGCAAGGAGAAGCAGTTGAGGTAGTTATCCGTCCTGAAGATGTGGGCATCACTGAACCGGAAGCCGGACATATTCGGGCTACTGTTGACACCATGCTTTTTCGCGGCATGTTTAATGAAATTATTGCTTATGATGAACAAAACAATGAATGGATGATTCATACTACTAAAAGTTACGCAGCTGGGAGCAAGGTCGGCTTAACGATTGAGCCCGGTGCTATTCACGTCATGCGCTTTAATGAAACAGAGGAAGAATTTGATGCACGTTTAGAACAATATGAAGAGGTGGGTGACAATGAAGCGATCTAACTATCAATGGTTTGCCGTTCCTTACTATATTTGGATATTCTTTTTTGTTTTAGCCCCTATCTTACTCTTATTATATCAATCTCTATTTGACATAAATGGACAGTTAACCTTTGATAATTATATCCACTTCTTTACTTCAATGAATTATCTGCGGATGACTTTCAGCTCTTTTCTCTATGCCTTTTTAGTGACGGCTGCTACTTTTTTATTAGCTTATCCTTTGGCATATTTTTTATCCCGCAGCTCAAGAAAACAGCTGTGGTTGATGTTAATTATTTTACCTACTTGGATTAACTTATTGCTTAAAACCTATGCATTTATTGGTCTTTTAGCCAATACTGGACCGATCAATCAGTTGTTAGAAAACCTTGGGGTGGGTAACCAACAATTACTTTTTACTGATGCTTCTTTCATTTTAGTTGCAGCATATATTGAGTTGCCATTTATGTTCATACCAATTTTTAATTCAATCAATGAAATTCCGGCAAATTTAGTGGAAGCAGCAACGGATTTAGGTGCGAGTAAGTGGACGGTAGTTAGACAAGTGATCCTTCCGCTCTCATTAAGAGGTATCCGCGCCGGGGTACAGGCTGTCTTTATTCCGTCTTTATCACTCTTTATGCTGACGCGTTTAATCGGAGGAAACAGGGTGATAACTTTAGGGACTGCAGTGGAACAGCATTTCCTCGTTACACAAAATTGGGGGATGGGCGCTACAATCGGAGTTGTTTTGATGATATCGATGGTAGTAATTATGTTTTTAACTCGTGAACGTAAGCGTGTAGGAGGCGGACAGAATGCGTAATGAAAAAAGAGGCTTTAAATGGTCTACACTCTATATTGCTTTTGTTTTTCTTTTAATGTATATACCTTTATTTTACTTAATGTTCTTTTCATTTAATGCTGGCGGGGATATGACGTCTTTTACTGGTTTTACTTTGGAGCATTATCAAACATTATTTGAAGATACCCGCCTGTTAACATTTGTTATCAATACATTTATTTTGGCTCTTTTATCGGCTCTAATTGCTACTATAATTGGAACTTTCGGAGCCATTGCTATATATAATTACCGCTCTAATAAACAAAGACAAGTCATTTTAAATTTGAATAATGTATTAATGGTCACACCCGATGTTATGATGGGAGCAAGTTTCTTATTAGTCTTTTCTCTCTTACTGCCGATTCGTTTTGGTTTTTGGAGTGTTCTAATTTCTCATATAGCCTTCAATGTACCCATCGTCGTCTTAATGGTTTTACCTCGTCTTTATGAGATGAGTCCCTCAATGATCACAGCAGCCATGGATTTAGGAGCGAGCCCGGGACAAATTCTTTCGCGGATTATTTTACCAAGTATTAAACCAGGTATTTTAGCGGGCTATTTTATGGCTTTCACTTATTCTTTAGATGACTTTGCAGTAACTTTCTTTGTAACCGGTAATGGATTTTCAAATCTTTCAGTTGAAGTTTACTCCCGAGCCAGAAGAGGGATCAGCTTAGAAATAAATGCCTTATCGACACTGATGTTTCTAGTAGCTATGCTTCTAGTGATTGGTTATTACTATCTACAAGTAAATGAACAGCGCCGGACAACCAGAAGATTAAGACAAAGTCAGGAGGTCCTCTAATATGAAAACAATGGTACGTGCAGCAATCGGTATCTTAGTAGCAGCAGGTCTTTTGTTTTTATTACAAAGACAACTGCTCTTAACACAAGGATTATCGGGAGGGGACACTATTAACTTTTACAACTGGGGGGACTATATCGATCCTGATATTTTAACCCAGTTTGAAGAGGAGACCGGCTATACTGTTATTTATGAAACATTTGATTCCAATGAAGCGATGGTCACCAAGGTTCAACAAGGTGGAACAGCTTATGACATTATTGGACCTAGTGAATATATGCTAGAAAGTATGATTGACCGTGACTTACTTCAACCGCTGAATCATGAACTCTTACCTAATATTCAACATATGGATGAACGCTTTATGGATCAAGAATTTGATCCAGGCAATCAATACTCCATCCCTTATTTTTGGGGAACTTTGGGAATTGTATATAATACCAAAGTAATTGAAGAAGGAGAAATAACTACTTGGAATGATTTATGGGATGAAAAATACCGCGAACAAATTTTGATTTATGACGGTGCAAGAGAAGTAATGGGCATAGGGTTACAAGCTCTTGGCTACTCCTTAAATGAAACAGACAGTGACAATTTAGTGGAAGCCGCACGTTTGATGAAAGACTTAATGCCCAATATTTTGGCACTCTTAGCTGATGAAATTAAAATGTATGCAGTTTTGGAAGAAGCACCGATTGCGATTACTTTCTCCGGGGAAGCTGCTGCTGCTCTTTACGAAAACGAAGATTTAACTTATATAGTGCCTGAAAATGGATCAAATATCTGGTTTGATACTTTAGCCATTCCGGAAAATGCAGATAATGTTACAGGCGCACATGCTTTGCTGGATTATCTAATGCGTCCGGAAATAGCTGCTCAAAATGCAGAGTATATTGAATACTCTACGCCTAATGCGTCGGCATTTGAATTAATCGACCCCGAAATAACATCTGATGAAGCCTACTACCCAAGTGATGAATTAATTGAAAAGTTAGAAGTTTTCCGTGACTTAGGACAAGAAAAACTCATCGAATATAATGATTTATTTCTAGAAATAAAATTAGAACCACGTTAATGGTGGTTCTTTTTTTAAAAAGAAAGAGCGTATAAATAAAGTCGTATACATATGTGAGTTTAAGAATAAATTTATAGCCGAAGTTATATAAGTGAATCTTTACATAAAATTTACATAAATCAGGGACTAAAATTCACAAATGACTGTTATAATTTAAACAAAAGTATCAATTAATTTAAATTAAGGAGGATGGCATGAACATTTCACTTGATCATAAACGTATACAAGCTGATCAAGATTCTCAATTGGCGACATCATTTATCGTAGAACGATTTGAAGTGCCATCTGATTTGAGCAAAATTACAATAATTTTGGGTCAACCATTTTCAGAAGTAGAAAGTTTGTTGGTTTATGATAGTTGTTATAATTTACGCGTAGAAAATCATGGAATAAAAACTGAAAAACGTATTTCAGTTAGTGTTGACGAATTAGATGCGTCTCTGGGCGCTATTCCTGGAGCCCTACCTGAGGGAGAATGGATTTTGGTGTTTCAGTTGGATGAAGATGCCACTGATTTAAATAAGTGGTATTGTGATTATACGATAGTTGGGCAATAGTCCCTACGAAACCCCTTAGTTTGCTGTGAAAGCATACTGAGGGGTCTATTTTTTTAAAATTTCATACTTACTAAAGAAACGGATTATTTTTAAAATAGCAGCTGCAACTTTATTGCGTTATAATAAAAATTGATTTAAAGAAGAGAGAAGGAATGGAATTGACTCTTTTGGTTCGCCAGTTGATGCGGAAAAATGTCTTAACCATTGTGGTGCCTTGTTATAACGAAGCAGCTACTTTGGAAACTTTTGTAACTGAATTGATCAAGGTCCAAAATGACTTGGCTGGGGTTAAGATAGAGCTGTTATTAATCAATGACGGGTCAACTGATCATACATTAGATTTATTTAAAGTCTTAGCTGAAAAATATCCGGAGCGCATTGAATACTTATCATTTTCCAGAAACTTTGGAAAGGAAGCAGGTCTGTATGCAGGGCTGCAGCATGCCAAAGGAGAATGGGTTGCGGTTATGGATGCGGATCTGCAGGATCCTCCTGAAATGTTAGTTAAAATGTATAAACTCCTGCAAAATCCTGAAATTGATGTAGTAGCTGCTAGACGGACCAGCCGCGCTGGCGAACCAGCAGTTAGGTCCTGGTTTGCTGACCTTTATTATAAACTTAACAATAAAATTTCTGACATTAAATTAGCAGAAGGTGCTAGAGATTTTCGACTGATGCGTTATCAAGTTGCGCAGGCAGTAGTCTCCCTGCCTGAAAACAATCGGTTTTCAAAAGGTATTTTTTCATGGGTTGGTTTTAATGTGGTTTATTTAGAATACCCCAACGTGCAGCGAGTGGCAGGAGAGACTTCCTGGTCTTTTAGTAAATTATTTGATTATGCAATTGAAGGCTTAATGAGTTTTTCGGATGTTCCTTTGACAATTGCCAGCTATGTCGGTTTAGCTACTTTCTTATTCGCTTTAGTATATGGCGTTTATATTATATTAAGAACCTTGTTTCTCGGATCGACCACACCCGGTTGGCCTTCTTTAGCAGTTCTTATTGTAGGAATGGGTGGCTTACAGCTCCTCTCCTTGGGTATTGTAGGAAAATATATCGGTAAGATTTTTATGGAAGGTAAACATCGCCCAATTTATATTGTTAAAGAAGAACACCTTTTTAATGATGAAGGAGAAAAAGGCAGGACTCCTTAGTGGGATTATAGTAATAAATTTTGAAGAAGACTCTCAATAATGTGAGTCTTTTTTTGTGAATACCCCACATCTTGGATGTATAATTAAATATAAAAATGGTTTGCGAAGGACTGGAAACCCTTTTATCTTACGTGTCTAAAATATTTCTTAATTATTAAGAATATTAGAAGAAATAGAGAAAAATTCAGCTATTGTTTGTATTCGTTTTCATAAGGAGTATAATTAACTTAATCAAGGAACTTGAGGAGGTTCATTATGAAAAAGCGTTATATATTTTTAATGTCTCTCGCATCAACTGCTGTTTTGTCTACTGCTGTATTACCGCAGAATTTTATGCCAACGCCTCTAAATGTTTCCGCGCAAGAACAACTGCCAACTAGAAAAGTTTCTCTAGGGGGATCACTGGACCAAAATGGTATCAATTATACACTTCAATTATTAAATGCCCGGGATGTACCGTTAGTAGATCACATTCGAGTGGACGGCCCCATGATTAATCATTATTTAAGAGACGGATCCAATGCTCAAACGGATGTTTATTCTTCAGCGATTATTGAACCACGTCAGCCGGGATACGGGGTTCAAGTACAAATTGTGACACCTCAGACTATTCTCAATGTATCGGCTGCAACTTATCAAAATGCAGCTATTACCTCCGGAGCACGCGACGTTTTAATCAAAATTGCTTCAGCTTATCCAGTAACAGGTGAAGGTGCTTTAACGGGTGTTTATGCTATCTATGAAGCAAATGGTAATCAATTAAATCAAACCAATATTGATGTGGCCCAAAAAGAAATTACCTTACCCGGTCAAATTAAAGAGCGAGTTCGCTTGAATGATGCTCAAATTAATGAAATGTTAACCAATATCAAAGCAGATATTACTGCTTATATTGAAGAAAATGGTTCGATTTCAGATCAAGCATTAAGAGCCATCATTGATAGAGAAGTAAACGCGATTGCACTTAAATATAACATCCAAATTCCACCCGAAGTTAACGATATTATCTTTAATGTCATGAAAGAATATGCTGCATTAGAAACTGAGCGTCTGAAAGAAGTGATTGATGACTCTCACCAGCAATCTTGGAACATGGAGCAGGCCATTGATATTTTCGAGTTTGCTATGGATAATATCCACACACCATCTACAACTTCTTTACCGGATAATTATGATAGTGGAAAATGGGAAGAGGTTTCGCGTGAAGGTCGCACCACTATTTTACAGTATGAAGAACTGTATTATCGCTTTGATAAATATGAAATTGATACATCCGTGATGATCGGGGAAAATCCTGAGAGTTTGCAGGATGATTATTTAGTATCTTACATTATCAATAATAATTCACGCTTAATTTTATCACAGCATAATCCACCTTTACTTCCCATCAATGAACAAGGAGACCCGGTACTGATTAACGACAGTAATGCGGTCAATTTTGCCCGAGCGGTTCTCTTCCCAATGCTTCCAGATGTTGAGGCACCTCTATTCGATATTGATCCGGATACCGGTGCTTTTGTGATACTCTTTACGGTTGATAATCCACAAAGTGAAACCGATGATTATCTAGGAGCATATCGAATCTTCCCTGATGGTACGATCGATCATTTAGAAAATTACCGACTTTCCGGTTATCCTGTCAATATCCCAACCCTTCCAATTGAAGATGGTGAAGCTTACTTTGATGAAGAGAAAAGCCAACAGTTGGCTCAATTTATGGAAGACTGGGGTCAAGTGATGGGACAAGA
>CAYYGA010000024.1:0-17063 GCA_964471435.1 uncultured Facklamia sp.
CCTTGTCGTCTTAGGAGACTCTTAACCCGCAAGACTACTTCTAAAGCTTCAAAAGGTTTAGTGACGTAGTCATCGGCTCCGGCTAAGAGGCCGCCGATTTTATCTGATTGGGCCTGGTTGGCTGAAATCATAATAGTTGGTGTATCGATGTTATGGGAACGCATGTGTTCTAAAACTTCCAGCCCGGTTTTATGGGGCATCATAATATCAAGTAAGGCGATATCAATATCGGGATTTTTATCGATTAAGTCACAAGCTTCCTGGCCGTCATTGGCTAAGAGTACCTCATAGCCTTCATTTTTCATATATATAGAGAGTAAATCTAAAATGGCTTTGTCGTCATCGGCAATTAATACCCGTACCATAAGTGTTCCTCCTTTATTAGTTCTTAACTATTATAACGGATTTTAAAGATGTTTGGGTACAGCTTATACTATTTATTTAGTTTTATTTTTAAAAGTGTCCTTTATATAGAAGGAAGAGTTCATTTAAGATGCCTCCTTTTTTATAAAAGTCTTTAAAAAAAGACCCCAAGCCAAATGCTTGGGGTTTTATAAGAGTGGGGTCTTACTTAACTTCTACAGATCCGCCAACTTCTTCTAATTGTGCTTTCAATGCTTCAGCGTCTTCTTTAGATACGCCTTCTTTGATTGCTTTAGGTGCGTTGTCAACTAATTCTTTAGCTTCTTTCAAGCCTAAACCAGTTGCTTCACGAACTGCTTTGATTACTTTGATTTTTGAGTCGCCAGCAGCAGTTAATACTACGTCGAATTCTGTTTGCTCTTCTGCAGCAGCTTCGCCACCAGCAGCAGGTCCAGCAGCTACCGCTACAGGTGCAGCAGCAGATACGCCGAATTCTTCTTCGATTGCTTTAACTAAGTCGTTTAATTCTACAACAGTTGCTGATTTAATATCTTCAATAATTTGTTCAATGTTTAATGCCATTTTTGTGTTCCTCCAAATATTTTTTTATTTTTGTTTGCCTTAAGCGGCAGGTACTAAGTGTTTAATGTTTATGCGACATCTTTTGATTCGATGACGCCGTTTAATGCGTACACCATTTGTTGTGCAGGGTTTGCTTGAGAAAGAACTGAAGCAACGTTGCGCATTGGTGCTTGTAAAACTGATAGTAACATTGAAAGTAGATCTTCGCGTCCAGGCATTTTTGCAACTTGTTTAATAACATCAAGTTCAACTGCTTGTCCTTCAACGATTCCCCCACGAATTTCAAGGGTTTCGTTATTTTTCGCAAAGTCTACAGCGATTTTAGCCGGTGCTACGACGTCTTCTGAGAAAACGATCGCTGAAGGTCCTTTGAATAATTCATCTGGAACTTCCAGTCCTGCTTCAGCTGCTGCACGGCGTAACATAGTGTTTTTAACTACTTTCATCGATGCGCCGCCATCACGTAATTGTTTACGTAAGTCGGTTACTTCTTCTACTGTTAATCCTAAATAGTCGACTACAAGAATTGTAGCGGCATTTTTAAGATCTTCAGCAACGATCGCAACCTCTTGTGCTTTAGCTTTCATAACTGCTTCTTTTACCATTCGTGTGTTTCACCTCCATAGGTTTGATATAGAGATTTTTTAAATAAAAAACCTCTATGTCACCTAGACATAGAGATAGATTCCGTGTAAAAACTTGGAACTTCCTCGGTAAGAAATTAAGGCTATTGCCACTCACTGTCTTAGGTCGTTTAAAATACTAATACATAGTAGTAGTAAAACTTTTATTTGTCAATAAAAAGTTTAGATTTTATTAAATTAGTTGTCTTCTTTTTCTTCTTTAGATGCTAATGAAGCTGGGTCAATTTTAACACCAGGTCCAAATGTAGTGGATAAAGCTAGGTTGTTAATGTATCCACCTTTAACAGATGCTGGTCTTAAACGCATAATTTGTTCGTGTAAAGCTTTGAAGTTTTCAGCTAATTTAGAATCTTCAAAGGATACTTTACCGATTGGTACGTTTACGATTCCTGCTTTATCTGCACGGTAAGTTACTTGACCTGCTTTGATGTCGTTAACTGCTTTAGTTACATCCATTGTAACAGTTCCAGTTTTAGGGTTTGGCATTAAGCCTTTTGGTCCTAAGACGCGTCCTAGACGACCTACTTGGCCCATCATGTCTGGAGTTGCTACCATTACATCGAAGTCTAACCAACCTTTTTCGATCTTTTCGATCATATCTTGTTCTCCAACAAAGTCTGCTCCGGCTGCTTCTGCTTCTGCAGCTTTTTCACCTCGAGCGATAACAACTACTGTTTGAGTTTTACCAGTTCCGTGTGGTAATACCATTGCGCCACGGATTTGTTGGTCAGCTTTTTTAACATCAATATTTAAGTTGTATGAAACTTCTACGGAAGCGTCGAATTTAGCGTAGTCGATTTCTTTTGCTAAGGCGATTGCTTCTTTAGCTTCATATTTTTTTGTGCGGTCTACTTTTTCTAATGCCGCTACATAGTTTTTACTTTTTTTAGCCATTTTAATTTTCCTCCTATTTTAGTGGTTTTGCGGGGTTTCCCTCCCACACCCGATAGAAACGGGGGCGAGAAGCTACATCGTGGTATTAGTCTTGGACTGTAATACCCATTGAGCGGGCAGTTCCTTCGACCATACGCATTGCAGCTTCTACATCGGCTGCGTTTAAGTCTTGCATTTTAGTTTCAGCAATTTCACGGACTTGGTCACGTGTAACTGTTGCTACTTTGTTTGTGTTCGGTTCGCCTGATCCTTTTTGAACACCGGCAGCTTGTTTTAATAAAACTGGAGCTGGTGGAGTTTTAGTAATAAAGGTAAATGAACGATCTTCATATACGTCGATTACTACAGGAATAACTGTTCCTTGCATTTCTTGAGTACGGGCATTAAATTCTTTTGTAAACGACATGATATTCACGCCGGCTTGACCTAATGCTGGTCCTACTGGTGGAGCTGGGCTCGCTTGACCTGCAGGGATTTGTAATTTAACTTGAGTGACAACTTTTTTAGCCACGATTGATTCCTCCTTATGTCATTTTCGTGATGTGGTAATTGGAGCAGACTTCTTTCTTTTAGCCTTTTGCTACTTCCAGAAATGACTCCTCCCACCCAATGCGGGCACCTTTTGCACGCACCGTAACATTATAGTGGAAGTATAAATGGAATGCAAGGGGTAAAATGAAATAAATTCTCGCAGGCGATAATTTTCATTGTTATTTTCTGCTTTACTTCCCGCCTTCTTCTTTTTTTATAAACTTATTATAAGGAAGAGCATGATTAAAATAGTTGAGTTGCTTCCTTTTGATCCTGTGTTGGATTTTAGGTTTAAGTGTTTTCCTAATCGTACTATCATCTATAGTTTTATTACTCAATATGTGAATCTCTTTATTCCTAATGTAAGTTTTATTATGTTGCAACACTCCTTGACAGCAATATTGACGCAAAATAGATATTTGTTTTAATTCACGGTGATGGCAGCTTTCACAAATGAAACTTCTATTAGTAGAGCTCAGGTCAAAAGAGTAACATACAGGGCAATACACACCCTTTTTCAAAAACAGAAAGTCATCTTCTTTAAGACTTGGCATTAGAAAAGTGGAGTTAGTTTCATATTTTTTGAGATGAGGGAGGATAGACTGCTTGCTGCGTTTAAGAGTAGTCATAATTTCATGAGTAAAGTAACGTTTGACTTGATTAAGGGTAAGAGTTTCAAAAGTTACTTCGGGGGGAATAGATATTTCTGAATTTTCATGGGTGAAAACCATCGTGCCTTTTATTTGAAAGTCTTTTTTACTGAGTTTAATGATATCTTCTATTATAAGTAGACGATTTCGCATCTGAGCTATTTGATCTTTATCCATGCGGTAACCATTCAGTGAACAGACGTTATCCTTATACTGAAAGTAGCCATTATAATGTTTGACTTCAATAATCCAGATAAGGTTATTTATTAAAACAAGTAAGTCAATTTGAGTAATCCCTCGGTACTCCATCCAGATATCATGAATAATCAGAGTGTGGGGAGGCAGATTACGCTTCAACCAATCGTACATTATTTTCTCACCTTGATGGCCTCTTATAAGATACTGGTATTTGCGAGTCATTTGGTAGTCTTGGGTATAAAGACCCCGGATATAGCATTCCTGTATGAAGTCCAGCTGAGTTAAATTAGGATTCACTTTATTTCCCCCTTTTATATAAATACACTAAAGTTGAGAAATAGTGCTTTTTTAAAGTATTTATCTTTTATTTTTGAAATATTAGGGAAATTGACAATGAGAAGGCACTCAGCGGCATGAGTGCCTTCTCACTTTTAGGTTGAAGGTTCTTATGCGAATGAGTGCCTGCAATTATACACGCAAGAGGTTCTCGGAAGCTTGAGTGCCTTCTCCTCAAAAAGATGAAGGTTCTCAACTCAGCAAGTGCCCGCAACTTCATTTATTTACCTTTCTATCGCCAGCTTCCACATCATTTCACCAAGCTCCCACCCCCAAAACATAAAAAGAAGTTCTCGCACGCGAGAACTCCCTATCTTTTATTTAATTTTTCACTCCTACCTCACCCAAAAGCACTTTCCTACTATTAGAAGAACACTTCTTTGACTTTGGGTTCGGTTTTAGCAATCACACGGCCTTGGTGGATGGAGTAAAGTACCTCGCTACGCTCGTTCAAGGCATGGTAGAAGTCTTTTTGATTTAAGATAATCAAGTTGGCCGGTTTGCCGACTTCGATACCGTAACGGTCCTGGATATTTAACGTTTTAGCCGCATTATAAGTCACAAAATTATGACTATCGCGAATTTGACTGTAACCCATCATCTGGGCTACATGCAGTCCCATGTGAATGACTTCCATCATATTGCCGTCGCCTAATGGATACCACGGATCAAAGACGTCGTCGTGGCCGAAGGAGACATTGTTACCGTTAGCCAGCAGCTCTTCCACACGGGTCAACCCACGGCGTTTAGGGAAAGTATCGATACGCCCTTGTAAATGAATATTCACTAACGGATTGGCTACAAAGTTAATTTCAGATAAAGCCAACAGGCGCATCAATTTTTGCACATAAGCATTATTATAAGACCCCATCGCCGTGGTATGAGAGGCTGTCACCCGGCTTTTCATGCCAGTTTCATAGGCTAAAGTTGCCAAAGTTTCCAGACCGCGCGACTGGTCATCATCAATTTCATCGCAGTGGACATCGACTAAGACGTCATATTTTTCAGCCAGGTCCATCATGATTTTAAGGGACTCTACGCTATATTCGCGTGTGAATTCGTAATGCGGAATCGCTCCGATAACGTCAGCTCCCATTTTTAACGACTCTTCTAAAAGTTCTTTACCGTTTGGAAAAGATAAAATGCCTTCTTGAGGGAAAGCCGTAATTTGGATTTCGATGGTGTCTTGATACTCCTCGCGCAGTTCAATTAAAGCTTCCATAGCTGTCAAATCTGGATCAGTCGTATCCACATGCGTTCTGACAAACTGGATTCCATTGGCCGCCTGCATCCGCAACAGACGCCCGACTCTTTCTTTAACATCTGCTTTAGTTAAAGTTTCTTTACGTAAAGACCAAGTTGAAATGCCTTCAAAAAGCGTTCCTGATTCATTCCACTTAGGCTCCCCCGCCGTTAAGCAAGTGTCCAGGTGAATATGAGACTCGATAAAGGGCGGTAAAATCAATTTTCCTCCCGCATCGATCACTTCTTCCCCTTCACCCGCCTTTAAATTTGCTCCGATTTCTTTAAACTTTCCATCCTCAATCCGAATATCCTTCAATTCAGTCGCATTCTCGATGTATCCATTTTTGATTAACATAGTCTGCTCTCCCTTTTATTTAAAATTCTTTTGGCTGAAATAATGTAATACTAGATAAATAACTCCTGTCGCAATCAAGCTGTTAATTGAAGAGATACCGCCGGGAACTAAAAGTCCGATCACAATACCTGTCAGTACCGATACAATGGCCGCCATATTCCACTGACGACTTGGGTTATCTACGTCATAGTCTGCTTTATTTAAGAAGTAGTGCAGGATTAATACCGCACCGACGGGCGGAATCATTGAACCTAACAAACTCAAATAGCCGACAAAGTTATTGTATAAAAAGACAGCCGTTACCGTTCCGACCACACCCGATAAAATGGTAGTCACTTTCATGGGCGCGCGGCTGACATTGGTAAGGGAGAGACCGGAAGTATAGAGGGCATTGTTATTGGTAGACCAAATATTCAGCCCTAAAGATAAAATGGCCGGAATCGTTAAGCCTTGTAAAATCAAGACATCGAAGATATCGGCCTTGCCAAAAACAGCGGCCCCGGTGGCACCAAATACAAACATCAAAATATTACCGGCAAAAAATGCAATTACCGTCGCCCAAATAGCCGCTTTATTGGAACGGGCAAAACGGGTGAAGTTAGGCGTAGATGTTCCGCCGGAGATAAAGTTACCAATTACAATATTTAAAGCAGCGACCATAGTAATCGGCTGAGCCGGTACTTGAGGGAAGACATTGCTTAAGCCTCCTGCGGTTTGAACGGATAGATAAATGGAATAAAAACCTAGCAACGTAATTAAAGGAACTGCAATCGAGCCGAAAAAGGAGAGGGCGTCAATTCCTTTTAAAGAAGTTAAAGTCATCAAAGCTCCCACGATTAAAACTAAGAGGTAAGTGTTGATGCCCAATAAATTAGACACCGGCAGGGCAAACATGGCAACTCCGACCCCGAACCAGCCCATTTGGGTCAGGCCCACTAAGAGAGAAGGCAGGATTGACCCACTTCTGCCAAAGGAGTGACGGGCTAGAAGATCTAAAGAAAGCCCGGTTTTTTGTCCGATATGAGCCAGTGCTGCCGTATAAAATGATAAAACTAAGTTACCGATGATAATTGCCAGTAGAAATTGTCTCAGCGTTAAACCCAATCCTAAAGTCCCGCCAGCCAGCATGCTGGGAGTGAAAAAGGTGAAGCCTACCATAACGACTAAGACCTGCCAGAAATTCTGACTGGCTCCTCGGACCCGGCTGTCCGCAAATTCAGTGTCTCTACTCAGCTGAGGGTCAAGCGTCTTGTCTAAAGAAACATCCAGTGTTTTACCAAGTTTTACAGATTTTTGCATAATAAAAAACCTTCCTTTCTGACCTGCCTAGAAGATAGTGACAGGGAAAAGAAGGCCTATATACAGGGCTGCTTTTTAAAATTTGTCTACTATCTTTCCTATCTCTCGGATAGGTTTAAAGATACGGTCAAAAGTATTCTGCCTTAAATTGATCCTTATGTCAAGATGAAGGCGGCAGCCATTTTATAAAAATCTTTTAAAAACTACTCGTTCTTTTCTTTCGTTTGTTTGGCATGCAAGTAAAGGATGCGGGTGTAGAGAACGAGTTGTAAGATGATTAATAGGGACAGGGCAATGAAAAAGATGGAATTTTGTAAGTAAAAATTACTGTTTGGATAGTGGTGAAGAGCCAGTCCGATTAGGAAAAGTGTCATTGGCAACATGAGGAACTGGTTGCCGTATTTTGCATAATGATAGGCTAAGTAGAGTATAAAGCCTAAGAGAGTAGCAACCGCGCCGACTATCATCCAGGGGCTGTCTGGTTGAAGACCCAGATCAGCCAGGTAAGTATAAAAGGTAGCTCCGGTGATGACACTGACCCATCCAGCGTGGAGTCCTACCGGGTATTTAAGAAGCCAGGGCTGCTGGCGCAGGGCAGGGTTAGCTGAGATGATTTTTACCAGGTCAATCAGGCGTCGGATATAAAGTAAAATTAAAATAAGTGCAAATAAAAAGGATCCATTAGTCCAAAGTAAAAGGTAGCCGATATGATAGAGATAGATTTCGACATACCGAGGGGCTACTAATAATTTATAAGTTCCTTTTAAGGTGTCATGGGTCTGGTGGTAAAAGCCTAAAAAGTGGGATACCAGTAACCAGGCAAAGACAAAAGTCCAAAGACTAAAAGTTAAGGGCTGGGGTATTAGAAGATGCGGGGTTTCTACCAGCGGTTGAAAAGGACTGACTAGGGGGCCGATTTCTAACAGTAAGAATAAATGATAGAGTGCGGCCAGCAAAAACATACCGATGGCTGCAAAAGAATAGAGGTTTCGGTTTTCAGTCTTCATGAATGGGATGATCTCCTTTAAAGGTGACGTAAAAATGAAGTGATGTTTGTCATAAATAAGTTTTACCCAGTAATCTTACAGAAATAAATAAAATTTTTATTACCGCGACGCGTCTTTCACCTCCTCCTACATGGTCGGAGTTTTCAGACTGCATCTGCTAGAGAGTGGCTAATTTCCAGCTAAAGCTGCCAACAAGCCACTCTAGGCTGTGCAGATGATTCTTTTACGATGTTAAACTTTTAACTTTTTCTTTCAGCTTACATTTTAATGATTATACCTTAATATTACTAAAAGCTTTATTTTATAGTGACTTGTTTCAGATTATGACATAGCTTTGATTAAAAACTTATTTATTTTAAAAAACTATCTAATTTTGCTGACTTGGGCAAAATCGAGTTCAGCGACGGTTTCGCGGCCAAACATTTCGATGACAACTTTAAGCTTTTGGTTGTCGTTGTTGATTTCTTCGATAACGCCTGTCATACCTGCAAAGGCGCCATCTGTAATTTCTACTGTCTCGCCAATTTCTGCTTCAAGTGTTACTTGCTGAACAGGTCCGTCCCCTAAGATAGCGTCAATTTCATCCGGCATGAGAGGAGCAGGTTTTGAACCGGCACCGTGGGAACCAACAAAACCAGTGACTCCCGGAGTGTTTCGGACAATAAACCATGACTCATCCGACATAATCATTTCCACTAAAACATAGCCTGGGAAAGTTTTTTGAATTTTTGTCTTTTTCTCCCCGTCTACCATTTCCGTAACTTCTCTTTCAGGAACTTCGACACTGAAGATAAAGTCTTCCATCTGCATGCTATCTGCCCGCATCAAGATATTTTCTTTTACTTTGTTCTCATAACCTGAATAAGTATGAAGAACGTACCATTCTCTATTTTCCATTTTTTATTATTTTCCTTCCTTTTAGGTCACTAAACTGCATTTATAAATTTCCAAAATAAAAAACCTACCGCTGTAGGTTTTTTTGCTTCGTGTTCATTATACCATGATTTCATCAAAATTAAAGATTTAAGTATCTTCTGACTGATTATAAACGGACAAACCAGTTAATGAATTCGCCAAATGTATAGTCGGTTAAAGCGAAGAATAATGAGAAGAAAAGGACCATTAATAATACAGTCCAAGTGAACTTATTAGTTTCTTTGGCGGTCGGCCAAGTAACTCTTTTCATTTCTTCAACTACGCCACTGATATAATTCATTTAATTTCCTTCTTTCGTCTTTTCCTATCGCTTCTATCGACTCACTCGTCGATATACTTAAGATCAATTAGATAATTATTTTGTTTCTTTATGGATAGTGTGTTTATTGCAATATCTGCAAAACTTTTTCAACTCAAGTCGGCTCGTTTGCCCCATCTGAGTCGGGGTCATTTGATAGTTACGCTGCCCGCAGATTGTACAGGCCAGTGCTGCTTTCTTTTGCGCCATCACGATGCCTCCCTTTATTTTTTTCACGTCATCCTTTATCTTAAGTTGTCTATGAAGGATTGTCAAGACCGAAAAATTATATAAATTTAAAGTTGCCTTCCTGGTTCAGCTCTTACCCCCGATGTCTTTCAACAAAATCAACCCGGCCGGATGCTTTGGCATAGCGGTTGTAATGATCGCTTTCTTTACGGTAAAAATCTTGATGATAATCTTCTGCCACATAGAAAGGTTCCGCCGGTTGAATCGGTACAACAATCGGTTTAGAGTAGCGGCCGCTTTCATCTAAATTTTTTTTAGAAAGTTCTGCTGCTTCTTTCTGCTCTTCTGTTGTATAAAAAACGACAGGACGGTAAGAAGACCCGCGGTCTCCAAACTGACCCGATGCGTCCGTAGGATCCATACTCGACCAATAAATATCTAAGAGGGTATCGTAGGAAATCTTTTGGGGATCATATTCAATTTTGACCGCTTCTGTATGCCCAGTAGTCCCCGTAGTAACTTGTTTATAGGTCGGATTTTCGACATGTCCGCCGGTATAGCCGGATAAAACAGATTCTACGCCGTCCCATTGATCAAAAGGATGAACCATACACCAGAAACAACCCCCTGCAAAAATTGCTGTTTGTATCTCACTCATTTTATATCACTCCTTTTATCTGTCCCTTTATTATAAAGGAAACTGGACGATTAGCGTATAATTTGCTCACTGT
The DNA here is from genome assembly GCA_964471435.1 of uncultured Facklamia sp. Taxonomy (GTDB): domain Bacteria; phylum Bacillota; class Bacilli; order Lactobacillales; family Aerococcaceae; genus Facklamia. The sequence goes on from CAYYGA010000024.1 coordinate 10,259, forward strand.
AATTTTAAGAAATGTAACTGGCTATAAAAAAGCGTAAAATCCTAAAAATTTGCAGCTGAGATGAAGTATGGTAAATTAAAGAAAAGCCTTTGTAAAGCGGTAACATTTGAATGGAGTGATTTAATGAAAATAGGATATGCCTGCTTGACCGTCGGGGTTCCAAATACGCAGTTTAAAACCGTTCGAAAGGCCAATGCCAGCTCTGAGCGTTTGATTGAATTAATTGAACATAATTTAAATTCCTTAGAGCAAATGATTGCTTATAATCAGCAGAACGGTATTAAAATGTTGCGCATTTCTTCTGATATTATCCCCTTTGGTTCAGATTATCAGACCAATACATTAAAGTGGGCTGATCTTTTTCAAGTGAAATTAAACCAAATAGGAGAAAAGATTAAACAGCAGGACATGCGGGTATCCATGCATCCGGGCCAGTATACGGTTTTAAATTCTCCTAAAGAAGAGGTTGTCAAGCGCTCGATTGCTGATTTAGAGTATCACACGCTCTTTTTAGACAGTTTAAATGTAGATGCAAGTCATAAAATCATTTTACATATTGGAGGAGTTTATGATGAGCGGCCGGCTGCGATTGACCGCTTCATTCAAGTTTACTCCGGGCTCAGTCAGGCAATTAAAAACCGTTTAATTATTGAAAATGATGACCGCCTCTATACGATTGAAGAAGTCTTGTCTATCAGCCAGGCAACGGGCGCACCGGTAGTTTATGACAATTTACATAATGCCTGCAATCCCAGTGACGCATCGATCAGTGATCATGACTGGATTGAATCAGCTAAAAAAACGTGGCAGGATAAAGATGGACCTGCAAAAATTCATTACTCCCAGCAGCGTCCCAATGCGCGCTTAGGTGCACATACCGACACTATCTATATCGAACCCTTTATAAAATTTTATAATGAAATACGCTCCTTAGAAGTCGATATTATGTTGGAAGTAAAAGATAAAAATTTATCTGCCGTCAAAGCGAACTTGGCTGTTCAAGAACCGGGTCATATTAAACTTTTGGAAAAAGAGTGGGCCCGCTATAAATATAATGTCTTGGCTCATTCTCAAAATTCTTATCAAAAAATTCGGGAGTTGTTAAAAGATAAAGACGGTTACCCCGTCATTGAATTTTACCGGCTGATAGAAGAAGCTTTGGAGATGGAAGCCTCTGTCAGCAGTCAGTTAAATGCCTTTGATCATGTATGGGGTCACTTAAAAAAGTCCGCCACCGAAAAAGAAGTTGAGCGTTATAAAGAGCGCCGCCAAGCCTGGATGGAGGAAAAGATCAGCTTAAAGCAGTTTAAATCCTGGTTGAAGCGACTGGCACAAAAGTATGAGGAAACCTATTTACTGGCATCTTTATTTTTCGATATCGATTAATTCTTTACAACAACAAAACATATTTTATGCCGTCAAAGGATCTATAACAGTTATTAAAAAAGAAAGAAGGTAAATGATGGAAGCTATTATAGTAGTTTTAAATAAAACCGATTTATTAGATGAATTATTGACAGATTTTGTCGCTAAAGATATTCGAGGGGCCACTGTCATCGACAGTAGCGGGATGGGGCATCTTATTGCCAATCAGTTTCCGATGTTTTCCATGTTTGCAGAAGTAGGGGCTGAAAAAGAAGGTAATAGTAAAACTATTTTTACGATTTCTGATGATGAAAATGACCGCCATCTGATTTTACAGTCACTTGAAGAAGTCGTGGGCGACTTAAGTGCACCCGACACCGCGATTTTATTTACCCTCCCTGTAAATTTTTCTGCAGGGATTACTTTTTAAGAAAGGAAGAGATTATTAATGGAATATACCCTCTATGTCGCTATCCTGTTACTCGCGGGGCTTGCAGGTGGAACACTTGCTAAGAAGCTTAAGCTCCCCTCGGTGACAGGTTATATTTTGAGTGGGCTCCTTTTAGGTCCTAGTTTTATGAATTTGATTACAGGAGAAGTTTATAATAACTTAGGTTTCGTCAATGAACTGGCCTTGGGTATCTTGGCTATTTCTGTAGGAACTGAATTACACCGTGATGTCATTAAACGGCTGGGTCATGATTTAGCCTTCCTCTCGATTGGAAATACCTTCTTCACCATGGGTCTGGTTACCTTGATTACTTATTGGATGGGGATGCCGCTTCCTTATGCTCTTGTCTTAGGCTCTTTAGGGATGACCGTTTCTCCTTCCGGAGTAGTTTCCATGATTAAAGAAAAACGTGCGAAAGGTCCGATGACCCAGACAATTTTAGGGATGGTGGCTTTTGATAATTTAATTACTATTTTGGTCTTTGGGGTAGTCATCGCCTTGGTAGAAGCAGCAGAAAGTGCAGTAGCTGCCAGTGCTTCCACTGTCTTACTGGTTTTCCTGGATGTATTCTTAGCCTTGACTTTGGGCGCCGTCATTGGCTTTATAGTCGCTTATTTTATCCGCCGCGAAGTGGGTAATGATCAGTTGTTAGTTATTTTACTGGCAGCAATTTTAGCAGCTATTGGGATTTCGAATACCTTCAACTTATCACCTATTTTAACTAATATTGTTTTAGGCGCTGTCATCACTAATTTAACCAACCGCAAGGTGCTGGTGGCTCGAGTCATTAACCGGGTCGAACTGCCTATTTTTGTGATCTTTTTAACGCTGGCAGGAGCTCACCTCGACCTTGCTATTGTACGTACAGTCGGTTTAATAGGGGTCGCGTATATTACGGGGCGCTTCTTAGGTAAATATCTGGGCACTTTTATTTTTTCTCACTTCACCCAGCTGGACGCCTCTGCCCGTAAAAATATCGGCTTTGCCCTCATACCTCAAGCAGGAGTTGCGATTGGGTTGGCTACTATTGCTGAAAGATCCCTGCCGGGCGCATCAGGTTCAATAACCGGGGTCGTGTTGACCGGGGTCGTTTTCTTTGAAATTGTGGGGCCCCTATTATTAGATAAAGCTTTAACGGCAGTGAATGAAGCCGCTCAATTATAAACATAAAGCACCCCGTCTTAACTTCCTTGATTAAGAAAATCCATCTTCTACTCATCAAGGCACTTAAAACAAGGTGCTTTTTTTATTTTTTTAAAAAAGGTGTTTTCTTTTAATTACTTCCAGCTGATTAAAGGGCCTGCCTTTTTAATTAAAAAGGTCTGTAAAGAACCGGCGGGTTCCATCCCAAGCCTTAGAAAAGGAAGTGGTCAGGGAACGCCAAAACAAAGCAGTTCGGGATGCCTGCTCGATATCTTCCGAGATGACGACGGGGGCTGATTTGCCCGATCCTGTGGGGAGGATGGGCAGCTCATAGCCGGCGACGTCTACTTGGACATCTCCAACTTTACTGCCTGCTTCTAAAGGTGCGGTTAAATAGCCGGCGGTTTCCAAGGATGGAATAGCTTGAAATTCATAAACCAGCCGCGGGGCAGTATCGATAATCGGCACCACTAAATTAAGTGCCTGATCGTAAGCCAAGGAGGCCTGGGTCTGAGTACCATTTTCTACGGGTATTAAGTTCACCTGAGTGACTTCCATATTTTCAGTGATAATGGCTTCCGTTCGGTAAGTACTGAAAGTATAGTCAATCAACTGCTGAGCTTCCTGGTAAGCAAGTTCTTCTGTTTCAATGCCTAAGCAGATAATTATTGCTCTTAGTCCATCGCGTTCCAGGGTGATCACTAAACTAAACCCGTCTTCAGGAGAAGTAGTCACCATTAAACCGTCTACCGCGGGTAGAGCTAAATTAGAATCCGCTTGTTCGATCATCAGATTTGGGTTGCTGATTTCAAATCGGTCGCTGGTATCTTCTCGAAAAAGTGTTTTAGGTATTTGAGTGTATTCTAAATATTGTGGGTAATCCGCCACTAAATGATGCGCTATCGTTGCGACTGTCAAGGCATCAAATTGGTTTGTCGGCCCTTTAGTATTGGAATCCGGATCTTGCGGACTGTAACTGTGAGACAGCCCGGTCACATTTTCTATAGTATAATTTTCCAACTGCCACTGGGCTAATTGCTCTTCCATTCGATTGATAAAAGCTTCCTGACTGTTGTCCAGGTGTTCAGCCAAGGTTAAGGCGGCGCCGTTAGCTGAGTTTATTCCAACTGCTTCAATTAACTCTTCAACATTATAAGAGATATCTTGGCGCAAAGGGACATTGGCTATATCGTAATCTTGACTCATCTCATAAGCTTCGTCGCTTACCCATACTTCATCTTCCAGGCTTATTTCTCCAGCTTCTAAGGCTTGGTAGATTAAGTAAATAGTCAGTAGTTTAGTAATTGATGCGATATCTATCTGCTCATCTTCGGCTTGTTGAAAGAGTATTTGACCATTTTCTCCGTCAACAATAAAAGCGCCCTGGGCATGTTGTAAGGTCGGCAAAGAAGCTAGCAGTGTTTCTGGAACAGTTGCTTGTTCATTTTCTGTTTCTTCTAATAAAAAATCAGATTCTGATACAGTCGTTTCATTTGAAACAGTTGTTTCTTCGGTTTGAGCCGGAGAATTACTGAAGGCTACACGGGTAAAAATTCCTAATAAGAGGAAGAGCGCTATAAAAATGAAGCTGTATTTATTAACTTGTGGTTTAAATTTTGTCATGCGGGTCACCTATTCATTTTCTGCTTATGTACAGGAAAAAATATCTGCCTTGCTATTATATCTAATATCAGACTAAATAGAAAATCTATTTTTCAGCTCTGTCTTCCTGAGGGAATAGAGGTTGCCTGTTAAAAGTCATGAACCCTGCCAGCTTGTAGCCTCGAGGCGCGAAAGCTTCAGTAAAATTATTTATGAGCATAAAAAATCCTCCTATCATGGTCTGAAGATGTCTAACCTGGCTGCTTCATCATATTCTCGATACAAGAATTTGAAAAAGACCAGAGGTTAAACAAAAGGCCACAATAGGAGGATAGATTTTTTCACTTACTAAACCGATGCTGAAAATGTTCTTCCTATCGATAAAGTGTTATAGATGATTTATTTTAATGTATAGTTCGGTGCTTCTTTAGTAATTTGAACTTGATGCGGGTGAGATTCCAGTAACCCCGCCCCACTCATTCTGACAAATTGAGCTTCATCACGTAAAGCTTTCAAATCAGCTGATCCAGTATAGCCCATACCGGCTCTTAAGCCACCAATCATTTGGAAGATAATATCTTGGGCGGAACCTTTATAAGGAACCCGTCCTTCTATTCCTTCCGGGACTAACTTATTAGCTTCTGATTTTGATTGGAAATAACGGTCACTGGAACCCGATTTCATAGCTCCTAATGAACCCATACCCCGGTATGATTTATATTGACGGCCTTGGTAAATTTCAAGTTCTCCCGGTGCTTCGTCTGTTCCTGCTAACATAGAACCTAACATTACAGCATGTCCCCCGGCTGCCAAAGCTTTTACAATATCACCTGAATATTTGATACCACCGTCGGCAATAATAGTTTTGCCGAATTCTTTGGCTGCAGTGGCGCATTCGTAAACAGCAGTTAATTGCGGAACACCGACCCCGGCTACTACACGGGTAGTACAAATCGAACCGGGTCCAATTCCCACTTTCACCACATCAACCCCGACTTCAAATAAAGCACGGGCTGCTTCGGCGGTGGCTACATTTCCTGCAATAATTGTCGTTTCCGGATAAGCTTGACGGATTTCATTAATCACTCGAATTACCCCAGAAGAATGACCATGAGCCGTGTCGATGACAATAGCATCGACTTGTTGTTTGATTAAAGCTTCTGCTCGTTCAAAGGTATCATTGGTCACTCCAATAGCTGCTGCTACTAATAAGCGACCTTGATGATCTTTGGCTGCTGTGGGGAATTGAATAACTTTTTCAATATCCTTAATAGTTATCAAACCGGATAACTTTCCTTCGTCATCGACTAAAGGCAGTTTCTCAATCCGGTTGCTGTATAAGATTTTTTCTGCCTCTTCTAAGGAGGTACCGATTGGCGCGGTAATCAAATTATCTTTTGTCATATGCTCGCCGATATTTGCGTCCAGATTAGCTAAAAAGCGCATGTCACGGTTAGTAATAATACCCACCAATGTACGGTCATTTTTACTTTTTATAATCGGAACTCCCGAAATACGGTAACGGGACATTAATTCCTCTGCTTCCGTTAAGGTATTTTCAGGGGTTAAAAAGAATGGATCAAAGATAACGCCATTTTCAGAACGTTTTACTTTGCGGACTTCATTGGCTTGAGCTTCTACTGACATATTTTTGTGTATTACTCCAAGACCACCTTGGCGTGCCATAGCAATTGCCATATCAGCATCTGTGACTGTATCCATGGAAGCTGAAAGAATAGGAATGTTTAATTTAAGATTAGGTGCTAATTCAACTGCTAAATCCACATCATTTGGTAATACTTCGCTGCGAGCTGGAATTAATAGGACATCATCAAATGTGTATCCTTCTCGTGCAAATTTTGTTTCCCACGCTGTCATTTATTTCCTCCTATAAATTTTTATTAAAATTAATTGAGCTGGTTTGCTTGCTCTATAATTTATCACGATTAAAATAAGCTTTCAAGTGCTTTTTCAAGTAAAGTAATAATTGATCCTATTTTGCCCATCTCGAGATAAACAGGGTAAGAAAAAAAGCTGTAAAGTCTCCTTTACAGCTTCTCACTTGACAAACTAAAATAAGCCGCCCTTTATGTTGTATTGACGTTTTACCAAATATCTTGCCCCAAAAGTTAAAACTGCAATAATAATATAAGCAATTGGCGGCAGGAGCGGATTGATTGCAGACGGTAAGAGGATTTGGGTTAACATTACGGCTGCCACCCATAAAATCATGGTCAAAGTAGA
>CAYYGA010000024.1:17163-22871 GCA_964471435.1 uncultured Facklamia sp.
GTTTCGGTTGGCGTACCATATAGTTGACGGGCGGTTTGTCCTGATTGCTGCCCGGAAATAAGAGTCTCAACCATCTCTGTATAAACCAATGTTTTCGCTTGAGGATTCATTTCAGCTAAGGTCAAAGACTTATCAATATCTATCATAAATTGCTTGCTGCGTTTAGTTAGTTGATTGAACTGCGCTACGGAGATTCCTGTCAAAGGTGATGGCAATTCTCTTTGACTGTTTTGATTTGTCAAAGAATCAGTATCCGTAATATCTTCTTCTGCTTCATTCAATAACTCTTCGTTGGAATCTGTTTTTTGGAGTATAGCAATATCAGAAGAGTTTAACTCCTCACTTGCTTCTGTTACTTCTTGTGTTTGATCTTCTGAAATAGTTTGAGGGGACTGCTGAGCTGAACGAGCAGTATTCTCAGCGCCGCCTGCACTTTCTATTGGATCATTAGGTTCTATATGATTAGTTTCTGGAATATTTTCTTTTTCAGACATTCTCATCCTCCTAGATTAGAGTGTTTATACATTAAAGCGGAAGAGCATAATGTCACCGTCTTGGACGACATATTCTTTTCCTTCAGAACGATAGCGTCCATTTTCTTTTACAGCTGCTTCGCTTCCATAGCTCATTAAATCTTCATAGGACATCGTTTCAGCTCGGATAAATCCTCTTTCAAAATCAGTATGGATAACACCGGCTGCCTGGGGCGCCTTCATGCCCTGACGGAAAGTCCAGGCACGTACTTCTTTTTCACCGGCAGTAAAATATGTTGCCAGGCCGAGTAAGGAATACACGTGCTGAATCAAACGGTCCAGTCCTGATTCTTCTAAACCGTAATCTTCTAAAAAGCTAGCCTTTTCATCATCATCCAGTTCTGCTATTTCTTCTTCCAACCTTGCTGAAACAGGAACAACTTCTGCTCCTTGTTCTTCAGCCAGCTTACGAACTTTGGCTAAGTAAGGATTGGCTTCCGGATCTGTGACTTCATCTTCTGCAATATTAGCTACATACAACATTTTTTTACGGGTCAGTAAAAATAAATTGTTTACATAGGGAAGCTGTTCTTTATGGAAGTCGATGGCATTAGCTAATTTGTCACTCTCTAGCGCTTCTTTTAAAATAGTTAATACTTCCAGCTCTGCGACGGCCTCTTTATCTTTTGTTCGGGCTAACTTTTCTACCCGGGTAATTCTTTTTTCAATCGTTTCTAAATCCGCTAAGATTAACTCTAAATTAATGGTCTCGATATCATCTATCGGGTCCACTTTACCCGTTACGTGGGTAATATTGGCGTCTTCAAAACAGCGGACTACATGACAAATGGCGTCTACTTGACGGATATTGGCTAAGAATTTATTACCCAGCCCTTCTCCCTTACTTGCACCCTTTACAATTCCCGCAATATCGGTAAATTCAATAGTAGTGGGGATAGTTTTCTGAGGTTTAATAACCGTGGTGATGTCTTCAAGACGTTTGTCAGGGACTTCCACTACTCCCACGTTAGGATCGATGGTAGCAAACGGATAGTTGGCTGCTTCAACTCCAGCCTTAGTTATAGCGTTAAATAAAGTTGATTTTCCTACGTTAGGTAACCCAACGATACCAGCAGTTAATGACATATTACACTCTCTTTTCTAGTTTCTTAAGCTTATTCTTGATTTGGCGCTGAATCCTCTTGATGGCGGACCAGCACTTTTTTCATTTTCTTGTTAAAATCGCGTCGTGTCATGGTAACGATATGGTTACAGTTTTGACATTTTATCCGGATATCCATTCCCATTCGAATGATTTGCCAGCTATTCGTTTGACAGGCATGTGGCTTTCGCATTTCAACAATATCATACTTATCATATTCTCTTTGCTGCATGGCTTCACTCCTTGTTTATTCGGTGAATTAGTTTATTAAAGTTTTCAAACCTTTGCAAATGAATTTAATGTGGATTATTTATGAATTAATTAGTTTTTACAATTGTATGTTTAATAAATCTAGTATTCTTGTCAAATCCGCATCATTCATATAATCAATTTCTATTTTTCCTTTGTCGCCTTTTTGAACAATTTGGGTGCTTGTCCCAAACTTTTCCTCTATTTGCTGTTCAATAGCCAAAATATAAGGTGATTTATTGACCGGCTTCTTTCTGGTTGTTTTCGGCTGGAGACTGGCTGATTGATTGGATATCTGGACTAATTCTTCTAATTGACGCACCGTTAAATTTTCTTTAATAACTTTATCTGCTAATTTTATCATTTGTGACTTATCTTTTAAACCTAAAATCGTACGGGCTTGACCCATTGATAATTTTTCTTCATTTACATATTCTTTTATCGTATCAGGCAGCTGCAATAAGCGCAGGTAATTGGCAATATAAGGTCGGCTCTTGCCGATTCGATCTGCTACTTCTGCTTGCGTCAAGCTTAAATTCTCCATTAACATTGAATAGGCTTCTGCTTCTTCCAGTGGACTGAGATCTTCTCTTTGTAAGTTTTCAATAACGGCAATCTCAATCATTTGCACGTCATCTATATCTCGTACAATCGCAGGAATGGTTGATTTGCCTGCCAGACGACTTGCACGGACACGTCTTTCGCCTGCAATTAGCTCATACCCTTTAATAGTTGAGCGTCTTATAATCACAGGTTGAAAGACCCCTTGTTGTTTAATCGATTCAGCCAGCTCATTCAAAGCTTCTTCATTAAAATGTTTTCTTGGTTGATAGGGATTAGGGCGGATTTCGTCTAATTTAATTTCAGTCACTACTTCATTGTCACTGGGGCTTTCTTCATAGGCAGAAGAAAAAAGTGCCTCCATTCCCCGGCCTAAACCACCGCGTTTATTTTTACTGGTCATTAGCAATCACTTCCTTTGCCAATTCCATATACATGACGGCACCACGGGATTTGGGATCGTAGTCAATCACTGACAAACCATAAGAGGGTGCTTCTGATAAACGGACATTTCGCGAAATCACAGTATTATATACTTTTTCTTGGAAATATTTACGGACTTCATCCACTACTTCGTAACCTAAATTAGTACGAGCATCGAGCATGGTAATCAACACTCCTTCAATACGAAAATGAGGGTTGTATGATTTTTGAACCAGGCGGATGGTATTCAATAATTGACTGAGTCCTTCCAACGCATAATATTCTGCTTGTACCGGAATGAGAATGGTGTCGCTGGCTGTAAAAGCATTGATTGATAATTGACCTAAAGACGGCGGACAGTCTACTAAGATATAATCATAAGTTGCTTTGACAGGCTGGATAGCTTCTTTTAAACGGTACTCACGGTCTATTTGGTCGACTAATTCAATTTCTGCAGCGGCCAAAGCGATAGTAGAAGGAACGATATCTAAATTATCATGTGAAGACCGGAGAATACTTTCTTCAATAGGTGTTTGTAAAACCAGGACCTCATATAAACTTGCCTGGACGTCCCCCCGATCAATACCGAGCCCGCTGGTTGCATTTCCCTGGGAGTCTGAGTCTATAATTAATACTTTCTTACCTAATGACGCCAGAGCAGCTCCTAAGTTTACGGTAGTAGTCGTTTTACCAACGCCACCCTTTTGATTACCAATCGCAATCATTTTCCCCATAAAATGCCTCCTTTTTCTTGATTGTTTATAACGGTTGTTTTGCCGGCTTTCCTGCTTTACGAGGATATTTGTTTGGTGTGTCTAAAGTCTTTTTAATTAAGAGAAGAGTCCGTTCTCCTTCATCTTGAGGAAGATAGCTTTCTGTTTTAGTCAGAACTTTTGCACCCAGTACTTTTAAAGCATTTTGCGCTTCTTGGATTTCCTCTTCAGTTTGCGAGTGACTTCCTTTTAAGACCAGAAAATGCCCGCCTTTTTTAAGAAGTGGGATACAAAATTCTGCTAATATATTCAGTTGAGCCACTGCCCGTGCTGTGACAAAGTCATATTGTGCACGGTAGTCCGCATTTTGTCCCATATCTTCAGCTCTTGCATGTAAAAGCTCCACATTTTCTAAACCGAGTTCATTAACTAGAATATCTAAGAAGTTAATTCTTTTTTTCAAAGAATCAACGATGGTTAATTGAATTTCGGGATGAATAATTTTGAGTGGAATGCTTGGAAATCCAGCCCCTGCTCCCACATCACAAAGTTTAATGTTATAATTTTCTAAAGGTGTTTCCCATAAAGGCATTAAACTATCGAAAAAATGCTTTAAATATACTTCTTTTTCTTCAGTGATAGCAGTTAAGTTTACTTTTTGATTCCAATCTACTAATAATTGATAGTAGCTGGCAAATTGTTGGATTTGTGTTTCATTAAGATGGATATCTTTGTCGCGTAAGGCCTGGATAAATTCTTCTATATTCATATAAAATGCCTCCTTGGTTGTTAACAATTCCGTGAAACAAATGTTTCACAACTCTCTCTACTTTACTAAATATATGATCGAATATCAATACATGCTAAGGAAAACTTGTCATTTTTCTTAATAAATATTTGAAAAAATTAAAAAAGCCTTCTATCTTTTAGAAGACTCAAGTTTTTATTATTTTCGTGAAAATAAATAATATCTAGCTAAACATACTTTGTAGCTTTATAATGAAGTGTATGAAACAATAAATGGAATAAGGGTTCTCTCCAAATAAATACCAACAATATAATCCGTAACTACCAAATGCGGTAGCCGATGTTGGTTATAAGTAAGCCTAAGGAGATATCCCAACGGCAATATTGAATGTAAATCATATCTGATCCGTTTCCATTATAGGCTAGATTTGGCATATAATCATCGCCATAGTATTGATATATTTGATCCGGATGTAGGAATTCCATTGTTTGAGTGATTAAGTACCCTTTACTGAAACCTTCTTCATCCGTGACAATCACTTCTACTCCGTCATGGAGTAAGTCCAAGTCTGCGAGAGGGTTAAAGACACCATTATTACTTAAATTATAATAGTGACCAAAAAAAGTCTGGATATTGTTTTGACCGACTGCGACTGCGTAATTTTGATCCAAGAGAGAATTTAAATAGTCAAAATCAGCCCCATAACCTAAATTACCATAATCAGCTACAAAAGGAATGGAATAATCTTTCATGGTAAGAGTATTGGCTTCATATCCTAAATTTTCTCCTTTTTCAGGAAAGGTTTGGTTAAATTCTTCCAGTGTTTCTGCTTCAGATGCATAAGCAGTTATTAAAGGACTGTCAGGATTTTCTTGTGCAGAATTGGAATCATTTTCTACATCATCCTCTTTTCCTCTGGAATTGGCTAACAATTTAGCATAATCTTCTGGATAGGAGTCAGGGTAGATGGGATCATGGATAACAGAATATGGATCAGCATTTTCCAGCGAATTAACTGCTGAGTCTTGATTATTATCGGTTGCTTGAACTTGAGTAGTTGATAGGTAAGGTGAAAAGAATAAAAGCTGGCTGAGGACTATTCCTATTACTGCTGTTTTGATAAACAGCTTGTTGAGTAATTTGTGGAAGTTTACTTTTTCTAACATAAAATGCTCCTTTCAGTTCCTTATTATAAGTATACGAAAACCTATCTAAAAGACCACCATTTTACTAAACCGTCACCAATTTGTAATCATCTTTCTTTTTGATAATTTTCAATATTTACATTTATCACTTTATTCCTTTTTTTATCTAGTTTACTAAACATAAAAAACTTTGTTACATTTAATAGCTATACACACCTGTGAAAATAGGTGAAT
>CAYYGA010000025.1:0-22210 GCA_964471435.1 uncultured Facklamia sp.
AATTTCTTAATATACTTAGCTTCTCCACTCTATATTGCTCCTCCTAAAATATTCTAACTCTCCTTTTATTAAGGAGAGTTTTTTAACGTTTATAAGTATTATCATTTAATAATTCTTAATATAGAGAAGTTTGAATTGAAGTCGAAATTTGGTTGATTTATAATGATTAGGCAGCACAGTAATTAGACTGGAGGTAAATAGGATGGAAAGAGCGAGTGGAGTATTATTGCATATAACTTCTTTACCAAATAATATTGGTATTGGTACTTTTGGCAGGTCGGCTTATAAATTTGTTGATTTTTTAGTTGAATCCGGCCAAAGTTATTGGCAGATTTTACCTTTAACCACCACTTCTTACGGGGACTCTCCTTACCAATCATTTTCAGCTTTTGCTGGAAATACACATTTAATTGATTTTGATTTATTAGTTGAAGATGGTTTTTTAACAAAAGATGATTATCAGGATATTGAGTTTGGAAGCAATCCATTAGAAGTTGATTATGGAACCATATATGAAAACCGCCGGCCAGTTTTAGAAAAAGCAGTAGCAACATTCTTGAAAAAAAGACCTGCTAATTATAAAGATTTTATTCAAAAAAATAATTTTTGGTTACAGCCATTTGCACACTATCAATCAATTAAAGAGTTTTATAATGAAAAACCGTTATCAAAATGGCCTGAACCTATTCGTATGCAGGAAGATGAGTCATTAAAGCATCATTTGGAGCAACTAACAGATATCATCGAGTACCATAAAGTTACTCAGTATTTCTTTTTCTCTCAATGGAAGCAATTAAAAAGTTATGCGAATCGAAATAATATCCTTATTTTAGGGGATCTACCTATTTATGTAGCAGAAGATTCAGTGGAAATGTGGATGACTCCTCAATATTTCAAAGTAGACGAGAATAACAAACCGCTAACAGTTTCTGGTACTCCACCTGATTATTTTTCTAAAGAGGGCCAGTTATGGGGGAACCCTATCTATGATTGGGAATATCTCGAAAAAACAGATTATACATGGTGGGTAACTCGCATAAGAGAAAGCTTTAAACTATACGACATTGTCCGAATTGATCATTTTAGAGGTTTTGAATCGTATTGGGAAGTTCCTGCAGATTCCGAAACTGCTAAAAATGGCCGCTGGCAAAAAGGCCCGGGTATAAAACTCTTCAATGCGGTAAAAAAAGAATTGGGGAATCTTCCGATTATAGCGGAAGATTTAGGGGTACAAACTCAAGCTTTAGATGAATTAATGGAACAAACAGGTTTTCCTGGAATGAAAATCCTTCAATTTGCCTTTGATGGAGAAAAAGAGAACACTCACCTCCCCCATCATTATCCGCCAAACTCAGTCGCCTATGTTGGCACTCATGACAATGAAACAGCAATGGGCTGGGCGAAAGATTTTGCTTCACAAGAAAATCTAACTCTTGCTTCAAAATACTCTCATCAAAAAGAAGATGAATCCATCGCTGCTGCTCTCAATCGAACACTGGCCGCTTCACCAAGTAAGACTGTTATTTATCAAATGCAGGATTTGTTGGAGCTGGATAATAAAGCCCGTATGAATGTACCGTCGACTATTGGAGATAATTGGAAGTGGCGGTTTAAAGCGGATGCTTTAACTACTGACTTGGTTGAAAAGTTAAAAGATATGACTCAAACTTATTTTCGTTGTAATGAGAATAATTTTCCGACTAAAATTCCAGAAATTTCTGGAGAAGATAAAATTCAATCCACCCAAAAGAGTAAAAAATAAAAGTCCATCCATGTCAAGAATACCATGCAATTGTTTATAATGGGTTTAATAAAGTAAATTAAAAATAAAACTTTAGAATTTATATTGATTTTAAAGAATAGTTTTAGTTAAAAAATAGATAAAGGAGATAGTTTATCTTATGACAAAATTAGAGAAATACACCACGGATCTCTATGGCAAGCGTGTTTATAAATGTACTGATTCGGAATTATACTCTGCAATTATGCGGCTGGTGGAAGATAAAACTGCCCAGTTACCTACCCGGGACGAGGATGAAAAGAAAAAACTTTATTATTTCTCTGCCGAATTTTTAATCGGCAAATTATTATCTAATAATCTAATTAATTTAGGTCTCTACAATGAAATTAAAAATGAGCTAGTTTCAAATGGGAAAAATCTGATGAATATCGAACAAATCGAACTTGAACCTTCTCTAGGAAATGGTGGCCTCGGACGCTTGGCTGCTTGTTTCGTTGATTCAATTACAAAAAAAGGAATCAATGGGGATGGGATTGGATTAAATTATCATTTTGGTCTTTTCCGTCAAGCCTTTGTTGATAATGAACAGCATGCCCGACAGGACACTTGGATAGTTGGGAATGATTGGATTCGAAAAAGCGATATCACTTTTGATGTTCCTTATAAAGATTTTACCTTACAATCCACTTTATATGATTTAGATGTTCTGGGATATAAACAAACTCATCGCAACCGCTTGAGACTATTTGATTTAGATTCAGTCAATCATAATCTCATTGAAAAAGAAACGATTAATTTTGATAAAACTAATATTAAAGAAAATTTAACACTCTTCTTATATCCGGATGATTCGGACCGAGAAGGACAATTATTACGAATTTATCAACAATACTTCATGGTTTCTAATGGAGCTCAACTAATTCTACAGGAAGCAAAAGAACGAGGCTCGAATCTGCATGATTTAGCAGAATATGCGGTTATTCAAATTAATGATACCCATCCTTCTTTTGTAATACCTGAATTAATTCGTCTTTTAGTTAAAGAGGGGCTAAGTTTTGAAGAATCCCTCGAAATTGTTACTTCCATTACAGCTTTTACAAATCACACAATTTTAGCTGAAGCTCTGGAAAAGTGGCCGCTGCATGAATTAGAAGATGTGATCCCTGAAATAGTAAAAATTATCCATCAATTAGATGAAAAAGTTAAAAGCAATTTTGGAGATCAACCTGATGTATGGATCATTGATAATCATAATATGGTTCATATGGCTCATATTGCTATCCATTTTGGATTTTCCGTCAACGGAGTTGCTGCTTTACATACAGAAATATTAAAAAAATCTGCTTTAAAACAATTTTATAATATATATCCTGATAAGTTTCATAATGTGACAAACGGAATTACTTTCCGAAGATGGGTAATGGATTCCAATACTGAGCTTACCGAATACTTAGATTTGAAGTTAGGGACCCAGTGGCGTCATGATTCTGATTTGACAGGGTTACTTGAGTTTGAAAATGATTCTAAGACACTCACTAAATTACGTTCTATTAAGCATAACAATAAAATTCGTTTACAAAAACGATTTAAAGATAGAATGAATATTGATATCCCAATCCATACAATTGTTGATGTGCAAATCAAAAGATTTCATGAATATAAACGTCAGCAAATGAATGCTTTGTGGATTATCTATAAGTACTTAGATATTAAAGCAGGAAATATTCCTGAAACTCCTATAACTGTCATTTTTGGAGGGAAGGCCGCTCCTGCTTACACTATAGCGCAAGATGTCATCCATCTGCTTCTGACTTTATCTGAACTAATCAGTTTAGACCGGGAAGTCGCTCCCCATTTAAAAGTTATTGTCGTCGAAAACTATAATGTTTCTTATGCACAATACTTAATTCCTGCTGCTGATATTTCAGAACAAATTTCCTTAGCCTCTAAGGAAGCTTCAGGTACAGGGAATATGAAATTCATGGTAAATGGAGCTTTGACCTTAGGTACTTTAGATGGAGCCAACGTAGAAATAAAAGATGCCGTAGGAGAAGATAATATATATATTTTTGGTAAGGAAAGCGATGAGATTATTAATCTTTACGATACAAACAGTTACCACCCTTCTCAATACTATTACAATGAAAGAATTAAACCTTTAGTAGATTTTATCGTTAGCCATGGTATGCTTTATTTTGGTAATGAAGAGCGCCTTACTCGCTTACATAATGAGCTAATCAATAAAGATTACTTTATGACTCTTATCGACCTGGAAGATTTTATTAGAGTAAAAGAACAAATGATAAGAGATTATGAAGATGTGGATGAATGGTATCGTAAAAGTTTAGTTAATATCGCACACGCTGGTTATTTTTCATCTGACCGCTCGATTGAAGATTATAATAATCAAATTTGGCATTTATCGAAAGATGAAAGAAAATCATACAAAAATTAAACGAGCTGTAATACTTCTCTAAAAAGTAATATTTAACAGAATTTTATATAGGAAGCCTGCCTTCTTATAGGAAATTCTGTTTTTATTTTACAAAATAAACTGGATGTAATGTAATTAAGATAATTAAATTTACTACTCAATATGCACAACCTACTTTTTTATCCTCACCTTATAAATATATTTTCAAACGTTTACAAGCGTATCGTTTTACTTGTCCTTTTAAATCACTTAAAATAATCTTAAGTACAAAAATTTTAAAATTTCGAAAGGAGTTTTTATGGATGGAACAATTATATACCTACCCTTCCCCAGTTTTAGAAGAGGAAACATTATGGTTGACTGTTAATTTAAAGTTAACTTCTGACTCTATGACGACTGACGCAGGACGCATTCAATTAGAAAACTTATTAAGCAAAGGCCGTGAAATGGTAAAGGAAATTGAAGATGAGTCCATGAGAGCTGGATTATTAGATCAAATGGACCAAATAGCCAACCACTCTCGGATGGTGTTTAATCGAAGTGGGGGTTTTGTTCTATACATATCTCCTAATAATGCTTATAATTACCAGTTAGCTAATGCCCTGGATGATTTTGTTGCTTTAGGAGAGACCCCAGATTATGCTCCTCTAGTGCTTAACAATCAATTTAAACACGATATCCATTTGCTGGTGTTAAATAGAGGAAATATTAAACTATTTGATGCCAGTCCAGATTCTCTAACCGAAATAGAATTAAGCGAAGATGATGCCCCCCGCACTATTGAAGAAGCAGTCGGTACTGACCATGATCCTGCCGGTGTGACCCATACTAGTAGTGACGGACAACCATCCTCTTATCATGGGCATCATGAAGTAAGTGAAGAACGAGATAAAGACAGAGATTTTTATTTCCAAATAATTGACCGCTACATCTATGAACATTACTCAAAAAAATATGACAAGCCTTTAATGCTATATGCTTTAGATGATAATATTGTGGCATTTAGAAACATTTCTAAAAATCAATACTTAATGGAAGAGTCTATCAATCAATCAGCTGAACAGTCAAAACAGGAGTTAGAAAAGAATTTCAAAGATAAAATAAATGAAATCAACCAAAAAGCTTTCTTAGATTTAAGGACTCGTTTCCGTGAAACTAAGCCTGAATTTAGAGTGACAGATCATAAGGAAGACTTAGCGATGCATGCTTTAACTGGCAGAATTAATGAATTAGTATTGGCCCTGGACTATGATCCTAAGGGTTCTATATCAGAAGAAGGCCGGTATATTGAAGAAGGCGAAGGATTCCGCCGTCAATTAATTAATCATGTCTTAAAAGCTAACGGTAAAGTTTACCTACTTGACCCTGAAGAAACAGGTATAGATTTCCAAGTTTCAGCTAGATTAAGATATTAAGATGCTCCATAAGAAATGAAAAGAGAGAATATCATCTAACAATATGAATCGTTTCGTTATAAAATAATAATTAAACACCTTTTCATTAAAGGCTTATTCAGCCGATAATAGAAAGGTGTTTTGTTTGCTTAATATTTTATCTAAAACTCAAATAGAGCTTGACCAATACGGATAAAAGTAGCTCCCTCTTCTAAGGCAATAGGATAATCATGTGACATCCCCATCGATAATTCTTTACAAGGCATATTTACTAGATTCTTTCTTGCTGCTTCTTCTTGCAAAAGCCTTAGCTCTTTAAATAAATGATGAAGAACATCATCATCAGCATCATAAGGCGCCATGGTCATTAATCCTACTACTTTTATTTTATCTAAAGTTTGAATTTGCTCAAGTGCCGAAAATAATTCTTCCGGAGATAAACCTCCTTTAGTTTCTTCTCCACTAATATTTACCTGCACAAAACATTTGACAGGTTTTTCTGCTCTTTTTTGAATTTCATTTGCCAACGATAAACGGTCTAAAGAATGTAGATAATCAATTTCATTAATTATGGTTTTTACTTGACGTCTTTGTAAAGGCCCAACAAAATGCCAAGTTATTTCCTCCCGAATATCATCTAATTCAGTCATTTTCTTTAATAGTATGTGGCTACGGTTTTCTGCTAAATGAGTTACCCCTAACTCATATAAGTTCCGCATAGTGGAAGCATCTACTGCCTTTGTGACTGCAACTAATTGAGCCTTTGAATGGGTAGTATTTATTTGCTGGAAAATATTCTGTAAATTTTCCTTTAGTTTTTCTTTTGAAATCAACTATACAAGCCTCCTTCATCTATAGTTAATTATTAACAAGCAAATAATTTTAAAGTTCTAAATGATAACTTGTTTTAGAACTATAACGTTCTCCTGCTCTTAAAATAATATTACCAAAATTCTTTTGATTAATAGCATCTGGTAAAACCTGTGCTTCTAAAGCCACCCCGGCATAGGGCTTTAATGTATGGCCCCAAACTTCAAGCGGACTTGAGACAAAATTATGGGTGTAGACAACTAAGGAAGGTTGTTCAGTAAAGACAACCATTTTCCGGTTTTTCTCCGCCAAGCTTAAAACAGCTACACTTCCAAAACTTCCCGGATCTTTTAAAACAAAAGGATGATCTAACCCTGCTTGTGTTTTAATCTGGTTATCCTTAGCGTGGATGGCCTCTTCTAAAAGCTTAGGTTTTCTCAAATCGAAAGGAGTATTCTTAACTTCAAGCAGCTCTCCTGAAGGAAGCCCTTCACTTGTAATAGGAGCATAAAAATCCGCATTGACACTTAAGTAATGGTTTTTAATAGATGCTGAATTATCTCCATTTAAATTAAAATAAACATGATTGGTTGGATTAAAAAGTGTTGTTTCATCTGCAGTAGCCTTATACTCTATTAGCCATTCATGGTCTTGAGTATAGGTATGTCTCACTTGGACTATGATATTGCCGGGATATCCATTACTTTCTTCAGTATCTACATAAGCAAAATTAATAGATATTCCTAAAGGGGATTCTACAATATTATACTCCCATTTTGCTAGATGGTAACCCTTTAGTCCACCATGTAAATGATGCGGTGGCTGGTTTTCTATTAATTGATAGTGTCTGCCTTCTAAAGTAAATTCCGCATTTCCAATTCTGCCGGCTACGCGTCCGATCGTGCCGCCATAACAATACTCTCCTGCATCAAAAGCTTGTTGCGCATTCTCGTGACCTAAAACAATACTTTCATGACTGGTTTCGTTAAGGGGGATTGACCAACGATTAATTCTAGCTCCTAAATCACTAAAAGAAATAATAATATCCTCATGTTCAATAAAGATTTCATCATATTCTTCCCCTTTAAAACTACCAAAAGATTCTATCCAATATTTCATTTACTCACCTTTAAATTATTATTTTGTTAATTTGAATTAATATACAGATTCTATTATAACGGATTAAAGGAAGAAAATGAGAAATATCGTAGATTTTCTTTGTTGAACTTTGCCAAAAAATAACATTCACTAGTTTAACCAAGCATATTTTTATCCTTAAATTTCTTAAAGATCAACTATATATAATGAGTCTGAAATTTCTTGGTCTATACTATGGGTGCGCCATTGTTTAATATAGCCTAACGAACTGGTCGCATATATCATCCCCGCTTCTTCAATTTCATGTCTGAAATGGATATGTCCCATTAATCCTAAAATCAGGCGTTGATCTTGAAATAGTGGCTTAAAATCATCTGTAGCAATATAAGCATTAAAAAAATCAAACACCCGGTGAGGCATCGGCATCGTAAATTCTGGGCGGGTAACAATATGAGTTGCAAGAATAACATTCCTGGCTTTTAAAGGTAATTTCCGTAAAAGCTTTTGAGTTTGACTAGCAAATAGATCAGATACTTCTGGATCACTCATACCCCAATTAATATATTTTTTGTCCTGCCAAGTAGCAAAGCGGTAACGTCCTTCTTTCAGAATTTCTTGGCTGAATCTTGGACTATGAACTGCATAATTATACCAACCACTGTGCGCTATCACCCATGTATCATTTGTTAATTGTAAGCTTTTTCCTAAAAGAGATTGCGGATGTTTCTCAAACTGTTCAAAGAGCGACCAAGTTCCTCCTTCAGGAATAATTAATTCTTTTTTCCGCTGCCAAAAATCATGATTCCCTGGAATAAAATAAACTGGTAAACCTGATTGGTCCTGTAAAGCTTCCACAAAATATGTTGTATCAGCATAGGAATTGCTTATATCCCCTCCTATGAGCAACAAGTCAATTTTATTTTTATGTAAGGCTCTGGTCAAGGCCGCAATATACTCTTTATAAGAATATTTTTTTCCGTAATCAATATGTAAATCTGCTATATAAGCAAAGCGCATCAAGTCTCCCCCTTTTATAACATTCTCTATTTTATCATACAATTTTTAAATAAAAAAATACTCACTCAATAGCTGAGCGAGTACTTTTACCTCTTTTTAACCCGTTAATTTAATTTATTAATTAAGTCAACATGCGCATCCACAGCACTTTGTAAAAAGTCGAGTGTATCTTGTGGTGCTTTTCCTTCTTCATCCAGCAAATCTTGAGAATTTCCTAAGTAAACTTCTGGTTGCTTAACCGTTGGCATATCTAGAAAGGTTAACATTTGTCTTAAATGATGGTTAGCACCAAATCCAGAAATACCAGAAATCGAGTGTGAAGCTATCATTGCCGGTTTTTCAGCCCATACGTTTTCTCCCCATGGACGTGAAGCAACGTCTAAAGCATTTTTCAATGCAGCAGGGATGGAGCGGTTATGTTCCGGTGTTACAAACAATACTCCATCTAAACCTTTTACTGCTGCCCGAAAGTCAGTATATTCCGGTATGTTTTTTTCATCATAATCTTGGTTGTATAAAGGCAAGTCCGCAATTTTTAAAAATTCAATTTCAGTTCCGTCTGGATATAAAGTAACAATATTATCTGCCCATTGTTGAGAAAATGAATTTTCACGAATCGATCCTACAACTACTCCAATTTTCACCATTAATAAATCATCCTTTTCTCTAAAGTTTCTTGTTTGATATTCAACAAGTTTATGATATCTCGAATTCGAGAATATTACAAATATTATGCTTTTATTTACAAAGTAATAATAAAAACTCCTCAATACCACTGTATGAAGGAGTTAGACTCTTACTTGTTTATTGTTCCCAATGAGAAAGATTTGGCCCATCAGGTAAAATTTCTCGTTTAAACAGATTAGTTGAATTTTTTCCTAAAAAAGCTCCCATTTTAATTTGTTCGAAATCTGTTGAATCTTTAAAAGCAGGAAGACTGTATAAGTGAGTCATATACTTCCATAGATTGCTAAAATCTCTTAGTTCATATTTAGATAAACCGTAAGCAAAACGGTAAATAACATCATGACGAATTAAAGCAGTATATAAAACAATATCTGATTCAGTTAATTCTTCACCTAAAAGATAAGACCGGCCGTCAGAAAACAATTCTTCCAGTTCGGTTAAAGATTGATAAT
This sequence comes from uncultured Facklamia sp., assembly GCA_964471435.1. Taxonomy (GTDB): domain Bacteria; phylum Bacillota; class Bacilli; order Lactobacillales; family Aerococcaceae; genus Facklamia. The sequence continues at coordinate 9,634 of CAYYGA010000025.1, forward strand.
AATGCTTAGCAAAACGATTGAATAATTTTTGACTCTTCGCCTGGCTCGCTTTTGATGGATTCACTAAAATATCAATGCCGATTTTACCATTCCATGCATCAATGTCAGTTTGAAGTGCTTCAGGGTATAAATCAGGTGCATTTTCTTTATGATATGGTTTAAAACGAGTGGAAAAGTCTCTTACTATATCTAAGGACTCTTGGTTCACCACTTTATTAGTAGTTGTATCTACTAGAGCTGGTACAGAAAAAGGTCCAGTATAATTTGGATCAGTATTTAAATACAATTCCTTCAAAAAAGTAACACCAAATATAGGATCTTTATCATCTTGATGATTAGTGAAGTCCCATATTTTTTCAGTTTTAATTGGATTAGTCGCAGTGAGTGATATCGCTTCTTCTAACCCCAGCAAACTCCTCGCAATCATAGTTCTTTGAGCAAATGGACACGAATGAGAAACAGCTAAACGATAACGGCCGCTCTCTATAGGGTAATCAAAATTTTCTTTATATACAGTAGTCATCTTATTACTCCCTTCAATAGCTATCATTATAATTCTAACATATTTTTTACAAATCCCGTCATTTGTTGCTTAAAGTGCTTCCGGTCGGCCGCAGTAAACTTGGCAGGCCCTTTCGTTCTCTTACCAGCCTTCCGCAGTAATTGAGAGTCATGTCGGCTTTGAAGGAGAAAGGGTAAGTTTTCAGTAGTAAATTCACGTCCTGAATGATGAAGAACTTTAACCTGGGGGATTAATAAAGAAGCCAGACCATAATCCTGTGTTATCACTAAGTCACCTTTTTCAGCCTCAGCTACAATTCGATAATCTACTGCATCAGGACCGGCATCAACATAAATATAATTAGCCTTAGGAGATATATCAGGCAGATTTTCAAAATGATCGGTCGTTGTCACAATTAAAATTTGCAAATCAAATTTCTCAGCCACTTGCAGCGCTTCTTTTTTCACAGGTGATCCATCTGCATCAATAATAATTTTCAATGTTTTTCCTGACATTAAACTCTCCTTACTGGTTTATAATTCTCTAAATGAGGCGCTGCCAGAGTAAATACTTCCGCAATTGGCTGATCAATATAGAGATCTACTTTTAAAGGGCTAATATCCAGCGGTTCATAATTAATTACTATGATATGTTTACCAGTAAATTCATGAATCAATCTTTTTGCTAGAGGCGTCGTTAAAGATGTGCCCGCAATGATTAATAAATCAGCCTGACTTAAAGAGTAAGACGCCCTTCTAACGACATCCTTCGGTGCATTTTCACCGAAATATACCACATTCGGCCGTACAATCCCAACACAAACATAGCAGCGTGGTACATTTTTTTCATCTCGTACTACTTCTGCCCTTAAATAAGTTCTTTGACAGCCCATACAGTGCCAATGACGATGCTCTCCATGTAATTCATCAACATATCTATGTCCGGCTTGTTGATGCAAGCCATCGACATTTTGAGTGATTACACGTAAATCTTTCTTGTTCATTTCTAAGTTAGCCAAAATTTTGTGAGTGGCATTAGGTTCTGGTATGGGTCCGGTAGTCTTTCTGGCAGCAAAAAAAGCTTCCGGGTCTTCAATCATCCGTTTAACATGAGCAAAATATTGTGGATTTTTATCGTTTTCGGCCAGTTTAGTCCATAAACCAAACCTTCCTCTATAGTCTGGAATACCGCTTTCGGTAGAAACCCCTGCTCCTCCATAAAAGACTATGACTTTAGCTTGATTGATATAATCAGCTAATTGTAAAATTTTTGATTTCAAGTCAAGCTCTCCTTTTTTAGAATTTCTCTTCTTCTTCTCCTCAGTTACTTTAATTTATTAAAAATTCTAGTAATATTTTTGCAGATGCTCATAATTGCCATACCGCCTTACTGCTTCCATATAATAGTCAATATTTTCCAAAGGAGCATTATAGGGTATATCACACCCAACTCCCAGGGTACATTTATGGGGATTACCTTCCACAGCTCTAATACACTCGATAACCGCTTGAAATATTTTTTCTTTATCTCCATTATACATGATATCAACAGGAGGCACATTTCCCGTGATAGGAAATCTATCTGCGAAATAATCAACTGCTTCCTTTAAATCAGATGCATTATCAATCGAAAAAGTACTTAAATTCAGCGTTTTAATTTCAGGCCAGAAACGTTCCATCTTGCCACACATATGTAGAGAAGGTCCTTCTAACCGTTTTCGGTAAATATAATCCGCCAATTCATTCAAGTAAGGAAGAGAAAACTCTTTGAAATATTTGGGTGATAAAAGAGAACCGCTCGCCACAGGATCTGCTAAAGCAAAGGTGAGACCTGGTATATCTTGGTAAGCATCTACAACATTCTTTTGCGTCTCAACTATTATACGCAGAAGCTGATGTAGGTTGGCAGGATTTTTACGTAAATCTCTTAATAAAATTTCAGTGCCTCTAAAATAAGAAGCAATCGTTAATGGTCCACCCAAGGAAATTGAAATGTTCACCACTCCCGCAGCTTTATCAGCCAATCCTTCAGCAACTCTTTTAAATAGTTGCAAACGTTCTGATTCTTCGATTTGAACCGGTTGTATTTGATTAAGTTGACTATAGTCAGTTAATATATATTCAGCTATTTTAGGTAGTTTAGCATTAAAATACTCTACTTTAACCCCTAAACTGCTCGCAATCCCTTTGGAGTTTGGGCCTGTAAACATCCAGTCACTCCCATACTTTTCATAAGCATGTACCTCAGCTTCAATTATTTTATCAACGTCATTATATAAATCACTGATATTACATTCAATCATTCGAGCTTTTATATCCGGCATAAAAAGATTGACCGGCATTCGGTCAAAGGATTTTCCAGATTCAACCGCCTGTTTTCTCTCAACCGGTGTCATTTGGTCGGCAGGGTGAATTTTAACTTTTTGCATAATTATCCTCCATTTTTGGTTAAGTAGAAATCAAACTGGACTAAAATAAAGAAAGGTTAAAATAATATATAAGTACTTTGTTAAGTTATCCGAAGCGAAGTAAAGTAAAAAAGCCACGCATCATATATATACATGGCAAAAAGCTAAGAAATTTACATTTGTTTTTTAGAAAATAGCCTTAATTTCTTGGGTCTTAAATAATTAATCAAATATATCCATCCGCTTTTCACTCTCTTGATCAAAAAAACGAAAATCAGATTGTTTAATATAAAAATCCAGGGTTTCTCCTGATTGAACAGGCTTTAAAAAGAAATCTCTTACAGTGAATATTTTTCCGTTAACATCTATATTTAAATAATTTTCTGCTCCTAATGTTTCCACAGAATGAACCAATCCTCTAAAGTGAAAAGAATCATCAAGACCTTCAATAGGTTTTAAGCTTATTTTTTCAGGTCGTATCCCTAATGTCATCCCTGAATGGTCCGGGATCTTCAGCTCACTGCCATTTAATTGTACAGATTCATTCGATTTAAAATTTAAAAAGTTCATTGAGGGGCTGCCTATAAAAGCTGCTACAAACTTATTAATCGGTTGAATATATAATTCTTCAGGACTACCTACTTGCTGAATCTTCCCCTCGTTCATAACCACAATACGGTCTCCCATAGTCATAGCCTCAACCTGATCATGAGTTACATAAATAAAAGTTCCATTTAATTGCTGCTGTAAGTCTACAATTTCCTGCCTCATTGTAACTCTCAGTTTAGCATCTAAATTAGATAAAGGTTCATCCATTAAGAAAGCTTTAGGCGAGCGAATAATACATCGTCCTAAGGCTACCCTCTGTCTTTGACCGCCAGAAAGATTTTTAGGTTTACGTTCTAATAAATCATCAATTTCAATTAATTTAGCGGTCTGTTTCACTCTAACATCAATATCATTTTTAGACATCTTTCGGACTTTCAAAGGATAGGCTAAATTTTGATAAACTGTTTTATGTGGGTACAAAGCATAGGATTGGAAAACCATCGCTAAGTCTCTATCTTTAGGTTTAATATCATTGATTAACTGATCGTCTAAGTAAATATGACCTTCTGATACTTCTTCTAATCCTGCTATCATTCTTAATGTAGTTGACTTCCCACAGCCGGAAGGTCCTACAAAAATAATGAATTCACCATCTTCAATCGTCAAATTAAAATTTTCAACAGAAAAATGTACACCATCATAGGTTTTACCAACATTTTCCAACTTAATTTGTGCCATATTTTACCTCCTCTACTCTATATATGGGTAAGGTATAATGCCCACCCCTACTCCTAAATATTCGGGATATGCCTGTGCTCTTTTTTCTAAACTTGTTATCGCTTTTTTGTGAATATTTCCTTGAAAAATTGAGTAAACAGCATGATCAGGGTATTGTGCCTGCCCTATAATTTTAAATTTTTCAGCAAAAGATAAAATTCTGGAATTTTCATCTAATATTTTTTTTAAATCGGGATATAAGAACCAGGAAGCACAATAAAACACCTTAAAATTTTGATGTGGAAAATAGCAGTCAAAAAATTGATTGGCAGCTTTAAAGGACGTTCTTACTGCCGATGCAGATAAATCACTCCCCGCCATTATATGAACACTCAAAACGTCACTGTCATTGATCTTTTGCAGGCTAGCATAATCGGTCCACTTTATCGGAAGTTGTATTCGATTTTTGTTAATTTCTAATCTTTCAAATTGTAAACTGCCTAATTTAAAAATTGATAAAAAGAAAATACGCAAAAGCCAATGACCATCATCAGGTGTTAAGCCTAACCTACCATGGTTTGTATTATATAAGTTAATACGTAAACCAATATCTGATACTGTTTCCCAGAAAACCTCCATTTGGATTTTATTTTGCTGATAGAAGTCTTTTAAAGGTGGAAGTAATGTTAATATAATTTGAATTCGTTTATAGTCGTCGACTTGATTAATATAACGGTCTGCATCGAAAGCATGGGAATTGTATCCACTCTTTAATGCCTGCATAACTGCCGTTATATCGAATTTATCCATAATTCCATCAACTTTAAAAGACGGACTTAAATTTTCAACGATAAAAATTAATTCCTTTTTAAAAGCCAGATTATTTAAATTGGTAAAATAGTTTTGATAATATTCTATTATAATTCGTTTCATTTTCTGCTATCCTTTCGTTGCTCCGCCCGTTAAGCCAGAAACTAAAAAGCGTCGGAAAAAGACAGCGACGATGGTTGGAGGAATAATAGTCAGTATCCCACTGGCCGCAATTAGACCATATGAAACAGCATACCTGCCTTGAAATTCCTGCAATACCAGTGTAATCACTTTGGTATTTTGAGAGGAGGTTAAAATCATTGGGATTTGAAATTGACTCCATGCCATTAAAAAAATAATTAAGACACCCGTGACTAGTATAGGCCAAGATAAAGGCAGGACCGTTTCAAAAAATACTTTTACTTCATCCGCCCCATCCATCATGGCCGCTTCAATTACTTCATAGGGTATTGATTGAAAATAGACGTAAATCAGCCAGGTATTTAGAGGTAAAAAAGCTGAAATATAAATGATAGATACCCAAAACATATTATCTAATAATCCATTACGGGCAAACATGGCATAGATAGGAATAATAGTAGTAAAAACAGGGATGACAATCGTAATGATTATAAATAAAAAAATTAAACGATTTCCTTTGAAACGATAGCGATAAAAGGCATAAGCAGTCATAGTGGCTATTGGTAATCCGATAAGGATAGAGAGGAAAGACATTTTAACTGTATTCCATAAGGCCGGAAATACCGTGTCAAAGGCCGAGGAGTCCGGATCGAATAATTCTTGATAATTCTGCCAATAGGGATTTTTTGGAATTAAATTTGTATTGAATTGAGTTATTTCAGGTTCCGGTGTAATCGATATTATAAATGCCCAAATTAAAGGCCCTAAGGTAAAGAGGATAAAAAATAGCACTACTATAACATATAAAGTTTTTTCCACTCTGCTGAGTTTCATTGTACTGACACCTACATTTCTTTAGCCATATTATGAATATAAAAGTATCCTGCCAAACCTGTTATCAACATAATAATATAAGTGACAGCGGATCCATAACCAAAATCCAGAAAAGAGAAAGTATTTTGATAGTTATAGATTAAAAGGGTTTGAACATCCTGACGGTAATTAACAAGGGCTATAATCTCATCAAAAACACTCAAGCCGGCCATTGAAACTTGTGTGAGTACAATAGCTAAGGCAGGTAAGAGCAATGGTAGTGTAACACTGAAAAAGGTTTGAATTTTTGAAGCACCATCCATAGATGATGCCTCATAAACTTCTTGGGAAATACTTTGAAGATTAGATAATATGATAATCGAACAAAAAGGTATAACTCTCCAGGAAACAATAAGGGAAACAATAATAAGAACTGCCCAGCGGTTATTGGTAAAAGCAATTGGATTTTCGATAAAATTTAAAGAATGTAAAACTTTATTAATCATACCGTATGAAGGATGAAATATAAATGACCATATAATACCATTCACTAAGGGTGGTAAGGCCCATGGGATAATTGCAACAGCAGTTAATGCAGGCGTAATTTTGGTACGGATATTCAACAGCATACCAAAAATAATTGAAAGAGTTGTTGCAATTAGGATTACAGCTGCTAAAACTACCGCGGAGTTGAGTAAAGCTCGTTGGAAATCCTTTGCTTGAAGGACATCCAGATAGTTTTGAATACCTATATATTCAAGTTGATCCGGACGTGTCAATTTGTAGTTATGTAAACTATAATAAAATGTCTGGATAATAGGGTAAAAAACAAAAATTCCCATTATTAAAATAATTGGGAGGAGTAATAACCAAGGACGTCGTTGGTCCTTTACCATTACCTACACCCCTTTCTAATTTTTAATAATTCCAATTTTTCCAATACTAATCTAGAAACTCGATATAAAACAGATGGAGTCCTTCAAAACTTTTCTAATTGAAAAGAATTAAAGGACCTCCTATCGTCATTATAATATTAGTATTAAAATACTACTCATTTGAAGATTGAGCTAACTCATTAACTGCAGTTTCAATCTGATCAGCTGCATCTTCTACAGAGATTTGACCCATTGCTAATTGGTTAATACTATTGAAAATAGCTGTGGACATTTCTGTATAATATTCCGGCACACCATTCGGAAATGGAGTTTGCGCGGTCTCAAAGATTGCTACAAACTCTTCATTTTCAATCACGTTTTCTAAAGCAGACATACGAGTTGGTGTTGCGCTGATCTCAGCATTTAGTTGCTCCTGAGTGTCTTGAGCAGTATACCACTCAACAAATTCCAGGGCTGCTTCTGGTTGTTCAGAATAAGCAGAGATACCAAGTGCTTCGTTGAAAGGTACTGTTACTTCAGAAAAATCATCACTATCTTTAGAAAGTGGTCTGGTTGCTATAATTTCACCTACAACCACTGAATTTTCTTCATCCTCAACACGTGTAATAAATGAAGAAGGTCCTGTCATAAAAGCAGTTTCTCCCGATGCAATCTGTCCGTAGACATCCATACCTGTCATTTGAGTATTAGCAGGATTCACAAGCTCTTCTTCCACTAATTGATTGATTAAGGTTAACGTATCCTCTAATGCTTCCCGGTTAATTGTATTATCTTCGTTAAAGACTATTCCATTACGAGTATAAGTTAACCATAAAAATGTAGTAGTTGAATTTTCTTCCGCCCCTAAAGGAATTGCTATCGGATAATCAGTGACTCCTGCTTCTTTAATGGTACGGGCATTCTCGATTAATGTTTCCCAATTAAGTGGTAATTCCTCAATGCCGGCTTCTTCAAACATACGTTGATTGCTGAAGGCGATGCGGAAATCATTCGCATATGGAACAGCATAGTAAGAATTCTCAACCATAAAGGTTTCCAGAGTAGGCATATCATCAATATTTTCCTGACTCAATTCAATAGGTGCCAACCAACCTGCTGAAACAAATTCTCCTGTCCAGGACCAGTCAACTTCAAAAACATCTGCAGCTGCTGTTTGACCTACAGCAGCTGTTGCGATTCGATCTCTGATATCATCCCAGCTTGTCGGGACTACGTTTACTGTAATGCCAGTTTCCTCAGTAAAGTCTGCCAACATTTCCTCAGGCGGTACTCCCCAGTCAGGTATCATGAAGCTGATTTCAACATTTTCATCTTGGGCAAAAGCAACCGCAGGCTGAACAAGACCTACTGCAAGTGATAAAGTGGAGACTGCCAATAAAGATTGCGTGATGAATTTTTTCATTTATATTCTCCTCAAAATTTTTTTAGGAATAGATTAGATAGACTATATCACAAATTCTCACTTTCAATTATAGTTTTATTTATGATTTTAAGTAATAAATAACCTTTCATGATTAATTATTCTCCAGTAACTGAAATTAATTCAACCTCTTTTCAGTCTGGGCATCAAACCAATGAATTTTTTCTTCAATGAAATATAAATCCAACGAATCTGAGTTTTCATCTTTTAAAGAATCATTCATCCGAACCACTACCTCATCATGGTCATTTCCGAGATAAATCAGCGACTCATTTCCTAAATTTTCTGCAAAGTTAAATGAAAAAGGTCCTGTCGGTTTAACAGTAATATCTTCCGCACGGATACCCAAATATATTTCATCATGCGTATAAGTTGAAGGGATTTTATAAAAATGATTACCAAATTTTACCTGCCCATTGTTTACTGGCAACAAGTATACATTCATTTGAGGTGTACCCATAAATTGAGCAGTGAATAAATTTTCCGGCTGGTGGTACAAATTGTCGGGTGTATCAAATTGTTGAATTTTTCCGCTATTTAATAAAAGGATCCGAGTAGCCATAGTCATCGCCTCAACTTGATCATGAGTCACATAAATCATTGATTTACCTAAACGGCGATATAACTGAATAATTTCAGACCTCATTTTAAGTCTCAACTTCGCATCTAAATTCGACAATGGTTCATCCATTAAAAATATATTCGGATTATTGACCAGGGCACGACCTAAAGCAACTCTTTGTTTTTGTCCGCCTGAAAGCTGTCGTGGCTTACGCTCTAAGTATTCTTTCAATCCAATAATTTCTGAAACTTCTTTAATTCTTTTATCTCTGATTGACTTAGAAATTTTACGCATTTTTAAACCAAACTCTAAATTTCCATAAACGGTTTTATGAGGATAAAGGGCATAGTTTTGGAAGACCATAGCCATATCTCGATCTTTTGGATCGTCATGAACAATATTATGTCCATTAACTAAGATTTCGCCTGACTGTATTGTTTCTAATCCAGCGATTGATCTTAGTAAAGTTGACTTCCCACACCCCGACGGTCCTAAAATAACAATAAATTCCCCATCTTCAAAAGTGACAGAAAAATCATCAAATATTTTTGTATTAATTTGATAAGTTTTTACTAAGTTTTTTATTTCTACTTTAGCCATTTATTACTATCCTTTCCCGCCTGTAGAGGCTAATCCACGCCCTAAGTATTTTTGAACATACATAAACAAAATAAAGATTGGTAAAGATGATAAAGTAGATGCAGCCATTTGTAATTCCCAACTCGTTTGATATAAACTTTGGAAATCCATCAAAGCTAAAGATATGGGCCTTAAATCGGCAGAAAGGATCGACATTCTTGCAAACACAATATCTCCCCATGCAGCTATAAAAGCAAAAATGGCTACCGTTATAATGCCTGGAGTAGCAACCGGTAATATAATCTCGACTAATACACGACTACGGCTGCCTCCTTCCAGGCGCCCTGCTTCTTCTAAATACTCAGGTATCTGCTGAAGATAAGTAAACATCAACCATATTGACATTGGAAGGGACGACGCAGTATTAGCAATTATCAAAGATAGTCTGGTATCTAAAATCCCAAAGCGTGTAAAAATTGCATACATAGAACTTGCTAATAGAACGGGTGAGAGCATCTGAGTCATTAAAATAATATAAAGAAGCACTTTTTTTCCATTAAAATCAAAACGTGATAAAGCATAGGCAGCAAAAAGAGCGGTCATTGTAGATATAATCATTGTAAAAAAGGCTACTATTAAAGAGTTGACAACTGGCTGCAGTATACTGTAATTACCAATCGTCACTTCTAAATAGTTACTCCATTGAAGGGGCTGCTGAAACCACTGAGGAGGCCATTCTAATGTCTGTTGATAGGTTTGTAAAGAAGTATTTAACATAATTAAAATAGGTAGATTTAAAATAACTACTACAATTAAAACCAGCAGAGTTTTGATTAGTTTTTGTACTTTATTCATTTCTTTACTCCTCCTTCATCAGTTGACTGATATAAAGTGAAGTAAAAAGAATTAGTAAAATAATAATTAAAACGCTGAGGGCTGAGGAAACTCCAAAGTTAAAATTTTGGAAACTCTCGTTGTAAACGCGCATCATTAACGTTTCAGTTTGACGCAGAGGTCCTCCTTGGGTCAATACATAAATAACGTTAAATGAATTAAATGTCCAAATACTTACAAGAGTTGTTGTAATAAGCAAAACAGGTCCTATTTCCGGTAATGTAATATGGAAAAATTGATTTATTTGATTTGCACCATCCAAACGACTTGCTTCATATAAACTTTTAGGAATTGCTTCAAGTCCTGCTAAAATCATCATAGTTACTAAAGGCCATCCCATCCATGCATCTACAAATGAAACTGCATACAGAGTAATATCCATATCTGCCAGCCATGAAATATTGGACTTCAGCAGATTAAGTTGTTGGAGGTAATAATTTAAATAGCCGTAATTACCGTTATAGATCCACTGCCAAACTACCGCTACTGCTACTTGAGGTAAAGCCCACGGTATTAACATTAAGAACCGAATAATTTTTCTTCCATATATATCACTATTAATTGATAATGCTAATAATAAACCACCCAACATTTTCAATATAATAGTAAACAAAGAATATCTTACTGTGACAGATAAATTATGGTAAAAATTAGAATCCTTGAGTAGTTGGCGATAATTATTAAGCCCTATAAAAGAAGATTCTCCACCAAATAACTGTACGTTTTGAAAAGACTGAATTAAAGTTAAAAATAAAGGATAAGCGTATAACAAAACCATTAAAATCATTGCTGGAAGTAAAAAGTAAAAAGGTGTCCAGTCTCGTTTTTCAATCATGAAACTCCTACCTCCACTCTTATAATTTAAATTTATAAAATAACACGAACATTTCATTCTAGAAAATGTCCGTGTTTTAAAATAAGTCTTATTCGTTTAAAACTTATTCCTGACTTAAGGCTGCTTGAGCATCATCTAAGGCTTCTTGAGCCGTTTTAGTCCCTGTTAAAGCTTCTTGAATAGCTAAATTGAAATGTTGATGGAAAAAGTCCCAATTTGTTGTATGTGGGTCTGGTTGGCCATAAGGAATCATTTCTACGAAAGGAATCATAAAATCCGTTTGGAATCTTTCGTCTTCAACTTCAGCTTCTAAGATAGGGAACCAGTCAAACGCTTCTGAAACAGGACGTTGATAATCTTCTTGTCCCATGAATTCAATGAAGTCCCAAGCTAATTCGGGATTTTGTGCTCCTTCAGTTATAACATAAGAATCAGTCGCAATATTGACCCCTGGTACTTTACCTTCTGGCAAAACGCTTGTAGCGTAAGGATACTCCTCAGCTGCTTCATCTAATACTTCTTTTTCCCAAGGTCCTGTAAAGAACATCGCTAAGTCACCATTGATAAACATTTGAGCAGCGTCATCTCGTTCAGATTCTAAAGGATTAGGCACTAAGTCCTCCACTACAAATTGAGCTAAATACTCTAGGGTTTCGACATTGGCAGGATTATTTACCTCATACTCTCCTGCCTCATTTAAAATGTATCCTTCATTTTGATAGAAAAATGACATTAATTCAATAGAAGTTCCGGGTCCATCGATAGGAAGGTAAAAAGTATACATATCTGGATACTCTTCTTTGAGACCGCGAGCTGTTTCTAATAATTCTTCCCAATCAGCAGGCGGTGTATCAATTAAATCGGAGCGGTAATAGAACGCCCGACTAGAAAATGCCATTGGAACTCCGAATTGCTGACCGTCTATGTTCGCGGTCAAGAAAACACTCTCCACGCGCGGCTCAACAAATTCTTCTGTTATATAATCATCCACATTGACAATAATGCCTTCATCAGAAAACTGTCGTAAAGAACGAGTACCAATTAATAAAACATCCGGTGACTGTCCTGCTTGAGCTAATTGTACGATACGAGAATTAACCTCATCCCAACCAACCGAAATAACGTTAACAGTTGCGCCCGTTTCTTCTTGAAAATCAGCTATTCCGTTATCTAGTTCTTCTTGTAAATAACCCCCATCATATCCCGGTACTAAGATACTCATCTCTCCTGCTTCTTGTGCACTAATGGCTGGTAAGCCCCCTGCCATGAGCATTCCTACAAAAGTTATACCAGCAGCTTTCTTTAATATATCTCGCATTAAATCACTCCTCTAATAATACTTATCCTATTTGATATTATCCATTAGAATTAAGCATTACACAAGCTAGATATTTATTGAAATTACCTATAAGTAACCAATTATTAAAGCATTTTACTCTATAAAAAAATCCC
>CAYYGA010000026.1:0-14329 GCA_964471435.1 uncultured Facklamia sp.
CTTTTTTATATTTTATTTTAACCGCAGCAATGATTAATTTATTCGAAAAAATTATTTAAAGTTTCCATTACAATGAACTTTTTTCACATTATTTAACTTTAGGTTGCTTTATTAGATTAAGTTAGATTATAATATGATTAAAATTCTATAATCAAAGATATTATATAAATTTTTGATGTCGAGAGAAAAGAGGGAATCAGATGATTCGTTTTGAAAATGTTGATAAATATTATGGTGAGTTTCACGCCTTAAAAAATGTAAATTTAACGATTGAAGAAGGAGAAGTAGTTACTTTAATCGGTCCGTCAGGTTCTGGTAAATCTACTTTGATCCGTTGTATTAATGCTTTAGAAGATATATCTTCTGGACATCTATACGTGAATGATCAAGATATTTCAGATCCTCAAACCGATATACGTTCAATCAGAGAAAAACTGGGTATGGTTTTTCAACACTTTGAGTTATATCCTCATAAAACAATTCTTGAAAATATTACCCTGGCTCCAGTAAAAGTATTGGGTATCAGTAAAGCAGAAGCAATTGAAACGGCGGAACGCCTTTTAGACCGTGTAAATATGCTGGAACATAAAAGTAAATATCCGTCCCAAATATCAGGAGGACAAAAGCAAAGAGTTGCCATCGCACGTGGACTGGCCATGAAGCCCACTGCGATGCTTTTTGATGAACCAACCTCTGCTCTAGATCCAGAAACTATCGGTGATGTGTTAGATGTTATGAAACGTATTGCCCTGGAAGACAAAATGACCATGGTAGTAGTAACGCATGAAATGGGCTTTGCACGAGAAGTATCAGACCGGACCATTTTTATGATGCAGGGAGAAATTATTGAAGACCGTCCTTCAGAAGAGTTTTTCTCCAATCCGAATTCTGAAGCAGCACGTAACTTCTTATCTAAAGTAATCGGATATTAATATAAAGGAGGTTTTTTAATGAAAAAACGGCTGACAAAACAAAAATCAATCCGGTGGCTGATTTTAGCAGCTACACTCTTATTTTTATCAGCTTGCGGTTCTTCATTGGCTAACCAGGATATTATGGAACGTTTGGAAACCGAAGCAAATCCGGTGATTCGATGGGGAGTAAAAGCTGATACTAATCTCTTTGGTTTTTATAATATTTCAGAAGGTGAAATTCAAGGATTTGATATTGATATAGCTCAAGCCTTATCGGATGAAATTACAAACGGACAGGCCAGTGTCGAACTAGTCGAAGTAACTTCCAAAACCCGGATTCCTCTTTTAAAAAATGGAAACATTGACGGTATCATCGCCACAATGACTATTACTGAAGAAAGATTGGAGCAGGTAGATTTCACTGAAGTCTATTTTGATGCAGGCCAGTCGCTTCTTGTACCAGTGGATAGTGATATCACGGGGATTGACAGCCTGACCTCCAATCATACAATTTTAGCTATTAAAGGCTCGACCTCCGCACAAAACATCCGAGAATTAGCCCCTCAAGTAAACGTGCTTGAAATGGAAAATTACTCTGAAGGTTTCGTAGCCCTTCAATCAGGCCAAGGCGATGCACTGACTACTGATAACGCTATTCTTTTAGGACTGGCAGCCCAGGCAGAAGGTTATACATTAGCAGGCGAAAACTTCACAGATGAACCTTATGGAATTGCTGTTAATAAGGGACAGAATAAGTTTCTTACTGAGCTCAATGAAGCACTCCAAACCATTAAAGCGAATGGAACCTATGATGAAATTTATGATAAATGGTTTGGTGAAATACTTGGTGGAGGTGATGCATAATGGAAATAATAAATATTTTTAATAATCACTGGCCTGCCTTAGTAGAAGGTTTTGGCAATACCTTACTTGCCAGTGTGATCGCTTTAATTTTTGCCTTATTATTGGGTACTATTATGGGGATGCTTCAGCTTACTCCCAATAAGTTTATAAGTTTGCTGGCATCAATGTATGTTGAATTCTTCCGCAATATTCCTTTACTCGTTATTGTGATGTTTTTTTATGTAGTTGTACCGATGTATTGGTTTAATATTTCAGGCTTTTGGGCCGGGGTAATCGGCTTAACTATCTATACCTCGTCCTTTATTGCAGATAATGTCCGTGCAGGTATCCTTTCCGTAGACAAGGGACAAATAGAAGCTGGTCTTTCTCAAGGCTTTACCCGCTCAGAAACCATGCGGATGATTGTCCTGCCTCAAGCCATTCGGAAAATAGTTCCGCCTTTAGGAAATCAAGTCATTAACTTGGTTAAAAACTCTTCAATCCTGGCCTTAGTAGCAGGGTTGGATTTAATGTATTATGGAGATTTAGTAGCATCAGAAACCTTTATCACTCTTTCCACCTATACTTTAGTTGGTATTTTTTATTTATTAATCACTGTTCCTCTCACCCTTATTATTCAACGAGTTGAACAGTATCTAAATAACTTGTATTAAGAAAGGAGCCTTTTATTATGAACTTTTCAGGTGCATATTCATTAGATAATATCTCTTTCCTATTACAAGGTCTTTGGATTACTATCCAGATAGCTGCCATTTCAATTATTTTAAGTATAATTTTTGGAATTATTTTTGCTATTTTACGCTATAAAGAGATTCCGGTCTTTTCTCGTGTGCTAGGTTTAGTAATCGATACGATTCGTAATTTACCCTTACTGTTAATCATTTTCTTTACTTACTTTGCCTTACCGCAACTGGGAATTCAGTTTAATCTTTTCTGGTCTGCTGTAGCTGCTTTAACTATTTTTGAGTCCGCTATGGTTTCAGAAATCATCCGAGGTGGTTTAATTGCTTTACCTCCGGGGCAAAAAGAAGCCGGTATTGCCAGTGGTTTAACATATAACCAGACAATGTTTAATATTTTGCTGCCACAGGCTTGGCGACAGACTCTTCCGTCAGTTGTCAGTCAGCTGATCGCTTTAATTAAAGATACTTCTTTAGCAACGATCATCGCCCTACCTGAACTGACCCATAACGCTAGAATTATTTATGGACAAAATACTAACTATGTTATCCCAATGTTTGTCGCTTTGGCCTTTTTATATTTCATTATTTGTTATGCTCTGTCTAAATTTTCCCGTTATCTTTCCAAACGTAACGCCCAAAATCTGGCATCATAAGAGATACAACGGAGCACCAGCTTGAAAGGCTGGTGTTCTTTTTATTTTTATTAATAGCCGATAGCTGATTTTTATAATAGAATATTGGAATAAGTGTTAAAAAGAATTGAATTTTTTTTAATTATTCCTTATAGTAAGGAATAGTTTAATTTTACAGGAGGGATTTAATGAGTCACAGTTCTACTATTCGGGTACAAGACTTAATCTCCACAGGTATATATACTGCTATTTATTTTATAGTCGTAGCAATTTCGGCCTTATTAGTTGTGTTTCTTTTACCCGGTTATTCTTATGTTTTCATTCCTATTATATCTGGATTTTTAGCCGGCCCGATTTTCATGCTTTTAGCAGCTAAAGTACCCCGCTTTGGTGCCATTGCCATTATGGGTTCTATCATGGGCATCTTCTTCTTCTTATCCGGAAGATTTCCTTATGCTATTTTTATCAGTGTCGGTTTTGCTCTTTTGGCGGATGGTGTGGGCTATTTAATAAAATATCGGGGAAAATGGGGACTGCTCCTTGCTTATATTCTCTTTTCATTCAATCCGAGCGGACCCGTTGTTCCTATGTTATTTGCTCCACAACGCTATATAGATTATCTTAGCGAATACGGGCGAGATGTTGAATACATCCAAGGAGCTTTTGCCGATATTACTCAAAACACAATTTGGGTACTCATTTTTGGAATTATTTTCGCAGCCATTTTGGGAGGCTTATTTGGACAAAGATTAATGGGTAAACACTTCAAAAAAGCAGGGATGATTTAATAATGAAGGCCTTACTGGATCCTCGCAGCAAGATACTTTTAATAGGCTTAGCAGCCATATACATGGGGCTCTTGATGCCTTGGCCGATGGAAATACTTGTCATCGGCCTCTTTTTACTTCCTTTGTGGTTCGCCGGCTTATATAAACAGGCACTTACTTTTATTGGTGTTTTCATTATTCAGCTTTTAACGGCAGTTTATTTTTTACCTAATATCCATTCACTCTTTTTCTTATATATTGTTTCCTTTTTAGCAAATGGTTTGAGATCTTTTCTACCGGGGATTATAGCAGGGACTTATGCTTTTAAAACTACAACAGTCAATCAATGGATAGCAGCTTTTAAAAAGTGGCGTCTGCCTAATTTCATCACGATTCCTTTGGCTGTGATGGCTCGTTTTTTTCCTACTGTTAAAGAGGATTATTATCATATCCGCCAAGCTATGGCCTTAAGAGGTATTGGAACAAGTCTTAGCGATTTAATAAAAAAACCGATTCAATCTTTAGAATATATTTATATTCCTTTATTGATGAATGCCACTAAAGTAACTGAGGATCTAACTGTCTCTGCCCTTACTAAAGGATTGAGTTTACCGAATGCTTTCACTTCTATCGAGCAGTTACACTTTAAAGCATTTGATTGGTTTTATTTGATTTTAGCGAGTTTACCGTTAATTTTTTATTGGGGAGGTGCCTTTGAATGGATAAGGTAATTAAAACCCGGGATGTTTCTTTTTATTTTCCGCATACCACGAATGCTTTTCTCCACGATATTAACTTAGAAGTAGATGCCGGTGAGTGTATCTTAATTGCCGGGCCCAGCGGCAGTGGCAAAACAACAGTCAGCCGACTATTCAATGGAATCATTCCCAACCTGGTAGAAGGAAAACTCTCGGGAGACAGTCAAACCTTTAACTTACACGCAGGTCATGCTCCTATAGAAGACTATGTTTCTTTAGTAGGCAGTGTCTTTCAAAATCCTAAAACTCAGCATTTTACAGTAAATACTACCAATGAATTAGCTTTTCCTTTAGAAAATATGGGTGTTAAACCCCAGACTATTAAACGGCAGATTAAAGCAATCAGCGAAAACTTAGAAATTGATCATTTATTAGATCGGAGTATTTTTGAATTATCAGGTGGAGAAAAACAGCAGATTGCTTTTGCTTCTGCTATGATTCACCAGCCAAAACTTTTAATACTTGATGAAGTGACCAGTAATTTAGATCAAGAAGCTATTCAGCGCATTCGTCTCCTGGTTCAACAATTAAAAGAACAAGGAATTACTATCTTAATTACTGAGCATCGCTTAGCCTGGACAAAAGGAATTGTGGACCGCTATCTGCTCTTTAATGAAGGTACTTTAATTAATGAATGGTCAGCTGAAAGCTTTTTACAGTTAACCAATGATCAATTAAAAGAATTGGGCTTAAGAGCGATGGATTTAAATGTTCATCGTAGAATTATTCAAAATAAAATAAATAAAGAACCAAATGAACCCGGCCTTTTACAAACGACAGAACTTTCCATTGGTTACGAAGAGCCGGTCCTGAATAATTTAAACCTTTCATTTCAAGCAGGTGAGATAACAGCCATTTTAGGTCCTAACGGAACTGGCAAGTCCACTTTAGCTGCAACTTTAACCGGCTTAGAAAGACCATTAAAGGGGAGTATTTTATGGGAAGGGAAAAAGATAGGCCGTAAAGAGCTAATTAAACGAAGCTTCTTAGTGATGCAAGATACCAACTATCAATTGTTTACTGAATCGGTGGAAGAAGAAGTACTGCTGGGAGCTGCTTTTCCGGATAAAAAGGAAGAAGTTCTTGGAAAACTGGGTTTGAGGAATCTATTAGATCGTCATCCAATGAGTCTATCCGAAGGACAAAAGCAAAGAGTAGCCATAGCGGCCGCTTTGCTTTCAGGTAAAAAAATTATTATTTTTGATGAGCCTACCAGCGGATTGGATCAAAAAAACATGGAAAATTTTGGTCAGCTGCTCAATCAATTAAAAGACGACGAGATTATCTTATTGGTTATTACCCATGATGAAGAATTAGTTGCGGAGTGGTGTGACCGAGTCATTGAATTAGGAAAACAGTAAACTCAAGTCGTCATTTGAACAAAAAATGCTGACATAGGTTATAATGATAAGTAATGGATGGTTTTATGGCTAATTACATGTAATTATTAACTATCTATGATATATTTATTAAAACAAAAGCAAAGGAGCACACATATGTTTAATAAATTTTTTAAGTCTGTATTTGTTGGACTTGCTAGTTTATCTTTAGCAACCACTGGCTTTACTTTTACGGCTAATGCTCAGGAAGAAAACCTGGCAGAAGATCAATCAATCTCAATGATGACCATTGGCGAATTAGCTACTATGGACTCAATGCTCTATAACGATACTCCTTCTTCCGATATGATCGGACATATTTTCGAAGGACTATACCGCATTTCTACTGGATCTGAAGTGGAATTCGGGCAGGCTGAAGATGTAGAAATATCTGAAGACGGTTTAACTTATACTTTTACTTTGCGTGAAGGCTTAGAATGGTCGAATGGTGACCCTGTTACAGCCGACGACTTTGTATTCACTTACCAACGTTTAGTAGACCCTGCTAACCAAAATACCTCAACTTCTGTTGAAGTTTTTAAAAATGCGGCTGCTATTCGTAATGGGGAAGCTGAATTAGATGAATTAGGTGTTAGAGCTGAAGATGAGCGTACATTAGTTATTGAGTTGGAATACCCTGCTCCATACTTACCTAAGTTATTAACTGGCTCACGTTTTATGCCGGTTAATCAAACAGCTGTAGAAGAAAATGGTGAATCTTATGGTACAAGCGATGCAGCTATTGCCATGAATGGACCTTTCTTATTAGAAGGCTGGGAAGGAACAAACTTGGAATGGCGTTTAGTTAAAAATCCTCAATACTGGGATGCAGAAAATGTCCATTTAGAAGAAGTTTTAGTTTCTGTAGTTAAAGAAACCGGAACGGCAGCAGACTTATTTGATGTCGGAGAATTAGACTATGCGATTTTAACCGATCAATTTGTCGGTCAATATGAAGGTTCTGAATTCTTTAATCAAGAACTTAAAGCAACTATTGGTCACTTACAATTTAATATGACCCGCGAACCAACCAACAATACTGCTTTGCGTCGTGCACTTTTCAAATCAATTGATAAAGAAACTTATGCTGATAATGTCATTCAAGATGGATCTACTAACTTAGATGGTTTTGTTCCAGCTGGATTTGATATCAATGAGGAAGAATTAGACTACCGCGAAGATGCAGGGGCAATGTTAACTTATGATTTAGAAACTGCTCAAGCAGAATGGGAAACAGCTAAAGAAGAGTTAGGGATGGACGAAATAGAAATTGAACTCTTAACTTCAGATGTTGAACTTTCCCGCCGTACTGCTGAATATTTACAAGCTCAGTGGATGGATAATCTACCAGGCTTAACAGTGACTATTCGTTCTGTACCACTGCAAAATAGATTGGAATTCCAACGTGCCTTAGATTTTGATCTCTTCTATGGAACATGGGCTCCTGATTACCAGGATGCAATGAACTTCATCGAACAACTTGAAACAACTGGCGGAATTAACTTTGGACAGTATTCTAATGAAGAAGTTGATGAATTAATTGATTTAGCCCGTTTCGACTATGCTAATGATCCAGTTGAACGTCGTGAGGCTTTAATTGAAGCAGAAAGTATTGCTATCGAGCAAGAAGCATTTCAAACTTCATTCTATCAATCTGCGACTTCATACTTGTTAAATCCAAATATTGAAAACTTTGAAGTTTTACCATTTGGCCGTACGATTAACTTAAGAACTACTCGCGTGATTGCTGAATAATTCAACCTATACTAGGACTTCTCCTAGAATTACTCCCATCCTAGCAAAAATGTTAGGTTGGGAGTTTTACTTTCTTTTCATGTCCTTATATGTTAATAATAAAGAAAGCAATCTCTTAATATTTCTTAGAAAGGTGAGGTGCCCATGAATCCCTATTTAAAATATTTAATAAGACGAATCTTTTTTATGATAATGACACTATGGATTATTATCACGGCAACGTTCCTTCTTCTGCAATTTTTACCCGGAACTCCTTTTGCGAATCAAGATCTTTTAACTGAAACACAACTGCAACTGCTTAATGAACGTTATGGCTTAAATGATCCAATTCTCATCCAATATTTCCGCTATTTAACCAACGTTATTCAGGGGGATTTTGGTATTTCGTTTCAATATAATAACCTGCCCGTTTCTCAAATCATTCTTGACCGTGCAGGGCCTTCTATTATTTTAGGTTTACAATCAATGGCCTTTGGGGTTGTGGTTGGTACCATCTTAGGGATGATTGCGGCTGTCTATCAAAACACTTGGATTGATACCTTTACTTCTGTTTTTGCCATCGGAGGTCGGTCAGTACCTAACTTTGTCTTTGCGGTCGTCTTGCAATTTGTCTTTGCGGTATGGCTAAGTATTCTTCCAATTGCCTTTTGGCGTGAAGGATTTATATCATCTATCTTGCCTACCTTGGCGCTTTCTATCTCACCCATGGCAGAGTCTGCTCGGTTTGTCAGAACAGAAATGATTGAAGTGTTGAATTCCGATTATATAGAATTAGCTACTGCAAAAGGTTTTTCTAAAGTGTATGTTGTCAGTAAACATGCTTTAAGAAATGCCATTATCCCTTTACTCACTATTATTGGTCCCATGACTGCATCCGCCATGACAGGCTCTTTAGTGATTGAACAAATATTTTCGATTCCAGGAATCGGGGAACAATTTACTAAATCCATCTTAGTAAATGATTATCCTACTATTATGGGGATTACGATTATGTACTCCTTTATGTTAGTCGCTATCATTTTAATTATGGATATCCTCTATGGTGTTATTGATCCAAGAATGCGTAATGTGGAAGGAGTGAAGCAGTAATGCGGAAAATTTCAACTCAATCTGATTACAACCAGACTTTATTAAATGAAATTGGATCATTAGATGATACTTTATTTGAAGCTCGTTCTGCAATTAGTTCAGAAGAAAATGAGCGGATTGAAGCGCCGTCTTTAAACTTTTTACAAGACTCCTGGCGCCGTTTAAAAAAGAATAAAGGAGCAATGTTAGCAGCATTTTTTGTTGTAGTGATAATTTTAATTGCTGTTTTTGCCCCTCTTTTATCCCCCCAGTCACCTTTTGCTCAAAATCCTGCTCAATCCAACCTTCCACCTAAAATACCAGGCTTAGAATCATGGTCATGGTTTGACGGGCAGCAAACTAATCGTGGAGGAACCTTAGTAGATTCCTATGCACAAGCGAATGTTCCCTCAGATGTTTATTATTATCTGGGAACAGACAGCTTAGGAAGAGACTTATTGTCTCGTATCTTATATGGAACTCGTATTTCTTTAATGGTCGCTTTTGTTGCAGTAATGATAAATGTGATTTTAGGAGTTACCTACGGGCTCATTTCTGGCTGGAAAGGCGGCCGGGTAGATACAATTATGCAACGGATTCTGGAAGTTTTATCAGGTATTCCAAACTTAGTGATTGTTGTTTTGATGCTTTTGGTATTGGAACCTGGACTCACTTCAATCATCATTACCATCGCTCTTACTTCATGGATTTCGATGTCGCGTGTAGTTAGAGCTCAAACGATTCGGCTTAAGCAACAAGAGTATGTATTGGCAGCACAGGTTCTGGGGCAATCCGTTCCGCGTATCTTGCTAAGGCATATCCTGCCCAATATGCTGGGTATAATTATCGTTCAAATGATGTTTGCTATTCCTTCTGCTATCTTTTTTGAAGCTTTCTTAAGCTTCATTGGAATCGGTATTCCAGCACCGAATGCTTCTCTTGGAACCTTGTTAAATGACGGCTATAAAACCTTCCGTTTCCTGCCTCATCTAATGTGGTATCCAGCAGCCATGATATCGATTATTATGCTGTCCTTTAACTTACTGGCAGACGGATTACGGGATGCCTTTGACCCTAAGATGAAAGAGTAGGTGAAAAAATGGTAGATCCTATCATACAAATTAAAAATCTTCATGTTTCATTCAAAACATTTGCCGGAAAAGTGCACGCAATCCGGGGAATTAATTTGAACTTATTACCCGGAGAAACGATGGCAATCGTTGGCGAGTCAGGATCTGGTAAATCAGTATCGATGCGTGCTATTATGGGACTTTTAAGTAAAAATGCGACGATTGAAGCCGGTCAAATTCTTTTTAACGGGACAGATTTATTGAAACTTTCTTCTAAAGAAATGCGAAAAATTCGTGGCACTCAAATAGCAATGATTTTCCAAGATCCTATGACGGCCTTGAACCCAACCTTAACCATTGGCCGCCAAATTATGGAAATATTAACTAAACAAAGAGGCATGTCAGCAACTGCCGCAAAAAAAGAAGCGATCGATTTGCTAACTTTATGCGGAATTATGAACCCTGAGATGCGTCTCAAACAATATCCTCACCAGTTTTCGGGTGGTCAACGACAAAGGGTAGTGATTGCCATCGCTTTAGCAGGAGATCCTGAAGTCTTAATTGCGGATGAACCTACCACTGCCTTAGATGTGACGATCCAGGCACAAATTATTGAATTACTTAAAAAAATTCAAAAAGAAAAAGGGATGTCCATTATTTTTATTACTCATGATTTGGGAGTGGTAGCAAATGTGGCAGACCGGGTAGCAGTTATGTATGCGGGCAAATTTGTAGAAAAGGGATCGATTGATGATATTTATTACAATCCTCAACATCCCTATACTTGGGGGCTGCTGACGGCTATGCCGACCTTGGAAACAGAAGACAGACTCTATGCGATTCCTGGCTCTCCCCCGGACTTATTGAACCCTCCGGTAGGAGATGCTTTCGCCTTGCGTTCAGAATATGCCTTGGAAATTGACTTTGTTAAACAACCTCCTATGTTTGAAGTCAACCCGGGTCATTATGCAGCTACTTGGCTTTTACATCCTCAAGCACCTAAAGTGGATATTCCTTCTGCTATTTTAGACCGTTATGCGCATTTTGAGGAAAAAATTGCTAAAGGGGAAATCCTTTTTCAAACAGATGATTCAGAATTAGTTAATTATTATCAGGAGGAGGTTACCAATGACTAAAACTCAGCCCCTCATTCAAGTAAAGAATTTAAAACAATACTATAATCCCGGCACAGATCGGGAAGTAAAAGCTGTGGATGATGTTTCCTTTAATATATATGAAGGAGAAACCTTCGGACTGGTAGGCGAATCGGGTTCAGGGAAATCAACCATTGGAAGAGCCATCGCCAATCTCTATCAGCCCACCAGCGGAGAAATTATTTATAAGGGGAAAAACCAGAAACAACGGCGTAATCGTAAAGAACAGCTTGAGTTTGCTAAAGACATTCAAATGATTTTCCAAGATCCTTATGCTTCCTTAAATCCGCGTATGAAAGTACGGGATATCATTGCAGAAGGAATTGAAGTTCATGGCCTGGCCCAATCAATTGAAGAGCGCAATGAAAAAGTTAATAGTCTTTTAAAAGATGTGGGGTTAAATGCCGACCATGCCACGCGTTACCCGCATGAGTTTTCCGGCGGTCAAAGACAAAGAATCGGAATTGCACGGGCTTTAGCTGTGGAACCTAAATTTATCGTGGCAGATGAACCCATTTCAGCCTTGGATGTTTCGATTCAAGCTCAAATTATTAATTTACTGGATGAACTGCAAGATAAAAAAGGTCTGACTTATTTATTTATTGCTCATGACCTCTCGATGGTAAAATACTTTTCGGACCGGATTGCCATGATGTATCAAGGAAAAGTAGTGGAATTAGCCAGTTCTCAAGAGCTTTATGAAAATCCACTTCATCCATACACTAAATCCCTTCTGTCAGCTATCCCCTTACCGGACCCTGACACAGAACGTCAACGCCAACGGATTGAATACCGTCCTCAAGATCAAACGCAGGACACAGAAGTAAAGACAGTCACTGAGTTTAAAGAAGTGAGTCCGGGTCATTGGTTAACTGAAGACAGCTTTATGCCCTAATAATAGTGAAAAAAATAAGCGCGTGCAGTAGGTTGAGACAGCTACCTTAGCATTCGCTTTTTTTTGTTGCTTATGTTTATTTTTTAAAAATCTTTCACTTTGAGTGAAAACCTCACACTGTCTAGTCTAGAACCAAAATAAAAAAGCCTAGATGGACAGGCTCAGATAATTATTGAGCTTTGCCAGCTAGGCTAAAGAGGAAATAAGTTATCTTTTATTAAGATTTGTTATTTTCTTCTTCTTTGTTGTCTTTATTCTCGTTTTCAGTTTCCTTGTTTTCATCTTTAGACTGACTGTCTAAACGTAAAAGATCTGACGGGAAACCAAGCAGTGAGGAAGGTGTAAAGTTAAAAAAGCGACTAAATCTTTCATCAAAGCGACGGTTCATTTCATCGAAACGATTACGCATTTCGTTGAATTGATCCAGCATTTGATTGTATTGTTCTTCGTTATCTTCTGTGACATCGACCCATCCAGTATCTCTTCCATTAATATTCATACGCATTTTACGAGTAACTTGCGTTTCATCACTGTCTGAATCAGAGTCTTGAGGACTTATAACTTTGAAATTTTTAATGTCGCTGTCTTCAAGTTCATTTGCTTCTACAATGAATTCGGCGTCATTATCTTTTAGAAACTTTAATTTCTCATTATCTGAAAGATTGGCATAGTTGACGAATTGATCATGAGTTAAGTGAGCCACTAATTGACCTTTACCAAATTTTGAACTATCGACTTCCGCAGTAACTTTATACTTTCTCATCCTAAATCATCCTTTCAGAAATTTTTTGTAAGTTTCTCCCTTACACTTATTATATTAACACAATGGTCAAAGTTAGTCAATGTTTATCAAACGATTTTTACCGCTAACTCACGATCATGTTATAATAGCTGTTATATTAATAATCATGAGGAGTGAATAAATGAAGAAGTCCGATTGGCTATCGCTTCCCAACCTTTTATCTTTAGCTCGCATAGCTCTTATCCCTTTGTTTGTCTATTTGTATTTTTATGCCGAAACCAGACGTGAATATCTTTATGCCGCAAGTGTCTTAATCTTATCAGGGATATCAGATGCTTTAGATGGGTATATTGCTAGAAATTATAATCAAATCACTCAGTTAGGGAAAGTTTTGGATCCATTAGCGGATAAATTAACTCAACTTGCTATTATTATTTGCTTAATGCTTACTTGGCCTTCCGCCTGGTTTTTAGTCACTATTTTTGTGGTAAAAGAATTAAGTTTACTGGTGGGTCAGTTTTTTCTTTTACATTCCGGACAGAAAATGGATGGAGCGCTTTGGTATGGAAAAGTTTCTACAGCTACCTTTTATGTCTGTACAATTTTCTTAGTAGCTTTCCCTTACATGCCGGACAACCTGGCTTATTCCTTAATGACAGTGACAGGCTTGGTGCTGCTGATGGCTTTTATACTGTATACACGCTGGTTTATTTTACATTTAAAGTAAACGAATCCTTTTAAATTAATCAATAAAAATCCTGGTCTCTTTAATCTGCTGGATTAAAAAGACCAGGATTTATTATGATTAAAGAACTCATAGGATTTCATTGGAACTGCTGACTTACCTACGATGACTGTAATGAATATTCCGTTGAATTAAGAAAGCTATCAGAAAGTAAGTAAATGCAATCAATAATTGAATTCCCATAAGTCGCAGAATTGGTAGTAGACTACTCCGATTAACATTCAGCAGATCCACAATCGCTTCATTGCTCTGCACCTGCCAAATAGGGTGGAAGACTTGAGCAATATTTTGCATTGTCTGCCCTACAAAATCTCGCGGCATAAAAATTCCGCTGGCAAATGCCAGAAAAATACTTAAACCAATTGAGAAGAAACTTAATTGACCATCAGATTGAATAATATTAGCGATTAAATAAGCCAAAGCGATCGTTCCAAGTAAGGAAATAAAGGAATTTAAAGTCAGCAGTAATCCTCTGAGGGTAAAAATAGTCGAAAAACCAATTAAAACACCCCCGAAAATTAAAGCAGCCATCCAGGATACTACTGCTAATAATATACAAGCTAATAAAGTCTGGCCAAAACGGCTCCTATCAGTAATGGAAGCCATCTGATCTCGAACAATCAATTCAGGTTTGCGCATCATTAAAAAGATATTTCCAAATTGAGTAATCAAACTCATTAATAAAACAAAAGTTAGATAATTAAGGAAAAAATTACCGTATAAGGCAAGATTCGTTCGATTTTGTTCATTGGTCTGCTGTTCTATCCTTATCTCACTCGCACGAAGAGTGTCTTCTAATAGTTGTAACCGTTGTGTTGATGGATCCTCCGTTACATCAGCTAGTAATATAGCGGCGCTGTCCAAATATTTAGTTAAAGATCTTTCTACTACTTGATTCACTTG
>CAYYGA010000026.1:14429-20897 GCA_964471435.1 uncultured Facklamia sp.
CTTCATAATCTTCAACACCAAATTAAAGACTTTCATAATCAGTCCTCCTGACTCCAATCAAGGTAATCGTCCCTAGGACTAATATTTGAATACTTAAAATTAAAGCATTCTGATTAAATTGTTGATTGGTTGGATAGTAATTTAAATAATATAGAGCATCACTAATTAAAGATACCGGATTTACTTTACGAAACCAGGGAAGAATCGAATCAATATATTTTGTTAAGTCGGGTGTCATCATACCGGCCGCGGCTCCGAATATAAGCGGTATAAAAGTTGATATGGCGATTAATGTATTTTCCTTAACATCTAAAAGGGCTGCCAGGCTAGTTCCAAGTAAAATACCTACCAAACTTCCTAACGAAACAATTAACAATAGGCGGGGTAGATCATCTCCTAAAGCAACTCCCTGCCACCTATAAACAGCCACCAAGGCATAGACAACCAGTAAACTGATGATTGCTATATCAATAAAATAAGCGAAAACTATCTTACCTTGAGGTGTGGGAGTACTGGATAACCGCAAGGCTGTCGAGGAGGAAGAAGGACGGTTAGACCGAATAACATTATGACCACTATTCATAAAAAAGATACAAACATAAGCTAAGGCAGCAAAATAAAAAGAAGTAAAACCATCAACATTTTTTCTTCCAGCTAAATCTTCCAGCCATGTTTTATCAAAATCAATTTGCCTTATTTCAAAAGGAGCTAGTATACCTTCTTCAACTGCTTTTATAATAGACCGACTGTAAATACTCATTTGATCAAGGATAGTATAGACGATATCCGTCGTCAACTCGTCTACCATCCGATTAGGCACGTATAAAGAAAGCTTTGATTTAGAAGCGGACATTCAAAAACTAGTTCATGATTTTAAAAAATGTCCTATTAATTTTTCATATAATGTTAATCGACAGCCTAGACCTGAAATCAATTATTTAATTATCAGTATCATTCAAGAAGCTCTCACGAATATCAATAAACATTCTAATGCCAGTCATGTTCAGCTGCGTATCCAGGAGTTTGACCAACAGTTCAGCCTCCTTATTGTAGATAACGGAGAAGTTAATCCTGCTGAAGTAGAAGCTTCAAACGGCATGGGAATTTATAATATGTTAGACCGGGTGCGTAAGTTTAAGGGACAAGCACATATCAATTATGAAAAAGGCTTTCGAATCTTCATCCGCCTGCCATTGGAAAGTTGAGGTGAGAAAAATGAGAATTTTAGTTGTAGATGATGATCTATTGGTTACGCGGGGTTTAACCACTATCATTGAATCAGCCAGCCGGACATTGGAACATCCTTAGACTGTCATTGCAACTGCACGTAACGGAAGAGAAGCTTTCCAAGCCTACCAAGCTCATCAGCCCGATATCTGTTTAATGGATATTCGGATGCCTGAAATGGATGGAATTGAAGCTGGACGCAGGATTTTATCAAGGTATCCTGAAGCCAAAATTATCTACCTGACTACTTTTCAAGAAGATAACTATATTATTGAAGCCCTGCAAATTGGAGCAAAGGGCTATATTCTTAAGACAGATTATGATTCTCTTATCCCAGCTATTCAAGCGGTAGCTAATGGTCAAAGTGTTTTTGGCAATGAAATAATTAACCGTATTCCGCATTTATTAAACCCTCGTTCAGAAAACAGCTCCATCCCTCTTAATAATCCCTTAGAGCTTAATGATAAAGAATTACAAATGATTAAATACTTAGCGCAGGGGATGAATAATCGTGAAATTGCTCAGACCATGCACTTTTCAGAAGGTACGATTAGAAACTACCTGTCGATTATTTTAGAAAAATTAGACTTGCGCGATCGTACTCAGCTGGTCATTTTTTACTATAAGTATCTTATAGAATCGGAAAGAGAAAAATAAATCAACTTTTATTATTTACATCCCCTATAAATTAGTGTAAATTAAGATTAAATTATACTGAGAGAAAGGAGTTTGTCGGATGATTAATAATTTTGTGATAAACTCATCCCGGACATTTTTATTTACTCCTTTCATACAAAGTGATGGATGCAGAATTTTCAAGGGTAAAGTACTTTTTTAACCTAATAGAAAATCAACACGCTTTTTGAGAGACTCAACTAGCGTGTTTTTTACTGCCCACTTTTATGAAAGGCCTTTATAAGGAGATAATTTATGGTTAAAGCATTTTTTCAATTTATTAAAGAACATAAAGCAGCCTATTTAATCGGCGGAATTTTGGCGGTTATCTCGGGTATATTAGCAATTGTCCCTAATTATATTATTCAACTATTTATCGATTCAATTCTCTCGCAAACGCTCAATGCCGGCCAGTTGAGCCGCTTACTGTTGATCTTTGCAGGAACTGCCCTGGTAATTTATATGGTGGATGTAATTTGGTTGATTACCTTGTTTTCCAAATCTACTCTTTTTCCTAAACAGCTACGTCAATCTTTATATCGCCGTCTGCTTACTTTACGCACCCCCTTTTATGAAAAGTACCGCTCGGGCGATTTAATTACCCGAATGACTTCAGATATTGATGCTTTAGGGGATACTTTAGCCTGGGGATTTCTTATCGTTGTCTCGGACGGAACTTGGATTGTCAGTTTATTAACGGTGATGGTTCTCACTGTTTCCTGGCAGATTACTTTAATGGCAGTGATACCACTTTTAATCTTTGGAGTAGTCGTTTATTATTTGGGCATGGAAGTAGACCGCCGTTATGAAAAAAGTCGTGACTCAGTAGCTCAGTTGGCCAATGAAGTATTAGAAGTTGTGGATGGAGTCCGGGTAATGCGAGCTTATGGTAAAAAAGAACTAGAACAAGCCCGCTTTCAAGAGCGGACCCGTCAAGTAGTAACTAAAGCCGATGCCTTAGTTTTACTTAATGGCTTGTTTGCTCAACTAGCGCGCCTCTTTACCGGACTATCTACTGCTTTAGGTCTAACAATTGGGGCTTACAAAGTCAATCAAGGGCAGCTGACTATCGGTCAGTTAATCACCTTCCAAATCTATCTGGGCATGTTAAACGGAGCAATATGGGGGATGGCGGATTTAGTGGCCATTTATCAACAAGGCAAGGTCTCTTATCGTAAAATTCAAGAATTAGAAACAGCGGATGATCTTTTAGAAAAAAACGGCAAGGAAATACTAACTCAAATTGAGCGCATAGATTTTAATCACTATTCCTTTACTTACCCGGCGGATGAAAGAGCGACGCTATCCAATATCACTTTTACCCTTCACCGCGGCCAGACGCTGGGGATAGTAGGAAAAACAGGGTCTGGAAAATCCACACTGATCCGTCAGCTCCTACGCCAGTACCCGGTAGAAAACCCGGCTGCTCTTACTATTAACAGCCTACCGATTACTGCTATAAAAAGAGAATCTCTTGAGTCCTTAATAGGTTATGTTCCACAAGACCATATTCTTTTTTCTAAAACAGTCAAAGAAAATATCCTCTTTGGTAAACATCAAGCAACCCAGGATCACTTAACCCAAGCGATTCAATCCGCTGATTTTACTAAAGATATACAACATATGGCCCAAGGCTTAGAAACCTTGATTGGTGAAAAAGGCGTGGCCCTTTCCGGAGGACAAAAGCAGCGTGTTTCCATGGCAAGAGCCTTAATACGTGAACCTGATTTATTAATTTTAGATGACTCTTTATCTGCCGTTGATGCCAAAACAGAACGGGCCATCATTCAAAACATCCAAAATTTACGTCAAAGTAAAACTAATATTATTATTACCCACCGCTTATCAGCAGTCGCCCACGCAGATTTGGTATTAGTAATAGAAGAGGGGCGCATCATCGAAGCCGGCTCTCCTCAATACTTGATTGAGCAGTCAGGATGGTATGCTGAACAATTTCAACGCCAGCAGCTGGAGGAGGATCAAAAAGATGCAGTTAAAAACTTTTAAACGATTACTTTCTTATCTTGCTTATACAAAATGGAAATTTTCTCTTGGAGTCCTTTTTCTTATTCTCTCAGCTGCCTTAACCGTTTATACCCCTTATGTGGCTAAACTTTTAATTGATGATACTGCCTTGAAAATTCAAAGCGGCGACCCAGTTCTTAACGCTGACTTATTGAATTTCTTAAGCTTTTATCTGCTGATTGTTTTCTTAGGCGCTATGTTTGGCTACCTGGCTTATATCCTATTAGCTTATTCTGCCAACCAATTAAGTAAAATTATCCGGGATCAAGCACACGAACAGATGCAAAAGTTACCGGTCGCTTATTTTGATGATAAACCGGCGGGTAAAATATCCGCACGGATTGTTAACGATACTGAAGTCTTAAGGCAAAGCTTTTATCAGAATTTTACGAATCAACTCTTAGTTAATTTAATGATGGTCATTGGTATCTATACTGCTTTAATCTTAATCAGTCCCCTGATCGGCCTAGCTTTTACTCTAATGATACCCATTTTCATTGGCTGGCAGATTTTATATATGAAAAAGATTACCCCCATCAATACGCGGTGGCGTGAAACTATTTCTGAACTAAATAGTCAAACGGCGGAAGTAATTCAAGGAGTCTCTATTGTGCAGGCTTTTGGACGCCAGGAGAGTTTAGCCAAAGAATTTGATGCCACGAATGATGACTGGTATGACTCCCGTTTGAAATCCATTAAAGTAGATTCTACCAGCGTTTGGTCCTTGGCTGACTTATTTAAAAACCTTGCCCTTCTTTTTGTTCTTGCTTATTTAGGAAGTCAGTATACAAGGGGTTCTTTAGGAATGTCTGTAGGGACTTTATATGTAATTATTAATTATATAACCCGGCTGTTTGATCCGATTACCAATATCGTGCGTCTAATGACCATGCTGCAGCAGGCATTGGTAGCAGGCAGCCGGGTATTTGAACTCATTGATCACCCAGCAGAAGAAGACCAAGAGGCTTTAATGTCTATAAATCAAGGCCAAGTTAAGTTTGAAAAAGTAGGTTTTTCTTATCAGGAAGGCCATCAAGTCTTGCACAATATCGATTTTCACGCAACTCCAGGACAGACTATTGGCCTTGTAGGTCATACCGGATCGGGTAAGTCTTCTATCATTAATTTACTTTTTCGTTTTTATGATCCACAAGAAGGCAGAATTATCATCGACGGCCAGAATATTCAAGATTATTCCCGCGAGTCGGTTCGCCAAGAGATGGGAATTGTCCTGCAGGAGCCTTACCTTTTTACAGGAACGATCGCATCAAACATCAGCATGAATGATCCTAGTATTTCCCGCCAAGCTATTTATGATGCCTTAGAGCAGGTGGGAGCATCTGATATGATTGAAAAGTTTCCTAAAGGAATTGACGAAGTTGTGGTAGAAAAGGGACAATCGCTTTCCTCCGGTGAACGTCAATTAATTTCTTTTGCCAGGACCTTGGCAGCCAATCCGAAAGTTTTAATTTTAGACGAAGCAACTTCGCATATTGATACAGCTACCGAAGAAAAAATCCAACATGCCATGAAAGTTATTCAAAAAGGACGAACAAGTTTTATTATTGCCCACCGTCTATCAACCATTCAACATGCTGATTTAATTCTGCTCTTGGATCACGGACATATCCGAGAAAGAGGCAGTCACGACGAATTAATGGCTCTCAATGGGCAGTATGCTGAAATGTTCCGTATGCAGGCCCGTTTGTCCTTGTAAAGAGTTAAAAAGCTTCTCTGCTGAGTAAGCTTCGGTATATCAGCCGAGAAGCTTTCTATTAAATGGATGAAAGGTATAGAGTTTGAACTTAAGCTTGCATTCTTTTGTAAAAATGGTAGAATCTTAAATGTACCAATCTTTTGGTTCCTTAGCTCAGTTGGGAGAGCGCCAGCTCGACAAGCTGGAGGTCACTGGTTCGAGACCAGTAGGGACCATCCATACTTTCAGTGCCTTTTTTAGGATCTGAAAGTTTTTTTATTGAAATAATTTAACTCCCTTATCCTTCCTATGTAAGAAGAAAATAAGGGAGTTTTGATTTTATCCAACTATATATAATATTTCGAGAACCCCGCGACTGATGCACTGGCTGCTCTTATCTCGAGGGGGTATAGAATTCTTCTGGCCAGTTTAAGTTTTAAGTAAATGTGTCAAGGTCATGCTGGTATAAGTAAGGTTTTTCCTGGTATCTTGAATCAGCTCTTCCAATGCAGCTGCCCCCGGGGCAATACTTAACACAGCATCAAATCCTTGCTTATAAAGGTCTTCCACTCCCTCTCCCAGCCCGCCAGCCAGAGCAATTACTTTGGATTGTGGACTAATTTTTTTCGCATACTGCAACACCCCGTAGGGGGTTTTACCGTATTGAGTCTGAAAATCAAGCTGTCCTTCACCTGTAAAACAGACATCCATTCCCTGCATCTTTTTTTCTAATTGGACCGCATCAAAAACTACTTCAATACCCGATTTTAAGTCAGCTGACGTGAAAGCAGATAAACCAGCTCCCAGTCCACCGGCAGCACCCGTTCCGGGCTCTTGACTCACAT
>CAYYGA010000027.1:0-20483 GCA_964471435.1 uncultured Facklamia sp.
GAGCCCAAGAAGAAAACCGCACCTATATTATAGGCACGGACACAACTTTCGCTCCCTTTGAGTTTATGGATGCAAGTGGAGAATATGTAGGTATTGACATAGATATGTTAGAGGCCATCTCTCAAGATCAAGGTTTTGACTATGAATTACGTCCCATGGGATTTAGTGCCGCTTTACAAGCACTAGAAACAAGTCAAGTGGATGGAGTAATCGCAGGGATGGGGATTACTGAAGAACGTCAAGAAGCCTTTGATTTTTCAGAACCTTATTTTACTGCTGGTGTTCAATTTGCTGTTCTAGAAGATAGTGGAATTGAAAACTTAGAAGACTTAGAAGGTTTAAATGTCGCTGTGAAAACAGGTACCACAGGTTCAATGGTTGCTACTGAGTTGGCCGAGGAACATGGATATTCAGTCACTCAGTTTGAAGATTCCGTAAATATGTATGAAGATTTACAAGTAGGGAACTCGCAAGCAGTTATTGAGGACTATCCGGTGATGGCCTATGCTGCTCAAACGGGAGGAATACCTTTAAAATTTATTGGAGAGCAGCAACAAGTAACGGATTATGGTTTTGCTGTACCAAAAGGAGAAAATCCTGAATTATTAGAAATGTTTAATGCAGGATTGCTAAACTTAATGGACTCAGGACAATATGATGAAATTGTTGAGAGTTATTTAGGTGAAGGTGCATTAGAAGATGCAGCTGCTCAAGCTGGTTTCTTTGACTTAATTCGAGTAAATGCAGGCGCATTATTAGACGGTCTTTGGACTACTATTTGGGTCACCTTAGTCTCATTTGCAATTGCTTTGATTGTAGGGATTATTGTTGGACTTATGAGAACTTCAGGGAATGCCTTATTAATAGGTATTGCTCAAGTATATATTGACATTATGCGTGGAACACCGATGATTGTTTTAGCATTTTTCGTTTACTTCGGAGTACCCCAATTAACAGGCCTCAATTTTAATGCCTATACAGCCGGTATTGTAGCTTTAAGTATAAATGCGGCTGCGTATATAGCTGAAATTGTCCGTGGAGGTATACAAGCAGTTGGTATAGGTCAAACTGAAGCAGGACGAAGCCTTGGTTTAACCAATAATTTAACAATGAGGCATATCATATTACCACAGGCCTTTAGAATAATGATACCTTCTTTTATTAACCAATTTGTTATTACATTAAAAGATACCTCAATCCTTTCAGTGATTGGAATGGTAGAATTAACGCAAACTGGACGTATCATTATTGCTCGTACCTATCAATCAGGTATGATGTGGTTAATAGTTGGTTTAATGTATATTATTTTAATTACTATACTTACTAAAATCTCTAACCGGTTAGAAAAGGATGTGATATAGATGTCAATCATTGAAGTTAAAGGATTAAAGAAAAGTTTTGGAAACAATGAAGTACTTAAAGGCATCGATCTTAGAGTAGAACAAGGAGAAGTCGTCTGTATAATTGGTCCTTCAGGATCAGGAAAATCAACTCTTTTACGTTGTTTAAATCGTTTAGAAGAGATTAATGGCGGTTCTGTAGTTGTAAAAGATACTGATATTTCCAAAGCAGATGTTAATATCAACAAGGCACGTGAAAATATTGGAATGGTTTTCCAGCATTTTAACCTGTTCCCTCATTTAACAGTCTTAGAAAATATAACCTTAGCACCGGTTAAATTAAGTAAATTAAAACAAGCTGATGCAAAGGCAAAAGCTTTAGACTTATTAAATAAAGTAGGTTTGGATGACAAAGCCGATGCTTATCCCGCATCATTATCAGGTGGTCAAAAGCAGCGGGTAGCAATCGCACGAGCATTGGCAATGGATCCGGATATTATGTTGTTTGACGAACCAACATCGGCTTTGGACCCGGAAATGGTTGGTGAAGTTCTGGGAGTAATGAAAAACCTTGCTCAAGAAGGTATGACCATGGTGGTCGTGACCCACGAAATGGGCTTCGCACGTGAAATGGGAGATAGAGTGGTTTTCATGGATGGTGGTTATGTTGTAGAAAGTGACTTACCATCTAAGATTTTTGATAATCCACAAGAAGAACGGACGCAGGACTTCTTAAGTAAGATCTTATAAAATTACACTTCTAATAAAGTTAATATAATAAATAAAGCACCATTTTATTCAGCTTTTAAAAGTCTGTTTAAAATGGTGTTTTTAAATTACTAAAGCATTGATTTTTTCAGGTAAATAATAGATTAAAAAGACAAAGTAGAATTTTTAAGGAAGAGATAATATGATCGTACGAAAAATTGAAGAAAAAGATAATCAAGCAATTGCTGCTATAATCCGGCACAATTTAGAAATCAATCGCTTAGATTTGCCTGGAACTTCTTACACCGATCCACAGTTGGATAATTTATACTATTACTATAGCTCTCGAATTACAGGCGAATATTGGGTGATTGAACATAATGGAAAAATATTAGGAGGAGCAGGATTTGACTGCGTTCCAGGCTACCCGGAAATTGCTGAACTTCAAAAAATGTACGTAGATGTCAAGCATCAAGGTAAAGGCATGGGTAGTTTATTAATGGATCGAGTTATCGAGCGTTCATCAATCAAAGGTTATGAATTCCTTTATTTAGAAACCTCTGATCACCTATCGGCAGCATTACCCTTTTATAATAAGTATGGTTTCGAGAACTTGAAACAGCCTATTGATTCACCGGCTAGTCATCATGCGATGACTATTTGGATGATGCGCAGCCTTAAGGTGAAGGATTTAAACTAACATTGAAAGGACCTTAACCAAGATTCTTATTAGTAGATTAAGAGGAAAATATAAAAAATCTTCATTCTTAAAAAGTTCCTAAGAAGTTTTTAAAGAATGAAGAAAAAGTTATTATTTTATTAATAAGAAGTAGATTAAAACAATCGTTCCTAAAATTATTCGGTAGTACCCAAAAGCTTTAAAGTCATTATTTTTAATAAATTTGAGTAATGATTGAATCACCACTATTGAGACAACAAAGGCTATAAACATACCAAAAAATAAGTAAATAAACTCTGCAAAGGTAAAAGTAAATCCAAAATCCAAGAGTTTAAGTAAAGATGCACCGAACATTACCGGAATAGACATAAAAAAGGAAAATTCTGTAGCTACTGTTCGGTCTAACCCTAAAATAAGTCCTCCAATGATTGTAGAGCCTGATCTGGAGGTGCCGGGGATTAGAGATAATGATTGAAATAAACCGGTTTTAAAAGCGGTAGGATAGGATATATCTGCAATCGATCTGGTTTTTTTTGTATGCCTTCCTTGCTGGCGGTTTTCGATCCAAATAAATCCTACACCATAAACTATCAATGCAATCGCAACAACAATTGGTGTATTGAAATATAATTCCATATAATCATTTAAAATCAATCCGAATACTGCAGCTGGAATGGAAGCAAAGGCAACTTTAAACCAAATAATCCACGTTTGTTTCCGACCTTCTTTAGTCTTCCTGGGATTAAAAGGATTCAACTTATTAAAATATAAAACAATTACTGCAAAGATTGAGCCTAATTGTACTAAAACACGAAACATTTCTATAAATTCTACCGATAAATTTAAATGTATAAATTCTTCAACTAAAATTAAGTGACCAGTACTGGATATAGGGAGCCATTCTGTAACACCTTGAACGACACTTAGAATAAATATTTTTAATAACTCAATTAGACTTATTTCAGTCATCAAATCACTCCTTATCAATATCAACAGACCATATTATAACTAACTCCCATATTATTGTCACGAAAGATTTTATTTACAACAGATTCAGGCACCTTAGATGAAAGTATAATAATAGGTCTTTCAAATTATATATGTTAAAATTAATAATAAGAAAATACAGGGGGTAATTATTATGTTTGGTCTGTTTAAAAAGAAAAATGAGACACAAAAAGCACAAAGGAAGGAAATTACCTTATATGCTGTGTGTGATGGCGAACTAATCAATATTGAAGAAGTGAACGATTTAGTTTTTGCTCAAAAAATGATGGGAGAGGGCTTTGCAATCGAGCCCAGCCAGACAGAAGTTTACTCACCAGTATCGGGAGTTATTAATAATATATTTCCTACTCAACATGCCTTTGGATTGGAAGCAGGAGAGTTGGAAGTTTTGCTTCATATGGGAATTGATACCGTCTCTTTGGAAGGTAAACCTTTTACGACTCATGTAAAAGCTGAAAGTCAGGTAGACCCGCAGACACATTTATCAACAGTTGATTTTGAGCAGTTAAAAAAGAGCGGCAAAGATAATGTTATGGTGGTAATATTTACTAACGGTTCTGAAGTAATTGAAGAGTTTTCGATTACTAATTATGGACCTGTTACTCAAGGTCAAGAAATCGGTAAGATAATTTTAAAATAATATAATTTTTTTAGTAAGTATGCAGCTCCTAAAAGGGAGCTGTTTTTTTAAAAATTAAAGACACCCTCAATTTGAGAGTTTGAATTGGAAAATGTTACTCAAAGCGAAAGGTGTCTTTATTTATTAAAGAATGAACAGCTATATTTTATTATACAAAAGTGGTAACTTCCTGCATTCCTTTTGAAAGATAGAAGTTGCCTGCACGATCAATAATCAATGCTTCCACGTCGTCAGCTTCATTAACTAAAGCTAAACTTTCTTCTGGAGAGTGATAAAATAAATTGGTTGTCCAAACTTCAGCATCTAACGAGATAGGGGTTAAAATAGAAACACTGGCTAGTTGATTTTCTACTGGGTAGCCTGTTTGTGAATCTAAGATATGATGATATTGTTCACCATCATCAGCATGGAAAACACGTTCATAAATACCTGATGTAACAATCGATTTACCTTTTGTTTTAATAGCAGCCACCAATTTACCCCGGGTTTCTTCAGGGTCTTGGATACCGACCCGCCAAAATTTATCAGGTCGTTTAGGATTTTCACCAATCGTTAAAACATTTCCTCCTAAATCAATGAACCCTGACTTGACTCCTTGTTCAATAAAAAATTGCTTCGTTTCGTCAGCAAAAAAGCCTTTTGCAACAGCGCCTAAATCTATTTCCATTCCTTCTTTAGGTAAATAAACTTCTCGTTTCTCATGATTTAACTCAATTAAAGAAGGATCAATCAGTTCTAATGTTTGATCAATCTCAACTTGGTTTGGAATCTCTGTTGCACCGAACCCTATTTTCCATAATTTTACCAATGGTCCTATTGCAATGTTTAATTTCCCCTTGGATTGAATACTTGCAGTGCGGGTGATATCAATTAAGTGGAAAAGATCTTCATCGACTTGAATTGCTTTTTTACCAGCATTCAAATTAATTTGTTGTAATTGACTGTCATCTCTAAAAGTTGAAAAACGTTCATTGTAATCTAACATTTTTCGATAACCTGCTTGCAGGATTTTTTCTGCTTCCGGATGAGCTACTCTTAAAGTAATAATTGTCCCCATTGTTTTGAATACGACTTGTTTTAGTTCCAATCTTTGATAACTCCTTAATTTAAGGCTTTTGCGTCCATCGAGACCAGGCATACACATTCAGGTGCATAAACTTCGTTATGTAAGAAGTTTAATTTACCACTTTCCTTATCTCGTTCGAAAAGAGAGATATAATCTGAATCTTGATGTGCTGCCAGTAAGTATTTTTCTGTTTTATCCAATATAAAATCACGTGGTACTTTACCAACGCTTGATACTGTTTGAATGTGTTCTAAGTGGCCATTAATTTGATTAATAGAAAAAACTGTAATCACATCGTGGTAACGTGTCGATGTATATAAATACCGCCCATCGCGGGTAATTCGAATAGCTGCTCCTGATGCAGTCTGTTTAAATTCTTCTGGGATATTCGGTACACATTGAAAGATTGATAAGCTGGCATCATCGTTTAATTTAGCAGCTGTAGTAGTATTGTCTAATTCTCCAATAATATAAACATAATTTTCCGTAGGATGTTTAACAAGGTGACGTGGCCCTGTCCCAGCAGGCAGATGAAGCTCATTTTCTAAAGTAAGTTTTCCTTGAGAATCAATAAGATAGGTAGAAATTTTATCTGTTCCTAAATCGCAAACATATAGGTGTGACTCATCCCGACTAACTCCTGCATAATGAACATGAGGGCTTTCTTGGTTTTCATGAACACTGGAACCGTGATGTTCAATCCGCTGAAGATGGGTTAATTTTTCTTCAGGACTGAAGTGGTAGACATTGAGTGCTCCTTCTCCATAGTTAGAAACATAAATTGTTCTTGAAGATTCTCGATAAGATATATGACAACCAGAACCCACTGTATTTAAACAACGAGACACTTCCAGCCATTCATTTTCATTAATCTTTTTAAAAGCGACAATCCCACTGTTAGGGGTGTCTTTATGTATTGAAAATAAAAATTGTCCATCAGTTGAAAAAGTAACATAGGTAGGATTGTTTAATTGAGCAAAATCTGTTGCCTTTTCAAACATTTTAGATTCATTATTAAAAAGAATCTTTTTAAGTCCATTATTTGTCCTTCTAGTATAACCACCTAAAATAAAAGATTCAGTCATGGTTAGCCTCCTTATTTTTTAACATATTGATTATATCATAGTTAAACTTTTTTTAAATTTTTTTAGTTTTCGTATTTTCTTTTTCTATATGCTAAAATATTATTTATCGAGATGAGAGGAGTGGGGCATATGAGGCGTGGATTTTCTAATTTAAAACAGACAATTTTTTCGTCTGATTTTCTAAACAATCGAGGTATTGTTCGCTTATTGAGTATTCTTCTGTTGATTATGGTTATTTATGGTTTTACTCAGATTGCTTATTTGTTCAGGCCTCTAGCAGTTTTTTTACAATTTTTTGCTTTACCTTTTATAGGAACAGGAATTTCATATTATTTATTCTCTCCGTTGGTCATTCGTTTAGAACGGCGAGGGGTAACTCGCAATATTTCCATCTGGAGCATTTTCATTGGGGTGACACTCTTAATTATTTGGGGTATAGCGACCCTGGTACCAATCGTTCAATTTCAAACACAATCTTTTATTGATAATTTACCTGAATATTCGCAGGCTATTGAAGATTTATTTAACCAAGTTCCGATTGT
This sequence comes from uncultured Facklamia sp., assembly GCA_964471435.1. Lineage (GTDB taxonomy): Bacteria > Bacillota > Bacilli > Lactobacillales > Aerococcaceae > Facklamia. Next base: position 7,069 of record CAYYGA010000027.1, read on the forward strand.
GCCAGACTTACAGGAAACATTTCCAAATTTTGCAGCTTATTTAGAAAGAATTGATTTTTCTAATATGTTTGCTCAATTTCAGCCGCTTATCACTTCCACCTTTGGTGGATTAGGAAATGTAATCGGAACGATTACAGCAGCGGTAGCAGGGCTTATTACGATTCCTGTATTACTTTATTATTTGTTATTAGAAGATTATAAACTTTTCCCGAATATTCTTTACCATATTCCCGACAAATACCGTGAGACAACCAAAGCTATTTTTTATCAGTCTCATCATCAAATAGGCAGGTATATACGAGGGCAGGTCACTGTAGCAATAATCGTAGGGGTAATGTTTGCTATTGGTTATAATATAATTGGCTTAGATTATGCCATCACTTTAGGAGTTTTAGCGACTATTCTAAATGTAATTCCTTATATTGGATCTTTTCTAGCCGCTATACCTGCATTTATTATTGGTTTAATTACCTCCCCTTTTATGTTATTAAAAGTTCTCATCGTATTAGGGATAGAAAATTTAATTGAAGCACGTCTTATACAACCTCAAATTTTGGGCTCTAATATGAAAATACATCCTGTAACTATTTTGATAGTATTATTAGGTGCGGGGCGGCTATTTGGTTTAACAGGAGTGATAATTGCTGTCCCTACTTATGCAGTTGTAAAAGTAATATTTACAGAACTTTACCGCATATTTCGTCGTAATTCTAATTTATATGAAGATGATGAAATTTATCCTAAACCTTTAGACTCAAGTTTAGTGCAGAAAAAGATAAATGAAAAAGCTGAAGCAGACAAAAGATCAGAACTTTTTGCTAATGATGAGGTAAATACTAAATTAATTGATGAAGAAGATGAGAGGGAATCGGACATTAAGCGGGATAGATGAAATGAGTAGAGGCAGTTAATCTTAATAAAATAAAACAGATCACTATTAAATATTCATTTATGAGTTGCAGGAATAGAAGGAGTCGTGAAGATGGGTGTAATAGTAAACGCGCTGACCATTGTTATTGCCGGCAGCTTAGGTATGTGGATTAATACAAGTATACCAAGTGGCATTCATGAGCGATTGATGCAAGGAGTTGCTTTATGTGTAATGGCCATAGGGATCGCAGGGACTACATCAGGTAATAATACTTTAATTATGATAATTTCTATTGTGTTGGGTACAGTGATTGGTGAAGTTATTGATATTGATAAAAGAGTCACAGAAATTATACAATTTTTAGAAAATTCTGTGGAAAGTTCTAAAAAAAGCAGTAATCTGGGGCAAGGATTTATTTCAGCCTCCATGATTTTCTGTATAGGCTCGATGGCTATATTAGGATCATTAGAGTTAGGTTTAACTGGGGATAATACTACTCTTTATACTAAAAGTATATTAGATGGAATCACTTCTATTTTATTGGGCTCCTCTTTAGGAGCAGGAGTTATACTGGCAGCTATCCCGGTTCTCATCTTGCAAGGAGGAATTGCGTTCCTCGCGGGATTCTTGGCCCCTTTCTTATCTGATATTATTATAGCTGAAATGATTTCCGTAGGTTCACTATTATTAATCGGGTTAGGGTTAAATATATTAGGAGTAACGCAATTGAAGATAATGAATTTTACTCCTGCTATATTTTTACCCCCTCTACTCATGTTATTTATTATTTAAAAGAAGGAGTTTAAAAATGCAAAAATGGAATTTAGATGATTTATATCCAGGGTTTGAAAGTCAGTCTTTTAAAGCTGACTGGAAAAAATTACAAGATTTGGTAGATGATTTTGAAAAGGCAGAGTTGAAAGATAATCCGAAAGATATTTTAGTATTAGTTGAATTATTAGAAAAAAGGCTTGTTCTAAGTCGCAGTATTGGTTCATTTATCTTTCTGACTTTAGCAACAAATACAACTGATTCTCAAGCTAATAATCTTTCTAATCAATATGGACAAATTCAAGCGAGATTTTCAAAATCTGCAGCAAGTATTTCGAAGTTCTTAGGTAAAGTTGAGACAGATATTACTCAAATTGAAACTCTAAAACATTATACTTTTTTCTTCGAAGAGTTAAGTGAAGAAGCTCAATATCTCTTAAGTGATGAGGTAGAGGAAGTTATTGCACGCTTAAATCGTTCAGCAGGTAAAGCATGGTCCGATCTTCACAGTTACTTAACCTCTACAGCTGAAATTAACTTTAAAGGTGAAGTTAAAACGCTAAGCGAACTACGCAACTTAGCTTATGAATCAGATTCGGAGTTACGTAAAGAAGCCTATGAAGCGGAGTTGGAATTATACGATCAAATAAAAGATTCTATAGCTTTTGCTTTAAATAATATTAAGTCGCAGGTAATTGATGTAGCGGAGTTAAGGGGCTTTACATCACCGCTTGAACAAACTTTAGTGAAATCTCGAATGACAGGTAAAACTCTAGACGCCTTAATGGCTTCTATAGAAAAACATCTGCCGCTTTTCCAGCGCTATCTGAAATTAAAAGCAAAAGCATTAGGACATGAAAAAGGGCTGCCTTTCTATGATTTATTTGCCCCTATGGGGAAAAGTTCTTCTAAATTTAGTATTGAAGAATCACGCGAGTTTCTTGTCGAAACTTTTTCTAACTTTTCACCGGATTTAGCTGATATGGTAAATGAGTTTTATCAAAAAGACTATATGGATTTCACTCCTCGTAAAGGAAAGCAGGGGGGAGCTTTTTGTAGCAACCTTCCTTTTATTAATCAATCACGCATTATGTTAAATTTTGATGGTTCTCTATCGAATGTTATTACTATTGCCCATGAATTAGGACATGCTTATCATGGCTTACATATACAAGATCACGCACCTTTAAATTGGTCTTATACTATGCCTGTAGCAGAAACTGCCTCGACTTTTAATGAGCATCTTGTAAACGGCGAATTACTGAAGCAAGCTGACACCGATGAGGAAAAATTAGCAATTGTAGAAGCAATTCTTCAAGATAATACTCAAATTATAGTAGATATTTATTCACGTTACTTATTCGAAAGCCGTATATTTGAGGCTCGTCAATCAGAATTTATGTTCAGTGATCAATTAGCCGATATGATGCTTCAAGCTCAAAAAGATGCCTATGGCGATGGATTAGATGAAAAATCGCTGCACCCTTATATGTGGGTTAACAAAGGTCATTACTATTCAGCTGGACTAAGTTTTTATAATTTTCCCTATGCTTTTGGAGCACTCTATGCAAGTGGATTATATTCCCAGTATCAACAGCAGCCTGAAGGATTTGTTGATAAGTATCAAGAAATGTTACGTTTAACGACTATATCTAAGGTCGAAGATACGGCAGCCTTAATGGGGATTGATACAGAAGTGGAATCTTTTTGGGATGAAGCGCTATCGGGCATGAGCAAATATGTTGATCTATTTGAAAAATTAATAACTCATAACTAAAATAGAGCTAGTTCTGAATAGTTTTCACTCATCCTACTTAATAAAAAGATTTATATACAAGGAGGAGCAAAAATGAGATTCATCCAATACTTAGAAAAAGGAATATTAAAGTTAGCGGTTGGATTAGACACTAATTTTTTCTCGATAGATTTATTAAATGAAATCGGCCAAGGAAATTATCCTAATAGTTTAAAAAATTTTATTGAGAATGACTACGATTACGCTGAACTTCAAGAACTAATTGAACAGGCTCTTTTTGAAGAGGAAAAGCCATTAACTCTTTCTCAGGTGGATTTTGCCCCTGTAATTATAAATCCCGAAAAAATTTTATGTATCGGTTTAAATTACTTATCTCATATCAATGAAACTCCAGAAAGTAATACGCCCCTGGAGCCCATTGTTTTTGGTAAGTTTAATAATGCCCTAGCTGGCCACAATCAATCGATACCATTGCCTGATAAAGGTAAGGAATTTGATTACGAGGTAGAGTTGGTTATTGTTATAGGTAAAGATGTCAAGAATATCTCAGCTGAAACCGCTCAAGAATATATCTTTGGTTATACAATTGGCAATGATTTATCGGTCAGAGATTTGCAATTTAAATCATCTCAATGGCTCCTTGGCAAATCACCGGACTTATTTGCACCCATTGGACCTCAGCTGGTTACAGAAGATGAACTTAATTCTGAAAATTTAATTATTCAATTAAAAAGAAATGGAGTCCTCGTGCAATCTTCCAATACTAAGAATATGATATTTTCTATCAATGAAATAATCGCTTATCTTTCTCAACATATGACTTTAAAAGCAGGAGATTTGATTTTCACCGGAACTCCCGCAGGAGTTATTTTAGGTCAGGAAGAGTCAAAACGAGTTTGGTTAAAAAACGGGGATATACTTGAAGCTTCTATTGAAGGAATTGGAACTTTAACCAATAAAATTATTTAATAAAAAAGTGGGTCATAAGATGAACCCACTTTTTTGATAATTATAAAGGAATAGAAAAGAAAAAAGAGGAGTATATACCTTAATGTTTAAGAAACAGACTTAAGTTACTATTCATGTGTTAGTTGTGCGTCTTCAGAATCAGGTGCCTGGATGGATGCTGGATCAATTTGGATAGTATTAGCATACTCTTCATTAACAAAAAGCTCTAGGTTTTTGGCATACTGTATAGCTTGATCGCCTGGAGCAATATTATTTTCAATTGTCTCTAATAACATTTCAATCGTTTGTACGCCTAAATCATAGTAGTTTAATCCGTAGGTCGCTAATCCATTTTCTTCAATCATATTAATTGTAGCTCCATAAACACCCATATTTTCAGACTTAGCTAATTCTCCAACTAAGGGCATAGCAGTAGCGGTAGTATTATCAGTTACAAGAAATAGTGCATCAATTTCTTTGACCTGTTTTCCTAAAACCTGTTGAATTTCATTGCTGGAAGTAATGGTTTGAATATGAGCTTCTAAGCCCAATTCAGTTAAATAATCTACAGCACGATCTACTTGATATTGGGAGTTGGATTCGCCGGAATTATAGATTAAGCCGATAGTGTAGGCTTCAGGTTGGATAGACAGCATCAAATCAATCTGTTCCTTGATAGGTCCTAAATTACTGGTGCCTGTTATATTAGCTCCCGGTTTTTCTAAATTAGAAACGGCTCCTGTTCCAACCGGATCAGTGACCGATGAAAAGTAAATAGGAAGCTCAGTTGTTACATTTGCTAAAGCTTGTAGAGCCGGTGTACCGACTGCCAATATATAATCATTTTCATTCACCAACTTTTCAGCTAGAGATTGTAATACCGATTGATTGCCTGAGGCGTTTTGATAGTCGATAATAATATTTTCTCCATCTATATAACCCCGATTATGAAGCCCCTCAATCATTCCCAGCCTGTTTTCGTCATAAGAGACATGCTCCACGTGTTGCAATATGCCTATTCTTAATGGATGACTTTCTGCATTAGCGGACAGAGGCGAGATGAAAGATGAAAGAAGCACCAGCATAATTGATAAGAATACTTTGACATTTTTTTTCATTGTTTTTCCTCCTATAAAATATAAATATACAAAAACAAAACCTCAGTTAGATTTTTAAAAATCTAACTGAGGTTGATGTTTCATAATATTACCCCCGCTAGATTTTATTAAATCTATGCGGGCATAATTAATATTAGCTCCCATAGATACAAACTGTGTTTGTATCTATAAGTGACTACAAACACTACCTATTAAAGCTAAAGAAAAAGATTAGAGTTGTTGGAGTAATATTAATCATTTTTATCCCTCATTTGTTTTTGATTAAATAGAGTATAATGAAATACTATTAAAAAGTAAAGGTTTTTTAATATGTTTTTAATTTAAGCATATATAAATATTTGTAAAGTTGAATAAAGTGATTGCAAGAATATATGTCTTGTATAAATAAGTTTGAATATAAGTCTCTGATTATTTTTAAACTGTATAATAATTATGACTTTAATCCGGAGTTTTCAGGTCTTGGATTTTTGAAGGATCTATTCCTATAGCCGCAGCATATTCTTCATTAACAAATAAAGTTAAGTCATCGGCATATTCTATCGGAATATCTCCTGGAAAAATGTCGTTTTCGTGGACAGTGATAAACATGTCTGCAGTTTGAAGTCCTAAATCGTAATAGAGAAGGCCATAGGTTGCTAGACCGTTTTCTTCAATCATATTAATAGAAGCTCCATAAATCCCCAATCCAGCTCCTTTTGCAATTTCACCTACTAAAGTGATGCCTGTATGAACAGTGTTATCTGTTACTAAAAAGAGAGCATCCGCTTCTTTTACCAATTTTTCACTTACCTGCTGTAATTCTGAAGTTTGTGATACGGTAGCAGTAATTGATTCCAAATTCATTTCTTCCAGGAGATCGACCGCCATTTCTACTTGAAAGATTGAATTAACCTCTCCCGAGTTATAGAGAATGCCAACTTTTTGTATATCAGGCTCAATTTTCAGCATTAAATCAATTTGTTCTTTTATGGGGCCTAAATTGCTGGTACCTGTAATATTTCCTCCGGGCTGTTCCAAACTATCAATTGCACCGGCACCTACAGGATCAGTGACGGATGAGAAGAAGATGGGTACTTCTGAGGTGACATTTGCCATAGCTTGTAAAGCTAAAGTGCCAATTGCAAAAACATAATCACTTTCTGAAGCCAGTATATCCGCCATAGTATGCATAGTAGAAGCATCCCCAGAGGGGTTTTGCAAGTTAATTGTAATGTTTTCTCCCTCTACATATCCAGCTGCTGCTAAACCGGCGATAATACCTTCAACATTTTCATCAAAAGCAGTATGTTCAATTGTTTGTAGAATACCAATTTTTAAGAGTTCCTGACTTTGAACTTCTTGTGCAGGCCAACTAATTCCTAAAGCAAGTGAGATCATAAGAGTAAACATAAAAATCAATTTTTTCATTAAATTTCCTCCTTATTTTACTAATCAAAAAGAAGCCACTCTGATCGTCGAATCAAAGTGGCTTCGCTAAAAAAAGAAAGCCTGCATTCGATTGGACGAACTATGCAGGCCATAATGAAAACCAGCCCTCATAGATACAAACTTAAAGTGTTTGTACCATGAGGCCAAACACTATCTATGATAGCTGTAATAATAATTAAGCTGTAGTGAGGATGGTTTCATAATTTTCTCCTTATTAGTTATTAATGACATATTAATTAAAACTAAATTAGAAGTCAAGCTCTATATTAAAAATTAATTAACCCTATAAGCAGCATCACCTGTCTTTAATACTTCGAGGGTAGAATTCAAGCCGCCTTCAGCGATATTCCGAATAGCTGTATCAGTATAATAGGCAATATGGGGTGTGTAGATTATTTTTGGATGGTTTAATAATTCTTGGAAGAGGGGATCAGCAATTTTCTGGTTCCGCCAGTCTTTTGGCATATAATCTGCTTCATTTTCATACACATCTAAAGCAGCTCCGGCTAAATGTCCAGAGTCAATAGCATTAATTAGATCACGTGTATTAACGATTTTTCCTCGAGCAGTATTGATAAGAATAGAACCGAGTTTAAATTGACTTAGTAACTTTTTATTGAACTGATACATGTTTAAGTCGTTTAAAGGCATATGGAGTGTAACAATATCGGCATTTTTTACAGCTTCTTCTGCTGAGTCGACATACTCAACAAGCTGGTCAAATTCGCTTTTAGGTTCAATATCATACCCGAGAACATGGGCACCAAATCCATTTTTAAACAATTTAGCCACTCGAGAACCAATTCTTCCTACACCTATAACTGCAACAGTCATGTCATTTATTGGCCGGCTTAAAATTTCGCCCTGCCACTGGAAGTTTTGTTCTAAAACCCTTTTAGAAATTAAATCAGGTTTTCTTATTATCCTTAGAGCAGAAAAAATAGTGAATTCTGCTATCGATTCAGGTGAATAAGAAGGAACATTGGTGATAATTATATTATTGGCAGTAGCATCTTCCAGGTTGTACATATCATAACCGGCAGAACGTTGGGCTATATTACGGATACCAAATTTTTTTAAACGAGAATAAACGGGTTCTTCAATCGGATACATCTGCATGGTAGTAACTCCATCATACCCTTCAGCAGTATGTACTGTTTCATTTTTTAATTCATCAGTAGTTAATGTTAATTCAACTTCATGAGCATGAGCTTTTGCCCATGCCTCCAAATATTCTCTTTCCTCATCGATAACAGCATAAGCAATAATTTTATACATAACCTAATCCCCTTGCTTTTCTAATCATATTTTCATTTAGTAGTATTATAAGCTATTTAAAACGAAATGTAAGCTAATTTTTTCTTTTTTGAGCAAGAGCGATTGCTTTTTGAGTGTTTTTAAAGTGAAGTTTGGCTGTTTCAGTTAGAGAGTTTTCACCATTTTTTATAATTAAATCGCTTGCGACTAAATCAACAGCTCTTCCTGCTCCAGAAGGTAAAGTCATATTATAAGGACGTCCAAGTTTTTCTAGAGAGCTTAAAAAAGCATCCCGTGCGATAATAGATGCGGCGGCTACTGCTAAATGAATTGATTCTGCTTTTCTTATAAAGAAGGTTTTTCCTTGATAGACATTTGGATCATTTTTTAAATAGCGATAATAAGTAGTTTTCGGAGTGAACTCGTCGATTAAAACACCTTGTAAGTGATCAATTTCTTCAGGAGAAAGTTTAGCAAGTAATTGCTGAATAGTATAATTATGGACTTTTGCTTTAATTGCATTCGCATTATATTTTTTATTTAATTGGTTATACTTTTTGGGATTAACGATGGTTAAGTGATAGGGAACGGTATACTTGATATCTTGGGCGATTTTACGAATTTGGCGGTCAGAAAGAGCTTTCGAATCTTTAACGCCTAATTCTTGAAGGAGAGTTTGTCGTTCCTGGTCTAAATAGACTGCACAGACAGTTAAAGCACCAAAATAAGAGCCGTTTCCTACTTCATCAGAACCAATAAGTGTTAGCTGACTGATATTATAGGGAATATCCTCCTTATTAGATGTTATTTTAGAATCAGGCTTACCTTGATTTTCTTTTGTTTGACTAATTTCTCCTGCCTGCCATTTTTCAGCTTCTTGATTAACATCCTGGCCCTGGAATAAAACTTTACCCGAGGTATAAGCAGTAATTGTTATACCATTCACTTTAGCTCTAAAAGAGCTATAGGGTACCGGTTTTTGGAGATAAGAGGCATAATGGTCTTTCATTTTTTCAATTGTAGGTTCGGTTAATTTTAGAGTAATACTGGACATTTGTTTTAACTCCTAATCTCTAATTATTTTAAAAAGTAGGGACATCTCATCTGCTGAGTCTTTAAAGTATTTTTAATCTTTAATGTTTTTTTATTTCGCTGCCTGGATTAACAATGAGTTATATTATAAAGGGATGGGTTCTTTTTGTCATTATTCATAAATTATTCATCTATAAAAGCTTATTATTCCAAGTTTTAGCGTTATACTATAGTTTAGAAGCTTGCCCTCGAGTAAATTTCTCCCCATCTATCACTGCAGGTGCAAGATTTATCAGCTTTTGGTAAAATAGTTGGGGATTATCATAAATAGTAAATAGGTGAAGAAATATGAAAGATAAACAACGATATAAAGCGCAAGTCGCTGGAAAAACATATACAATCGTAGGTAATCGTTCTACTCAGCACTTGGATGCTGTAGTGGAATTAATTAATGGTCAATTGGAGCAATTAAGTGATTTAGCTCCTTCACTTTCCGTAGAAGACCGGTCTATTCTGATGGCAATTAACGCAGTCTCCGACCAAATAGTAAAAGAAGATAGAATTATGGAATTAGAAAGCCGGCTGGAGATGGCTGAAAGTGAAATTAATCGCATCCGTCAATATCAATCAAAAACGCAAGCAGATAATCAAAAGAATGAGACAGGTAATCAAGTTGTTCCCCGTCAGTCGTTTAATACAGCAGACTCCAGAACTCTTAGACAAAAACAACAAAATATTAACACCAAGCAGGACAATAATTCGGTTGTCAATCCGCCGAATGAATTAGATTAGTTGGGGGAGAAAAGCTATGGTTTCACTATTGATAATTATCTTACTGGCTTATGGTTTTTATACAGGGTACCGTGTAGGACTTGTAATGCAGGCAATACGTTTGGTAGGGTATATCTTTACTTTCTTAATAGCCACCCGTTATTTTGATGTGTTGAGTGGATGGCTTGCACTATTCATCCCATTTCCGGCACTTCAGCCTGACAGTCAATTGGCTTTATATACTGAGCAGCAGAGCTTTTTTATAGAAAATGCATTTTATAATGCTTTGACCTTTTTAGTAATTGCCTTATTAGGTTGGTTACTAACAAATATTTTATCGATTTTATTTACTAAAGTAATGTACTATGAAGTGATGGGCATTGTTAATCGGGTTCTAGGTGGAGTCATTAATTTATTTGTCGTTTATTTCATTATATTCATGGTTTTGTTTATTGTATCATTAATACCAGTAGAATTTATTCAACAGCAGTTCGTCAATAATCCTTTACTATTCTGGATAGTAGATTCGACCCCTGTTTTATCGAATTTTGTAGATAATCTTTGGGTCGATATATCCTCTATCGGTCTGTAAATAAATTACATTAGAAAGGCTTGATCAACCGAGTGGTCAATCAAAAATTATTTGATAAATTAGAATATCATAAAATTATACAAGAAGTTCAAAAATATTCACGTTCTGAAATGGCTCAGCAACTAGTTCAGCAGCTTTACCCGAGTAAAGATATCCAGGAAATCAGGGGATGGCAAAGTGAGCTCGAAGAAGCATCAGCTATTTTAAGCCTAGGAAAAACCATCCCAATTCCCACTTTACAAGAACTTAAAGCAGCCTTCAAAAGGCTAGAAGTATCAGCAAGCTTGAATGCTAAAGAGTTATCTCAAATGGGAATATTACTGTCCACAACTCAGCAGATTACAGATTTCTTCGATCAGTTAAAACTAGAAGAAAAAAATTATCCCCACCTGGACTATTGGGTGGATCAATGTGTCGCTTTACCTGATATTTACCGACTTATTAAACAAACTGTTTCAGAAGACGGTCAAGTATTAAACTCCGCATCTGGCACTTTAGCTGGAATTAGGCGCTCTCAAAGTAACAATGAGCAGCAGATCCGCAGTCAGTTGAACCAACTCTTAAAATCCAAAGCTAATCAATTATCTGACAGTTTAATTACTATTCGAAATGACAGATATGTTTTACCAGTTAAAACAGAATATCGTAATCAATTTGGTGGAACAGTTCATGATCAAAGTTCTACTGGACAAACTCTCTATATTGAGCCGCAGGCCGTTGTCAATCTTAATAATAAGCTTTCACAATTACAAGTGGAGGAAAGACAGGAAATAGAGCGCATATTATGGGAGATTTCGCTGAAAATAGCACCTCATGTCAATGAATTAAGGTTAAATGAAGCTATGGTAGGCCAATTAGATTTTATCCAGGCAAAAGCAGAGTATGCTAAGGCAACCGGGGCGACTAAACCAACTTTTTCGCCTGATAATATTGTAGCTTTATGGCAGGCTAGACACCCTTTAATTGATGAAAAAGATATTGTAGCAAATGATATTTTAATTGGAGATCAATATAAAATATTAGTCATCACCGGACCTAATACGGGTGGTAAAACAATTGTTTTGAAAACCATTGGCTTGGTTCAACTAATGGGTCAGTCGGGACTGCATGTTCCTTGCGAGCAAGGCAGCCAACTAGGTGTATTTGATAAAATTTTCGCGGATATTGGTGATGAACAGTCTATTGAACAAAGTCTCTCTACTTTCTCTAGTCATATGACGAATACAGTAAATATTATTGAAGAGGCCACTCATCGTTCGCTCTTGCTTTTTGATGAGTTAGGATCAGGAACTGATCCCCAGGAGGGGGCAGCCTTAGCTATGGCTATTCTGGATTATCTACGTAAAGTCGGTGCTACAGTTATGGCGACGACACATTATCCTGAATTAAAAGTCTATGCTCATGAAACTCCGGAAACCATTAATGCCAGTATGGAATTTGACATAGAGACGCTATCTCCTACCTACCGGCTATTAATCGGAGTACCCGGTCGATCAAATGCATTAGAAATATCACAGCGATTGGGTCTAAGAGAAGATATTCTAGAAGCAGCGCGATCCGGCGTCTCTCAAGAAAGCCAATCATTAAATGAAATGGTGGCTAATTTAGAAAGAGAGCGTCGTGAAACGGAATTAAAAAATACAGCGGCCGATGAATATCTAAAACGCTCCGAAAGTCTCTTACAAGATTTAAGAACTGAATATAATCGTTATTTAGATCAAAAAGAAGATTTGATGGAAAAAGCAAAAAGACAAGCCAATGAAAAAGTAGCTGAAGCTCAAAAAGAAGCAGGCAAAATAGTCGAAGAAATTCGGGCACTTCAACTTGAACAAGGTCAATCTCAAACAATTAAAGAGCATGTACTAATTGATAAAAAGAATGCTTTTGATGAATTAAAACAGCCTGAAACGCTGCGCAAAAATAAAGTACTTAAAAAAGCTAAAAAAGAGCAGCAATTAAAAGTTGGAGAAGACGTAGAAGTACTTTCTTATGGACAACGGGGATCAATTGTCGAGCAGACGGGTGATAATGAATTTGTTGTCCAGATGGGTATATTAAAAATGAAGTTTCCTGCAGAAGAATTAAAACCTTTGAATAAACCTAAAAGTAAGAAAAGAGTTAATGTTCAAAGAAGCGCCGGAGAAAAAGTTTCAACGACTCTTGATATTCGAGGTCATCGATATGATGCAGGAATGGATAAGCTAAACAAATATTTAGACGCAGCTCTCTTATCCAATCATCCGATGGTAACAATTATTCATGGGAAAGGAACAGGTGCTTTACGAGAAGGGGTACAAAAAAAATTAAGAAGTCACCCTCAAGTGGCTCGTTATGAATTCTCAGCACCAAATGCCGGCGGTGACGGTTCAACCGTTGTTTATTTTAAATAACTTAGTCATTCAAATCTACATGTGAATGAGCAATAAACTAGCAAGCGACTGTACATTATGCTAGTATTTTAGTACATAAAGGAATAAGGAGTGTTAAGATGACTAAAGCAATTACAGATACAGAATTCGACCAATTAACTGCTGAAGGAGTTTCAATTACGGACTTTTGGGCCCCATGGTGTGGACCATGCCGTATGCAGTCACCGATCGTGGATGAGTTATCAGAAGAAATGGAAGATCAAGTCAATTTTTATAAAATAAATGTTGATGAGGAACCTAAAACCGCAGGTGAATTTGGCATTATGTCGATTCCAACTTTAATTGTGAAAAAAGACGGCGAAGTTGTCGAAAAATTAATTGGTTTCCATGACAAAACCCGCCTGCAGGAAGTATTAAAAAGATATATGTAGTTTTTGATACAAATTATCACTAGTGTTGCATTAAAATTTTAAGCATTTTAAAGCATAAAAAAATCCTTTAT
>CAYYGA010000028.1:0-1284 GCA_964471435.1 uncultured Facklamia sp.
CAGCGCAGTACATTCCTAAAGATAAACTCTATCTGTCTCATCAATGCGGGTTTGCCTCTTGTGACGGTGGAAACGACCTTTCGCATGAACAGCAATGGGCAAAAATTAAGCAGGGACAGGAAATAGCACATGCATTTTGGGGTGAATAAATAAATCCACTCAAAAAAACAGCTGGAAATTAGACTCCCCCTCTAATTTCCAGCTGTTTTTAGAATGCACTAAATTAATTTTTTAGTTGTTAACTTCTATAAAAGTAAGGACGGCATCAATTACTGCTTGCTGTTGTTCGATTTCAGAAATTGAAGCCTCCCCGTCCCCCTCCTGCAGTCCATAACTGCCAAATTGTGCATGATTACCGCCTTCAATAATTACTTCTACAGCATCATCAGGTAGGAGAGGTCGATTTTCTTCTACTTGCGCAGAGTCAAGCACTTCATCTTCACTGGCTAAAATTGATAAGACGGGCAGGTCCGTTTGAGACAAATCGGCCGTTGAATAAGCAGCTAAAAGAATTAAACCGGCTAAAAGATCTAAGTTATCTTCTGCAAAAATTGCAGCCATGGATCCCCCTAAAGAATGGCCCATGATATACCAATTGGTAATATGGAGATTGTCGTCTATAATTTCTAGAGCTGCATTGATATCCAGCACCGCTAACCCAAAAGGCATGTCAGCTAAGAATACGGCATACCCTTCTTCAGCAAAAGCCTGCATTATAGGAGCATAGGCTTCTTCTTCTACTTTTCCTCCCGGATAAAAGATGATTCCTGTATGCGTTTCTTCCTCGTTTTGAGGTAAAAACTGAATCGGATTTCCTTCAATCACTTCCACTTGTTCAGTCGTGGTGAGTGCGGTTAAAGCACGGTCTGCCGCATCATAATCATCATTAACATACCAAGTAAAAAAGGCAGCAAGGAGAACTAATAACAGGCCAAGACCACCTAATATTTTTCTTCTATATTTTTTCATAAAATGGCTACTTTCTTTCATTTAGTTATTAACAGAAACTAAAGTTTCTATTTAAAATATCATTAGTTGATTATATCAAACAAGCTTGTAATTCACCTTCATTAACATCAGTTTCACCAATTTATCTTTTAATAAATGAATCCTTCGCTTACCATTGCTTGACCCTTTGAATAAATTAATTTACTATAGACTTAATATAAACAAAGGAATGATTAATAGACATGTACAACTAACCTCTGAGTAGCTGAACTTAACCTTAATGCTGATTTAAGGGATAAGTCTGCCTATTTAGGGGAGGTACATGTCTTTTTGTGT
>CAYYGA010000028.1:1384-17601 GCA_964471435.1 uncultured Facklamia sp.
GATGGCTTACTTACCTCAAAAAGTTTCTCTAGAAACCCTCAACTTAAGCTTAGAAGACTTTCTTTATAAAGCAGATGACCTCAGCCAGATAGACTTCAACTTGTTTTTTCAATATTGCGGCGCTTTGAATTTCGACTATAACAGTCTAGAATTAAGCCGGTCGCTTGCTAGTTTATCAGGAGGACAGCGGATAAAACTGCAATTAATTAAATTATTGAGTAAAGACCCCGACCTACTGCTTTTAGATGAACCTTCTAATGATTTAGATCTGGCCACTGTTGACTGGTTGGTACGCTTCATTCAAGAGTCCCCTAAGACTATTTTATACGTTTCCCATGATGAGTATTTATTAAAAGAAACCGCTCAAAAAGTTATTCATCTGGAACAATTGGTGCATAAGAGCCGGCCGCGTTTTACTGAAGCAAATTACACTTATCAAGAATATGTGGACAGGCGTCAAAATAAATTCCAACACCAAATGCAGGTGGCTCGCAAACAGCAAGAAGAGCACAAGGCTAAAGTCCGCCGTCAAAAAGAGATTGAACACAAACTCCATCAAGAACTTAATCAAACCAAAAATGATGTCGCCGGTCGTTTACTGGCAAAAAAGATGAAAAACATCCAGTCCCAAGGCCGACGTTTTGAGCGCGAAGCTGAAAGCTATGAAGAGCTGCCAATCCGTGATGAAGTCATCAAAATTGAATTCAACCGCGTCAAAGCGGTGGCCAACAAACAATTGTTGCATCTCTATCAAGAACCGTTGGAAGTTTATGGTAGGAAATTAGTCGAAAGTATCACTTTCACTTTAGATAGCCATGACAAAATCGGGATTATCGGAGCGAATGGTATTGGTAAGACCAGCTTTTTAAAATATTTACAGGAGCATTTATCCTTACGGTCTGATATTCAAATCGGCTACATGCCTCAAAATTACCAAGAAGTTTTGGATTATCAAAAAACGGCTATCGACTTTTTAACAAAAACAGCCAATCAAGAGGAAAGAACTTTACTTATGACTGCTTTAGGCAGTGCTGACTTTACCCCTGAAGAGATGGAACAGCCGGTAGAAAATTTATCAGGCGGACAACAAGCTAAACTTTTGTTATTGAAATACAGCTTAGATGGCTCCAATGTTTTACTCTTAGATGAGCCTACCCGTAACTTCTCTCCTCTATCGCAAGCTGAGTTAAGAGGCGTTTTCCAATCTTTTCCCGGAGCTTTTGTAGCCGTTTCTCATAACCGAGAATTTTTGCAAGATGTGTGTCATAAAGTTTATGAATTAACCGCTGTGGGCTTAGAGTTAGTAGAATGGGATTAGCTTTTTTCAATAAGGTAATTCGCACTGGCAGTAGAAGGAATTTACTGCCAGTTTTTTAAGTAGGTTATAAAGGAAATAATTAACGAGCTTTTCTAAAACTACAAGAAAACCCTTTAAAATAGATTGATTTACTTAGAGGGGAATAGTTATTATTTATCTGTCTTGTGACAATACTCCGTCTTCAATACGGTAGACGCGGTCACAATAAGTTAACATCCGCTCATCATGAGTCACCATGATCGCAGCTTTTTTGCGTGCTTTCACTTGTTTAGCAATCAAAGACACCACTGGGTGTGAACACTTAGTATCTAAACTGGCTGGGGGTTCATCTGCTAAAATAATACTTGGGTCATTCATAAAGGCCCGGTCAATTGCAGTTAGCTGGCGCTCCCCACCCGATAGTTGATGTGGATATTTCTGCATTTTTTCGCCCAAACCAATACCGGTCAATAACTCTTCAGCCAATGTTCTATCTTCTGGTTTAATCAATCCACCCATTTTCTTAACAACCAACAGTTGATCTTTTACAGTTAGATAAGGCAGCAAATTGGATGTTTGTAGAATAAACCGATTTTATCTAAGCGGATTTTTGACAGGTTCTTCTCAGACAGTGAGGCGACGTCGACATTGTCGATAAGCACTTGAGCTGAGCTTACCTGTAGTAAGGCTCCGGCAATCGATAGGAAAGTACTTTTACCTGAACCGGAAGGTCAAATAATTGCGATAAATTCACCCTGACCCAACCCGCTTAATACAAAGACCAGCCATGAAATCAATACAATGATAAAGCCAATCTATAAAAGCGACGCTTTGAAAACCAAAGCTCTTTACGTGCTAAACATAAATAATACCTCTTTTCTTACTTTTTATGGAAGCAAAGATAAGTATACACCAAGTGACACGCCCGTCACTTATTGTGTTTTAGTTTTCAGCCGCCTTTAAAATTATTAATTTAGAATCCCTTTAAATAGTATCTTTTTAAGGAAATAATAGCGTTTTTCTGTCGACAAACCAGACATATTGGGCAGTGTCACGCTGTGTAAAATGATTTCAATTAGGATTAAAGAAGGTATCTCAGCATCAAGAAAGCCATTTTGTTGACCTTCTTCAATTACACCCTGAATAAAATTAAAAAAGGTTTGATGAAGTTGCTTCGACTCCCGAATATCAGGCAAATCTTTATTCTCTTCATTCCACTGCTGACGAGGTACTTGAAGCGAAATACGGTGGATATCCGCAAAGTCAAAGACTAAATTCAGTAACTCTGACAGTTTCTCCTCATAGTTTTCAGACCAGTCAGTTGTTTCAATGCGTTTGACAAAATTTTGCATCCGGGTCTTTAGATAGTCTTGTAATAACTCGTCTTTGTTATTGTAATATTTATAAAGGGCCGTTCTTGTAACATCGAGTGCTTTGGCCAGTTTCATAAAGTTAAACTGATCATAACCTTCCTCCAACATTAATTGGTGTGTTGCAGTATATAATTCTTCTTGGGTAAAAGTTTTTTTCCTTGCCATGTGATTCCCTCCAATTCTCGTTTATTATAGCATAGGACTAATCTGCCAATAAATAAATTTTTATAACTACCTCACCTGACTAACCATTCCTCAAAACTACTGCTGCTATATTAAAATATAACTAACTTATAAAGAGGTGAGACCCTTTGAACTATGCAGATCTTGATTATAGGGGAATTTTTATAATATTTAAAGTAGTAAGGGAAGTCTCTAAGTGAATTCTATTGGCATTTTTAAAGCGATGATACTGTGTTAAAATACAATAAAATGAGTGATAGTCAAAAAAGAGAAGTTTATCAGGAACGATTCCAGCAGTTGGTTAATTATACGAAAAAGCATAGCCCCTATTACCAGGAACTTTATAAAAATATTGGTGGGGCTTCGAACTAACGGATTTACCCCCGGTTAACAAAACAAAATTAATGACTTCTTTCGATGATTGGGTTACCAATCCTTCTATTAAGCTTGCAGATGTTAATGAGTTCATGAAAGACTTAGATAATATCGGCCGCAAATTTAAAGGGGAATATCTGATATTAACTACCAGCGGTTCCAGCGGTGAACCTCTGGTTTTGTTGAGTGATAAAACGACCAACAATATTATGGGCGGAACAACTACTACCAGAGCTTTCGCCAGAAAGAAAGATTTTAGAGCGTTTATAAAAGCAGGAGCTAAAACTATGGCGTAGGATAAAAAAGAAATCAACATACCCCCCCTGGCTATAACAAGTGTCTTAGATAAAGTGAGTGAAACAAAGAGATATCAAGTGGTTGTCTACCTTGGAAACTACTTAGAAATTAGAATAGACCCTCACGATGGATCCAGTAAGGAAGAGGGTTTCGAAACTGCCTACCGTCAATTAAAGGATTTTCTAGCCACTCATGACATGACTGATGTGGAGATTTTTCTGTCTGAAGAAGCACCCAAACAGCATCCTAAAAGTGGGAAATTTAAACACATTATTAACAGTGGGCTTAGAAATACTGTTGATTAGTCTAGGGCCTGCGAAAACACTATTGAATCCCGCTTATTGCTGCAAGATGCGTTGACAATTGCCAGATCCTTAACTCCAACAAGTTGAAGAAGACTTACCTTAATAGTTCTTAATTAATTTCACCAACCACTTTGATCTTGCTAATAAACTCCTAACCAGTGTTCTAATTATACCTTTAGATCACTGGTATTTTTTTGCCTCAATAATGAAGTGTTGTAAATCTTGATGCTCAAAACAGTAATCTTTTTTTAATTCACTTTTTAACCTTAAGTTACAGAAACTTTTGAAGTCAATGCTTGACAAAAATTATAAACGGTGGTAAATTCTAATCATACCCATACCCCTAGAGGTATAAAAGGAGTTTATTATATGATATTCAATTTTTTGAAAAGTGTTCCTTCTATCTCAACCAAAGAATTAGAAAGTATACTTTCAAGTAAAATACAGTTAATCGATGTCAGATCACCCGCTGAGTACCAACAAGGCCATCTGCCTTTCAGCAAAAATATTCCACTTAATAGAGTGCAGTCTTTTAAACCTAAGCATTCAAATCAGCCCATCTATGTGATGTGTCAATCCGGTGTCCGTAGCAAAAGCGCCAGTCGTATCTTACAGAAAAAAGGTTATGAGGTGAAAAGCGTCCGTGGTGGAATGAGCCAGTGGAGCGGATCAATTAAGGGAGGAAATAAATAGTGAAAAAGATTATAATAGTAGGCGGGGTTGCAGGTGGTATGTCAGCAGCCACCCGTTTAAGACGTTTAATGGATGATGCAGAAATTATTGTTATAGAAAAAGGTCCTTATGTCTCTTTTGCAAACTGCGGTTTACCTTATCATGTTTCAGGTGAAATCAGTGAGCGCAGTGAGTTAATTTTACAAACTCCTGAATCACTGCAAGCACGCTTTAATTTGGATGTGCGTCCTCACCATGAAGTCGTAGGGATAGATCCAAAGGAGCAAACTATTACAGTCCTTCATGAAGGTAAAGAGTCTACAGAATCTTATGACAAATTAATTTTATCACCTGGCGCTAAACCATTTATCCCCCCTATCAAAGGCTTAGAAGAGGCGGATAATGTATTCAGTCTAAGGAATGTGCCTGATCTAGATGATATTATGACACATCTAAAGAATTCTGATCCTAAACAAGCAGTTGTAGTTGGAGCCGGCTTTATCGGCCTCGAAATGGCTGAAAGTCTTGCGCTGCGCGGTCTCGAAGTTACCATTGTAGAAATGGCTCCCCATGTTCTTCCTCCTTTAGATGAAGATATGGCTGCTTATGTAGAAAGAGAATTAAAAACTAAGAATGTCCGTGTGATCACCGGTCAATCAGCCACTAAGTTAAGCGACAACGGACGGTTAGTCGTCCTTGATGATGGAACTGAAATTGAAACGGATATAATTATTATGTCAGTCGGAGTTCAGCCGGAGACCAGTTTAGCAAAAGAGGCCGGTATCGAGTTAGGGATGCGCGGCGGAATTTTAGTAGATGAACATTACCAAACCAATCAACCTAATATTTACGCTGTGGGCGATGCAATTATCGTGAAACAACAAATAACGGGTGAAGACACTATGATTGCACTTGCTTCCCCTGCCAATCGTCAAGGTCGTCAAGTCGCAGATGTCATTGCAGGCTTAAACCGTAAAAATCAAGGAAGTATCGGAACTGCAATTGTGCGTGTGTTCGACTTAACCGCTGGTTCAACGGGTTTAAATGAACGCATGGCACGTCAACTTGATCGAGAAATCGGTGTTGTTCATACTGTCAGTAAAGACCATGCAGGATATTTCCCGGGTGCAACTAATCTATTTATGAAGCTGATTTTTGACAAAAAGACAGGCGAAATTCTGGGAGCGCAGGGAATAGGTGAAAAAGGAATCGACAAACGGATTGATGTGCTGGCGACAGCCATTAAAGGCGGCTTAACTGTTTTTGATTTACCAGAATTAGAATTGACTTATGCCCCGCCATTTGGTGCAGCAAAAGATGCCGTTAATATGCTGGGGTATGTGGCAAGTAATGTTATGGAAGATCTGACGGAAGTTGTTCAATGGCATGAATTAAAAGACCGCACAGATGCTGGGGCCCAACTATTAGACCTTCGCACGGACGCTGAACTTTTAATGGGACAATATAAGGATGCCATCCATATACCAGTAGATGAATTACGCGGGCGAATAGATGAATTAGACCCAAATAAAGAATATGTTGCAGCTTGTCACAGTGGCTTACGCAGTTACATTGGCGAGCGTATCCTGAAACAGGCAAACTTTAAAGTATCAAGTTTAGATGGTGGATTTAACCTATACAGTCTTGTAAAACCGGAGGAGATTATACATGTATAAAACAATTACTAATGATGAATTACAACAAAAAAGAGAAAATGAAGCTTTAAATATTCTAGATGTACGTGAAGCGAATGAGTACACAGAATTTCATATACCCGGAGCTGAAAACCTGCCTTTAAGCGAGATAGAACAAGAGTTCGAAAAATTAGATAAGAATAAGCACTATCATGTACATTGTAAAGGCGGTAAGCGTTCTGTAAAAGCTTGCGACTTTTTAACTGAAAAAGGCTTTAATCTTACCAATATTGAAGGTGGTATTAATGCTTGGAAAGGAGAAGTAACGAGAGGATGAAATGCGATGTAAATATCCAAAATCGCCTCAAACGAGCAGAAGGACAAATGCGGGGAATCCAGAAAATGATTGAAGATGAAAAGGACTGTGTAGATATTGTCACTCAATTAAGTGCAGTTCGTTCCAGCATTGACCGAATTATGGGTATTATTGTTGCTGAAAACCTAAAAGACTGTTTGCTTAATCCGGAACAGGATCCGAACAAACAACAAGATAAAATTGACCAAGCTGTTCAGTTAATTGTAAAGAAATAACTTCTTAAAAACACGCCCCGGTAGACTATCAAGAGTCAACCAGGGCGTGTTAAATATTACTTGAATGAATAAAGGCATCTTATTTATAAGACTGCAGTTCTTCTTTAGTTGGAATGGAAGGGGCTGCCCCTTCTCTTGAGACTGTGATAGAAGCAGCACGACTTGCTTTATCTAAAGCTAGCTCAATCCCTTCATTATCTAAAAGGGAAGCAATAAAGTAACCGGTAAATGTGTCTCCTGCTCCTGTTGTGTCCACAACCTTTGTTTCATAAATACCTTGTCGGTATAATTTCCCTTTTGAATAACAGACAGAACCTTCCGCTCCTAGTGTAAGAACAAAGCTTGCTTGAGGGAAAGCTTTTTGTAAATTGGCTAAGATAAGTTCCTCATCCAAAGTATTCATATTTGTTATTTGCATGGCTTCAATTTCATTCACCATAAACCAAGAAACTTTATCCAGCGGTAGTTGTAAAATAGCTGGGTCAAATGGAGATGGGTTAAATACTATCGTCATCTTCCGTTCATAAGCTTGATTGATAATATATTCCAGTTCATTGACTTCATTTTGAATGAGCAGCATATCGCCTTCATTAAACTCTTTAAAAACATCTGCCACATATTCTTTAGTAAGTGAAAAGTTAGTGCCAGGGGATAAAATAATACTATTTTGGCCCGTCTTATCCACTTGAATAATAGTATGTCCGCTTTTTCCTTCTAAGCGGTTTAAAAGACTAACATCTACGTCTGCTTCTGCTAAAGCTTCTTCTAACATCTGTCCATCTTCCCCAATGGCACCCGCATGGTATACTTTTCGCCCCGCTCTGGCAAGAGCAAGCGATTGGTTTAAACCTTTTCCGCCCAAATGTTCTGCTTGTTTGGTTGAGGAGATGGTTTCTCCCGGAGTTACAATCCGTGGTACTGAATAGACACGATCAATATTTAAAGATCCAAAATTTAAAATTTTACCACTCATAAATATTAACCCCTTTCCATATAACCATCCATCATTTAAGCGTTGGCGGTCCAATCAATCAATTGTTTCCATAATTTTGGATAATGTTCCCATTCACAAAACTCTTTAGGAGCCCAGTGCGGCGCGCAGTCCGAGGTAAACACTGATACGCGACCTTTTCCTGCTTCATTAACGGCAATTAAAGGATTATCTCCTATCTTGGCTAAAAGGTCAGCCTCTTCTTTTATAATGGTTTTATTATAACCTAAGAAATGAGGCCAGTCTGTAGGAAGCCCTTCTAAAATCTCATGGTCAGCTACAATTTCAGCTTTAATTCCTTCAGGATGTTCTTCACGGTCATCCATTTGTAAGACTTGAACTGGCAATACATCTTGCACAGGTGTATTATACCAGCGTCCTTTCCCATCAATACCCGCAAAAGTCATATAGCCGCCAATCATACATAAACCGCCGCCGTTTTTAACATAGTCGGCAATCAATTGAGTTCTATTTGTTACAGTTTCACTTCTTACAAACGTTGCATCAGAAAGTAGGAGGGTGTTTGAGCCGATATCTGATAAAATCACAACATCATATTGTTCCAACTCTTCCATTTCAAAAGGGAATGAATTTTGAGCAACATGGTTCGGCATGTAGTCTACAGTATAGCCTGCTTCTTCCAAGGCAGATTTCAGCCATTTTTCTCCTGAATCATAAGAAGAAGTGTAGAAAGTATCAAACCCCTTTACATGCACCTCATATTTAAACCACGATTCTCCTACTAGTAATACCTTTTTGCTCATTAAACTCTTCCTTTCCAATTTAAAATTAATTCAGCATAAATTAATATTGCATCAAAAAATTGTTGAATCTCAACATATTCATTGGGAGCGTGACATTCTTCTAAACGCCCGGGACCGTATTGAATGGTTGGGACATCCAGTATATTGCGCCAAATTCTTGAATCACAGCCTGCCGGTGAGCCGGTTACGGTCACTTCTTTATCTAAAGCAGACTGATAAGCGGTTTTAAAGTGTTGAACCAGTTTATCTTCTTCGTCCATTTCATAACCACCACCGCTTTGGAAAATGGTGACTTTAGGTGGATTTTCTTTCAACCAGTCATCACTTTGCACCACCGCATCAACCGCTTGTTCGATTTCTGACTTCACTGACTCATAAGACATGGTTTTTGGATGGTAGTGAATACACATTTCTGTTAAGCAATACCCTGCAACCGTGGCACCGGATGTGCCGCCTTGTATAACACCAAAGTTAACATTGGGAGGCGGTAATAAAGGATGTTTATAATTAAACAGCCAGTCATACTCCACCGCTCTTAAACGTTCAAGTATCAGAGATATTTTATCAATTGCACTGACGCCCAGCCATTTGGAGCCGGAATGGTGCGCCTTACCTTCTACTTCAATTCTAAAAAAGATAAAGCCCATATGCGCTAGAATTAAATCATAGTTGGATGGTTCACAGACAACCACGCCGTTCACTTTATCATTGACAAGTGCAGCCTGAATCGATCCATTACCGCCGCCTTCTTCATCTACTACTGATGTTATCTGCACATTAACCGGCAGGTCAATTCCTGCATCTTGAATCAATTTAACTGCCAGAATACTGGCCATTAAACCGGATTTCATATCAGCAGCGCCTAAGCCGATTAAGTTACCGTCTTTTTCGGTGGGTGTATGAGGATCGGTCTGCCATAAATGTGAAGGACCAGGTGTCATGGTATCAATATGACTGTTAAACATTAAGGTTTCACTTTCATCTGCTCCTTTAAAGGTCGCATAGACATTATAGCGATCATCATAATTATGGCCGGGGTTGCCTTCATTGTATTCTTCGATGGCCTGTTGAATGAAACTTTCTTTCATCTGGTCTCTTTCAATCGACTCAGCGCCAATTTTTTCCATCAATTGAATCAGATACTCCTGGCCGGCTGCCTCGTAGCCTCCTTCAATCCCCTGGCCGATATGCCGGGTATCAATAGCGATTAATTCTTTTAAGTAATCTAAATATTCTGGGCTTTTCTGACTTAAGGTTTCTTTAAGCTTATTCACCATAATTTCTAATGCCTTCTTCTACAATATCCCAATACTTTTCAATATCAACTTCCAAGGCTACTTCAGAATTCTTCACTCCACCTACCATCCCAAAGTAGTCACAATTTGTTCTTCCGTAACTTTGTTCTGATTTTGTATCAATTTGAACATTCATTTTACGTACTTCCAAGACAGTTGGATCCATCAGATAAGCAATCGTTAATGGATCATGTAAAGGTCCGCCATCCCAGCCGAATACTTCTTTTTGAGACTTATTGAAAAATTCCATCAAATCGACAAATAAGGAAGCAGCCTTGTTATCAATCTTGCTCATTCGCTCAATCACACTTGGATAAACCAATACTTTACGCGTCACATCCAGACCCACCATGACTACATTAATACCTGAATTAAAGACAATAGAAGCTGCTTCTGCATCCACTAAAATATTAAATTCAGCAGCTGGTGTGACGTTTCCATGTTGGAAAGAACCGCCCATAATCACAATTTCTTCCAAATTTTCTTTAATCTTAGGATTCATTTTTAAAGCTAATGCAAGGTTAGTAAGTGGACCTGTAGCCACCAAAGTAACAGGTTGATCACTTTTAAGAACCGCATCAATAATAAAATTAACCGCATGTTCTTCTTCAACTTGACGAGTTAATGGGTCAAATACCGGCCCATCTAATCCTGTCTCACCATGGATATCATCCGCGATTCGTTGTTTTGGTCTCACTAACGGTTCTGCACTGCCCGCATAGACTTTAGTGTCCAATTCTAAATATTGGCAGACATTTAATGCATTTTTAACGGTCTTTTCTAAGGTTTGATTCCCTGCAACTACTGTTATACCCAACAAATCAATTTTTTCACTTTTTCCAGCTAACATAATTCCAATGGCATCATCATGCCCTGGATCACAGTCTAAAATAATTCTTCTAACCACTTATTTACCTCCTAGTTTAAAGCACTCATTCTCTTCTGATCTTGATGTTTTTTATTAATCATCGAGATCGCTAAAACAAGAATTGTAACAAGATACGGCATCATCAATACAATTTGTGAAGGCAACCCATATGCCTGCAGACGCGCGCCAATTGAATCAGCAAAGCCAAACACCAAGCAACCGATGACAGTTAAGACAGGATGTGCCCGGCCAAAGAACATGGCTGCTACACCCATAAACCCTCTGGAGTTGGTCATATTTTCAGTAAAGAGGTTGGAATAACCTAAGGAAAGGTGAGCCCCTGCCAAACCACCAACCACACCTGAAATAAGGAGTACTTGATATTTAATGGCTCTGACATTGATACCTGCTGAAGCTACTGCCACTTCATGAGCCCCCGTTGATCGGATTCTCAAGCCCCAAACGGTCCGGTATAACATATAAGTCAATCCGATAATTAAAAGGATAACCAGCCACTCCGTTAAAGCCCAATTATTGAAGAGAGTATTGAGCGTCGTTCCCGGTTGTAAAAAGGGAAGCTCGACTCTTGGGATAGATTGAATAGCCGGATCAGAGAAGGTCCCCTGCCTGCCTAATACTGAATTCAGTAAAAACTTTGTAAAGGCAATCGCAAATAAATTAATCGCCATGCCAATTGCTGTAATATCCGCATCAAACTCAATCGTTCCTACTGCCATAATTCCTGCCATGATCATCCCTGCTAACATAGCTGCCACAACTCCTGCTATCCAGCTGCCGGTTAAATAACTGGTCGCTACAGCTGTAAAAGCACCCATTAACATAATACCTTCTGTACCGATATTTAAGATGTTTGCCTGCTGAGTAATGGCCGCACATAAAGCAGCATAGATAAGCGGAGTTGCCGAACGCCAAGTAGCGTACATTAGACTTGCATTAAAGATATTTCCAAATTCCATTTTTATACCTCCGCTTTCTTTTTCTTAGATCTTCTAAGCTGAGTACGTTCTCTGAAATATAAAAGTCCTTCCATACAAGCAATTAGAATAAAGATTGCTGTAATCGTATCGACAATTGATTTTGGCACATTGGTCATCTGCTGCATACCCAAACCGCCGATGTTTAAAACAGCTAAAAAGAAGGCCATAAAAGGCACAGCTGCCAGATTATTTTTAACAATTAAAGAAGCCAGCATTCCATTGGTTCCAAGACCCACCGCAAAGTTATTTAAGAAGACACCATGAACGCCTAACACTTCAATTGTTCCTGCAATCCCACCTAAAGCACCACTTAACATCATGGCATAAAGCACCATTTTTTTAGGCTCCATCCCAGCATACTCTGCATTGAAGAGGTTGGTTCCGGTGAATTCTAATTTCATACCAAACTTTGACCGTCTCAAATAGATAAAAAGAAGAACCGCAATCCCAAGTGCAATAAACAAACCGGCGTTGGCATTACTAGGAGCAAGGATTTTAGGTAAAGTTACCGTTACAGGGTGGGATTGTGAAACCGTCCCTCCCGAGCTCATCGGTCCACTAACGAAAAACTGCGTGATATATAAAGCCACCATATTGGCTAAAATAGTTACAGTTACTTCGTTGACATCATAATAAACTTTAAGTAAGGCAGGGATTAAGGACCATAAAGCGCCTGTAAGTGTCGCCCCTAGAAAGCATGCGAGAATTAACAAAGGTGCGGGAAGAAAATCCCAATTAATTCCAATATAAGCCGCCACTAATCCGCCAAGAAATACACACCCTTCTACCCCTACGTTAAATGCTCCTGCTTTTGCTGCAACGGCAAAGGCCAGTGAAGTTAAAAGTAAGGGTGTAAAAGCAGCCAGTGTAGTTCCGACTCTTAGTCGGGTTCCAAAGGCGCCTTCCAGCAGGGCTTGGTAAGCTTCAAGCGGATTTTCACCTATAAATAAAATAAAAAGCGCACCAATTAATAGGGAAATAACAATGGTCATTGCAATTCTTAAAATAAACTTTACTGTATCGTGCTTTCTAGTCATCTTTTAATTCATCCCCTATCTGTGCATAGTCACTGCTTTCTCCACCCATCATATAGATTCCAAGATTTTCTTCATTGGCTTCAGAAGACTTCAAGGTGGTTACAATTTTTCCTTCATATATAACTACAATTCGATCGGATAAAGACAAGATTTCATTGATATCCGCTGAAATTAGTAAAACACCTACCCCTTGATCGGCGGCATTTTCAATAATGCGGCGAATGGATTCAATGGCTCCAATGTCTACCCCGCGGGTTGGTTGTGAAGCTACCAGCACTTTATTGGCTCTTGAAACTTCACGTGCCACTACGACCTTTTGAGCATTCCCACCTGACTGGGCACTGGTTAAGAGTTCAGGATCAGTCGGGCGAATGTCATATTCTTCTATTAACTTGACAGCGTCTTCTCGAATAGTTTTTCTGTTTAACATAGCGGCTGAAGAGTAACGCTCTTCTTCTATATAAGGGCTGACTAAGTTGGCTTCAATCGACATATTACGATTCAGTCCACGTGTATTACGGTCAGAGGGGATGTAATTTAAACCTATTTGACGCATGGTTAGAGGTGGGATATTGGTGACTTCATCTTCTTCGAGAAAAATCCTTCCTCTTTCAACCGGCCGTATACCGGCTATGGCTTCTTCTAACTCTAATTGTCCATTACCGTCGATTCCGGCTACTCCTAGAATCTCGCCAGCATAAACTTCAAGGTTAACCCCTTTTAATTTCGATATTTGTTTTTCTCCTGGTACCCAAATATCTTCTACTTTCAAAGCTATCTTGTTCGAATGTTCTTTAACATTCGTTTTTTTACTATCTAAAAACACTTCGCGTCCAATCATCAGTTTCGATAACATTACAGGTGTAACATTTTCATTTACTATTGTATCGACAAATTTTCCTTGACGCATTACCGTAATTCGATCTGAGATTTCTAATACTTCATCCATTTTATGAGAAATAAAAATAATGGTTTTTCCATCTTCTTTTAAGTTTTTTAAGATTACAAATAAGGCCCTTACCTCTTGAGGGGTAAGAACAGCGGTTGGTTCATCGAGAATAATAACTTCAGCACCTTTTGACAATACTTTAATAATTTCCACCCGCTGTGCTTCTCCAAGTGAAATTTGATTAATTTTTCGGTTGATGTCTATATCTAAGTGGTATTTATCGATATATTCTTGAATATCTTTCTTAGCTTTCTTCGAATCGATGGAAAAACCCTTCTTCGGTTCATTTCCGAGGATGACATTTTCCCAGACTGTTAAATCATCAATTAACATAAATTCCTGGTGAACCATTCCTATCCCCAGGTCGATAGCTTTTTTAGTTGTATAAGCTTCTAATTCTTTTCCCAGAAAGAATATTTCACCTTCTGTTACTTCATACATGCCGAACAACAATTTCATTAAAGTTGATTTACCGGCACCATTTTCTCCAATCAGGGAGTGGATTTCTCCTTCAATAAGATTAAATTGCCCTTCTGCAATCGCAGTAACTTCTCCAAATTCTTTGACAATATTTTTCATTTCAACGATATATTCCGACATGGATTCACCCCTTTGCCCGTATAAATAATTGAAGGCGGTAAATTCCGCCTTCAATTATTTATTATTCAAACTTTGATTTTATTCTGAATCTGCTTCAGTTTCTTCTGCTTCTTCAACGTCTTCTGCGTCTGCTTCAGTTTCTTCTGCTTCTTCCGCTGTGTCTGTCTCTTCAGCTTCATCGCTACGGCCGTATCCTGGTGCGTTGTCTACAACAATTTCACCGGAAGCAATCATAGCTGCTAATTCTTCAATTCGTTCAATAATATGCTCTGGGAATTGGTCGCCTAAATGTTCTTTCATCACTGTGAAGTCAGTTAAGCCAACACCTTCCGCTTCAACGTCAAGATAAGCTGTTTTATTGCCTTCAAATGTACCATTCACAACATCAGAAATTACTGTATAAACGGCTGTATCTACACGTTTAATCATTGAAGTTAATACAGAACCAGGTTGGTCATTGTCTTGGTTTAAGTCAACACCAATTGCATACTTGCCTGCTTCAGCTGCCGCTTCTAAAATACCAGGGCCTGTACCGGAAGCTACGTTCATTACAATATCTGCACCTTGTTCAAATTGAGCTAATGTTAATTCTTTACCTCTTAATGGATCATTCCATGTACCGGCAAATGATTGTAAAACAGTAATATCAGGGTTAATATATTTTGCACCTTGTTCGTAACCAATGAAGAAGTCATTCAATACAGGAATATCCATTCCCCCAACCCAACCGATAATTGTTTCTTCGTTAACACCTTCGATATCAGTTTCTTCAGTAAATAATGCAGCTGCTGCTCCTGCTAAGAAAGATCCTTCATTTTGAGCAAATGAAATCGATTGGATGTTGTCACCTTCTACGACAGTATCAATGATCGCAAATTTAACATCTGGATACATTGGTGCAATATCTTTTAAGTATTCTTCAAAGTTTGATGAAGAACAAATAACTAAATCATACCCTTGATCAGCAGCTGATAAAAGGTTGGATTCCCAAACATCAGGAGTTGTTCCTTCCATGTTACGAACTTCAATACCAAAATCTTCAATCGCTTGTGTTGCTCCAATATTAGCGGAGTCATTATAAGACTGGTCTCCTAAGTTACCTGAATAAACAACAGCTACTCTAATTGGATCAGAATCTTGCGCCGAAACACTGGTTGCAGCTAATGCAGGTAAAAATAGTGCTAAAGATAGTAAGGCAAGTAATAATTTTTTCATACTTTTTCTCCTTTTTATTTAACAAAATGAACTAGCAGTAATAAACGACAGAAAAATTCAGGTACACACCACCCCTTTAATAGTTTAAATCATCTTTATAATTTACGAACCGTTTTTCGTTCGATGAGTTGAGGTTCAATTAATAATTTCATTTGAGAAATCTTTTTATTTTCAATGACATCAATCAGCATCTTAACCGCAGATTCTGCTATTTTTTCGATACCTTGATCGATGGTCGTTAAGACACGGTCTAATCCGATTGACTGGCCGACATTGTCATAGCCGATAATCGATATGTCCTCCGGAACCGAAAGGCCTTGGTCTTTACAAGCTTCCATAGCACCGAATGCCATCATGTCGTTAAAACAAAAAACTGCGGTGATTTCTGGATAGTCCCGTATGATTTCTATCATAAATTCATAGCCGCTGTTAAAACCATAATTTCCTTGATACATTTTTATTAATGGGACTGCTGACTGATCAAGTATCTCTTTAAAGCCTAAATATCTCATTTCTGAGTTAGGTGAATGTTTCGACCCGGTGATGCAGGCAATTTTTCGGTGACCCATGGACAGTAGATAATCTGCTGCCAGCTTACCCCCATAAAGATTATCGTTGGTAACCAGAGGTAAATTATCTGTTTCGATAAATTCATCCATCATGACAAAAGGCATAAAATTGTTAGTTAATTTAACCCTATCCGTCGAGTCAAAAATATTCGAAACAATAAACCCGCCGTCAAATGTTGCATTAGAAAATAAATTCCAAAAGGC
>CAYYGA010000028.1:17701-20196 GCA_964471435.1 uncultured Facklamia sp.
CCCTTCAACCCCCTTCTCCATCAACCTTTCCGGTGGTAGCGCTCACACATTTATATTATCTTCTAAAACGTTTTAGTTGTCAATCTCTAGTCTAGAAAAATCAATAAAATTTAATTAATTTAAAATGTTAGAAGCTTTTATTTATTTACTTGGTGTTTAGGCTTATTTCTTTAGTTCATTATTTAATCTCTTATTATCAACCTCTTCCTTATATTCATTAGACCAGAAAATTATTATTTTAAAATATCAGCATCTTTATAGGACTTTTCCATGACTTTATATTGATAGCAATTTCTTAACTTCATTCTCGGAGGTGCTCGCCTCCTAGCCATTGGTTTTCTCGTCAATACTTCGGAATTTTTTATTGATAGCGGTCACTGGTTAGCTCGAGAGTCGGGATATGGCAGTTTAGGGATTTCTCCAAAGCTGGAGAAATTGGATGAGCTTATTATGCGCTCACTCTTGAGCTCGAGTTATTGAACAAGCTCGGTTGGCGGTAACTCAAGCACTAGAGAAACCGGATGGACTTAGTATGTGCTCACTCACAACAGTGAGTGAGCGGGACACCAGAAAACCGCTCCAGTGTCCGGCGTATTTCTATGAAGTACAACAAAAAAAGCACCATAAACTTTAGTTAAGGTGCTTCTCTTACTATCTATCTATTTTATTTGCGCGCTTTTCGCACTTTCAAAGTTTTTCCTTTAATTGTACGGTCCTGCATTTGAGAAAGGACATAAGGGCCTTTTCCATTCATAATTTCAATGTAAGTCACGTTTTCTTGAATGGTTATAATCCCAATATCTTCAGCAGAAACATTTTTAATACTGGTTAAAGCACCTACAAAATCCACCGCCCGTAATTTTTTCTTTTTACCGCCATTAAAGTAGAGTTTTGTAATGTCTTTATTCAACTCTTTGCTGCGCTTGATTTTTGGTGCAATACGGCTAGTTATTTTCTTTTCAAAAGCAGGTTTGGCACGCATAACTGAGCGTTGGTTGGGAGCAAAAACTTCGCTCACTTCCTGATCCTCTTCAAAAGCATAGTCTCGGATTTCCTGCCAGCGATTTCCATCGTGTTCACTTACCATCGATAAGGCGACTCCTGTTTTACCCGCTCGGCCTGTACGCCCGGTTCGGTGTGTATAGCTTTCTTTTTCAAAAGGAATATCATAATTGACAACATGGGTTACATTTTCAATATCAATGCCACGAGCTGCGACATCAGTCGCTACTAAGTAACGCAGCTTCCCAGAACGAAATTCATCCATAACAGATAGGCGGTCGCTTTGATCCATACCGCCATGTATTTTATCGACTGGTAAATCGGCTTTACCTAAAAAGTCCACTACCGCATCGACTTGGTCTTTAGTATTACAAAAAATGATGCAGGCATCTGGATTTTCAATCGTTAAAAGATCTAACAACAGCTTCTCCTTGGACGATTCCTGCACCTTGATGTAGGAATGAAAAATATTAGGTGTCGTCGATTCGGAGGCTTCTATTTTGACTGCAGCGCGGTCCGCGCGCATATAAAAACTTGCTAAACGTGCTACTTCTTCAGGCATGGTAGCTGAAAACAACATAGTGTGGCGTTCTTTAGGTAAATAACCGATAATTTCTTCTACTTGATCGATAAAGCCCATATTAAGCATTTCATCTGCTTCATCTAAAACTAAAGCATTGACTTTGTCCACCACTAAAGTACCTTCTTTTAAATGATCCAATATCCGTCCAGGTGTTCCTACTACCATATGGCTTTTTTGTTTTAATTCAGACTGTTGCGTTTTAAAGGAAGATTTACCGAAAACAGCTGTCGCCTTAATTCGCTTCAAACGACCGATGTTCATGATATCCTCTTTTACCTGCAAGGCTAATTCCCGAGTCGGAACTAAAATTAAAGCCTGCGGTTTATTTTCTTCCCAGTCGGCCTGTTCACATAAGGGTATTCCAAAAGCTAAAGTTTTGCCGCTGCCGGTTTGCGATTCCACCAGAATATCCTGTCTTTCTAAGGCTAAGGGAATAACTTTTTCCTGTACCAGGGTCGGTTTACAGTACCGTAAACTTGTTAAGGCGTTTAAGAGTTCAGGACTGAGCCCGAATGTGTCAAATGATTTCTTAATAATAATTTCCTGCTTTCTTTTCTTAACGAATCAGAATGTGTATTGTCCTTGATTCAACTGTTTCATCCTTACTATATTAACGACTTGCAGTTAAACAGTCTAGTAAAAGTTGACTGAAACACTATTTTACCACCCGCTGTTAGATGAATTCAGCACCTTCATAGTCTTTCCGGTTTGTCAGTTCTTTAAAAGTTTTAAATTCATGGAGTGACAAAGAGATGGTTTGACTCCCATAGGCAGCTTTTAAATTTTTATAATTACGATACAGGACTTCTAATCCTTGATTATAATAAGTATTTTGATTTGTCAGCCCGTATTTTCCAGGCGGCTGTAATTCGTAGATGGTCTGTATTGGTTTGTTATACTTCAAGCTCAG
>CAYYGA010000029.1:0-17655 GCA_964471435.1 uncultured Facklamia sp.
AATTAAAGGCTTAAAAAATTTATATGCTTTTTTACAAGAAATAGATCTTAATCAAAGGGAGAACGGAAAATGAGTCGAATTGTTGCTACTGGATCCTATGTGCCGGAACAAGTTCTAACGAATGAGGCATTAATCGAATTAACTCAAATAGATTCGAATGATGAATGGATTCGTCAAAGAACGGGAATTGAAAAAAGGCACTGGGCATCTAAAGAAGAAGGGGTTGCAGAAATAGCTGTAAAAGCAGCCAAAGATATCCTATCTAAAGTAGATAGTGATGTTCTTCAGAAAATTGAATTAGTCATTGTTGCATCAATGTCTTCTTATTTACCGACACCCTCCTTGGCTCATCATGTGATAGGAGCTTTAAATATTGAAGGTGCCTGGGGCTTTGATGTGAGTGGTGCGTGTAACGGTTTTGTATTGGCACTGGAAACAGCCAACGCTTTATCAAGTAATCGATCAAGTGGTTATACGCTGGTCATCGGAGCGGAAAAAATGAGTCAAATTTTGGATCATTCAGACCGTTCAACAGTTATCTTATTTGGAGATGGGGCTGGAGGAGTCTTAATTAAAAATGACGGGCATGCTCTGCCGGAGTTTGTAAGTCAGCAATATGCTTCAATGGATAAAGATGATTCGATTGTTGTCACCGAACACCAGTCAGAAAAACTGCCCTACATGACGATGAAGGGCCGCGAAGTATTTAACTTTGTGACGCGCTCTGTCATACCTTCTTTAAAAAGCTTTATAAATGACCATCACTTAGACTTTGACTATTTGATCGCCCATCAAGCTAACCAACGTTTGTTAGATTTGATAGGAAGAAAGCTGTCGCTGACAAATGAAGCGGTACCTTCAAATATAGCTGAAGTAGCTAACCTGTCTGCCGGAAGTATTCCAGTTTTACTGGATCATTTGGTAGAGGAAGGATGCATTAAATTAGATGGACAGCAAAAAGTAGTGTTATCAGGATATGGAGGGGGACTGGCCTGGGGCCATGTGGCTTTCAAGATTTAATGGTCTTCCCAAATATTACCGTATAAAAAAATAAAATTAAAAAACTTTGGAGGAAAAAATTATGAATACTTTTGAAACGATTAAGGACATTATTGTAGAAGAATTAGGCGTTGAGGCAGATAAAATTAAAATGGAGACAAACTTTGAAGAAGATTTAGATGCTGACAGCTTAGACCTTTTCCAAGTAATTAATGAGATTGAAGACGAGTTAGACATTACAATTGATACTGATGAAAATCTTCAAACAGTAGCTGATTTAGTAAATTACATCGAAAATCAAAAATAATTTTCTAACAGATATATTACAAAGGATGGTTCAATGAGAACAGCAATAACAGAATTGTTAGGTATCAAATACCCGATTGTCCAAGGGGCTATGGCCTGGGTGGCGGATGCTGATTTAGCTTCAGCAGTTTCAAATGCTGGAGGATTAGGTGTGGTCGGTACCGGCCATGACCCAGTAGAACGTGTACGGGAAAAGGTCGAAGCCATGATTGCTAAAACGGACCAGCCTTTTGCAGTCAATGTGATGCTGTTGAGTCCGCATGCTGAAGATGTAGTCGACTATGTGATAGAAGCGGGTATAAAGATCGTCACTACCGGTGCGGGGAATCCCGGTAAATACATGAATCGTTTTAAAGAAGCCGGTATTGCAGTTATTCCCGTAGTAGCTTCAGTAGCTTTAGCTAAACGGATGGAACGGATTGGTGTTTCAGCTGTTATTGTTGAAGGAATGGAAGCAGGGGGACATATTGGTAAGACAACCACTATGGCTCTATTACCTCAAGTAGTGGATGCTGTGAAAATCCCTGTTATAGCAGCAGGCGGAATTGGCGATGGGCGTGCAATGGCGGCTGCTTTAATGTTAGGAGCTTCTGCTGTTCAAGTGGGTACTCGTTTTGTAGTTACCCATGAATCGAATGCCCATCAAAATTTCAAGCAAGCAATTTTAAAAGCGAGTGATGTTGACACAGTAATAACAGGTCAAATCACAGGGCATCCTGTACGTGTTTTACGTAATCAGCTGACTAAGACTTATTTAAAAGCTGAAAAAGAGGAGACCAGTAAGGAAAAACCTAACTTTGAAAGGTTAGAAGAACTTGCGAGTGGTGCTTTATATAAAGCTGTTGTTTTAGGAGATATTCAAGGCGGCTCGATTATGGCAGGACAAGTAGCCGGCTTAGTTAAAGAAGAAGCTTCTGTGAAAGAGACAATCCATTCGTATGTTGATATATGTAAAGCAACTATTTCAGAAAATTATCAACGATTTGTTGAGAAAGATTAAGTTAGGTGAATTTACAAAATGAAATTAGCAGTAATTTTTAATGGACAAGGAGCTCACTATCAAGGCATGGGCTTAGATTTTAAGTCAAACAGTCCTGCAGCTGAAAGTATTTTTCAAAAAGCGGAAGAAATATTAGACATGCCTTTGACAGAGTGGATTGCTGATGACAGCGAAAAGTTTTCCGTCACCCGCTATGCACAACCGGCTATTGCTGCTACTTCACTAGCCATTTATGAATCGATTAAATCATCTTTGCCAGCCGTGAGTTATATGGCTGGTTTATCTTTAGGTGAATATAGTTCTTTAATTGCCAGCGGAATGTTGTCATTGGAAGACGGTTTAAGGCTTTTGAAGGTTCGTGGAGAATTAATGAGCCGACATTGTGAATACTTAAATGAAAATGCCGGCAGTGGTTTAGCAGCAGTTGTTGGTTTAACAGCTGAGGAAGTTCAATCTTTAACAGATAGAACGGAAGATGCTGATTTATGGCTGGCAAACTTCAACGCTAAAACTCAAACAGTTGCAGCAGGAAGCAAGGCGTCACTGAAAGCTTTGCGACAGCAGGCTAAAAAAGAGGGAATCAAAGGAGTCATTCCTTTAAAAGTAGAAGGACCGTTTCATTCTCCATTGATGGGCGGAGTGCAGGAGAGTTTGGCTGAAGCACTGGATAAGATTACTTTTGATGTAGGAGAAGTGCCGGTTATTTCTAATACAAACGGGACTGTTCATCAGCCTGACCGGGTGAAGGATTTACTTGTACAGCATTTAGTGTCTCCGGTCTATTGGTATAAAACAATTTTAAAACTTATAGATCAAGGGATTACCCATATTATTCAAATTGGTCCTGGAGATACTTTAGAACAAATGATTCGTCGTGATGAATTACCGGTGAAGGTGATGACGGTTGATTCGTTTGAAGACAGTCAGAAAGTCAGCGAATTTTTACAAGAGGAGCTATAAAATGAGTTTAGTTTGTTTAGTAACAGGGAGTTCTCGTGGAATCGGCCTAGCAGTCGCTAAATCTTTAGCTCAGCAGGGACATCAAGTTGTTTTAAATTCACGTCGTGAAATTGAAGCGGATGTTTTAGCAGAGTTTGAAGACAGCGCTTTGCCGGTAAGTTCTGTGGTAGGGAATGTAAGTGATTTTGATGATTCTCAGCGGATGGTTGATGAAGTTATGGAACGTCACGGCCGTCTCGATGTATTAATTAATAATGCGGGTATTACGCGGGATAACTTAATTGTACGGATGAAAGCTGAAGATTTTGATGATGTGATAAAAACGAATCTCTACGGTACATTTAATATGTCACGTCACACAGCCGGAAAAATGTTAAAACAGAAGTCAGGCTTGATTATTAATATGTCCAGTATCGTCGGAATCATTGGAAACGCAGGGCAGGCTAATTATGCAGCCTCCAAATCAGGCGTGATTGGTTTAAGTAAATCTTTAGCCCGGGAACTGGCAAGTCGTAATATTAGAGTGAATGTCATTGCTCCCGGTTATATTCAAACCGATATGACTGAGCAACTCAGTGATAAAGTTCGTGAAAAGATGTTAGACAGTATTCCTTTAAAAAAATTAGGAACTGTAGATGATATTTGTGTGGCGGTTAACTTTTTAATTGAGAGTCCTTATGTAACAGGGCAAGTGATTGAAGTTAACGGCGGCATGAATATGTAATTATCAAGGAGGAAAAGATGGAAAGAGTTGTCATAACAGGCCTCGGAGCTGTTTCTCCGATTGGTAATAATGTAGAAGAATTTTGGAATAGTATGAAAAATGACCAGCATGGTATCGGTCCAATCACCCGTTTTGATAATACAGACTGGGATGTCCAAGTAGTGGCGGAGGTAAAGGATTTTAATCCGGAACCCATTTTAAGCCGTAAAGAAACAAGAAGAATGGATTATTTTACCCGCTATGGTATCGTAGCAGCTAGAGAAGCCACTGAGATGTCAGGCTATGATATTGAATCTAATGCAAGCCGTGTAGGGGTATTGGTAGGTTCCGGTATCGGCGGTATTAATGAAATTCAAAATGGAATTGTCAAAATGCTGGATAAAGGGCCTAAACGGATTCCACCTTTATTTGTGCCGATGACAATTGGTAATATGGCAGCAGGTAATATTTCAATGCATTTAGGAGCTAAAGGCCTCAGCTTGGATATTGTAACAGCTTGTGCTTCCGCTACTAACTCCATTGGAGAAGCTTTCTTAAAAATAAAATATGGGTTTTTAGATGCCTGCTTAGCCGGCGGAACAGAAGGAACCATCAACGAAATTGGAATGGGCGGTTTCCAGGCTTTAACTGCTCTATCAACCAACCCTGATCCAGATACGGCCTCTAGACCTTTTGATAAAGACCGTGATGGCTTTGTAATGGGTGAAGGAGCCGGAATCGTCTTTATGGAGTCTTTAAGTTCAGCCAAAGAACGTGGCGCAACTATTTTAGCAGAAGTTGTAGGTTATGGAGCTAATTCCGATGCGTATCATATGACAGCACCAAATCCAGATGGATCGGGCGCAGGAGAAGCGATTAAAATGGCATTAGCACAAGCTGAGATCCAAGCAGAAGAAGTAGATTATATCAACGCGCACGGAACTTCAACTCCTACCAACGATACAGGTGAAACGGTAGCGATAAAGTATGCCTTAGGTGAGCATGCTTATAAAATCCCTATTTCTTCTTCTAAAGGGCATTTCGGCCACTTATTAGGAGCAGCGGGGGGAGTGGAAGCTATTGCAGTTGTTAAAGCTTTACAGGAAGGATTTGTACCGGCTACATTAGGCTTAGAAAATCCTGATCCGGAATGTGACTTAGACTATGTACCTCAAAAGGGTCGTTCAGCAGATTTATCTTATGCACTTTCAACTTCTTTAGGTTTTGGAGGCCATAATGCTGTGTTACTCTTTAAACGTTGGGAGGATGAGTAAGATCGAACAGACAGAATTATTAGCTTTGATAGACCGATTGGATAATTCCAGTCTGGCTTACCTGTCCTATCGTCAAGGTGATGTAGACTTAGTATTGGCAAAAGATATGCCCCAAGCTCAATCTAATCCGGCGCCGGCTGCTTTAGCAGCTGGACCGGTAATTACTGAAGAATCAATACCTTCAGCTTCATCAGCACCCGAGGCAAGTAAAAATGAGTCGCTGGCGAGTAGAGAATCTAAATCAGAAAACTCTGCTGCCTCTTCTGATACTGCTTCTGGAGAATCTGTCACCTCTCCGATTGTCGGAGTGGTTTACTTACAGCCTAAACCAGGCGAACCGCCTTATGTGAAGGTAGGGGACAAGGTTGAAGCAGGCCAGACGGTTTGTATTGTTGAAGCAATGAAAATGATGAATGAAATTCCCGCGCCTGTCAGTGGAACAGTGACAGAAATCAGTGTGGAAGATGAGCAAGTAGTTGAGTATAATCAGGTATTGATAAAGATACAAGCTTAGGAGGAAGAACATGTCAGAAAATAAACATCAAGAAGTAGTTTTAACAGCGCAAGAGGTAATGGATATTATTCCTAACCGCTATCCTATGTTTTTTGTAGATAAAGTAGTAGAGTTAGAACCGGAAGAACGCGTAGTTGCAATTAAAAATGTCGCCGCGAATGAGTCATACTTCCAAGGTCATTTTCCGGGCAACCCGATTATGCCGGGCGTATTACAAATAGAAACAATGGCACAGGTAGGATCCATTCCACTTTTAAAATCAGAAAATTTTGAAGGTAAAATAGCTTTCCTGGCTGCTGTCGATAATGTAAAATTCCGTAAAAATGTGATTCCTGGTGATATCTTAGAAGTAACAGTCGACATAGTAAAATTAAAAAGACGGATGGGGCAAGGCCAAGGAACGATTCGCAATCAAAAAGGTGAAGTTGTTTCCGAAGCTTTAATGACCTTTATTATTTCGGACCTTGAACAAATATAGGAGAGATTCATATGTTTCAGAAAGTATTAGTAGCTAATCGTGGCGAAATTGCGGTAAGAATTATCCGCGCCTTGCGCGAAATGGGAATTCAGTCTGTAGCAGTATATTCTGAGGCGGACCGTGACGCCATGCACGCTGAACTGGCAGATGAAGCTATCTGTATTGGTCCGGCTAAATCATTAGACTCTTATCAGAATCCTGTGGCAATCTTATCGGCAGCCATGGTTACCGGCGTGGATGCTATTCATCCTGGATATGGATTTCTTTCTGAACGTCATGATTTTGTAAAAATGTGTCAACAGTTGGATATCTCCTTTATTGGACCTTCCAGTGAAGTAATTGAGTTGATGGGTAATAAACACAATGCCCGTAAGTCGATGCATCAAGCAGGCGTCCCTATTACGCCAGGATCCCAAGGACTCGTTTCAAATCTGGAAGAAGCCCGCCAAATAGCCGACGAAATCGGCTTCCCCCTAATGATTAAAGCATCGGATGGCGGAGGCGGAAAAGGGATGCGCCGTGTAGATAATGAGAAAGATTTTGAAAAACTCTTTATTCAAGCTCAAAATGAAACCCAAAGCATTTACGGTAATGAAGACCTGTATATTGAAAAGGTCATCTACCCAGCCAAACATATCGAAGTTCAATTATTGGCAGACCACCATGGAAATGTGATTCATTTAGGAGAAAGAGATTGTTCTCTGCAACGTAAAAACCAAAAAGTAATCGAAGTTGCACCGGCCTACTATCTGTCTAAGGATATCCGTCAAGCCATTTGTCAAACGGCAGTTGAGGCTGCTCAAGCTATCGGTTACCGTAATGCCGGTACCATTGAGTTTCTTTTAGACGATGCAGGAAATTATTATTTTATGGAGATGAATACCCGTCTACAGGTGGAACATCCAATCTCTGAAATGATAACAGGTATTGATATCGTTAAAGAACAAATCAAAATTGCCGCGGGAGAAGTATTGTCTCATAATCAAAAAGATATTCAATTTAACGGCGTTTCAATTGAAGCACGCTTAAATGCTGAGAATCCTTTGGCTAATTTCCAACCTTCAAGCGGACATATCAAACAATTAAATTTACCTTCAGGGGGACTCGGCTTAAGAGTTGAAAGTGGTATTTATGCCCCTTCTTTCTTATCGCCCTTTTACGATTCAATGGTAGCCAAAATTGTGGTGCATCAAACTCAGGCAAGTGAAGCATGGTCTTTATTATTAAGAGCTTTAACTGAGTTTTCAATTGAAGGAATCTACAGTAATGTAGAATTATTAGAAGCACTGGCAAATGATTCGGTAGTACAAGCTGGAGATTATCACACACAATGGCTAGAAACAAACTTTTTACCTGAATGGATTGAAAGTGAAGCAGTCGAAAGTGAGGAAGGGGTTAATTAATGGCTTTATTTCGTAAAAATAAAAATCAAAATAATATCCGGATTAACCCTATCCGGCCTGAAAGTTATTCAAAACGCCGCAAACAAATTCCTGATGGAGCCACCGTCACTTGCCGGTATTGTCAAAAGGTTTTAGTTAAGTCTGATTTACCTGAAGATTATACATGCAAGTATTGTCAAGGTCATCTACAATTTCCTGCTTTTAAGCGGATTGATTGGTTGATAGATGAAGGGACGTTTGAAGAATCTCATTCCTATTTTCAAGAAAAGGATCCTTTAGATTTTCCTAAATACCGTGATAAGTTACGTCAAATTCAAACTGACACCGGTTTAAATGAAGCGATTGTCACTGGTTTTGGGAAATTAGCTGATACAGACGTGGCGATAGGAGTAATGGACAGCCGTTTTATTATGGCAAGTATGGGAAGCATTGTAGGTGAGAAGCTGGTCTTGTTGTTTGACGAGGCGGCTGAGCGTAAAGTACCGGTCATTTTATTTATAGCGTCCGGAGGCGCCCGGATGCAGGAAGGAATTTTCTCTTTAATGCAGATGGCTAAAGTGACTCAGGCCGTTTCACGTCACCATAAAGCCGGTTTATTTTATGTTTCTGTATTGACCCAGCCTACAACCGGCGGGGTAACAGCTTCTTTTGCTAATCAGGCCGATGTTATTTTAGCGGAGCCTAAAGCCATCATTGGCTTTGCGGGCCGCCGGGTAATTGAGCAGACGATACGCGCAGAGTTACCGCCTGGTTTTCAAGAAGCAGAAACAGTTTTAGAAAATGGCTTTGTCGATGCAATCGTCCCCCGTAATGAACAAATGACAGTTCTAAGTCAACTTATAAAGATACACCAGTAGGAGGATCAGAGGATGGAAGCATATAATATTGTGTCAAAAGCTCGTGACCCTCAACGTTTATCTGCCAGTGATGTCATCAATGGCTTATGTGATTTTTTTATTGAATTACACGGCGACAGGCTGTCCGGCGATGATCAAGCTGTAGTGGGAGGAATCGGGTCGTTCGGGCAGCAAGCTTTAACGGTGATTGGGATTCAAAAGGGAACTAATCTTTTTGAAAACATTGAACGAAATTTCGGAATGTCAGGCCCATCTGGATATCGTAAAGCTCAACGCTTAATGAAACAGGCAGAAAAATTTAACCGACCTGTTTTAACTTTGATTAATACAGCAGGTGCAGACGCTACCCCTGAATCAGAAGATGGTGGGATTGGAGAAGCAATTGCCAGCACTTTAATGACGATGGCAGAACTGACCGTGCCCACTTTAGCAGTGATTTTAGGTGAAGGAGGATCGGGAGGAGCCATCGCATTAGCGTTGGCAGATGAAGTGTGGATGCTGGAGAATAGCATTTACTCCATTCTTTCCCCCGAAGGCTTTGCGAGTATTTTATGGCGGGACGCCAGTCTAGCGCCGCGAGCCGCGGAAGTCATGCGGCTAACCGCACTAGAATTACAACAGATGCAGGTGGTGGACCGAGTAGTTGATGAACAGGGAAGAAACCGCGAAGAATTATTAAGTTATCTTGTAGAAGAGATAAAATCTAAAATTCGTGAATTAACTTCTATGAATCAAAAAGATCGTCTGGAGCAACGACAAGCACGCTTTAGAAAATTTTAATAAACCTTTACATATAAGGATTACCCGGCTGTTTCAATTAAGAAGCGGCTGGGTATTTTTTAAATTTCCAGCATCTTTCTTAATAGTTAACAGTTATTATTATTGTAAAAAATAAAATACTTTATAATGGATGGAGAGAGGATGAGAAAATGACTGAATACAATTTATTATTTTCGATAGATGATGACTTTAGTCAG
Source organism: uncultured Facklamia sp. (assembly GCA_964471435.1). Lineage (GTDB taxonomy): Bacteria > Bacillota > Bacilli > Lactobacillales > Aerococcaceae > Facklamia. The sequence goes on from CAYYGA010000029.1 coordinate 9,472, forward strand.
CAGTTAATGACTACTTTGATGTCTATTCGTGACAACCATCGCCACCATGCTTTTAATGTTTATGTGCTACAAAAAGAAACTTTAATCAAATCAGCAGAATTAAAGCGGTTCTGTCAAAGCCTTAATATGGACTATATTCCTCTGGTGATGGGAGAAAATTTTTCTTATTTTGAAAATGCGCCCAGCTCTAAACGATGGCCTGAAACTATATATTACCGGCTTTTAGCGCATCTTTTTTTACCATCTGATTTAGACCGAATTTTATATTTAGATGCAGATATTTTAGTGATTAATTCTTTAGAGGAACTCTTTCAATTACCGATGGATAATTATTTATATGCTGCAGCCAGTCATACCAATGAGGTTTTAGATCAGATTAACCGCTACCGTTTGAAAAATAAAGAGATTCAAAATTATTACAATACCGGAGTCTTACTGATGAACTTATCAAAAATCCGCCATGTCGTATCTGAAGAGGCGATTGTAAACTATATAGAAACTTACGGTAATCGTCTCTTATTACCTGATCAAGATGTTTTTAATGGACTTTACGGTCATCAAGTAAAGTCATTGCCGGATAAGATTTATAACTATGATACACGCTTTGCTTTAATGGACTATTTAATGAGGGAAGGCAGTGAGGATAAAGAGCCGAGGGATTTGGAGTGGACGATGGAGAACACGGTGTTATTACATTTTTGCGGGAAAGATAAACCGTGGAGAGCCCGGACGGTCACCCGTTTTGTTGCACTCTACCTCCATTACCAACGGTTAGCCTGCAGAACTTTGCATGAATAAATCCCAATCGTACTCCAGTGTTTCATAATAGATAGTAAAAATATTAGGACTTTATGTGACAAAATCAATTAAAAAGAATACAATACTAAAATAGTAACATTCATTGAGATGATAAGACTAATTGTAAAAAAGGAGAATGATTATGTTCCAAGGAAGAAATTTCTTAAAAGAAATCGATTTTACTCAAGCAGAATTAAACTATTTAATTGATTTTTCACTGCACTTAAAGGATTTGAAAAAAAGGGGAATTCCTCACCAGTACATGAAAGGACAAAATATTTGTCTCCTTTTTGAGAAATCATCTACACGTACCCGGGCCGCCTTTACAGTAGCAGCCACCGATTTGGGAGCAGCTCCTGAATTTTTAGGTATTAATGATATCCAATTAGGTAAAAAAGAATCAGTAGAAGATACAGCTCGTGTATTAGGATCTATGTTTGATGGGATTGAGTTTCGCGGCTTCAGCCAGGATATGGTAGAAGAGCTGGGTAAATATGCAGGTGTGCCGGTTTGGAATGGATTAACAGATGACTGGCATCCTACCCAAATGATTGCCGACTATATGACAATAAAAGAGCATTTTGGAGATTTATCAGGACGTAAATTAGTTTATTGTGGTGACGGCCGAAACAACGTAGCAAACTCACTCTTAATTACCGGTGCCATTCTTGGAGTCAATGTAACAATAGCTTCGCCTGAAAGTCTATTTCCTGATACTGCTTTAATCGAACTGGCGCAAGAATATGCGGAAGATTCGGGGGCAAAAATTGAGGTCACCAGCGATATTCAAACAGCAGTTAAAGATGCAGACGCTTTATATACCGATGTATGGGTGTCGATGGGAGAAGAAGATAAGTTTGCTGAAAGAATCAATTTATTAAAGCCTTATCAAATCAACAAAGATTTAACTACTTTAATTCAGGGGGACTATATTGTTCTGCACTGTTTACCTGCCTTCCATGATACTAATACAAGTTATGGAAAAAATGTATTAAGAGAACATGGCATCAGTGAAATGGAAATAACAGACGAGGTTTTCCGTTCATCCCAGGGTCTTCAATTTGTCCAAGCTGAAAATCGCATGCATTCCATTAAAGCCATCATGGCAGCCACCAATGGTAACTTATTTATCCCAAAAGTTTAATAGAAGAAGAGAAGGTTAGTCATGAAAAACAAAAAAATTGTTATCGCCCTAGGTGGGAACGCCATACTCAGCGAAAATCCTACTGCCCAAGCCCAGCAGGAAGCCCTCAGACAAACAGCTCAACATCTCGTAAAGCTGATTCAAAATGATAATCAACTGATCATCACTCACGGCAATGGTCCACAAGTCGGAAATTTATTATTACAAAATATTGCCGCTGATTCAAAAACCAACCCGGCCTTTCCACTGGACAGTCTGGTAGCCATGACCGAAGGCTCAATTGGCTACTGGTTACAAAATGCCCTCCAAAATGAATTAACTAAACATTCTATCGATAAAACGGTAGTCTCCTTAGTCAGCCAGGTAATCGTTGATGAAAAGGACCCCGCTTTTGATAATTTATCTAAACCCATCGGCCCTTTCTTAACCGAAGAAGAAGCTAAAGAACAAATGGCCCAAACAGATGCGACATATAAAGAAGATGCCGGTAGAGGCTGGCGTAAAGTAGTGGCCTCTCCGCGTCCGGTTGCTATCAAAGAAAGTAAAGCCATTCAAGCCCTCGTTGAAGCAGGTTATATTGTCGTGGCTGTTGGAGGAGGCGGTGTTCCGGTGATTCAACGTGAAGGGCAGTTACATGGTGTAGAAGCAGTTATCGATAAAGATTTTGCTTCCCAAAAACTAGCCAATCATTTAGAAGCAGATTTATTAATTATTTTAACCGGGGTGGATGCCGTTTACCTTAACTATAAAAAAGAAACTGAAAAAAAATTAAATAAAGTTACTACGGATCAATTAGAAATCTATATTGAAGAAGGACAATTTGCCCCCGGTTCAATGCTGCCTAAAGTACAAGCAGCCATTCAGTTTGTAGAGGCAACTCCCAAAGGACAGGCAGTTATTACTTCTTTGGAAAATTTAGCTGCGTTTCTAGAAGATGGCAGCGGGACAATAATTTCAAATCAATAATTGTCATTTAGTTCTTTTATTAGTATAATAGGGACGATTATATCTAAGGTTACAAAAAGAGAGTAGATTACTGAAACTCACTAGCAAGTCGGGTAGATGGAAGCCGATGAGGGAAGGTAATTGAAACGCACTTTTTGTTTTTGACGAGTGATTTGACCTGCTTGTCACGAAGGCAACTTCGTTATCAATGGAGAGACTGAACTTTTTTTATGTTCAGTAAATTAGAGTGGTACCGTGTATGAAGATGACATACGCCTCTAGAGTGAGTCTAGGGGTGTATTTTTTTATGAATATTATAAGTGAGAGGAAGATAATATGTCTGCTAAAGAACAAATAGTGGCTGCTTTACAACCGCATTTAGCCGAACATTTAACAGAAACAGAAATTGAACAATTAATTGAAACGCCATCCATTGCAGAGCATGGTGATTTTGCTTTTCCAGTGTTTAGCCTGGCTAAAATATTCCGTAAAGCACCCAATAAAATTGCAGAAGAATTAGTTGAAAAATTGGATACCAGTGCTTTCGATAAAGTCGAAGTAGCAGGGGCTTATCTAAACTTTTTTGTTAAAAGAGAAGCTTATGCTCAAGCAGCGGTTAAAGAAATTATTACCCAAGGATCCAACTACGGGGCTCAAGATATTGGGCAGCAGGAGAATGTAGTCGTTGATATGTCTTCACCTAATATCGCTAAACCTATGTCTATGGGGCATTTACGTTCTACTGTATTAGGTAATTCAATTGCTTTTATTTTAGAAAAACTTAATTATAATTTAATCCGTATCAATCATCTGGGAGATTGGGGAACACAGTTTGGGAAACTTATCGTTGCCTATAAAGCATGGGGCGATGAAGAAGTCGTAAAAGCCGATCCGGTCAATGAGCTGGTTAAATTATACGTGGATTTTCATGAACAAGCAGAAGATAATCCTGAACTGGAAGACCAAGCCCGTCAGGTATTTAAGGATTTGGAAGATGGTAATGAGGAATACTTAGCCTTATGGAATTGGTTCAAAGAAGAATCCATTAAAGAATTTGACCGTGTCTATGACTTATTAAACGTAAAGTTTGACCATTATATCGGTGAGTCATTTTATAATGACAAAATGAATGAAGTTGTCGATATCTTAGATGAAAAAGGTATCAGTCATGTTGAGCGCGGGGCTACAATAGTTAATTTAGATCAATATGATTTACCGGTCGCTTTAATTAAAAAATCAGATGGCGCCACTTTATATCTAACCCGTGATTTAGCGACCGCTTATTACCGTAAACGCACTTATGATTTTGTTAAAAATATTTATGTGGTAGGTAACGAACAAACGAATCATTTCAAACAATTAAAGGCAGTCCTTCACGAAATGGGGAATGAGTGGGCGGAAGACATGTATCATGTAGGCTTTGGTTTAATTACTTTAAATGGTAAAAAACTATCCACTCGTAAAGGGAAAATCGTGCTGCTGGAAAAAGTGTTACATGAAGCCATTGAAATTGCCTATGAGCAAATTTCGCAAAAAAATGAAGCTCTTGAAAACAAAGAGGAAGTGGCTGAACAAGTCGGAGTAGGAGCAGTTGTTTTCCATGACTTAAAAGCCGATCGTAACAATAGTTTTGACTTCAGTTTAGATGAAATTGTTCAGTTTGAAGGAGAAACCGGTCCTTATGTTCAATACACTCATGCACGTTTAAATTCCGTGCTCCGTAAATACGGTGAACTGCCGACAGACTTAGATCATTTTAAATTAACCGATCCTTATAGTTGGGAAATTATTAAAAGTCTGCAAAGCTATCCAGCGGTAATTGTAAGAGCAGCGGAACAATTTGAACCTTCTGTTATTGCTAAATACATTATTTCTTTAGCACAACAAGCTAATAAATATTATGCAAAAGTACGTATTTTAGATGAAGACGAAGAACTTGAGAGTCGTATTCTCTTAATTAAAGCCATCACTATTATTCTTAAAGACGGTTTAGCTTTATTAGGTATCGAAGCACCAGAAAAAATGTAAAAAAACAGCGCCTGAGAAATATTTTTCTCGGCGCTATTTTTTAATCTGTATTTTTTATTTCAGGCGGTGCTGTACTTAATTTAAAGCTTAGATAATCATCTGCTTCTGGTAGCATTATTCGATCCAATCACAAAACCCAAAATAAGCCCCATTACAATCCCGGTAACGATATTTTGAAAGACTAACCAGAAAACAAGACCGAGGATAATTCCCCATATATAATCAAAATGATAGTAATTGAAAAAGTTGCGCACAATGTATCCTCCTTTTATAAACTTCTTTTAATAAGTATATTTTATCATGATTGACCTGCGCCAGGCCTCGGACTGAGGACCGGTTTATAAATAAAAAAGCACCTTCCCTGCTGGGAAGATGCGTTATTTAGTGCCGGCTAAAGGACTTGAACCCTCGACCCTCTGATTACAAATCAGATGCTCTACCAACTGAGCTAAGCCGGCTTAATTTGAAACGATAGTCTTATATTAGCATAGGAAAAAAATAATGCAAGTAGGGTTGATAAGTTTTGATTAAACTGATTAAGTTTAGCGAATACTGAATAGTTTGGTATAATTTTCAAGAGATGCTTTATTAAGCTGGTTTTTACCATACCTTATAAGGAATTGAGATAAACTTTAAATTGACTGTAGCAGTGTATCGATGAAAAAATTACTGCGACTATTATTTAAAAAATATAAGACCGTAAAAGGAGTTTTTTAAATGAAAGAAAATGTTAAACGACTGCTGGCCTGTGATGCTTCTGATTTTTTAACTATGAATAAAGATGAATTACTACAATCTATTTATGCGGCCGAAGGCCGGACAATTATGGCAGAAGTCAATGTTAACTTGCAAAATGCACCTTTTAATGTTACCAATGCAGAAATTGCCCGTGCTTTCAGTGCAGATTTAATCTTGCTGAATAAATGCGATTTAAATGAGATACAAGTAGCAGGAATGCCTGAGAGCCCAGAACCTATCAAGAAGCTGAGAGAGCTGACGGGGCGTCCTATTGGAACGAATTTAGAACCGATTGATCTTGAAGTTAAGAAAAGCTCTTTGGGAATTGAAGAAATAAAAGCAGGCCGATTAGCGACGATTGAAAATTTAAAAAAGGCGCAAGCAGCTGGTTTTGATTTTATTTTACTCACCGGTAATCCGGCGTCCGGAGTCACTAATCATCAAATCACCCTGGCTGTTCAAGAAGCAAGACAGCATTTTCAAGGAATCATTATTGCAGGGAAGATGCACAGCGCCGGCGTAAATGAAGACTTTTATGACCTGTTGCTATTGGACTCCTTTATCGACAGTGGAGCAGATATTGTTCTTTTACCTGCTCCTGGTACTACACCGGGGTCTACGGTAGAAAGACTCAGCCAAGCCACTGCTCATATTCAAAAACGGGGGAAACTAGTAATTGCAGCCAATGGATCCGGCCAGGAATGTGCTGATACCCAAACCATTAAAGATATCGGACTGTGGAGTAAAATGGCAGGCGTTGATATACATCACATAGGAGCTACAGGTTACGCAGGAATGGCCCCTTATGAAAATATTTATGAATTGTCTTTAGCTGTCCGGGGGTTGCGCCATACGGTACATATGATGGCAAAGTCAATTAAACGTTAAAGTAAAAAAGCAAGCAGCAGGAGGAAAAATCATTTCAAAATCTTATTGCAACTTTCATCCGCTTATAGTAAGATAAATCTTGTGATTATTTGTCAGTAATTATTTGCCGGGGTGGCGGAACTGGCAGACGCACAGGACTTAAAATCCTGCGGTGAGTGATCACCGTGCCGGTTCGATTCCGGCCCTCGGCATTCCTTCTTAAGGGGATAAGGCGTAAGCTGAAAAAGCGGGGCACAAACTAAAAGGTTTGTGCCCCGCTTTTTTTTTACTTTATATTATTATCAGCAAAAACTGCCATAGCGTCTCGCATAAAGTCTGCCAGCCCTTCTCCAAATTGATCGATATTTTTTGTAAAGCGGGTATCAGTAATATACATCTCCCCCAAATTTTTAAACATTTCTGGTGAATAAGGAGCAATACTGTTTAGATATTGATACCACTTTTCAATTTCCTCTTGAGCTGGAGACGAATCAGCCGGCAAGTGACGCACCTTTGCTAGGTCGCGGTAAATCTGATTAAAGGCTTCTTGATCTTGATCTGTGAACTTTTTTGTTTTTTCATTTGCTTGGTCAACTGCTTTATCACCCCAGCGCTGTCTTGCTTCTTCTTCGTAGGGGTTAGAGCTAAAATCGAAGCCTTGGAATTTTTCTTTATTGGTCATTTCGATTTCTCCTTTTGTGTGTTGAATTGTTTTTTCAATTGTTTGAATCATTTGTTCGAGACGCTGTCTTTTTTCTAATAACATTTGGCGTTGCAGCTCTAAAGCTTCCTGTCTTTCAAATAAAGGGCTGTCTAAAATATCTTTAATCTTTTTTAAAGGAAAGCCGAGTTCACGGAAAAATAAAATGTGCTGCAGTCGCATTAAGTCGTCGTTTGAATAGATACGATAGCCTGCAGCGCTAGTTTCGTGAGGCTGTAATAATTTAATTTTATCATAGTGATGCAAAGTCCGTACGCTGATGCCGACGAGCTCCGCAACTTCCTTAACTTGCATTTTCTTTCCTCCTTTCATTTCTTACTATAAAGTATAACGTAAGGTCAGGGTCAAGGGTATTTTACTATTTAATTTTAAACTCTTCCGATTAGTTTATAATAAATAGTAAGGATAACAGGGATGAGGGGGTTATAAAATGAAATTTGTGGTTGCGATGGATTCCTTTAAAGAAGCCTGCTCGGCTGAAGAAGCGTGTTTAGCGGTGGAGGAAGGAATTCGAAAAGTAGTGCCTGATGCACAGATAGTTTTAGTGCCAGTTGCAGATGGCGGTGAAGGAACGATGCAGGCCTTAGTCGATGCAAGTCAGGGAAGCTTTTATACAACATTAGTAGAAGATCCTTTAGGGCGTGAAATTTGTGCCCGCTTTGGGGTGTTAAGGGATGAAAAGACAGCTGTGATCGAGATGGCCGCTGCTTCTGGTCTTGATTTACTGCAAACAAATGAACGTAATCCTTTATATACCTCCACTTATGGGACCGGCCAATTAATTAAAGCAGCGCTGGAGTTTGGTGTAAAAAAGATCATCTTAGGCATTGGAGGTTCAGCAACCAATGATGGTGGAGCAGGGATGGCTCAAGCAATAGGTTTTGGATTGCTGGACAAAGAAGGTCGGCCGCTTAAAAGAGGAAATGCTGCTTTAGCAGAGTTA
>CAYYGA010000030.1:0-16780 GCA_964471435.1 uncultured Facklamia sp.
ATCTTTAGATTAAGAAAATGATTAAGTGAAATGGTAAGCTATAGTTTCAAAAGGACCAAAGATTAATTTTTCGTCACCCTCGTATCTATCCTTTAAGGCACCATTTCCTATCAGTTTTACTGCTGAGCGGTTTTGAAATTCAGGCGGCATGTCAAAAGATGCCTGTCCTGAATAGAAGTGACTGATAATTAGAAGCTGTTCTAACTTGCCCTCTTCATTTTCCAACTCTCTTACATAAACCATAAATTCAGGGCTTTCCAACATCAGACCCCGATATGTTCCATGAGATACCACCGTATGATTTTTTCGAAGACGAATCAGCTCCTGGTAATATGGAAATATTTTCCCGGAAGTCATTTCTTTTTCTGCATTCACCTGAGGATAATTATCAGCTATACCTATCCAAGGGGTACCAGTCGTAAATCCAGCTTTGGATTTATTATTCCACTGCATAGGAGTCCGGCTGTTATCACGTGATTTAGCTTGAATTATGTCTAAAGCTTCTGCTTCTGGTATTCCTTTATCCAGCATAATTTGATAATTATTATGAGTTTCTATATCTCTATAATCCTCTATTGAAGAAAAATTAGGATTTGTCATCCCTATTTCTTCTCCTTGAAACAAGTATGGCGTGCCTCTTAAAAATTGAATCGTTTGAGCCAGCATTGAGGCTGATTCAAATGGATAGTTTTCCGGATCCCCAAATCGACTGATCGCCCGGGGTTGATCATGGTTGTTGAGAAACAAAGCATTCCAGCCATTACCATCTGACATACCCTGCTGCCATTCATCAAGAATCTCTTTTAATTCAATAAAATCAAAAGGCGGGTTGGACCATTTTTCTCCATTTAAATAATCCACTTTCAGATGATGAAATGAAAAGATCATGGATAATTGATTCCCATCTGGATGAGTATAGCGGATACCAGCTGGAACAGAGGTGGAAGACATTTCTCCTACAGTAACAAAACCTTCCATTTGTCCAAATGTTTCTTGATTCATTTCCTTGATCCATTGGTGGACAATTGGAGTATCTGTATAAAGTGATTTTTCCTGTGCAGAATTTGGTGCTTCTGAATCTACAAATTCTTCTTTTCCAATCACATTTAATACATCAAAGCGAAATCCTTTCACTCCTTTATCAATCCAGAATCGAATGACATCATATAAAGCCTGACGTACATTAGGATTATGCCAATTTAAATCTGCCTGTGTTACATCGTAAAGATGCAGATAATATAAATTTGTATCGCCAAATTTTTCCCAGGCAGGCCCTCCAAATTTCGATTCCCAATTGGTAGGCAGTGAACCATCGCTTTTAGGAGGCTTCAAGTAGTAAAAATCTTGGTAATATTTGTCCCCTGCCAAAGCTTTTTGAAACCATTGATGTTCGGTAGAAGTATGGTTAAAGACCATATCAAGCATAATATCAATCTGACGTTTTTGTGCTTCTTTCATTAAACGATCAAAATCTTCCATTGTTCCGAAACGCTCATCAACAGCAATATAATCACTGACATCATAACCATTATCATTTTGTGGAGAAGGATAGAATGGACTCAACCATAACATATCGATTCCCAATTCTTTTAAATAATCCAATTTTTCAATGATGCCTACCAAATCGCCAAATCCATTACCTGTAGTATCATTAAAAGACTTAGGGTAAATTTGGTAAACAACCCGTTTTGCTAAATCCATTTTAACCTCCTAAAATCCTTATTTTGCAGTTGAACCGCTGAAGAAAGGAATGTCAAAATCTAAACCGGCATCAGTTAAGAAATTGATGCGCTTAAATGTCAGCGTTAAAACAAAAGGTACCACTAATGCAACTGCCATAGCAACAAAGAACCAAAGCATAGATTGCGGCTGAATAACTAAGAAGCCTGGCAGCCCACCAACACCTATTGAATTGGCAGTAATATTCATCACTGTTGAGATAAAGCCGGCAAGTCCTGAACCAATCATGGCTGCAATAAATGGATAAACATATTTTAAGGTTACCCCGAACATCGCAGGCTCAGTTACACCTAAGTAAGCTGAAATAGCAGATGGGACGGTAATTTGAGACTCTTCTTCATCTCTACGAGACATCCACCAGACGGCCAATACAGCTGAACCTTGGGCAATATTAGAAAGAGCTATCATTGGCCATAAGACAGTTCCACCTGTTGAAGCGACTAATTGTGTATCAATGGCATTAGTCATGTGGTGTAAACCTGTGATAACAAGTGGCGCATAAAGAGCCCCGAAGATGAATCCGAATAAAGCTTTAAGTGGACCTGTTAAGCCCCATGTAACGCCTTGAGCAATTAAATCACCCAACCACCAGCCAATCGGCCCTAATACTGTATGGGCTAAAATAACGGCCGGAAGAAGCGCAAGGAATGGCACTAGAATCATTGAGAGGTATTCTGGAGTGACACGGCGCCAGAATTTTTCCAACCAGCCTAAAGCAAGGCCGGCGAACATAGCAGGTAAAACTTGTGCTTGATAACCAATCATATCTAATTGGAAAGCTCCAAAATCCCATTGTGGAACAGTTCCTTCAGCTAAAGCCCCTGCTGCACCGTAAGCATTTAACAACTGAGGCGATACTAGGGTAATCCCTAATACAATCCCCAGAATTTGCGTGGTTCCCATTTTACGCGTAACAGACCATGTTACCCCAACAGGAAGAAAGTGGAAAATTGCCTCCCCAGGCAGCCATAAGAAACTATTGACCCCCGCCCAAAAAGGTGAAACATCGACTATTCGGTTCCAAACAGGTGTTCCATCGACCGCTGTTTGAGCAACCCCGTCTACTATTTGTTGACCTAAAGATTCAAAACCAATACCTTCTAAAATATTACGAAAACCTAAGATAAGACCTCCGACAATAATTGCTGGAATAATCGGTGCAAAAACTTCAGCCAAGAATGTCATAATACGCTGCCACCAAGATTGGTTTCCTTCAGATGCAGCCTTTACATCTTCCTTGCTCGCTTCAGTAATAGATGTATGTTTTGAGAATTCCTCATGGAACTCAGAGACCTTATTACCAATAATAACTTGAAACTGTCCTGCCTGCGTAAAAGTTCCTTTTACAGCAGGAATTGCTTCAATTCCTTTTACATCCGCTTTACTAGGATCTTTTAAAGCAAACCTCATCCGCGTAGCACAATGTGTCATTGCGCTGATATTTTCTTCCCCGCCAATCAAATTCAGTAAGTCTTTTGCATCTTTTTCAAAATTAGCCATGACCCAACCTCCTATTTAATGATGTCTATACAACACAATACTTGATGTGATAGTAGCATGAAAGCGCTTGTAAATCAACTAATCAGCTTATTCATTAAATCTATAGATGAGATGAAAGGTCTAAAATAAAAAAATCTTCCTCGTACATTTATCTGAGGAAGATCTTTTTATTAATTTTTTAAGTATTAAGGAACATAATCGACTACTAAATAGCGGTTAGGATCTTTTCCTTCTGAATGAGTGGAAATATGATCAACTCTACTTAAATAAGCATGAATCTGTTTTCTTTCATAGGCTGGTAGAGGATCTAATATGACAGTTTGTTTTGTTTTTAAAACTTGGTCTGCAGTCCTTTGAGCCATTTGTTCTAAAACACTTGAACGACGGTCACGGTAATCACCTACATTTAAAAGGATGGTAGTACGGCGACGTTCAGAGCGGTGAATCATTACTTGTACTAAAGTTTGTAAAGCATTGATAATTTTTCCATGTTTCCCTATCACAAGACCTGATTTATCTGTCTCAATATTAAAAATAACTTGATTACCCTTAGTTTTATAAGTTACTTGAGCCTGGGCCCCGTATTCTTGAATGACTTGTTCTAAATAATTACATACCGCCTGACGGGTTTGGGAATAATCTATTTCTTCTTTATTAGTTTCAGTAACTTCTGGATTCTTTGATTTTTCTTCAGCTATTACTGGAGCTGCCGACGGTTCTTCTATGGGTTCAGTTTCCCGGTTTGCTGTAAGTGAATCTTTTTCTGTGTCATTTGATTGTGACTCTATTACTTCTTCTAAGGGCGCAGCTTCTACGGTTTCATCTAAAGAAGGTTCTTCCACAAGCGGTTTTGAGTTTGCAGCAACTACATCATTTTTTTGGGATAAAGGTGATTTTTCTTCATTATCCTGCTGGTTTGAAAACTCTAAATCAGCTGTAATATCCTTTTGCTGATTGTTACTACGAATATAGTCCGCTGTTTTAGAAGGTTTTACTGTTGATTTATTTTTATGCTGAGGTGTTTTTATACCTGCTTCTGCTTCTAATTGCTGAGTTAATTCCCGCATCGATAAGTCATCAAATTTTGCTGAAATGTGTACCACAGCATCTTGTTTCCCAAAACCTAAAAAGCCTTTTTTACCTTCACTGATAACTCGAATCTCTGCATCTTTTTCTTCAATTTGTAATTCTGCAAGTCCTTGTTGAATCGCCTTTTCTACACTCTCGGCTCTAACAGTTGTTGTTCGGTCTAACATATACGACTCTCCTTAAAAAGTTTTATTGCTTATCGACGCTTTTTAGCTCGTTTAAGTGCTCTGCGTAATTCACGCTGCTTTTCTTTTTCGGCTGCTTCTTTTGCTTCACGTTCTTCAATAATTTTATATGGATTATTAAACACAAAGGTAGTGAGTACAGAAATAGCATTGGACACTACCCAATATAAAGTCACTGCACTTGGTAAACCTAAAGAAATAAATAGTATCATCACCGGCATGAAATACATCATCGATTTAGTAGTAGCATTTTGAACCGGATTGGCTTTCATACTTAGATATGAATTCCAAAATGTAAAAATAGCTGCCAAGATAGGTAAGACGAAGAAAGGATCTGCTTGTCCTAAATTCATCCATAAAAAATCACCTTGCCGGATAACTTCAGTTCGAGAAATTGCTTGATATAAAAGCATTAAGATAGGTAACTGAATTAAAACAGGCAGGCATCCTGCTAACTGATTCACGCCGCGTTCTTCCATTAAAGCCTGCTGTTCCATCTGCAGAGCTTCTACTGAGGCTTTGTCTTTATTGGGATACTTAGTTTTAAGCGCTTCTATCTCTGGTTGTATCTCCATCATTTGACGCTGGGACTTCATCTGCATAATATTCAGCGGTAATAAAAGTAAGCGCGTTAAAAGAGTGAAGATAATAATCCCTATGGCATATGACCCGCCGAAAAGATTACTTAACCAAATAATGAAACGAGACAAGTTGAATAAAATAAGGCCATCCCAAATGCCGCTTGATTCACTCGTAATCGGCTGATTAATGTCACCACACGCAGCTAGAAAAATAAATAAACTTAACAATATAGTGACTTTAAGCCATTTACTAATATTAATTTTTTTCATTCTTTCCTCCTAATTCTGGTTTTAAATTGGCTAGATTTAAAATACCAGCTAGTTTCATTACATGTATTACAGATTGCTTGACTTCATGATAGGAACGTCCGGTGATATTCGGCCGGGCAATTAATAAAAAATCAATATCTGGTTTTATACTATTTTCCAACTCTTGTACGGCTTGTCTAAGATAGCGCTTTATTTTATTTCTTTGGACGGCATTCCCCATTTTTTTCCCAACTGAAAGACCCACTCGAAAATGAGTTTGATTCGGCTGAGGATACAAATAAAGTACTAACTGACGATTAGCAACTGATTTACCTTTATGATAAACCTTTTGATAATCTTTATTTTTCTTAACCCGATATTTTTTTTTCAATAAATTCCCTCATTTTTATCTACTTAAGCATTCTTTTATCATTATAGCAAAAATTCAATGAAATAAAACGCTCTTTTATTTTTTATTTCTATTTACAAAATAAAAAAGCAAAAAAAATAAAGGCTTCCATAAGGAACCCTTTAATAAAATTATGCTGTTAATTTTTTGCGTCCTTTTAAGCGGCGTTTGCTTAATATATTGCGGCCGTTTTTAGTTTTCATGCGTTTACGGAATCCATGCTCTTTGCTGCGTTGACGTTTTTTTGGTTGATAAGTTCTTTTGGACATGCAATCCACCTCCTGTTTCTTCTCTTAATACAATACTAGAATATTTTATAAGAATCCACCCTATAAAGTCAAGCTTTTTTTGAAATGACTTAAAATATCCTTCCAATAATACTTTTTCCTTTATCCACAATCTGCCTATAAAGCTGTGCATAACTTTATCAACAGATGCAAAAGAGTTATACTACTCTTATCAACAGTGTAACATAAAGTTGTGGATAAGTATTTCCACATTTTTTTCTATCCACAGGCTGATTTTTCAGGTTATCCACATATTTTTAGCTGTTAATAACGGAATCAACAGTGTGCATAAATCTGTTGATAACTTCAGATAACACCTTAACATCAGCTTTTAAAGCTTTATAAATTTGACAAAGTCCTGTGCACAACCTTGTTTATAAAATAGTTTTACACAAGCTGCGCTCACTTGTGTATAAGTCATTTTAGCATATGTGGATATGTTTTCCCAAGGTATTTTTACTTGTGGAAAACTTTCAGTATGCTACAATAATAAAGATAAAATAATTGTTCAAAACACGATTTGAGGTGAAATCAAGTGGATGAAAAAGACCTATTTTGGCAAGGAGCCTTAAATTATTTAAAAGAGATTTTATCCGAATCTTCTTTTGAAAATTGGGTCGAACCTGCTAAACCAATGAGAATAGGTAATCAATCCATTACGATTGCAGTTCCAAATCCAATGACAAAAAAATATTGGGAAAATCATTTGGTTAGTTACCTTCTACAATTTAGCCGTGATCATTACGGCGTAGAGTACGAACCTCAATTTGTTATTAATACTTCTATTAATAGTGTTAATAAAGAAGATACCACTGATAAAGAAGAAGAATCAGAAATTCACATACCGGGATTTAGTGATACGACACTCAATCCTTCTTATACATTCGAAAACTTTGTTATCGGAGAAGATAATAAAATGGCTGCTGGTGCAGCTCTGGCCGTTAGCGATTGGCCGGGGAAAACCTATAATCCTCTTCTTATCTATGGTGGTGTCGGTTTAGGTAAAACACATTTGATGCAGGCAATCGGCAATGAAATTCTAACTAAAGATCCCACAACCCGGATTAAATATGCTACCAGTGAAAGTTTCGTCAATGATTTTATTACCAGTATTCAAAATCATACTCAAAAACAATTTCGAGAAATGTACCGTGAAATTGATGTGCTGCTAATTGATGACATTCAATTCCTTTCGAAGAAGAAAGGAACTCAGGAAGAGTTTTTTCATACTTTTAACGCACTTTATAATAATAATAAACAGATTATTCTTACAAGCGATCGTTTGCCTAATAATATTGATAATTTAGAAGAACGTTTAGTATCTCGTTTTAAGTGGGGGTTATCAACCGATATTACTCCTCCTGATTTAGAAACTAGGATTGCAATTCTTAGAAAAAAAGCAGCCAATGACCGATTAGACATTGACTCTGATACTCTTACTTATATTGCTAATAATGTAGATACAAATATCAGAGAGTTGGAAGGAGCTTTGATGAGAGTCATCGCTTTTGCTGCGATTGAAGGTCGTGAAATTTCCAGTCAATTAGCTGCTGAAGCCTTATCCAGTATTATCGGGGATTCAGAGAATAAAGTTTTAACTGCAGAAGAAATAATCGCAGTAACGGGACGCTTTTATACTATCAGCGAAGAAGAAATTAAAGGTAAAAAACGAAAAAAAGAAATTGTCACTGCAAGACAAATAGCAATGTATCTAACCAGGGAGCTGACAGAACTTTCTTTTCCAAAAATAGGTGAAGCTTTTGGTAATAAAAATCATACAACAGTCATTCATGCCTATGAGAAAATATCAGAAGAAAGAAAAGGTAACACGCAGTTACGAAATGACATAGAATCTCTTAAACAACAATTGAACCGTTAGCAGGTCTGTTGATAAGTTCGGGATAATTCAACAACTTATGCACACCCTCAAACACAAGCTAAAGGTCGATTGAATCAGGCTTTAAGTGACTTTTACCCGTAATTAACAGCCCCTACTATTATTACTAACTAATATAAAATAAATATATAAAGGAGCACCGTCTATGAAATTTACAATTAATCGTTCAGTATTCACCCAGCAAATTAATAATATACAACGTGCCATCCCTTCTAAAACTACTATTAATATTTTATATGGAATTAAAATATCCATTGATGATAATCAAATGACTTTAATAGGAAGTGATGCAGACATCTCAATTGAAAGTTATATTCGATTAAATGATGAAACTGCTCAACTTAATATTGAAGAAACAGGTTCTGTAGTTTTACCAGCCCGTTTATTGAGTGATATTGTAAAAAAATTACCTACTGAAACCGTAGCTGTTTCTATTGATGAAAAAAATATAGCAGTTATCAGTTCTGGAGCTGCAGAGTTCCAAATAGTAGGAATTGATGGGAATGAATATCCTCGTTTACCTGAAGTAGATTTAGAACATCAAATAAAATTACCTACTTTAGCATTTAAAAATATGATTAATCAAACTATCTTTGCAGCCTCCAATCAAGAAAGCCGTCCAATTTTAACAGGCTTACATTTAATTTTAGGACAAGATCATTTAACAGCAGTCGCTACAGACAGCCATCGATTAAGTCAACGTCAAGTTCCTTTACCACTGGAAAACACCAACGAAAGTTTTGAATCATTAACTATTCCAAAGAAAACTATGACAGAATTAGCACGAATTGTTCCAGATGATGCAGAACTTCTAATGAGTATTACCGAACAGCAGGTTATTTTTAAATTTGAAGAGACAACTATTTATTCACGTTTACTTGAAGGTAACTATCCAGCTACTGATCGTTTAATTCCAACTTCTGCTACTACTCAATTAATTTTAAATGCGACAGACTTCTTACAAGCAATTGACCGGGCGTCATTAATGTCTCACGAAGGAAAAAATAATATTGTTCAATTAGATATTGTAGATAAAGATGTTGAATTATCCGTGCGTGGCAATGAAATAGGAAATGTTGCCGAAGAAATTGCTTACGAATCTACAGAGGGTGAGGATTTAAAAATATCTTTCAATCCTGACTATATGAAAGAAGCACTTAGATCATTCGGTGATATTTTAATAAAAATTGAATTCAACTCCCCTGTACGTCCAATGCTATTAACTAGTTTAGAACCGAGTGAGATTCCAAATAATGAATTATTACAATTATTAACCCCAGTTAGAACTCATTAATTTAAATAAATTAAGTCATATTAACTAATGATCAGCTAATGGTCATTAGTTTTTTTATGCACAAATAGCATTTAAATTAATTCTCAACGCTTTTAAACCAAAAGAGTCTTTACCCCTTATTTCACTAAAAGTCCCCTAATCGCTTAATATTCCGCTTAAATTTGAGTTTTAAGCCCAAAAGAGGTATAATTAAAGAGTAACAATACATATTAAATGATTTGAGGTGACCTATGGAAGAGATGTTCATAACAATCGAAGATGAATTTATCACGTTGGGTCAATTATTAAAAACTGCTGATATTATATCGAGTGGTGGAATGGCTAAATGGTATTTAAGTGAATATGTGGTTTATTTGAATGAGGAAGAAGAACAAAGACGGGGTAAAAAACTTTATCCTGGAGACCGTATAACCTTCCCTCAGGAAAATCTACATATTACTATTCAAACTAATGATTAGTTTTATAGTAGGCAATAAATAATGTATATAAAAAATTTAGAACTAGAAAATTTTCGAAACTATGATTATTTAAATTTAGAATTGAGTCAAGGTCTGACGATTGTAACCGGTGAAAATGCCCAAGGAAAAACCAACCTCCTTGAGGCGATTTTTTTGTTATCTTTAGCAAAAAGTCATCGAACGAACCGTGATCAAGAAATGATTTTCTGGGAAAAAGACTATGCTAAAATTAAGGCTGAAGTTTCGACAGATAATTTTAACTTTCCGCTGGAGCTTATTCTCAATAAACGAGGTAAAATTGCAAAATATAATCATTTAGAACAATCTAAACTAAGCCAGTTTATTGGAAAACTAAATGTCATTCTATTTGCTCCGGAAGATATGCAGCTTGTAAAAGGATCCCCGAGTATACGCCGGCGCTTTATTGACAGCGAATTAGGTCAGGCGCATCCACTTTATTTACAAAGCTTAGTGGATTACAACCGGATTCTTAAACAACGCAATGCTTATTTGAAACAGATTCGCGAAAACCAATCCTTTGATCCTGTTTATTTCGATATTTTAACTGACCAATTAATAAATCAGGCAGTAAAAATAGTAAACTATCGTTTGGAATTTATAGACAAATTATCAAAAATTGCACAACCACTCCTTCATGATTTATCAAATCAACGCGATAAATTAACCATTTCTTATAAAAGCTCCTCTTCTCGTTTAGATTATCAAGAAAATACATTACTTAAAGAACAATTTATTAATTTATTTGAAGCTTCTCAAGAACGTGAGAAGCTTCAAGGAGTAACATTATATGGTCCTCACCGTGATGATATCCTTTTTTATATTAATGATAATCTAGCTCAGCATTTTGCCTCTCAAGGACAGCAGCGTACGGTTGTTCTAAGTTTGAAATTAGCTGAATTAGAACTAATTTATCAATTGACAGGCGAGTATCCTATTTTATTACTTGATGATGTTCTTTCAGAATTAGATGATCAGAGGCAGCATTTACTCATGAGTCGAATTGAAGGAAAGGTTCAAACAGTATTAACTACAGCAAGTATCGAAAATTTAAAAGTTCATCAAATGCCTCAAGCAGAAATTTTATATGTTAAGAATGGTCAAGTTAATAAAGGAGAAGTGAAGAATGACTGAAAATTCTATTAATGAAAATCAATATAATGCCGATCAGATACAAGTCTTGGAAGGTCTGGAAGCAGTTAGAAAAAGACCAGGTATGTATATTGGGTCGACTTCCACTGTAGGGCTGCATCATCTAGTCTGGGAAATCGTCGATAATTCTATCGATGAGGCTTTAGCTGGATATTGTACTCATATCGAAGTTACGATTGAAGATAATGGATCCATCACTGTTGTAGATAATGGTCGTGGTATTCCGGTAGATATTCAATCCAAAACAGGGCGACCTGCTGTAGAAACTGTTTATACAGTCTTGCATGCTGGGGGTAAATTTGGAGGCGGAAGCTATAAAGTTTCGGGTGGGCTTCATGGAGTGGGTGCTTCAGTTGTAAACGCCCTTTCTTCTGAATTAGTAGTGGAAGTTTCACGAGGCGGTAAAATACATCGAATTGAATTTGAGCGTGGAACGATTGCTAAAGAACTCCATATCGCAGGCGAGCGTGAAGAAACTGGGACAAAAGTTAATTTCAAACCGGATGCAACTATTTTTACTGAAACAGTTGATTTTAAATATGAAATTTTAAATGAACGAATTAGAGAATTAGCTTATTTAAATAAAAATTTACGTATCACTCTGGAAGATAAGCGTGAAGACCGCGAAAAAACTGATACTTATGTCTTCGAGGGAGGTATTCGATCCTATGTTCAACATCTCAATGAAGATAAGACGGTCCTTTTTGAAGAACCTATTTATTTAGAAGGAGAATTAGAGGGCATTGTGGTTGAAATAGCCATGCAGTACACTGACTCCTATCATACAAATATATTATCTTTTGCTAATAATATTCATACCCATGAGGGTGGAACTCATGAGTCCGGTTTTAAGGCAGCCCTTACACGGGTAGTCAATGATTATGGTCGACGGTCAAAAATTATTAAAGATAATGAAGATAATCTTTCCGGAGAAGATACACGTGAAGGTTTAACGGTGATTCTTTCTGTAAAGCACCCTGACCCTCAATTTGAAGGTCAGACTAAAACAAAATTAGGAAATTCTGAAATAAGAACAGTAGTTGACCGCCTCTTTTCCTCTCATTTTGATACATTTTTAATGGAAAATCCTCGTACAGCCCGCTTGATTATCGATAAAGGATTATTAGCTTCGCGTGCCCGGATGGCTGCTCGTCGTGCTCGGGAGATGACAAGGCGTAAATCTGGCTTGGAAATTGCCAACCTACCAGGTAAATTAGCCGACTGCTCTTCGAAAGATGCAGAAAAATGCGAATTATTTATTGTTGAGGGTGATTCCGCAGGAGGATCAGCAAAACAGGGACGTTCAAGAATGTATCAGGCTATCCTGCCTATTCGAGGTAAAATATTAAATGTAGAAAAAGCATCAATGGATAGGATTCTAAATAATGAAGAAATACGTTCTTTATTTACAGCTATGGGTACCGGTTTTGGATCTGAGTTCGATGTAAGTAAAGCACGTTACCACAAATTAATTTTAATGACGGATGCGGATGTGGACGGTGCTCATATTCGTACGCTTTTACTGACTTTAATCTTCCGTTATATGCGTCCTTTATTAGATGCAGGATACATTTATATTGCTCTGCCCCCTTTATATAAAGTAAAAGTAGGCAGGAAAGAATTTTATTTAGATACCGATGAGCAATTGTTGGAATGGCAAGAAGCAAATCCTGATACACGATTCTCATTGCAACGTTACAAAGGTCTAGGAGAAATGAATCATGATCAGTTATGGGAGACTACTATGAATCCCGAGAATCGTAGAATGCAAAAGGTTACAATAGAAGATGCAGCAGAAGCAGATCAAGTATTATCCATGTTAATGGGTGAAGAAGTTGCGCCTCGTCGGGAGTTTATCGAAGAGAATGCCGTTTACGTTCGGAACTTGGATGTGTAACATTAACTTCTGCTTATATACTTAATGTCGATTAGGAAAGGATATTAATATGTCTGAAGAATATTTTGATGCCTCAAATCAAACTTTCGAAGAGATCAATCTACCAGATGAAATGCGTACTTCATTTTTGGATTATGCTATGTCAGTTATTGTGGCACGTGCTTTACCAGATGTGCGCGATGGGTTAAAACCAGTTCATCGCCGTATTTTGTATGGAATGAATGAATTAGGTGTCTCGCCTGATAAACCTCATAAAAAATCCGCCCGTATTGTAGGAGATGTCATGGGGAAATATCACCCTCACGGAGACTTCGCTATCTATGAAGCAATGGTAAGAATGGCACAGCCCTTTTCTTACCGCCAAATGTTAGTGGACGGGCATGGTAACTTTGGTTCGGTCGATGGAGACGGAGCTGCAGCAATGCGTTATACGGAAGCCCGTATGTCCAAAATTGCTTTGGAAATGCTGCGGGATATCAATAAAGATACCATTGATTTTCAAGATAACTATTCTCAAGAAGAAAGAGAACCGGTTGTATTACCTTCTCGTTTTCCCAATATTTTAGTAAATGGTGCTTCAGGGATTGCGGTAGGAATGACAACTAACATTCCTCCTCATAATTTAAAAGAAGTAATTGATGCCATTGTTCTTTTAATGGAGAACTCAGAGGTCACAATTGAAGAATTAATGGAGGCATTACCAGGACCTGATTTTCCGACAGGGGGAACGATTATTGGAAAATCTGGCATCCGCCGTGCTTATAGAACGGGTAAAGGTAAAATAATTGTCCGCGGTAAAGTTGAGATGGAAACTTTTGGATCAAACTTGGACCGCGAACGACTTGTTATAACTGAACTACCCTATGGTGTGAATAAAGCTAAATTAGTAGAACGAATTGCTGATTTAGGTAGAGACAAGCGGATTGAAGGTATTACCTATATTGCGGATGAATCCGGCCGTGAAGGAATGCGGATTGTTATAGAAATTCGTAGGGATACTTCTGCTTATGTTGTACTGAACAATCTTTATAAACAAACAGCCTTACAAGTAAACTTTGGTTTGAATATGTTAGCTATTGATAAAGGTGTACCGAAAGTTTTAAATTTAAAAGAAATTTTAGAAAAATATTTAACTCATCAAGAAGAAGTAATTGTTCGTCGAACCGAATTTGAAAAAAGAAAAGCTGAAGATCGCGCACACATTTTAGAAGGACTTCAGAAAGCCTTAGATGTTATTGATGAAATTATTTCAATTATCCGCTCTTCTCGTGATTCGGAAACAGCAAAAACTCAATTAATTGAAAGTTATGAATTTTCTGAAATTCAGGCTCAATCTATCTTGGATATGCGTCTAGTTCGTTTAACAGGTTTGGAACGAGAGAAAATAGATAAAGAGTATCAAGATTTACAAGAACTTATTACTCGTTTATCTGAAATCTTAAGCTCTCAAATAAGAATTTATGAAGTCATTGAAGATGAACTGCGTGATATTCAGAAGCGCTTTAATGACCCGCGCAGGACAGATATTCAACCAGGAGAAATTCAGAGTTTAGAAGATGAAGATTTAATTGAGGAAGAAAATATCCTTCTTACCTTAACTAATAATGGTTATATTAAAAGAATGACTGAAGATGAATTTAATGTTCAAAATAGAGGTGGCCGGGGAGTAAAAGGTCTCGGTTTGGCTGATGAAGATAATATTCAAACATTAGTTTCAGCATCAACTCATGATACTCTGCTCTTCTTTACTAACCAAGGTAAAGTATACCGGGCCAAGGGTTATGATGTACCTGAATATGGCCGGACATCTAAAGGGCTGCCGATTGTTAATTTATTAAATCTTGATTCTGATGAATATGTGCGGGATATCGTAAATGTTCGCCGAGAAGAAGACGACGATTCTGATATGTATTTCTTTTTCGTAACACGCCAAGGCCAGATAAAACGTACTCATGCAAAACATTATTATAATATTCGTACGAATGGTCTCATAGCTATCAATTTGCGCGAAGGAGATAAATTACAGCATGTGTTAGTGACAGAGGGTAATGAAAACATCATCATCGGGTCTCATCAAGGCTATGCTGTTACCTTCAATGAATCGGATGCTAGACCTATGGGTCGAACCGCAGCAGGTGTTAGAGGCATGAATTTACGCGATAACGATTATGTAGTAGGTGCTTCAGTATTAGAAGAAGATGATCAAGTGTTGGTAGTAACCGAGAATGGTTATGGTAAACGCACCGATGCCTCTCAATATGCAGTTCGAAACCGAGGAGGAAAAGGAGTATTCACTTCCAACTTGACTGAAAAAAGTGGTAACTTAGCAGGATTGGTTACTGTAAAAGGTGAAGAAGATTTACTCATTATGACTGATGAAGGCATCGTAATTAGAATCCATGTCAAGGGAGTTTCCACCAGCTCACGTGTAACTTTGGGAGTCAGAGTTATCCGAATAGCTGAAGGATCCAAAGTAAGTGAAATAGTTGTACTCGATCCGCCAGAAGCGGATGATTCGGATGAGCTAATTATTGATGAAAGTGATCAACAAGAAGATGCTAATCAAATTTTAGAAATAGATGACAATGAAATTATTGAAGAAGGTTTTGACATAAGTGATAATAACATATCAGAATCAGAATCAGATGAAGAAATGAAAGAAGAATAGTTTCAAGTAAAGAAGAGATGGAATCTCTTCTTTTTTTTTGCAATATAGCCTTGCTTTTTTCTAGCAAACATGGTAACATTCTTTAATGTGAGTAATTAGCTTTTTAGCTTTTAACTCCTTGCTCGAAAGAGCCATAAGACCAAAAGGAGGTGCAGTCATGAGTCAAACAACAAAATATGAAATCTTGTATATTATTCGTCCTGATATGAATGATGATGCGAAACAAGAGTTAATTCAACGTTTCGATAATATTCTAACGGATCAAGGTTCTGAAGTTGTCGAATCAAAAGACTGGGCAAAAAAACGTTTAGCATACGAAATCAACGATTATCGTGAAGGTGTTTATCACTTAGTTCATTTGAATGCTCCTGATTCTAAAGGAATCAATGAATTCGATCGTTTAGCTCGTATTAACCGCGACATTTTGCGTTACATGATTACAAAAGTCGAAGATTAAAAAAATGTTTCACGTGAAACACTTGTAGGAGGACCATAGATGAACAGTGTGCAATTAGTCGGACGTTTAACTAAAGAAGTTGACTTACGCTTTACATCTTCAGGAACGGCTGTAGGGAGTTTTACCTTAGCAGTTAACCGGAGTTTCACTAATCAACAAGGTGAACGTGAAGCTGACTTTATAAATTGTGTGATATGGCGAAAGGCAGCGGAAAATTTGGCAAGTTTTACCCGGAAAGGCTCTCAAATTGGTATTGAAGGTAGAATTCAAACCCGTAATTATGAGAATCAACAAGGGCAGAGAGTCTATGTGACAGAAGTAGTAGTTAATAACTTCCACTTACTGGAGCCACGCTCTGTGACAGAACAAAGACCGGCGGGAGAAAGCCAAGGTTCGTTCCAACAGAACAACTATACTAACTCTAACCAATCAAATCAGTCAAACCAGTCAAATGATTACCAAGCTAATCAGAATTCCCAATCAAGTAGTTTTGATAAACCATCTTATGGTTTCAATCAAAACTTCAGTCAACCCGATAACAATCCATTTGGTTCAGATGGCCAAAAAGTGGATATTTCAGAAGACGATTTACCGTTTTAATTTCATTCAGTAAGGAGGAATACTATGGCACAACGCCGTGGAGGAAGACGTAGAAGAAAAGTATGTCATTTCTGTGCAAATCATATTGATCACCCTGATTACAAAGATACTAATTTATTAGGACGCTTTGTTTCAGAAAAAGGTAAAATTTTACCTCGTCGTGTGACAGGTACTTGCGCTAAACACCAACGTACTTTAACAAGCACTATCAAAAGATCACGTATTATGGCTTTATTACCATTCGTGGTTCAAGAATAATCGTTATTTAATTAAAGAATAATTATATGTAAAGCTCCTCA
>CAYYGA010000031.1:0-15476 GCA_964471435.1 uncultured Facklamia sp.
TTGATTAAGATCTATTTCTTGTAAAAAAGCATATAAATTTTTTAAGCCTTTAATTAAAATTTCAGCTTCCTTCTCATTCATATCTTCAATGGCTTTAGTGACCATATTTGAATGAAATTTTGAATGAAGGCGATATAATAACTTACCCCGTTGGGTTAATTCAAGACTGACGACCCGGCGGTCTCCTTCAACCCGGCGTCTTTCTACATAACCTTTTTTAACTAAGTTGCGGACTGCTACACTTACCGTTCCAGCAGTGACTCGTAACTTACGAGCAATTTCTGAAGTGGTGTTGCCATATAAACCAATGGCTTCAATGGTGTGCATTTCACGAACTGATAAATCTGCAAAATCACTTTTTTGTAAGGACTCCTCTTCGATAATCAAAACCTGGTTAAAAATTTTAACCAAATATTGATTAATATCTCTTAAGAGTTCATGGTCCAAACGCATCACCCCAAATTTAATTGTTTGATGTTCAAACTATTTGATATCCAAAGTTTATAGTCTCTTTAACTATTTGTCAATAAAATAAGGGATTTTCTTATTTACTTCATGAATAATTCTTATTTATGAAAAAGGCGTAAAAGGCCGGCTTTTAAAGGGGTAAGCGTTTAAATAACCATCGTTTTAACAATTGACTTTTTACTCCTTTATTCTTAAATTATATTGATTTTTAAAACATAAAAACTCTTCATATAAAAATACCATAAAAATATTTCAGATTAATCTCTTTCGTTAGTCAGGGTAAAGATTATTATCTCATAATTTTTATGGCCTTAAAATTTGGTAGCATTCAACAAGTACCTTCTATAGAAGATAAAAATATTTTACCAGCTGGAATGGCTGCTCTTCTCCTCTATTTTTTAAGGGAGAGGCCGGTGACTGGTAAAGATTTGGGGTCTCTGACGATAAATTAATAGAGTTACGATGGTTGTTACCAGCGCAGTCATTAGAGCACTGATTCCATTCATAATCAAAGAAAACCATAATGGAGACCATCCCACAGGGGCATATTGACCCCAATAAATATAACCAGCAACAAAGTGCCAGAAAAACCGGGCTGCAGTTCCTAAGAAAGCAGCTTGAGCAATTTTAACTTCCACACGCCTGGCCTCTTTAAAGTTATAGGCAAAATAACCTGCCAGTCCACCGAAAGTGAAGGCCACAATGTATTCAATGATTACTTGGACAGGACCTAAAAAAAAGACATCACCTGTTACAAAATGTAAGACTCCCCACAAAAAGCCGGTTAATAGACCTACTTTTAATCCACCTCTAAGTGATATAATTGTTAAAGGAATCATTCCTAAAGAAACAGTAAACGAAGCACCTAAATTGGTAGGAAGCAATGAGAGAACAATCGCAATAGCAGCAAACACTGCTGATTCGACCAGCCATAAAACACGTTGATTTCCATGCATAAAAAAACTCCTTACTTAAATTAACCAAAGTAAAGAGACTCCGGCTTAAAGAAAGTTTCCTTTTGCCCAATTTATCCACTAGTAATCCCTACGTACGCATTAACGTTATCAGGTTGAAGGGTCTGGTTTTATCCACTCTCAGCTCAAAGGCTCCCCTTTACTTTAATTATATTTAATTATTTCCTCCATGCTAGCATAGATAGGATTTATTGTAAAACGATTCCATCCTTTATATAACAATAGCTCTTCTACCGGCAGTCCTTTTTACCAGGTAGAAGAGCTTTAAAATTTTTAACGCGTCAAATCGATACGTTTGCTGGTCAAAAAGATAATAAATCCTCCTGCCACTAATGACAGAGCCTCTGCTCCCATCATCGAAATATAAATACCCCAAAATGCTTCCCAGCCGGCTCCAAGCATGACCACCATTATAGCAATCATAAACATAAAGAGAGTAAATACAATACCCACTACAATATATTTTATAATCATGGGATCTATCGAAAGTGCATTGTTTTCTTTTAATTTGGAAGTCACTTTTTCTGCTAACCAAACACCTAAATATAAAGAAATCACCGTATGAAGTGATCCTATAATCATATCCCAGACACCATAGGCGAAGTAGTTAACTAAAAAGACGCCTAAAGTAATTCCCCAAATATGACGTTTATTATATAATGCCAGGAAATTTAATCCTTCACTGATTCGGATACCCAAGCCTAAAGAAAAGGGTGCTGTAATTAAAGTTAAAACGATATAAGCAGCACCTACCAAACCAGTTAAAGCAATATCTCTTGCTGATCGACTTTTATTCATTTAAATTTGCTCCTTTATAGAATAAGATATTCTAATAATAACTATGACCAAAGGACTGAGGGCGGCTTATTCCACCGAAGAATCATAGTGTCAAAATAGACAGAAAGTAGTATAACATACATTTTCAAAAAAATAAAAAGAACAGTTTCTCCTCCCCTCAAACTATTGAGTAAGTGAGCGTTAAATAACTGTTCTCTTTGCTAGGTGGGATCTATAATAGTGAAGGATAGGAAACCTTTTAAATTCCAAGGTTGTCTAGGAACTTTTTTCTGGCCCGATTACGTGCATTGCGTACATTTTCGGGTGTTACTCCCAAAAAAGCGGCAATTTCTTTATAGCTGAGACCTAATCTAAAATATTGGACAACCTCTGTTTCAAAAGGACTTAACTTTTCTTCAAACTCAAATAAAATATCTTGATAGAGTATATGCTCTTCGGGAGACATCTGATAGTAAGTATCCTGTCCCAGAGTAGATTGTGTAGAGTTAAAGTGGTTTTCGGGTAATGATTCTGTGTTAAGTGACAGATGAGATTGGCCGCCGCCCCGTTTGACTGTTTTAGAAGAGCGAATATAATTTAACATATAGTTCCTAAATGCTGTCAATAAATAAGGAGCAAAATAACTTCCCATCGAAACATCGAACTGTTGTCCCAAGATAAAAATCATTTTGAAGCCTTCTTGTAAAATATCATCCAAATCAAGATGTAATTTGGTTAAAATATATTTATAATCACTGAAAAACTTAAAAAATAAAGGTTTAAATCTTATAAATAGAATACTGCTCGCCATTTCACGGTAGTCACTTTTAAACTTTTCCTGCTGTAAAAAATAAAGAATCATTTCATTAGTGACTACTTCTTCGTTTTCCATTTGCTTTAATAAGTCTTCGTTTGTATACCAAGATTTCATCCGCTGCCAACCCCTTTAAATAAATAATTACCTTAACGGTCTTTTTTATGGTGAAGATTTTTATTCTTCTTTCCCTGCATTTGTTTCTTGACCTTATCTGCGGCTAATTTATTTTTACGATTTTGAGGTTTTTCTTCAGGTTGGGGTAAGCTGTACCTCAGTTCATCCAACAACTTTAATTGATCTATCTGCCAGGGGGACCTGCGACGGGATCTGGCATTGTAATATTGACTGACTTCTTGATGTATTTGTTTTTTATTGTAATTGATTTCGATTAACAACTCATTGGCTGACATTCGCAAAGCTCCTCTTTGGAAGACCAACCATTGCTCTGCCATATCACTAGTTGCCACAATTACACGATTTATAGGACTCACCCAGTTACTCACTTCTCTTTCAATATAAGAGTCAGCTGTTTCGCCTTCCTGGGTAAAAACTACTTCTAATTGAAATTGATGATAAGTTTTTGTAACGCCCGGTACAAATTGAGCATCAAATACGACGATGATTTTAATATCTCGGTATTTACGATAATTAGACAACTCAAATAACAAGAGGTCCCGTGCGGCAGCAATATCATCATTTCGTTGTAAAACTGATAATTCAGGCCAGGCACCTATCATATTATAGCCATCGACAAACAGAATTTCTTTGCGCTTAAATTGCACCTTCTCACCTACCTTTAATCTGGCATCGCAATGCGGTGCCTTGCTACCTCATACATTAATACTCCCGCAGCTACTGAGGCATTTAAACTTTGAACTTGTCCTACCATAGGGATTGTTACGGTTCCATCCGCTGATTTAGCTACCAGTTCCGACACACCCTGGCCTTCATTCCCGATTACAATAGCCAGGGAGCCTTGGCTGTTCCACTGACGCATATCCTCTCCTGCCATATCTGTTGCAAACACCCAGACTCCTCGTTCTTTTAATTGAACAATCGTTTGACTTAGATTAGTTACGCGAATCACAGGTACATGCTCGATGGCTCCCGTTGATGTTTTTGCTACTACCCCGGTTAAACCAACGGCACGGCGTTTAGGAATAATGACACCATGAACTCCAGTAGCTTCTGCCGTTCGAAGAATGGATCCCAAATTATGCGGGTCTTCAATCCCATCTAAAATAATCAAAAATGGATCCTCTTTACGAGACTCAGCTAAGTGAAAAGCATCTTCTAATTCTGCATACTCGTAAGGCGGTATCGCTAAAACAATTCCTTGATGATTGGCTCCATCCGTTAAATCATCTAACTTACTTCTAGGTACACTTTGATAAACCAGACTTTGTTGGCGTATCAAATTCATTATACTTCCTTTAAAGTTATCTTCAACTCCCTTTTGAAGGAATACTTTATTTATTTGTTTTTCTGATTGAAGATGAGATAAAACGGCATGCTTCCCAAAAATAAACTCTTCTATTTCCTCACTAGCTTCTTTATCTGAAGCTGCTGGTAAAGAATTTTTAGGTCGACTCTTTTTAGAAGATTGATTTTTATCAAATTTTTCTTTACCTCTTCGATGTTTCGTCATTCTATTCAGTCCCTTCTTCAATAATTTTTAAAGCAGATTCGATTAATTCATCTAACCGCTCCTGTTGGTTGGTCAACTTTAACCAACCCAATAAAGCTTCAAAGCCAGTGGCCTGACGGTACTCACCAATGCTGGCGTTTTTAGCTTTTGTATTTGCTTTATGATTACGGCCTCTTTTATAAACTTGAATTTCATCCGACGTTAAATAATCATCCTGCCCGATCCAATGGAGCATTGCTTTAGCCTGTCCGGACGCAGAAACATATTTGACTGCAGTTTTGTGTAATTTATTTGCCCGTGTAATCCCTTTTGAAATGACATATTTTCGAACGGCTAATTCATAGACAGCATCCCCTACATAAGCCAAAGCTGCACCATTCAGCATTGAAAAAGGAGAAGATTGGTTTGTCTGTTCTTCTTGCATCATATTAATTCTCTCGTTTCCATTGGGTGCCTTGGGGGGTATCATCAAGTAAAATTCCTTCTTCTTTTAATTGGTCACGAATCTCATCTGCTCGAGCAAAGTTTTTATCTTTACGCGCTTGATTACGTTCTTCAATCAAAGCTTCAATATCTTCTTCAATTACTTCCTGCTGGGTAAACTCCAATCCAAAAACAGCCAGTAATTTTTCCAATAACTCCCGCATATCAGAAAGTAAATGGGTATCTATTTTATCGGCTTCCAAGTAAAGGTTAATATTTTTTATTATCTCAAAGACAGCAGAAATCGCATTCGCAGCATTAAAATCGTCATCCATAGCCGCCATGTAATTCTCTTCCTGATCTGCTATTTCCTGCCAGTAACCTTGTCCATCTGCTTCTTCACCTTGACCTGGATGTTCCATCCGGTAATCGATCCGTCGGATTACTTCCTGTAAACGGGCCACATTGTTGCTCGCATCTTTTAAAGAATTATGATCATAACGTAAAGGTCTGCGGTAATGAGTGGTGGATAATAAATAACGAATCACCATAGGATCCGTTTCTTTTAACAGTTCACGTAAAAGTACAAAATTACCCAGTGACTTCGACATTTTTTCGTCTTCTTGACCAATAGTTACAAAACCATTATGCAGCCAATAATTAGAAAATGGATGCAAATCTGAATGAGCTTCTGACTGAGCAATTTCATTTTCATGATGAGGAAATTGAAGATCCTGTCCTCCCGCGTGAATATCTAATTGCGGTCCTAAATATTTGGTTGCCATAACGGAACATTCAATATGCCAACCCGGTCTTCCTTGTCCCCATGGGGAGTCCCAAGAAATTTCATCGGGGCTTTTAGTATTTTTCCATAAAGCAAAATCCAAAGGATTTTCTTTCAATTCAGCTTCTTTTTCTTTTACACGGTCACTGGCTCCTGCACGCAGTTCCCCAATGGTTTGATCAGATAAAGCACCGTAGTTATCAAACTCAGCGGTACGGTAATAAACATCGCCTTGACTGACATAAGCATAACCTTTTTCAATTAAAACTTTTATATAATCGATAATCTCAGGTATATTTTCCATTACACGTGGGTGATTATCAGCAGCTCTTACATTTATAGCAGCTGTATCTTCTTTATAGGCTTTTATATATTTATCTGCTATCTCTTTAGCAGTTAGATTTTCTTCTTTAGCTGCTTTTATAATCTTATCATCAACGTCTGTAAAGTTACTTACATAATTGACCTGGTAACCTTTCATCTCCAAATAGCGACGAATGGTGTCAAAGGCAACAGCTGAACGCGCGTTACCAATATGAATATAATTGTAAACTGTCGGACCGCACAAATAAAAATTAATGATTCCTTCATTTATTGGTTTGAATACTTCTTTTTGACGACTTAAAGTATTATAAAGGGTGAGTGCCATATAATTCCTTCTCTCTTCATGATATCTCTCGAATATTATACCATCTAATCAATAAGGTTACGAACCGAGCCTTTAATATTTTTGTTAAAAGCTTGACGACGGGAATTTTAATTAACTTTTCTAAGTTATTGGGCCATAATTTTTCCCTTTATATTAAAATTAGATAAGAGGTAAGCGCTTAAAATGATAAGGCATTTCATTTTATTGTGTGTTTGATATAATAAAGATAATATTATATAGGAGTGATAGAATGGTCGATGTTCGTCAATTGATTGATGAAGAGTATCAGTTATTAATAAATGGTACGTGGACAAATGGGAGTGGGAGTGGCGATGAGCGACTGACATCCTACAATCCAGCTACAGGAGAAGAATTAGCTAAATTTGTCGATGCAACCAATGAAGATGTAGACCGTGCTGTTGAAGCCGCACAGGAAGCTTTTAAATCTTGGGGACGCACCGATGTCAAGAAACGCAGTGCGATTCTTTTAGAAATAGCAGATAGAATTGAAGCAGAAGCAGACCGCTTCGCTCAAATCGAAACTTTAGACAATGGTAAGTCAATACGTGAAACAAGCGGAGCCGATATTCCGTTGGCAATTGATCATTTTCGTTATTTTGCCGGTGTGATCCGCAGCGAAGAAGACAAGGTTAAGATGCTGACTGATCAAACGATGTCCATGATTTTACGTGAGCCTATCGGAGTAGTAGCGCAAATTGTTCCTTGGAACTTCCCTTTCTTAATGGCTGCTTGGAAAATAGCTCCTGCCCTTGCTGCAGGAAATACTATAGTTTTTAGTCCTTCTTCTTCAACTTCTTTAAGTGTATTAGAGCTGGCTAAAATTTTAAATGACGTATTACCAAAAGGTGTCTTTAACTTGATCACCGGCCGTGGATCTAAGTCAGGGGATTATTTACAACATCATAAAGGAATCGATAAAATCGCCTTTACCGGGTCGACTTCAGTAGGTCGTCAAATTGGTATCTCCGCAGCTGAAAACTTAATTCCATCAACTCTGGAGCTGGGAGGTAAGTCGGCTAATATTTTCTTTGATGACTGTGATATAGACCGGGCTGTTGAAGGAGTTCAGTTAGGAATTCTTTTCAATCAAGGACAAGTCTGTTCAGCTGGTTCTCGAATTTTCGTTCAAGAATCTTTCTACGATGAATTTATGGAAAAAGTATTAAAAGCTTTTGAAGAAGTTAATGTTGGTAATCCGATTGAAAAAGATACACAAATGGGCTCACAAATTAATGAAAACCAAATAGCAACGATTGAAAAATATGTTGAAATTGGAAAAGAAGAGGGGGCCAAAGTGTTAACAGGTGGCTCTCGTTATAGTGAAGGTCCTCTATCAAAAGGAGCATTCTTCCAGCCTACACTGCTTGAAACTACCAATGATATGCGTGTCGCACAGGAAGAAATTTTTGGCCCGGTAGGAACGGTCATTAAATTTAAAGATGCCGACGATGTAATCCAAATGGCTAACGACAATGAGTATGGCTTAGCTGGAGGGGTATGGACTCGGGATATGAATACTGCCTTTAAAGTTGCTCGCGAGATTCGTACGGGGCGCATATGGGTAAACACTTATACAAGTTTTGAAGCAGGAGCTCCATTCGGAGGCTATAAAAACTCAGGTATCGGTCGGGAAACTCATAAAATGATTCTTGATGCTTACACCCAGTCAAAAAATATTTATATTAATCTTTCAGAAGATGGAGCAGGTTTATATTAAAATTTTAAATACCAAAAAAACGGCCTTAGGAATCCTATCCTATAGCCGTTTTTTCTTTTATTCTATAATTTTAAGAGAAAATCAAGTCCACTAATTCATCAGCGGTAACATCCCCCAGATACTTTTTCAAGTCTAAGTTATCAAGAGTTTCTTTTACCGATTGACGATCATATTGAACTCCTACTAGGGCATTCTCAACATCTTCAATATCTCCTAATCCAAAGAAGTCACCATAAATTTTAGCATCGGTTATTTTGGCATCTTGAATATTAAAGCGAATATCGACAAAGCCAAATGGGAATTTTTTAACAGCTTTAACATCAAATTTTGGTGAGCGGCCGTAATTCCATTCCCAGTTTCCGAAACGTTCATCACGAATCTGGTAAACTTTCTCCCAGTCTTCGTCTGTCAAATGATATTCCTTAACATCTTCACGTTTGTCTACCCCGAAGATTTCTAATAATAATCTATCACGGAAATCCTCAGTTGATAATTCCTTGAATTCATCATCTACATAAGGTTTCAAGTTCGTTACACGAGAACGTACCGATTTAACACCCTTAGACTCATATTTAGCTTTATTAGGCTTTAAAGCATTATTTACTTCATCTAAATCAGAGTCAAATAAAATAGTTCCATGAGCTGTCATACGTCCTTTTTTAGCATACATAGCGTTACCTGAGAATTTTTTACCATCAACCAACAAGTCATTACGACCTAATAGTTCGGCTGTAGTAGCTCCCATTTTATGTAGAGCTTCAACTACAGGCTGGGTAAAGGCTTTAAAATCACGGAAGGATCCATCATCATCTTTAATATAGCAGAAAGAGAAGTTTCCTAAATCATGATAAACAGCCCCGCCACCAGACATGCGGCGTACTATTTTAATATCATTTTCATCCACATATGGCTGATTAATTTCTTCATAAGTGTTTTGATTACGACCAATAATTATTGATGGTGCATTAATATAGAATAATAAAATCGGTTCATCTACTAAACGGTTTTCAACTAAATAAGTTTCTAATGCTATATTAACACTCGCATCATAATTATCTCCATTATCAACAAAATACATTTAGACAACACTCCTTTTCATATACATATGTCTCTATTATGACATAAATATTAAAATACGTCTGTAATAACTTACAAGTCTTTTAAACACTCGCTGCTTCGCTTCTACGGCTCAGCCCACGCTGGAATACAAAAAAATGGAATAATATCCATTGAGCCGGTATCATTCCATTCTTACTATTTTATAAGTGAATCAATCTCTTATTGTATTTCATTCAATACTTGATCAATATGAGATAAAACTTTTTCTTTGCCTAAAACTTCGATCATTGCCGGCAATTCAGGCCCATGCATTTGACCGGAAACTGCAATTCGAATGGGCATAAATAGATTTTTACCTTTGACACCTGTTTCTTTTTGAATTTCCTTTGTCAAAGGTTTGATGTTTGCTGCTTCAAATTCGCTTTCATCCAAGTCTGATAATTTTTCACGCATAGCGTTAATCACTATCGGAGCTGTCTCAGTTTCGACTACTTTTTTAGCATCCTCGTCCAAGTCTATTTTTTCTGTAAAGAAAAGTGAAGAAGCTTCTACAATTTCAGCACCATAAGAAATTTGTTCATGATAGAGGCTGACTAATTTTCTAACCCACTCTGATTCTTCGGCAGATAAATTTTCACTTACTTTACCGGCTGACTGTAAATGCGGCAAGGCCAACTCTACTACAGTATCCAAGTCAGCGGCTTTCATATAGGTGTTGTTAATCCACTCTAATTTCTTTTTATCAAAAGAAGCCGGCGAAGTAGATAAACGATCTGCGTCAAATTGTTCGACTAATTCTGCGGGAGAAAAAATCTCTTCTTCCCCTACAGGTGACCAGCCAAGTAAAGCGATAAAATTGAACATTGCTTCAGGCAGATAACCCATATTACGATATTGCTCAATAAATTGTAAAATACCGCCATCCCGTTTTGACAACTTCTTGTTTGTCTCAGCATTTACTATCAAGGTCATATGGCCGAATTGAGGAGCCTCCCAGCCAAATGCATCGTAAATCATCAGTTGCTTAGGTGTATTGGCAATATGGTCATCACCGCGTAATACATGAGAAATTTCCATATAATGATCATCCACTGCAACAGCAAAGTTATAAGTAGGCATACCATCTTTTTTCAAAATGACCCAGTCACCTGAGATGTTCTTCGATTCAAATGTTACAGGCCCTTTGACAATATCATTGAATTGATAAGTAACATCTGCCGGAACACGGAAACGAATAGAAGCCTGACGTCCTTCTGCTTCATAAGCTGCTTGTTCTTCAGGTGTCAAACGAGCATGCTGGCCGCCATAATGAGGCATTTCTCCTCGTGCCTTTTGAGCTTCTCTTTCAGCTTCTAATTCTTCTTCTGTCATATAACATTTGTAGGCTAAGTCACGTTCCAGTAAGTCTTCTACTAAAGGATTATAAATATGAAGACGTTCTGACTGACGATAAGGACCGTGGTCCCCTGGGTTTAAAGCAGACTCATCCCAGTCAATCCCAAGCCATGCTAAATTATCTAGTTGGCTCTCTTCTCCATGGTCAAGATTACGTTTAGTATCTGTATCTTCAGTTCGGATAATAAATTCCCCGTCCTGGCTGCGGGCAAATAAATAGTTGAATAGAGCAGTACGGGCATTTCCTATATGTAATTCTCCTGTTGGACTAGGAGCGTAACGCACACGAATCTTATCAGTCATTAAATAATGTCTCCTTTTAAAACAAATTCAAAATAAATTCCCCGTATATTGTAACCTTTCAGTCTTTATATATCAAATCGGCTTTAATTTATTCTATTCATTAATTTTTGCAAAAATCATCCGACCCGCTGCAGTTTGTAAAGCGGATGTTACTGTCACTTGTAACCATTCATTCATATGGTCCAAGCCATCTTCAACGACAACCATAGTCCCATCGTCCAAATAAGCAACTCCTTGACGACGTTCCGTTCCCGCCTTCATAATTTGAACCCGCATCTCTTCACCGGGTATTAAAGCAGGTTTTAAAGCATTAGCGAGCTGGTTAATATTTAAAACCGGCACATTCTGGAATTCACTTACTTTATTTAAGTTATAATCATTCGTTACTAAAGAACCTTTTAATTCTTTGGCCAATCGGACTAATTTAGCATCTACTTCATTGATTTCCTCAAAGTCACCTTCATAAAATTGAATGGTAATACTTTCATCTTTTTGCAAGGCATTTAAAATATCAAGACCACGGCGGCCTTTGGTTCTTTTTAAAGAATCAGAAGAATCTGCAATATGTTGTAACTCTGCTAAAACAAAATTCGGTACGACCAAGACACCTTCTATGAAACCTGTTTTTACTATATCTGCAATGCGACCATCGATAATGACACTTGTATCCAATATCTTATAGTGGGACCCTTCATTCGGATCTTCTTCTGTTAAAGATTTTTCCTTTTCAGAATTTTCAACAGGAGTATTCTTAGGTGAATGAGTCATTCGATTGGCAGAGCGGGTAAAAAAATTAATAATTTCATCTTGTCGGTTGGTAGTTATCAAATATCCAATTAATCCTCCTGAGATAGCTAGAATTAAAGGAATAATAGGGGATAATACTGGAATATTTAAATTACTTAAAGGTAAAGCAATCAAATATCCGATTAGCAACCCTAACAACAGCCCAATCCCACCTATAATCAAACTTGGAGTGGATTGTCTTTCAAGTAACTCAACAGCCTTAAAAATGAAGCGCTCAATTAATGGAGCCAATAATGATCCTAAAAACATAAAAATAAGTCCAAAAATAATACTATTCAATACAGGATTAATAATCACACGATGATTTAAGCTTAAAGTTTCCCAAATATAAGGGCCTAAAGTAAAACCAAAACTCAATCCAATTATAGCAGCTAGAATTATTGTTACTTTTCTTATCATCTTGTCACCTCCTTAAAATTGTGTAATGTTTATTCACGTGGAAAAATTTTATACATCGCTTGTTTGATAGTAGACACGGATACAATTTCTAAATCAATGTCTAAAGCTTTTAAATCTCGAGCATTGTTGTATGGTATAAAGGCACGTTTAAAACCTAATTTATTGGCTTCTTTTAAACGCGATTCTATTTGGGAAACCCGGCGGATTTCACCGGTTAAGCCAATTTCTCCTATAAATACATCATCTATCTTCGTTTCCCGACTCCAATAACTTGAAGCGATACTCACCGCAATTGCTAAATCAATCGCAGGCTCATCTAAACGGACCCCGCCCGTAGTTTTGAAAAATGCATCTTGATTTTGAACTAATAAACCACAATGCTTTTCCATGACGGCTAATAGTAAAGCTACCCGTTGGTATTCTATTCCACTTGCAGTTCTCTTGGCATTCCCATAAACGGTAGGTGTCATCAAGGACTGGATCTCCGCTAAAATGGTCCGTGTTCCTTCCAAAGCAGCTACAACAGTAGATCCTGTGGCTCCTGCTAATCGTTCTTCTAAGAATAATTCAGAAGGATTGTTGACTTCTTTTAAGCCATCATCGTTCATTTCAAACACACCAATTTCGTTAGTAGATCCAAAACGGTTTTTAACAGCACGTAGTATTCGAAAACGGTTATGCCGCTCTCCTTCAAAATAAAGTACTGAATCCACCATATGCTCCAGCATTCGAGGTCCGGCAATATTTCCTTCTTTAGTAACGTGACCTACTATAAAAATAGCAATTTGATTATCTTTTGCTATTCGCATCAACACACCGGTTGCGCCTCTTAATTGAGAAACACTTCCCACCACCCCTTGATTGTCAGGTACAGACATGGTTTGGATTGAATCAATAATTACAATATCCGGTTGGATAGAAGATATTTCCGATGCAATAACTTGTAAGTCGGTTTCAGCTAATAAATAAAAATCAGCCCCACTCAAAGCCAAACGCTCTGCCCGCAGTTTAATCTGGGTTAAACTCTCCTCCCCTGACACATACAGAACAGTCTGTTTATGATTAGCCAAATCGATTGAAACTTGAAGTAAAAGGGTGGATTTCCCAATTCCTGGATCCCCGCCCAATAACACCAAAGATCCCGGTACTACACCTCCACCCAGAACACGGTCAAATTCATCCGATTGGGTAGAAATTCTTTTTTCTGTTTGGCTGGGAATTTCATCCAATCGGTACGCTTTCCCCGCCTGAGTGTTTCGTTGAGTTGTTACTTGAATAGATTGATTAGAAGAAGGAGCAGGAGCAAGCTGTTCTTCCATTTGGTTCCAACCGCCACAATTAGGGCATCTCCCAAGCCATTTAGGCGACTCATATCCACAAGCTTGACATTCAAACATACTTTTATTTTTTGCCATTAACGAGCCTCCTATATTATCTATTAATTGTTTTTTATCTTCATGCGACCTTTAGCCTGAAGAACCAAATCCTCCCTGCCTAGTATTCAATCCTCCGTCATCTTCATCTGTCAATAAATAAGGCATAAAGATTCCTTGAGCTATGCGTTCACCTTTTTCAATCACCCGATTTTTTAAACCGAAGTTGAGAAGCTGCACATAAATATGACCTTCATTTTTTTCATTATTATAATAGTCTGCATCAATGATTCCTATACCGTTAGGTAAGGTTGTAAAGTGTTTATATGAACCACTTGATCGGTTAACAATTTTTAAGTATTCATTAGGCTGCATATAAGCTTTTAAACCTGTCGGAACTAAGGTAGCACGCCAAATTTCATCTGCCCGGTTATCTTCGGATTTTTTATCAGTTGAAGAAGGAAATAAACGTTCCCGGCCTTCGTTTAGTACATGAGCAATCGACTGGTGCCAAAATGAAGGGAGTATAGTCCTTTCGGCAGCTTCAATATCATAACCGGCTGAAAATTTTGTTTGGCGGCGCGGCACTTGAACGTTAGATTCTTTATAACTGGATACAACTTCAAAACCCCGTAACTTTTTTTTTACCATTTATTACTTCCTCCGCTAAATAAAATTCACTAATATAGTAATCATATCAAATTTTTACCATTTTTTATAAATTTAACATTTAATTCTAACTTTCTTCATGATTACCAAGTGCTCTATCATAATAAAAAGCAAACGTTTTCGATATCTTAATTTTACCATTTTTTCTATCTTTTAAACAGTAGAAACTAGGCTGATTAAGTTGAAAAGATATCTCACTTTCTATGATGCCTTTGACAATTAAAAATACCTCTAGAGCAAAAAAATGGAACAATCAATTCTATCATAGACAAAGTTTGAAATTGTAAAAAAGTTAAAAAGGCAACTTACTTCTATTTTAGTAAGCTGCCTTATATTAATCTTTACTCTACTAGACTTTTGTTAATCCAGACCGATACTGATCCAGCCTTGACCGGAAAATCAGCTTCTCCATTTTCATCCAGTTGTACTTCATCCGGATGATTTCCTAAATAGTCAATAAAAGTACTGTCAGCATTTAGAGCGCCCATTGACATTTTTTTAAAACCTTCGTCTCCATTTGTCATAATTACTGCTATTCCGTCTGGGTGTTCTTTGCTTCCAAGCCGTGTCCAGCCAATAGTATTAGGATGATCAAAATAATCTACTTCCTCACCATAAGCATGATTCTTACGCAATGTGAGTAAAGGATCCAATAGCTTTCCATAGCCCTCACTTTTCTCACCTAAGCTTTCACCGTAGTAGTCTCCATAAAAAAGAGTAGGCAAGCCTGATTCACGTAAAAGGATCAGAGCATAAGCAAGAGGGATAAACCATTCTTCTACTTTTGTCTGAAGAGATTGGCCTTCTTGAGTGTCGTGATTATCGACAAAAGTTACTGCTTCCCAGGGCGATTCTTTGACTAAAGTACCTTCAAATATTTTAGACATATCATATGCGTCCACAGATGTACTGGCTGCAAAAAAGTTCATATGAAGAGCTACATCAACTAAGTCAAATTGATAGCCTGTTTCTTCCAAATACTCCACCTTCGATTGATAATCATCTTTCCAATACTCCCCAAAAACATAAAACTCTTCCCCTAACACTTCATTTAAGCGCCCAACTAAAGTTCCGACAAAATTTAAATCAATATGTTTAATAGCATCCAAGCGAAAACCTTCGAAACCAGTTTCTTCAATAAACCATTTGGCCCACTCTTTAATATGTTCTACTACTTCAGGATGCGAGAAGTC
>CAYYGA010000032.1:0-1641 GCA_964471435.1 uncultured Facklamia sp.
GAAGGGCTGTTATTTTATGTTTATATTAATACCAGAATAGAATGAAGGCGTCACCATTCTGTAAGATATTAAGCACTATGGCTGGTAAGAGTGTCGATTAATTCATTTTGCATGACAACTCCCAAAGATTGATCATAAATTTTTGAAAACTTTATGGCATCGGTACAAAGTTTTCTACCTAAAGCGGTACGACCGATTTTAATATGGAAAATACCCTTTAAAAAGGAAAGACGCAAGCGATCAAAATAAGCAGAAGTATTGAACAGATCACTTTCTATAGTATCAATATAGTTTTTAGCTGCAACAAATAAATCATTTTTGAGTAAAAGAGAAATTATATTTAACATAATATTATAATAAAAATTTTTATTATCTTCTAATTTAAGAAAAGGCTGGCATTTTTGGATAGCTGCTTTTCCTAGTGCTTCAATATCCTCGATAGGTAAGAAAAATAAGCTGTTATTAAATAAGGTCAGTTCATAAATGCACCAGATTTCGACATTCAAGAGGTAATTTTTAATTTCATTACTTTCTTTCGCACAGAAAGGATGGTTTTGACTGAGCAAGTAGAGTTGATTTAAGAGGATAGCATTATATTTATGTCGGAAATGCTTGTCTGCTGTAAAAAAGTCTTCTTCATATTCGAGTAAACTAGAGATTATTTCCGGATCAGCAGAGTAATAAACCTTTACAAACTCTTTCCAAAACTTTTCCTGACTACTGTCTATCTTTGTGGGGGATGAAGCGGTAGACGTTATAGAAGAATGAAGGATTAAAAATTCATTCATGGTTACATTAATACGCTCCAGCAATTTAATGAGTAAGCTAAGGCTGATACAAGTGGTATTGTTTTCGAATTCAGTTAAAGATTTAGATGAGATTAAATTTTCCGATACTTCTTGAATAGTGAGTCTTTTATTTTCCCTCAGTTTTTTAAAGGTCGCCCCATATAGTTCCATTTTGATACCTCTTTCAAATAAAGCAATTAAAGGTTTACTTACCCTATCTGGTTGTCAATACTATAAACATCTCTTTTTTATAATGTAACATAAAGCCAAGAGGAATAAAAGTGAAAATTTTATTTTTTTGTGAGAAAAGACATAAAATTTGAATAAATAAACTGAGAAAAGTACATAATTAAACAGTTGATTTAGTCGGGATTTATTTTTAGAACGCTTTAATAACAAGGTTGAAAAAAATCATATGAAATAATTATAATGAAATATAAATAAAGTTAAATGTTTTATTAATATTTTAGATAAACTTTTTTTGCATTATATTACAAGGTAATTATTAGGATTATTAAAGGACAAGTCTCTTAAAAAAAGATACATTTTGAAAGTGAAAAGCATAAAACCAATCCTTTTAATCTTTCTAAAAAAAGATTGGTTTAAAATAAATCGTTCAATAGAAAGCAGATTTTTGACATGTCTGCTCAAAATAATAAGTTATTAATGAATATTATATTTTTTATTCGGTGATGCGGTATTTCGCATTTTCTAGCTGTTCAATATCAATTTTTTTCATTTGTAACATTGCTTCCATCACACGCTGATTTTCTTCAGCTGTGCCCTTGGTGAGAAGATCTCCCATAACAGTCGGGACAATTTGCCAGGACACACCAAATTGATCTTTTAACCA
>CAYYGA010000032.1:1741-5821 GCA_964471435.1 uncultured Facklamia sp.
AATTTTTGTTGGGGGTTATAATCTTTTCCTTCAGACATTAATTGCCAAGAAAGACCGAAACGGTCTACCAGCCATACATAGCGTTCGCTAAAAGGATAAGTGTCTAAAGGCATTAATTCTACGCCACCTTCAATCAGTTTTTTATGAAGACGATCAACTTCTTGAGGTGATTGACAAGAAACAATAATAGAAATGGAAGGATTTAATTCAAAGAGTGGACCTCCATTGATGGCTGTAAAGTGAAGGTTGCTTAAAGTAAATTCTATATAAGCTGCATTCCCGGACGGAGTATTTTGAAGTACAGTTTTTTCAATTATTTTTGAATCATTAAATAGAGACAAGTAAAAGTCGACCGCTTCTTCTGCTTGAGTATTAAACCAAAGGTTTGAAATAATTTGGCGCATTATGCCACGCTCCTTTAATAATTGACAGCGTCTTGACACTCTTATTTTACTGCTTTTATAAAAAGGTTACCACTTAAACTATTGTTTATTTTATTTTTCCAACTTTTGCTGCTCAAAGTAGAGGCGGTGTAAATTTTTAATATCATCCGCCAACTCTGGGACAGGACCTTCTACTAAAGTATTTTTAATGACTTCTTGAATAGGGCGGCTGATTACATTGGATTCTTGAATGACGCCAAATTCTTTCATCCACTGAGAATATTGTTGAGAAGATGCCGCATAGACAATTCTTCCTAAACCAACCTTGCCATGAGCAGCTGCACACATTGAGCAATGTTCACCTGAAGTGTAAACAGTCGTGTTAGCTCTTTCTTCTTGAGGAAGGTTTTGTCCAGCCCAACGTGCTATATTAAATTCAGGATGTTGTGTTTGGTCGCCGCCCCCTATATGGTTATGATCTTCAAATAAAACTTCTCCCATTTCTGAAACGAGAATGGATCCAAAAGGCTGGTCACCTTGATTCAATGCATCTGCGGCTAATTCAATACAGCGGTGCAAGTGTTGAATATCTAACGGTGTAATCATTGTCATGCTCCTTTTCTTTCTTTTCTTCTAGAGTATCGGAAAAGAACCGTCCTGTCTAAAGTTAAAGCTGTCAAATAGCCTTTAGCTGGATTGATGAGAGGACTCGCTTGAAAAATAATATAATAAAAAGGGAGCCAGCTTTTATATCAAGTAAAAAGCCGATTCCCTACTATTAAAAAATTAATGTTTTAATTTCATTGCTACAACCGTCTTATCTTGAGCATCTACCTTAATTTCAGTTACTTGACCGCCTTGCTCGTTGGCTAATTCAACCTTCCATACCGTTCGTTCTTTGACACGGTCCATTTCCCATTGGAAAGGGTGTTTAACTGCTGAGTTATCTAATGCAACTTGATTAATTTCTTCCAGAGGAAGTAAGTTATCTAAATTAAGTGCTTTTGCCTTTCGTCGAGCTGGATCAGCATGCTTAGGTTTAAGAGCTTTTTGTCTTTCTTTTAGAATATCACCTGTTTGAGCATTTAATTCAAGTGTATTCCGGTTGTTTCCATCATTGCCAACCATTTCATATTTTAAAAAGGGTCCTTCATATTCGATTTGCAGCTTCGTTAATTCACTATTAGGAAAATGTTGATTGAAACGTTTCAGAACATCATCTAAAGGAAGTATCCCCATTCTTTTTTCAAATTCACCCATTTCTTCACCCCCCGCATTGTTTTATACAAGTGTATTATAACATAATTTTACGTTATTATAAAGAAATGTATAGATCAATATATGATGAGTTTCTTTTTAGAACTGAAATATTCGTCAGCAAAAAAAGAACCTCTCAAACTAGTTTCTACTAGCTTGGGAGGCTAAATATTATCTATAGGTTGAAAAATACTTAGTAAGACATTAAATATTTTTTTTGTTCCCAACTGCTTACATGGTTGCGGTAAGAATTATATTCCGCCCATTTTTCTGTGAGAAAATTATTTTTTATATGCGAACCCAGTGCTTCTTCCATTACCGGACTGTCTGCTAATTTTTCTAAAGCGTCATCAAGCGATTTGGGAAGCGTATAAATACCACGCTCACTCCGTTCCTGCCTTGACATTTCATTGATATCACCTTCAACTGGATTAGGCGGGGTGGTTTTGTTTTCAATACCATCTAAACCGGCTTGCAGAATAACCGCTAAAGCTAAATAAGGATTAGCTGCAGGATCGACACTACGAACTTCTACACGAGTGGAATTTCCCCGGGCGTGAGG
The DNA here is from genome assembly GCA_964471435.1 of uncultured Facklamia sp. Lineage (GTDB taxonomy): Bacteria > Bacillota > Bacilli > Lactobacillales > Aerococcaceae > Facklamia. Next base: position 3,944 of record CAYYGA010000032.1, read on the forward strand.
AATTCGAATTAAAGGGGTTCGGTTTGTTTCGCCCCAGGCTACATAGCCAGGAGCTTCATAACCATCTACCAGACGTTTATAAGAATTGACCAGTGGGTTACAAATAGCTGTAAAGGCATCGACATGTTTCATTAGCCCGCCGATAAAATAATGAGCGGTTTGAGATAGTTGGTCATCCATTAATTCGTCGAAGAATGCATTGTTACCTTTGTTATCAAATAAAGAAACATTAAAGTGCATACCGGAACCGCTGATCCCATTAAAAGGTTTTGGCATAAAAGTAGCGTGAAGATTGTGTTGACGGGCAATCGATTTTACAACATATTTAAAGACTTGGATGTTATCACAAGCTTTAATCGCTTCATTGTATTTCCAATCAATTTCATGTTGTCCGGGTCCTGATTCATGGTGACTCGCTTCGATTTCAAAGCCGAGGCGTTCTAACTCTAAGACAATATCTCGGCGGCAGTTTTCACCGGTATCGATCGGAGCTAAATCAAAGTAACCTCCTTGGTCGTTTAATTTCATTGTCGGTTCGCCATTTTCATCTAACTTTAAAAGGAAAAACTCCGGTTCAGGTCCTAAGTTAAAGGAAGAAAAGCCCATGTCCTCCATTTTTTTCAATACGCTACGTAAATTACTACGAGGATCACCTTTAAACGGCTGGCGGTCTACACCTTCTACATCACAAATTAAACTGGCAATTCGTCCGTCTTTTTCACTTACTTGTTCCCAGTTATAAACTAACCAGGAATTATAATCAGGCCTTAAATACATATCACTTTCATCTACTCGAGCAAAACCATCAATGGAAGAACCATCAAAGGACATATCATTATCCAAAGCTTTTGCTAATTGAGATAAAGGAATTTCTACATTTTTTATCGAACCATGAATATCGGTAAACATTAACCGAATAAATTGTACATTTTTTTCTATCGCATTTTCTAAAATATCTTCTTTTGTCCATGTTGACATAAAAAGATTAGTCCTTTCTTTTTTATTGACATCCAAATTAGTCACGATATGAAGTTTTAATGCAGTAATCCATTTATCATCCTTTCTTTATATAAAGTATGGCCCAGTTGCCCTACATAATCCGATCCATAATTTTATTACTGAAATATCTTAATACAACAATTATGGTACCATGCATAAAAATAGAGTGAAACCAATATGCCTTAATAAAAAAGGAAAATTGAAAATAAGGAAGTTAATACAAAAATCTGCACTTTCAGTAACTCATCCAAGCTTATAAATTGCTAGAAAATGGGTAAGGATTTATAATTTTAACTAATAGGAGGTGGATGAAGATGCCGAGCGTAAAAGTTAATACACCAGCACCTGACTTTGAAATGGAAGATTTTAAGGGTGAGACATTTAAATTATCAAATTTTAGAAATGAAAAAAATGTCCTCATCGTCCTTAATCGTGGATTTATTTGACCATTTTGCCGTGAGCATATGATGCAGTTGCATAAAGACTATGAAAAATACCAAGAAAAAAATACTGTAATTGTAGCAGTCGGGCCAGAAAATGCTAAAGCATTTCAGAAATATTTTGAAGAAAATGGACTGGAATTTTATGGAATTCCTGACGGAAAACACTCAGTACTTAAACAATATGGGCAAGAAGTAAACTTATTTAAAATGGGAAGAATGCCGGCTCAAATGCTGGTCGATAAAGAAGGGCACTTAAGATATGTACATTATGGAAAGTCAATGAAAGATATCCCGGAAAATAAAGAAATGCTTGCTCTGATTGATACTTTATAATAAAAGAGCTTTCAAATTTAATTAATGAAAAAAACTTCGACTTATTTAAAAAAACTATAAATGTGGCTTAATCTCGCTTTTCTTAGATGAATAAAGCTTATTA
>CAYYGA010000032.1:5921-14534 GCA_964471435.1 uncultured Facklamia sp.
CTTTCAATTTTAATGCAATACCCTGATGAAGACGGTGAACTAGGGATTTCAGAAGAAGGATGGCAAATGGTAGGTGACTTTATTGAGAACGGTTATCAAATCCGTGAAGATGAAGATCACTGGGAGTTATTCCAAGAAGGAACACTTCCTTACAACTATTTCCACGCTTCAGGTACTTCTGTAGCAATGGATACGTATGAAGGATTAGAAGTGCGTCCAATTAACCCGGAATACGGTGTCTTTACTATGACAGAAGAGATCGGAATCTTGGATAAAGGTGAAGATTATGACTATTCTGCATCTGAAGACTTCGTTGACTGGTTCGGTTCAGACGAAACTCAATTAATTTTAGCTGAAGAATTTGGTTTTGTACCATTAACAGAAGCAGCTCAAGAAGGTGTAGGGGAAAACCTGAAAGAATTACTTTCACAAGTGGACTCTATGGAAATTGATTGGGAATTATACCGTGAAAACGTCGATGCATGGGTTGAAAAATTAGAATTAGAATATATGCCATAAAAAGGCGTTAGCCATAGTGAGAAGCATTTGCATTTTTAATGCAGATGCTTTTTTTAAAAGGAGTTTTTTCATGATTGAATTAAAAGATATCCAAGTAAAATATGAAGATTTCATCGCGGTTGATCAAGTCAATTTACGTATTAAAGCGGGAGAATTTTTTACGCTTTTAGGGCCGTCGGGCTGTGGGAAAACCACCACCTTGCGGGCAATCGCCGGACTGACCCAACCGACTAAAGGACAAGTAATAATAGATAAGCAGGATATTACCCATATACCTGCTGAAAAACGAAATATCGGTATGGTCTTTCAATCCTATGCCTTATTTCCGACTATGACGGTATTTGATAACATTGCTTATGGTTTAAAAGTTGATAAAGTCCCTGCTGCTGAAATTCGTCGCAAAGTAGAAGAACAAGCTGAAGTAGTAGAGTTGAGCCTAAGCCAATTAGGAAAAAATGTTTCACAGCTTTCCGGGGGGCAGCAGCAAAGAGTTGCGATAGCCCGGACATTAGTTAAAGCTCCGCGTGTTATATTGTTTGATGAACCTTTATCTAATCTCGATGCTAAATTACGTAAACAACTGAGAAGTGAGTTGAAAGCCATTCAAGCCAAAACCGGTTTAACGGCTGTCTACGTTACTCATGATCAAGAAGAGGCCCTCGAACTGTCAGATCGGATTGCTGTTTTTCAAAATGGTCATATCGATCAAATCGGCAGCCCGATAGAAGTTTATAACCATTCAGCTACAGAATTTGTTTGTAACTTTATAGGTGATGTAAACCGCCTAAGTCAAAAAATGGTGGCCTCCTTGAACCAGCGAATCGATAAGAAAGTTCCCCAGGATGAGGTAGCTTATATTCGTTGGGAAAATATTCGCAGCCAAAGATTTGATGCCAATGATATAAATGTAGAAGGTACAATCATCGAGAAGAAGTTTCAAGGAGACCGGATATTATATCAAGCAGAAATATTAGGCGATTCACTGAGCTTTTTAGAACTAAATCACCCAGCCAAGTCCTATCACATAGGAGAAAAAATCAGTTTATTTTTAACACCTGAAGATATCCTTCATTATCCAATAGGAGGAGAGGCTATTGAGTAAATCATCAAAATGGCCGCGCTTTTTAAAAGGGTTGTTTTTGCTGATATTGGCTTGGTTTATTTTTATAGCTATTATTAATCCTATTATCGCCGTAGTCGGGGAAAGCTTTTGGACGGAAGCTGGTTTTGATTTTACTGCAGTGGGTAAAGTTTTAAATTCAAACCGTGCCTTAACAGCCATCCAAAATTCCTTTGTGCTGGCTGTTACATTGACTATTACTTGTAATGTTATAGGACTTTTTATGGTTTTGGTCACGGAGTACTTTGACATTAAAGGAGCCGCATTTTTACGTTTGGGTTACTTAACTACTCTTTTGATGGGTGGTTTAGTGATGAACTTCGGCTATATCCTTGTATACGGAAGAAACGGCTTGATTACTTCATTTTTATTACAGCTATTTCCTAATTTAGATCCTTATTGGTTTGAAGGTTATGGGGCTGTATTATTTGTTATGACTTTAGGCTGTACACACATCCATATGTTATTTTTAAGAAATGCTATCCTTTCACTCGATTACAATTTAATCGAGGCAGCAAAATTGTTGGGATCTAATCCACTGCAGGTTTTACGTAAAGTAGCTCTGCCGACTATCTTACCTGTAATGGCGACTTTGTTGATCATGACTTTTCAAACAGGTCTGGGTGCCTTTGCAGCTCCATTAATGGTCGGAGGCAGAGATTTTCAAACAATCTCACCTTTAATATTGACCTTTGCCAACCGTCCCCAGTCTCGTGACATCGCTTCATTACTGTCAATCTTTTTAGGAATCTGTCAATTGTTTCTTTTATATTTATTGACACGCAATGAGCAGAATAATCGGTTCTTGACTATTTCTAAAACTCAAAGCCGTTTACAAAAGCAAAAGTTAAGTAATCCTATTATTAATACGTTTGTTCATTTTCTAGCTTACTTATTGTTGCTGCTTTTCCTCTTACCTTTTATTGCGATTATTATTGCTTCCTTTACAAGGGCAGAAGCCTTACGAGCCAGCAATATAGGCTGGGAATTTTTAACTTTTGAGAATTATCAAAATGTTTTATCTAGCTTCTCTAGTTACCAACCTATGATCACTTCCATTATTTACTCTGCCATTGCAGCAGTTGGAGCGGTCGCTTTAATGACAGTTGTCGGACGACTAGTACATCAAAAACGGAATAATCCATTTTACAAATTATTGGAGTACCTCTTTTATATTCCCTGGTTAATTCCATCACTCCTACTGGCACTAGGTTATTTAGTTGCCTACGATAGGCCGACTAAGCTTTTATTAGGCCAGACTGTGATTGGATCCTGGTGGAGTATACCTCTTGCTTATATAGTGGTATCATTACCCAATAGCTTACGGTATATCAAAGCCAGTTATTATGGAGTGGACAATCAGTTGGAAGATGCTTCAAAAATGTTAGGGGCCTCTGCGTGGAAAACATTTACGCGCATCATTGTGCCAATTTTAATTCCGACACTTTTAGCTTTGATCGCTATTCAATTCAATCAACTGATTGATGACTATGACTTATCGGTCTTTCTATATCAACCGACTCGTCCTACTTTGGGTATTGAAATCCGTCAAAATGCCAACCCTGAAACAAACATTAATGCACAGGCAATCAATGCCGTCTATTCAGTTATTTTAATGTTAATAAAAGGCTCGGCTCTATACTTTATCTATGGACGGGGCAATAAAGCTTTAAGCACTAAAGCAGGCGAAACAATAGTCACTAATCAATGATGGTAGGAATCAAATAAATAAGCTCCTCGAAAGAGGCGCTTTTTTTGTGCATACAAAAAAGACTGAGTTCGCTGTGTAGTCTCAGTCATTTTTATAATGTTTTAGCCGACCGAACCCTCCATTTCATAAGCAATCAGGCGGTTGAGTTCGACCGCATATTCTAAGGGGAGTTCTTTGGCAAAAGGCTCTACAAAGCCCATAATAATCATTTCAGTAGCTTTTTCTTCACTTAACCCGCGGCTCATGAGATAAAAGAGTTGTTCTTCAGAGATCCGGGACACTTTAGCTTCATGTTCTAAGCTGATGTTAGAATTATGAACCTCATTAAAAGGAATAGTATCCGATTTAGATTTTTCGTCCATAATAATAGTGTCGCATTCGACATGGGATTTAGCGCCGTCTGCTTCAGGTCCAAAGTAGAGCTGACCTAAGTAATCTACATTCCCACCATCCTTAGCAATCGATTTCGATATAATATTAGATGAAGTATTAGGAGCGTTATGGTAAATCTTTGCTCCGGTATGCTGGTGTTGACCTTCTCCTGCAAAAGCAATTGATAAAACGGTCCCTCTGGCTCCTTCTCCATTTAACCAGCAGGAAGGGTACTTCATAGTCGTATGCGAGCCTAAATTACCGTCTATCCATTCCAGGGTTCCTCCGGCTTCTACAATCCCACGTTTAGTGACTAGGTTGTAAACATTATCTGACCAGTTTTGGATAGTAGAGTAGCGGCAAACCGCATCTTTTTTAACTACTATCTCCACAGTGGCGCAGTGTAAACTGGTAGAAGAGTAGGTCGGGGCGGTACACCCTTCAACATAGTGCAGTGAAGCACCTTCATCTACAATAATTAATGTCCGCTCAAACTGAGCAGCTCCTTCATTATTCATACGGAAATAAGTTTGGAGCGGCAAGTCTACTTTTACTCCTTTAGGAACATAAATAAAAGTTCCACCAGACCAACAAGCTGAATTTAAAGCGGTTTGAAAATTCTCATCTGACTTGACGACTGTCCCAAAATATTCCTTAAATAATTCTGGATATTCTTTAAGAGCACTATCGGTATCGGTGAAAATAATTCCTAATTTATCGACATGGTCTTTCAAACGCGAATAGACAGCTTCAGATTCATACTGAACTGTCGTGCCGGCTAAATATGCCCGCTCAGCTTCAGGAACCCCCAACCGCTCAAATGTTTCCTTAATTTTATCCGGAACTTCATCCCAGGTCCGGGCTGGTTTGTCACTGGCTCGCTGGTAATAAGTATAGTCATCAAAGTTTATTTCAGATAAGTCAGGCCCCCAGGTGACCACCGGCTTTTGGGTAAAAGCCTGATAAGCTTTGATGCGGTGATCCAACATCCATTCCGGCTCTTTTTTCTCTCCAGAAATGGTTCTTACAACCTCTTCACTTACACCTTTGCCGGTTGAAAATAAAATCTCAGCATCATCACGAAAGCCATATTCGTATTCACCCAGTACTGGTACTTCAGACATAAAATCAATCCTTTCTTGTAATGCCGTCTTGGTGCAGGGTCTGGTCGTCTTCTTTTTGGGTTAAACCGTATTCCACCGCCCGCCAAGATAAAATAGCACATTTATAACGAGCCGGGAATTTTTTTACACCGGCTAAAACGGCTGCGTCTTTCAGCAGATTACGCAAACTTTCCTCGTCGTGCACCGTTTCATCGTCTTTGATTGTCCCGCCAACTAATTGATTGAAAGCATGAACCAAACCAACTGCTTCCTCGGTATTCTTACCCAACATCAGTTCAGTCATCATACTCGCAGAGGCCATTGAAATCGTGCATCCATGGCCGTCAAAACCAATTTCTTTAATCACATCATCTTCTACAATCATATCTACAATAATGGCGTCGCCGCAAGTAGGATTCAACAGCTCCATCTGATGTGTCGGCTGTTCAAGCCGTCTAAAATGACGCGGTTTACTGGAGTGTTCCAGCACAATCATGCGGTACAATTGATCTAAACGACTAAGAGCCATAATTAAAAAACTCCTTTACTTCCTGCGTAGCACCAAGGAAGCGTTTCACTTCATCTTGGGTATTATAGACCATTACACTGGCCCTTAAAGTTGCATGTGTCCCCAACAGCCGCATCAAAGGCTGTCCGCAGTGGTGTCCCGCTCTCAAAGCAATTCCCAACTGATCATAAGCGGTCGCTGCATCATGCGGATGGATTCCATCAAAATTAAAAGAAATAATTCCATTTTCGGCAGCTAGTTCAGGAGTATAAAGGGTGATACCTTCAATTTGCTCCAGGCCGCTGTAAAGTGCACGACCTAAAACTGCTTCCTGCTGGGCGATAAAATCCATACCGATCGTTTCCATCCATTCAATGGCTCGTGTGAGCCCTGTAATTTGAGCAATCGGCTGGGTACCGGCTTCGAACTTCCAAGGAGCATTTTTATAAGTAGACTGAACATCTTCTACCAGATGAATCATTTCCCCACCAAAAATAACAGGCCGAGCTTTTTGATGATGGCGCTTGGCGATATAGTTAACTCCCAAACCCATCGGGCCATACATTTTATGACTTGAAAAAGCATAACCATCGACACCCCATTGAGCCAGGTTTAATTTGACATGGGGGGCGGCTTGGGCTCCATCGACTATTATTAAACTGTCTCTTTGATGGGCCCATTCGGTCAAAGCTTGAATAGGCTGTTCAGTTCCTAAAATATTAGAAATGTGTTGAACCACCACTGCTTTAACCGGCCGGTTTTTAAACTGATGATCCAACTCTTCTAAGTCCACTATAAAGTTTTCAGCATTTAAAGGCATAAAAGCTAATTCTGCACCGGTTCGATGGCAGAGTTCCTGCCAGGGAATTAAGTTGGAATGATGTTCCAATCGTGTAGTTAAAATCAAGTCGCCGGCTTCCAATCCTGGTTCCACTAAACCACGGGCCAGTTGATTAATGCCCCCGGTAGTTCCTGAAGTAAAGGAAACTTCACTGTCAGAAGCAGCGCCAATAAATTCGGCTGTTTTTGAACGTCCCTTTTCAAAAGCTTCTGTAGCTCGCTGACCTAGAGTGTGTACTCCTCGGTGGGCATTCGCCTTGTCATGATGATAGAAATCAACCACGGCTTGAATAACTGCTTCAGGCGTTTGAGAAGTAGCTGCATTATCAAAATAAATGAGTGGTTCGTCATTTACTGTTTGATGTAAAATAGGGAACTCTTGTCGTATATCTTGAATCTTTTTGTTATTCATAAACATCTTCCTGTTTTAAAATTGAGCGTTTAAACCCGCTGAGTTTTTCATCCAAAGCTTCTAGAATAATTTCTCGAGCCTGTTTGTCTTTTAAAAGGGTAACCGCCTGCATCAAGAATCCTCGAATAACCATATATTCTGCTTCTTCTCTGGCAATGCCTCGACTCATCAAATACCATAGTTGATTTTCATCAACCCGGGCCACCGAAGCAGCATGCCCGGCTGTGACCTCGTATTCCTCAATCAGTAAAATTGGATTCGCATCTCCGCGGGCTTTATCCGATAACATCAACAATCTGTTTTCCTGCTGCGCATCTGCTTGTTTAGCGTCTTTGCTAATATAGCCGATACCATTCATGGTCAGGGTTGCTTGGTCTAAAACCACCCCATGTTGATTGATATGACCGACAGAGTGGTGGCCATGATTGTGAATTTTTGAATCCACAATCTGTTTCTGATCACCATCAGCAACTGCGACTACTGAAGACTGTGCTTGCGAACCTTCACCTAGTAAAAGGGTATCTAAATCTAGTATAGTATCACTTTCATTAAAGGCACCAATCGCCCAGTGAATGGTTGACTGATTATCAGCTTTTGCGTGACGGCGTAGATATGTTACGGTTGATTGTTTGGTTTTATTTTTATCCAAGGCCATATAGCGCAGGTGCGCCCCTTTTTCCAAAATAACTTCTACCATTAAGCTGTGACTTGTGGCGCTTCCCCTATTTGAGCTGATGACTTTTTCTAAATAATCAGCTTGAGCATTCTCTCCAATAACCAGTAAGATATATTGGTGGGGTGCCTGCTGTAAGTCAAGTGAGACTTGGATGATATCCTCGACTAGAGTATGGGGAGGCACATAGATAAAAGTGCCTTGATTTAATTCAGCCAAATTGTACGCACTGATGCGGTCTTGATTGGGTGGAATGGCTTGGAAAAGGTATTTTTTGAATAGTTCGGGATATTTTTTAAGGGCCGTGGTCCAGTCGCAGGCTATAATAGGTTCTGCTGCTTTAATCTGGATAGCTGGGTTTCCTTCTGTGGTGTCTGACGTTTGTGTTTGTTTTCCAGTCGGCCTACTACAAAACGGCCAGTCTTCTAATTTTACCCGTTCAATTTTAGGCAGTGGCAGGGATTGCCAAGTTTTTTTAGCTTCCTGCATGGGTTTAAATAACCAAGGTGACTGATGGATTAATGAGTTAAACATATTGACCACCTATTCTTCTTCCAGGGCAATGCCAATTTCTTGTGCAATTTCTTTGTAGCCCTTGGCTTCTAATTCTTTGGCCAGTGCCGCATCTCCTGATTTAACAACGCGGCCGTCCATCATAATATGAACAAAATCAGGTTCCACATAATTAAGCAAGCGCTGGTAGTGGGTAATAATCATGGCACCGAAATTTTCCCCTCGCATGGAGTTTATACCTTTTGCTACTACCTGCAACGCATCAATATCAAGCCCGGAGTCAATTTCATCTAAGAGGGCAAAGGTGGGTTCGATCATGAGCATTTGCAGGATTTCGTTACGTTTTTTCTCGCCACCTGAAAAACCTTCGTTGACATAGCGTTCTGCCATGGCTTGTGGCATATCTAAAACTTCAAGTTTTTCATCTAATTGATCAATAAAATCAAAAATAGGGATTTGATCGTCATCATCCCGGCGAGCATTGATTGCCGACTGCATCAACGAGGCATTCGTAACCCCGGATATTTCACTCGGGTACTGCACGGCCAGGAAAAGTCCGGACCGGGCGCGTTCATCTACTTCCATCTCTAAAACATTTACTCCATCGAGTAAAACCTGCCCTTGAGTAATTTCAAAAGCAGGGTTCCCCATAATTGCCTGGGCAAGGGTTGATTTCCCCGTTCCATTCGGACCCATAATGGCATGTACTTCATTAGTGTTGAGAGTCAAATTGACTCCTTTTAAAATTTCTTTTTCATCTATCTTCACATGTAAATCAATAATTTCTAGAGTTGACATTAAAACTCCTCCTTGTTCTAGTCAAAAAATTCCTTCTATAATAT
>CAYYGA010000033.1:0-8175 GCA_964471435.1 uncultured Facklamia sp.
TTTAATGATGAAATTCATTTTCTATACCTGTTTTTCCAGCCACAAGGCAGATGACTTTTAGCATTATTAAAGTTTACTTTAATGTATCTCTCACTCCCTCAATGTTATGATGAAGCTATTACTTGTTAAGGAGAAATGTTTCGTGGAAGATAAAATAACTTTACGCGGTATGCGTGAAAACAACTTAAAAAATATAGATTTAACCTTGCCTAAAGAAGAACTGATTGTCTTTACGGGACTTTCAGGTTCCGGGAAAAGCTCGGTTGTCTTTGACACCATTGCAGCCGAAAGCCAGCGTCAGATGGAGAAGAACTATTCTCAGTATTTACGTCGGCATATGACTTTACATGAACGTCCCAAAGCGGACCTGATGAAAAATTTAACGTCAGTCATTGTCATCAATCAGCAGCAAGTCAGCGGTAACCAGCGTTCAACTGTCGGAACTTACATGGACCTGGCCCCTCTCATTCGGCTTCTTTACTCACGGATTGGCAAGCCGACTATCAGTGTAGCTACCGACTTTTCCAGCCAATCTTCCTTTGGCCGCTGCCCCAGCTGCACCGGTAATAAAGAAATCATCACACCTGATTTAAATAAATTGGTCAATTTTGATAAAAGCCTGCGTAACTATGCTGTGCAGTTTAAACCTCTATCCCCTTCTGGTTGGCAGGGACGCTGGATGATGACCGGCGGTATCTTTGATCCGGACACTCCTTTAAAAAACTGGCCCCAAAATAAACTTGACCTCTTTCTTTACGGCCATCCCAAAGGCAAAGAAGTTATTATGCCTTTTCATACTAAAAATGGACCGCACCAATCCAAGTGGGACGGCCTACTACCCCGTTTCAAGCGCCTTTATATCGACCGGGATATTTCAAAACTTAAGGAAGTGGACGAAGAAGATGTCAAGGCGGTAAGCACAACTGCCCCATGCCCTACTTGTGAAGGGACAGGCCTGAATCCAAAAGTATTAGCTTCTAAAATCAACGGCCTCAATATTGCACAAATGTACCAGATTGAGTTGAACGAGCTGGCTGAAGAATTGAAAAAAATTGATGATCCTTTAGGTATGTCTTTAACCCAGCAGGCCATTCCTATCGCTCAACAAATGGTGGATATGGGACTGGGGTATTTGAATTTAAACCGCCAAGTTAACACCCTTTCGGGCGGGGAAGCGCAACGTTTGAAAATCGCCAGTCACTTAGGGTCTAACTTAAATAATTATACTTATATTCTGGATGAACCAAGTGCCGGTCTTCACCCGGCCGAGATTGACCAGCTGATTGACATCCTTAAAAAGCTTAAAGCCCAATATAATTCAGTTCTTGTCGTTGAGCATAATTTAGCTATCATGCAAGAAGCCGATAGGATTGTCGAAATGGGACCGGGCGCCGGCATACATGGCGGTGAAGTCATCTATCAAGGACCGCTTGAAGAAATTGTGAATACACCGACTGCTAAAGCTTTACAAGAACCGCTGTCTATAAAAGCAGACCTGCGTGAGTGGTCTGAGACCTATTCAATTAAAAATGCATCAAGAAATAATTTGAAAAATATCTCCGTTGATGTCCCTAAAAATGTTCTACTGACAGTTGCCGGCGTCTCGGGTTCGGGAAAAAGCTCTCTCATGATTGATGAATTTACCGCCCGCTACCCTGAAGCCATCGTCGTCAATCAAAAAGGAATCGGCATCTCCACCCGTTCGACTTTGGCTACTTATATGGGCATCATGGATGATATTCGGACGACCTTTGCTAAAGAAACCGGTGAACCGGCTGGTTTATTCAGCTTCAACTCCTTAGGAGCCTGTCCGGTCTGTGGTGGTAAAGGCTACCTTCAGCCTGATATGGCTTTTGCTGATCCGGTTACCATTATTTGTGAAAGCTGCGGCGGCACCCGCTACTCACCGGAAGCTTTATCCCATACTTATCAGGGGAAAAACATCGTCGATATTCTGGATTTAACAGCGGAAGAAAGTCTGTCTTACTTCACTCAAGAACGTATTTTAAAAAGGGTGCAGGCTTTGAATGATGTTGGCTTAAGCTACTTGACTCTCGGCCAATCCACCAGTTCTTTGTCAGGCGGTGAATTACAACGACTGAAACTAGCCAGCGAACTGCAACACCAAGGTGAAATTTATATCTTGGATGAGCCATCCCGAGGTTTACACCCAGAAGACAGTCAGCACCTATTGAATTTATTCAACCGCCTGGTCGACCAAGGTAATACTGTTCTCTTGATTGAACATAACCTCGAATTCCTAGCTAACAGCGACTGGGTCATCGAACTGGGACCTGAGGGCGGCAAGAATGGCGGCCAGATTGTTTATGAGGGGACTCCTCCTCGTATGCTGGAAGCCGACACTGTCACAGCCCACTGGTTAAGAAAAAGTGTTGGAACTGAATAAAAATCTCATTACTGATTTATAAAATGTAGTGTTGGTGCTTTTTAACCAACACTATTTATTTTTTTAACAAAACAATTTAAATGATCGCCTTATAGTCAGCAGCACCCTTTGAAAAGAATTTGACATTTTTTAAAAGAGGGTGTTATAAGTAGACTCCACCCTTTCAATCAGCTCTAACTATTGCTACGGAATGATTCGTTGGGACAAGTTCACTCTAAAGCACATTAGAAGCTGAATCCTGCCTTTGAATCTGCTCCTAAATGGATTATAGTCCGACTCTCCCAATCGAGTCAGTCCTCAGTTCATTTTAAAGCTGATTCGCTCACTCCAATCGGCGGGTGACCGCTTAATTTGAAGATCCGGATTAAAAACTATAAAGTAAAAAAACCGTTTGAAGAATGGACTTCAAACGGTTTTTTTAACTTAGTTAAGTTTTATTTTAAATGGCTTAATACTCTTAATAGTAATTCAAATGTTCTCTCTACAGATGAGATACTTACTCTTTCACTTGGAGTATGAGCATCATAAATATTTGGTCCAAAGGCGATTAAATCGATATTGCCGTCAAATTTTTCACTGAAGACACCACATTCCAAGCCGGCATGGATAGCTGTTATAACTGGTGCTTCCTCATATTGTTCCTCATAGGCTTTCACGAAAACATCTCTCAATGTTGAGTTTGGATCGTATTGCCATTCTGGATATTCGGATCCAAGGTCAATATCTGCTCCTGTTACTTCTGCCAGTTGTTTGATTCTGTTGGCAATCTCATATTTCATGCTTCGTACAGAAGAACGAACGGTATTTTCAAAAGTAATTCTTTCTGCTTCTGTTACTACAATACCTAAATTATTAGATGATTGGACTAAGCCTTCAATATCAAAGCTGACATTTTGAACGCCGATTGGAGTAATAGTCGCGATAGCAATTGCTTTATCTCTAACTTCTGCTGTAAAGACTTTATCCACTGCTTTATCAACAGAATTGATTTTAACTTCTACATTATCATCGATACCGTGAAGTTCATTTCTTAAAGTTTTGGTCCAACGCTCAGCAACTTCAGTCAACTTCGCTTCATCTTCTTCATTGATTGTAATAACTGCAGTCGCTAATCGAGGGATTGCGTTATGTTTTGATCCACCATTAAGGCTGACTAAACCAAAGTTTGTTTCACCTGCTAAATCGTAAAGTACTCTGGCTAAAAGTTGATTAGCATTACCTCTTTGTTTATTGATTTCCATTCCAGAATGGCCGCCTAATAAACCTGTCACTTCAACTTCTTTTGTTAAACCAGCTTGGTTATCTTCCCATTCAATTGGTAATAATACTTTAGCACTGATACCGCCGGCACAGCTAGTTAATAACTCGCCTTCTACTTCCGCATCCAAGTTGATTAATTTACGTCCTTGAAGATCTTCCGGGTTTAACTCGAACGCCCCATTCATTCCTGTTTCTTCATCGGTTGTAATTAGAACTTCTAAAGGAGGATGTGGGATATTGTCAGCTGCTAAGACAACCATTGCCATAGCAACTGCGATACCGTTATCTGCGCCCAATGTTGTATGATTGGCGTGTACCATGTCACCATCCACTATAAATTCAATCGGATCTTTATCAAAATCATGATCGGATCCCGCTTCTTTTTCTCCTACCATATCCATATGTCCTTGCAGAATTAAGGTTTCTGCATTTTCATAGCCTTCAGTTCCTGGCTTTTTAATAATGACGTTTAAGGCTTCATCTTGTTTGACTTCTAAATTATGCTTGTTGGCAAATTCAACCAACCAATCGCTGATTGCTTGTTCATTGCGTGAAGTTCTTGGAATTTGGTTCATTGCTTTAAAATAGTCAAAAACCTCTTTGTTATGAGCAGTAAAAATTTCTTCCATTTTTTCCTCCTATAGTCTTGACACTAAAATTGAATTTTTTTCATTTATCGAAATTAATCTTCTTCCAAAGGATTAATTTCGATAATTGATAAATATTGTAATTGGTTTAAATACTGTAACAGCCTTGGATATAAAGGGTCTATCCGAGACTCGAATTCTTCTTCAAGGTCATCTGCAATATCAGGTATAGTCATTCCCTTTTCGATATTTAAAACGATCCGGCTCCCAATTTCATCCAGCGTAGTCATTTTTACTTCCGGTATTTTAAATTTAAGTTTGCGGAAAAAATGCTGAATCTTATGATCCTGCGGCTGATGGGCTACAACATTTCCTTCATCGTTCACTTTCAAGAAAGTACCGGCTGTAAGGCAAAGCCGGCTTTCTAATGAAATTTGTTTATTTTTTACAGGCTGTTTCTTTTTGCTAGTCTTCAGCATTTTTTGCTCCTGCATTTTTCAATACAATCATGACTGCTAAAAGTAAGATTCCTAGTAAGATCCATGCCATTGTATTGCTGGCAAAGAATCCATCCGGTGTACCAGGAGTGACAATTCCAAATACTTGCAAGATGATTCCGATTAATCCAATGATAGAACTTCCTGCGACGAGTCCTGCAGATAAGGATGTACCATTCGATGCTTTTACTTCTCTGTCACGATCAGATTTAGCTGTTTTGGAAGTAATAAGGCGGATAATTCCCCCGATTAAAATAATAGAAGTCGTTGCAATTGGAAGGTAGAAACCGATTGCGACGGTCATAACTGGTAATTTTAATAGGTAGAAGAAAATACCCATGATTACACCAGCGATGATCATTTCTAAAGGTAGGTTTCCTGACATAATTCCTGAAGTCAGTGTAGCCATTAAGTTGGCCTGTGGAAGCGCAAATTCTGCTCCCGGTCCTGTAACGACTAACTTGCTGCTTAAGATAACAATAACTCCAACTACTGCGGCAACCCCTACAATAGAAGACAGAGTTAAGTATTTTGTCATTTCATTACGATCCCCGCCAAGCACAAAGCTGACTTTTTGGGACTGGGCATACCCGCCGCCCATAGCGATAGCTGTTACAACGAAGGTTGCAAAAAGTAATAAGGCTTTATTATCTTCAGGAGTGACCCAGCCGTTTAATGAAAAGACGATAGTGATAATAACTAATGTCGCAATTGTCATACCGGATACAGGAAGGTTGGAAGTACCAATCGTTCCAGTTAAGTTACCCGCTACAATGACAAACATCATGGCGAATAATAAGCTTAACGCACCGATAATCAATGCCATTTTTAAGTTACCTTGTGAAGCGAAGAAGGCCATAACAGCTGTCATGATTAATGCTGCTACTAGTATAATTGTACCGAAAGAGCCTCCGCCTTTTTCTGATGAACCAGATTTTGATAAGGTATTTCTAATCGATCTTACCATTACAGGGATTAATTTCACTGCTCCGATTAATCCACCGGCTAACATCATCCCGGCTCCGATATACTTTAAGTAAGCATCTTGGATGACTGCAGTTGATAATGCATTTAAAGTTACTTCCGGATTGTTCCAAACAGTTGCTGTATCATTAGCAAAAGATGCAATATATCCAATTAAAGGCAGAAATACAAAGTTGGATAAAATAGAGCCGGCAAACATGATTAAAGAAGTATCCGTTCCAACGATATAACCCAGCCCTAAAAGCATTGGATTGACTTCTGTTTGCATTTTGTATTTATAACCCACTTCATTTACATAACTGATAACATTGTTCATTGTATTAAAAAATGAGCTGCTTAATAAAGTTAAAATTCCACTGATACCAAAACCGATTCCCATATATTTAATCGATTCTTTGTCACCTTCTGAAGCTACCAGCGTCTCAGCAATCGCCATCGATTCAGGATAAGGCAACACACCATGCTGCTCAACAATTAAGTAATCGTGAACCAGGCTAGAAACGCCAATTCCGATTAAGACTCCTGCGATACCTACAATAGCTCCTTCGATAAAGGAAAGCTGTGCACCGATGAGTAAGATAGCCGGCATTACAAAAATCATCCCACTGGCAACACTTTCCCCACCGGATGAAGCACCTTGTAATAAGTTCTTTCCAAAAATACCTTTTTCTTTAGCAAAGGCAGATACAATCGCGGAACCGAGAATGGAACCAGGAATCCCGGCTGCTACTGTTAGTCCTGATTTCATACCAGAATAAGCAGTAGATGCTGCAAATAATACAGACAGTAAAATAGAAGCGATGATAATAATTGAACTGCCGCCTTTACGGTCACCTTGGGTAATAAATGGCACATAATTTTTTCCTTCTACTCCGCCATACGCTTCTTTCATTAATTTAGTATTTTTCATAAGGCTTTATATTTCCTCTCTTAAATAGTGAATTAGCGCCTTGAATAAAAACTCACTATCTTTTATAAAAATTTTTCGTAGCTACTCGAAAAACCTAATATGAATATTCATTGAGGTTATTATACCCCTACACTTAAAATTGTTAAGCGTTTTCTTAAAAATATAATAATTCTCATTTTTTCCTTAACTACTCATAATGTTAAGGCTTACTTTTAACTATCCAGTCATCACAACTACTCCCTATAAACCTTGGTGTAGACACCAAAAGACCCGGTTGGATGGTGATTTATTAATATTTCCTATTAACTTCCTAATTCTTCAATAAATAGAAATATTAAATTCTCATCATCTTCTTATTTTGTTGGGTTACTCCAAGATTTTTAAGGAAGCACCTATAGATTAGATAAGCAGAATTTCACTTGAAACTATCCTATTGTGGTTGATTGGGTCTACTCCTACTAAAGTAAAAATAAGATTAAGTTTGTGAATTACTGCTCATTGTCTCTATTTTGATCTATCTATAAAGAATAACTTATTATAAATATAAATAAATTAAAGCATTCAATAAAGTTATACTTCAAATTTAGAATAGTGATTAAAACCCTTGTTATAGATGAACATCTATGGTAGACTCGGTTAGAAATAAGGGGGAATATTAATGATAAAATGGAAAAGTTTATTAACTATACCTATGATGTTGTCACTTGCTCTAAACAGCACAATGGCATTTGCTCAAGATACTTCAGATAGTGATTCAGAATCTGGAGAAACGACTGAAAATACAAGCGGCGCACCTGCCCTTTCACCTGAGGAAGCTTTTGAATATGAAGATTTATATTCACAGGGAATTGCTAATAAAGGCTCAACCATTACTGGCATTGATATGACGGCAGAAGATTGGGTCGACCAAGCTGCAGCTGCAACAGAAGCTGTAGAAGGTTCAACGTTTGTTCGTTTAGACAGTGGTCTTTTAACAGTAGATCAATTGAATGCTTTCTTAAAAGCTAATCCTTTTGAACTAACCTATTCAGATGACAATAACCAATTCTTATATTACAACCATAAATTAGATGCAGCGGAAATGTTAGGTGCACGTCGTCCAGACCAAACAGGTAATCCTTTGGCGGATGTTCACCCGGAATCAGCATTAGTTAATGTGTCCTGGGTTGTCAACCAATTACGTGAAGGTCATACAGATCATGTTCGGATGGCTGTTCCTAACGCTGATCCTGAAAAGTTTGTTGTTCATGACTACTACGCTATTCGTGATGATGAAGGCAACTTCATGGGAGTCAATGAAGTTATTTGGGACATTCAACCGGTCATTGATTTCTGGATGCAGCAAAACAATGCATCTTATGATGTAGACGTAACCACTGGAGCTACAGAAGGTGCAGAGGAATCTACTGTAGAAAACCTTGATGTTGAAGATCTGGAAGACAGCTCAGAAGAAACTGACACCGTCGACGGAACGGATCTAGTAGAAGATGATAACTCCGAAGAAACGGATGAAGTTGAAGAAACTGAAGC
>CAYYGA010000033.1:8275-14066 GCA_964471435.1 uncultured Facklamia sp.
TTTGAAACTGAAGATATCTATGCTGAAGGTGAATCAGAGCATGGAACAACCATTACTGAAGTTGATTTCGCTTCTGAAAACTGGACGGAAGAAGCTGCTGAAGCAGTAGATGCGGTTGACGGCGATACATATGTTAAATTGGACAGCGGTGTTCTAACTGTTGATCAAATTAACGAATTCTTAAAAGCACAGCCTGTCGAATTAACTTACGCAGATGACAATAACCAGTTCTTATTCTATAACTATAAGTTAGAACCTGAAGAAATGTTAGGTTCACGCAGACTGGATCAAGTTGGAAGCTCTCTTGCAGACGTTCACCCGGAGTCAGCTTTCGAAAACCTTTCTTGGGTAATCAACCAATTACGTGAAGGTCATACTGATCATGTACGCATGGCAGTACCTAATGCTGACCCTGAAAAATTTGTTGTACATGACTACTATGGTATCTACGATGAAGACGGAAACTACATGGGAATTAACGAAGTTATCTGGGATATCCAGCCTGTCGTTGATTTCTGGATTCAACAAACTGGAGCAGAAATAGACATGAGTGATGTAGACATCAATTCAGGAGCTACTGAATCTGCTGAAGAAAACGGTGAAGAAACAGAAACTGATGTAGAATCTGTAGAAGTTGATGCGGATTTTTCTAATCTGGAAGACGGAACTTACACTGGTTCAGCTCAAGCTCACAATGGAGCACTTACAGTTGAAGTTATCGTTGAAGGCGGCGCTGTTACAGCGGTTGATGTTTTAGAACATAATGAAACAGAAGGAATTGCCGATCCGGCTATCGAAGAGGTTCCAGCAGCTATTGTTGATGAAAACTCTGCTGAAGTGGATACCGTTTCAGGTGCAACCATCACTTCTCAAGCCATTATGGAAGCTGTTAAAGATATCTTTAACCAATAATCAAACACTTATAAATACTCAAACAAAACCCCCTACGGATAATTATCTGCAGGGGGTTTTATCAAGTTTAATTTTATAACCAAGCTCACTTAGTCAATTAAGGCTTCATTTCTTCCAACTTGCCTTGATTTAAGCGGTAGACCCGGTCCATCAGACTTAAGAGACTGGTATCGTGAGTGACAATGATCGCCGCTGTATCCCTGGCCTTGACCTGTCGGCGGATCATTTGGACAATATCTTGACCCAAAGCCTCATCTAAATTAGCAGTCGGTTCATCTGCCAAGATTAAACCAGGTTTATTAATAAAAGCCCGCGCAATAGCCACCCTCTGTTTCTCCCCTCCTGATAAAGCTTCAGGGAAAGCTTGTGCCCGGTGACTAATACCTAAATCTGTCAGCAGCTTATCAATCTCTTCATCATTTTGATAGTTACTTAAGGACTGGATAATTTGAAGTTGATCCCTCACCTTTAAATAAGGAATTAAATGACTGCCTTGAAAGATATACCCAATATTTTCTTTACGGAAAAGGGTTTTTTCCTGATCAGTTAAGACAGCAGTATCTGTCCCTCTGATCACAATTTCTCCTGAATTAGGCGTTATCAGAAGTCCAGCCATGGATAAGAAAGTAGACTTTCCTGAGCCGCTGGGACCTACAACCCCAACCATCTCGCCCTGTTTGAGCTTCAAGTTCAAGTGATCAATAATCTGCCGCCTTTGGTTTCCGTCCGGATAGCTTTTAACCACATTTTTCATATGTAATATTTCCATTAATGTGTCCCTCCCATGATTTCAGCAGGATCAACATTGCGAATGGTTCTCAAAGAAGCTAGTGAACCTATCAGAGAAATCAAGATAAAAGCAAGGCCTCCTCCAATAATATAGGCAGGTCTAAAGTAAAACGGCACAATACTTGGCAGAAGCAGATTAGTCACTAAAATCAATAGAATTGAACTTAAGGCACTAATCGATGCAACCATTAAAACCTGGCTGATAATCATTTTAATTAATGTTTTATTATTGGCACCAAAAGCCTTTAATAAGCCGAACTCTTCCCTTTTATCCATAATAATAATATAAAAGAACATACCAATAATCGTAGCTGAAATAATATACATAGCGATAATCAACAAAGTAAAGGAAGCTGTCTGTGCCAGTAGTCCCGGCAGATTTTGGATGATTGTGTCCTTATCGTGTATATCCACCTTCAATGCCCGCACCTCTTCATTGATCTCTTCAGGACTTAAATGAGTGACGACTGCTTGCACTTCGGCAAAGCCAGTCACTTGTCCCCAGAAGCTTGTATCAATATACTTGTCCGGCAAGGTATAGATAATTGGATTATAAGAATGTGTCTCTTCCTCAGTAAAACCGACCACTATAAACTGCGTATTCACCCTGTCATCACGCAGGGTATCTCCAAGCTGGATGCCATCATTGGCAATATTTCTCGAGGCGAGGACTTCATTAATCCCCTGAGGATAGCGTCCTTCTACTAAGGTAGGATTCATTGGAGTCTCGCCGGGTGGAATGGAAACGTAGGCAATATCTATCACATCTTCCTGGGTTTCCCGGCTTAAGTTTTCAACAAAAGCAAGTCTCACCCCAAGAATGAAAGCTTCCGGGTCATCCAAGGCTTCCATTATCCGCTCCCCATAATCAGAACTCATGGTAGACCTGGCAATGTTGCCGTTGGATCCTTGAGATAGAATATATGTTTCCATAGGCGATGACATTAATTTAGAGCCTGCTTGATAACGCAGTCCTAAAGATAAACTCATCGTAAAAAAGACTAAATACATGGTTGCTACTAATACTAAAATAATAACTCCGTAACGGCCTTTAGACTTTTGAATCTCTTTCCAAGCTAACTTCATTTTTCCCCTCTTTCTGACTACTTTTGAATTATTTATGATGTTAAATCTTATGATTACATGCAAGCTTCTAAGTGGACAGCCTTCTATTAATACTAGCTTTTTTTAAGATTATTTCAATATATTTAGGTTGGTATTATGATATCCAATGTATCCCTTCATTTAAATAAAGCTTTTTAGTTACAAGTAGCATCATTTTATGATGCTAAAAAACACTTGCCTTTTTTATTAAATCTTGCTTGGAAAACGCTTAACAATTGACTTTAGCTACTAGTTGTTTCACAATATATAATGCGTGAAATAAAGCGTGTATGCTTTAAAATATTATAAAACGATATAATGAAAAGGGGAATAAGTAATGAATTACTTAGAAGAAGCGCAAAAATTATATGATGAGATTATTGAAAATCGTCGTCACTTACATGCCAATCCGGAAATAGGATTTGAGCTTCCGAATACTGCTGCTTTTGTTAAGGAAAAATTAGTTTCTTACGGTTATGAGCCGGAAGAAATTATGGAAAACGGAATTATCGCTTTAGCTGGTAAACCTGGCGGTAAAACTCTTCTTATGAGAGCTGATATGGATGCACTGCCTATGCAGGAAGATTCAGGCTTAGATTTCGCTTCTACAAATGATTATGCTCATACTTGCGGACATGATGTTCATACTGCGATTATGTTAGCCGTCGCAAAATTAATTAAACAAAATGAAGATGCTTTAGAAGGACAAATCAAGTTTGAATTCCAACCGGCAGAAGAATTATTAATCGGTTCTGAAGCGATGATTGAAGCTGGGTTACTTGAAAATCCTAAAGTAGACGCTGCCATGGCCGCACATGTCCAGCCAATGGAAAATACCGGCTTTATTTTTAACAGCGGCTTATTTATGGCAAGTGCGAATAACTACCGTCTAAAAGTTAAAGGAGTGGGCGCTCACGGTGCTATGCCTCATAACGGTGTAGATGCAGTATTCGTCGCAACTCAAATCATTAATGCTTTCCAATTTTTAGTAACAAAAGAAATTCCTTTCGGTAACTCTGCCGTTATTACGACCGGCGGATTCAATAGCCCGGGAAGCAGAAACATTTTACCAAGTGAAGTTACTTTAGAAGGAACCATGCGTACATTTGACGTAGAAATTCAAAAATACTTAAAAGAGCGTATGCCTGAAATAGCTAAAGCAATTGCTGAAGCTTACCGCGCTGAGGTTGAATTTGAATTCTTATCCAATGTTCCGCCTTTAGAAAATGATGAAGCAATGACAACTGAAGTAAGAGGCTATGCTGAAGACTTACTAGGCGACAAGTACGATTTCTTCTCAGCTGAGAAAGCTCAAGCGTCTGAGGACTTTGCTTTTGTTTCTCAAGAGGTACCGACAGTTTACTTTAACATTGGAATGAAACAAGAAGGTGTGGATGCTTATCCAGTTCACCACCCTAAAGTTGTTTTCAATGAAGATATGTTAGTTCCAACTGCAGCACTCTTCGCAGATGCAGCTACAAAATGGTTAGCAAACAATAAATAAAAATTTAATATTACCGCTCTTGATTTAAAAGTTACAATGCATGTTTTAATTTCAAGAGTTCGATTGCATCAAGTCCTTATAAGTGATTTGGCAGGACTTCGGTGTAGTGATCTATTAGGCAAAAAGTTCACTGATTATTTAACTATGATTGGTTAGTGAATTTTTTGCTGCTTTTTTTTGTGAATTATTATAAGAAGTGTTCTCAGGAGGAATATATTAATGAAGTCAAAAATGTTCTATGGCTGGTGGATTGTCATCGGCGGTGTACTGCTTATTACAATGACAGTACCTTTCACGAGTGCGCTGGTAAGTTTATACATGTTACCGGTTACGGAAGAATTCGGGCTTACAAGAAGTGCCTTCACCTTAACGACCACTATTCTATCTGCTTGTACGATTGTATTATCTCCCTTCGTTGGCCAAGTTATGCAGAAGTATAATCTGAAGCTGATCTTAGCATCCACCTTAACAGTCTTTGCTCTTGCTTATATGTCCTACGGTTTGGCTCAAAATGTTTACCATCTATATATTTCAGCTTTTATTATCGGGTTGGCCTTTCCTTTTTGTAGTATTTTACCGGTACAGATGTTATTGGTTAACTGGTTCAACAAAAGCCGCGGTCTTGCCATGAGTATCGCTGTAGGTGGTATCGGCGTAGGTGGATTCCTATTCAGCCCAATTATTGCCGGACTGATTCAAAATATCGGCTGGAGAAATACTTACTTCGTGATGGGTGCATCCATCTTAGTGATCGGTCTGCCGGTTATTTTCTTTATTATGAAGAGAAGTCCTGAAGATATTGGTTTGAAGCCCTACGGTGAAAACGAAGGCGAGCAGGAACCCACTGATGCACCAGGCGCTACTGTCAAAAAACAACTAAACAAAGATATCTTTATCCCGGCGGAGAAACTCTCTAAACAGAATTTCTTCTTTGCTTATTTATTTGGAACATTTGCTCTTGGTTTAATTACATCCGGTCCTTTACAACAAGTGAACCCTTATGTAAGTGATATGCACGGCCTAACACTTGGAGCTACTATTATGTCAATCTATTCATTACTGGGTATTTTTGCAAAATTGGTTCTAGGCCAGTTGAGTGATAAAATAGGGATTATCCGCGCAGGTAATTTAGGTTACTTATCCGCTATCATTGCCTTTGCTTTATTACTCTTTGGCCAGTACAGAATAGCTTTGTTCGTCATGACTGCTTTCTTAGCTTTCGGAAACGCAATATCAAGTGTATCTGTCCCCTTGTTTGCTACTTATACATTCGGTTTCAATAACTCAGGTCGCATGCTCGGTTTATCCAATAGTGTCTTCTCAATAGGTATGGCACTTGGTGGGGTTATGGTTGGTGGTGTCTATGACTTTACCGGCTCATATCGTTTAGCATGGATTGGCTTAATCGGAGTTTCTGTCTTATCTGCTGTGTGTATTAACTATGCAGCTACTGCATCAAGAAAGAAATTCGCTGAAACTGAA
>CAYYGA010000034.1:0-13801 GCA_964471435.1 uncultured Facklamia sp.
AAATTAATCTATGCTTTGAATACTTTTTCAATTATATAGCTTAATTCATCTATTTATCACAATAGGCGTTGTAGAAGAATATACAATCAATTGTGTAGCATTAACTGAATAACCAATAAGTTTTGAAGGATACCTTCCATATTTTACAGAGATTTCCACACATCTTGCAGAAGCAGTGACGGTTGAGAATGCTGCTTATGTGTTTCCAAGGGATCAAAGACTAGCAAATCTAATTGCAAGAACGCTCAAATCTGACATGGATGGGAGTTTAGTAATGTTTAAGAGATAAGGTACAGACTGGCAAGCAGGAGATAAGTTACCGTTATATCGATATATACAAGATGATTCGTGTAGGTTATCAAAAATCCACGTATTTTCTTTTTTTTTATAATAAGCAAATCAATAAAACTCCTTTATCCTTAATTCTAAAATCATTTATAAGCATTCTCAATAAATCAAATCAGAACGCTTCTGTGTTCAGACTATCCATAGTCTGTTATGATAGCTATAAATATAAGCGTTTTCAATAAAGGTGAAGGAAGTGAAGTCGTGGCTTATAAATTAGGAATCAGTGCCTATATTTCAAGCTTTAGGCAGCTTATGGATTGGTACGAACAATTTTCAAATACAGATACCATGGTTTTTACTTCTTTGCAGATTGCTGAGGAGTATGATGAAGATTTTGCTGGTAAGGTGAAGAAGATGCTGGCATGGTTTAAAGAACGCAACTTTTATGTGATTGCAGCTGTTTCTAAAAAAGCACTCGACTTTTTAGAAATGAAAGACCTTGATGAATTAGTAGACACCTATAACATTGATAACCTTCGTTTAGACTACGGCTTTACTGTCCAGGATATTATGGCCATGAAATCATCAGCGGATATTACCTTAAATACACTCCAGCAGGACTTGTATTTAGAGTTAAAGGAAAAGGGTGCTGAAAATAACATCTCTTTCATGCATAAATTTTATCCTCGGGCAGAAACGGGTAATGATGTAGAGTATTTTAAAGAAGTAAATCAAGAAATCCGGGATTTAGGTGAAGAACCCATCGCTTTTATTACCGGCAATGATTACCGTCGCCGACCGATGCATGAAGGATTACCGACTTTAGAGCACCACCGTTTTATGTCGCCTTATATTCAATATCTTCAAATGACTCGTTTATACGGTATGAAGCATCTTTTTATTGGAGACGAACAGATCGATGATGAAAGTCTGGGCTTTATTCAGCGGTTTATGGAAGACGATGTCATTGAATTGCCGGTTGAATTGGACAAGCGTTACCGCGAATTGCTGGGTGAAACATTTACAATACGACCAGACTCTCCCTTGAATAATTTACGTTTACTGGAATCGAAGCACTTTAAACCGCGTGAAGACTGGACAGCTGGCATACCTGAGCTGTGGGAAATGCGCGGGATGGGAGCCATCACACTGGATAATATGACTTATCAGCGTTATCAAGGTGAAATACAAATTATACGCACTTATTTTGCTAAAGATGAACGGGTCAACGTAATCGGCTATGTGAGTGAAGAATACGTGACTCTACTGGAATGTTTAAAACGTGGAACTAAGGTAAGATTTGTGGAAATTGAGTGATGTAGATAGTTTTTAATACAAGAATATATCTTTTATGATTTCAGCCATAAGAACTGAAGTTATAGAAGATATTTTTGTATTGATTCAATTGAAATATCCGATTCTATCCGTATTGCTGGCAAATGTTAGTTTAAAGAAAATTTACTATTGCTATTTATAAGATAAATCATAAGTTCACTTTGTCTTCAAGTCATTTAATATGATAAAGTATTTACAAGAGATTAGAAATAATGATCCAACTAAATATAATTTATCAATAAGGAGAAATTATGGATAAGATCACTATCGGCAATTGGCCGACACCGATACAGACACTAAATTACTACAGTAAAAAATATAACAAAAACATTTTTATCAAACGGGATGATTTTTCAGGCATTGAGTTTTCAGGTAATAAAGTCAGAAAACTCGAGTATATCCTGCCTGTTCTCAAGAAAGATAAGATTAATACAGTGATAACTGTTGGCAGCATTCAGTCCAATCACTGCCGGACGACCGCAGCCCTGTGTGCTAAATTTGGGATTGAATGTCATTTAATACTGAAAAAAACAGAAAATTATAAGTTTGAAGGCAATTACTTTTTAAGTCAGGCCTTTGGAGCCACCATCCATTTAATTGACGCGGATGCTCCTATTGAAGCAAATATTGATGAATTGAAGAATACTTTAGAAGCCGAGGGCAAAAAAGTTTCTTTCATCCCTTTAGGAGCCTCAGATGCCAATGGTGCTAAAGGATATATGGACGTCTATAAAGAAATCCTGCAACAGGAAGAAGAAATGGGCATAAAATTTGATTCGATTGTCTTGTGTGTTGGGTCCGGTGGAACTTATGCCGGCCTTTGGTATACCAACAAAAATAATCCTCACCCCAAATCAATTGTAGGCCTGTCAGTATTAAACCCGGAGGAAACTTTTAAAGAAAGTGTTATAAATATCCTGGAAGATATCGATCCGCAGCTTAATGAATTTGATGATATCTACGTTCTCAATGGTGTAGGGGAAGGATACGCAAAATCTACTTTAGAGGAAATAGAATTTATACTCCAAGTATCAAAAAATGAAGGTGTTTTATTTGATCCCTGCTATACGGGTAAAGCCTTTAAGACATTGATAGAGAATCTGAACCATGAATTATTTTCTGACTGTGAAAATATTTTATTTATTCATACCGGGGGAATATTCGGCTGGACAGAAAGTGATATTGAAAAAGCCAGGGAAATTCTAACTAATTAGAAAACAACCAGCTTAATTAATCCCCTCCAGCTGAAGGTCAGGCTAGAAGGGAAATGATTAGAACTTTCAAAAAAACATGAAGTTTTATCAACCCCCTCCACAATAAAAGCTTCAAACAATCGCTGAATTGTTTGAAGCTTTTTTGGTGTAAACAAATTTTTTATTTTTAAAAAAACTTTGAAACAGGGAGCCGCTAAATGCTTTAGATGAGATTCTCTATTTCCCTTCACAGTTTACAAAGCTCCAAAGAAAGTCTGTTCAACTTGCCCCAGCTTCTCCTTAAATTCTTTAGTCGACCAATCGTCTGATTTTTTAAGAAGCTCTATATCATTTTGACACTGTAAGGGAATATTTAACCGTCTGTTAACCACATTGATGCTGGTTAAAAAGCGTTTATCCTGCTGAGCCAGCAAGCACTTGACTCGCTTTTCAATGGCCATCTCCAGGAAAAGAACCCGCTTTTCTACTGACCATTCCTTGAAATCAAATTGATCATACAGCTCTTTCCCTTTTAAATTTACAATCCCTGACATATAATCACTCCTAGTTATTATTCAATCAAAAAAGCACAACTGGAAAAGTCGTGCCATAACTGGGTTAGACTCATCTGCCTCTTTCGAGTTGGAAGGAGCACCTTGCCCTGGGGCAGGTTGCTGAAGCTTCATCGGGCCAATTCCCTCTGCTTACTCTGGATAAGTTGTGATTTTTAATTGTAGCTTAACTATAACATAAAACCCTCCCCCTGACAAAAATGACTATCATAAAGTTCTGAATGGTTCAAAAGGGATTATTTCTCTAGCTTATTTATAAAAGGGATTACTTACATTAAATAAAGCAGACACCTTTTTTAAAAAGTAGAAGGGCTCTGATTAGGGCTGGCATTAGATATGGAGTATACTATATCTATCAAATAGGAGAGGTGAGGGCCTTGGTTAAAAAGATGATCCAAACAGTTGTGTTGTTCCTGGCACTCGTTTTTGTGGGAAGTCCAAATGTCATCAATGCGCAGGAAAGTCAAAAGTTAAATTTTCTTTTAATTGGGACGGATTCAGGTTATGGCCGCGGTGAAGATTTGGCGGGCAGTCGTTCTGATGCGATTATGATTGCCACCCTTGATGCAACTGAAAATAAGTTGACCTTATCGACCATTCCAAGGGATACTTTAGTTTATATACCTGGTTATTATGAAGATAAAATCAATCATGCCTTTGCTTTTGGCGGTGTTGACTTAACGCAAGCGGCTTTAGAAGGCTGGCTGGGTGTAGAATTTGATTATTATGTGGCGGCAAATATGACTGGGTATATTGAAATTGTTGATGCCTTGGAAGGATTAAGAGTTATCCCGCCGACCAGCTTTGAAATATCCGGCCATCAATTCCAGGAAGGGGCTGAAATGCAGATCGATGGGGATCAGGCTCTAGGCTATGCCCGTGAACGTTATACTTCCGGCGGGGATTATGCCCGGCAGGCTCGTATGCGTGAGATGGTAAAAGTGGCAGTTGAGAAAGTGTTGACTCAAGGAAATATTGAATATTACCGTTCTTTATTTGAGAACCGGTCTGGGGTAATCGTCACAAATATCAGCTTTGATGAGATAGTCTCTTTATATGAAAGTTATGCGAATACAGATTTAGTGATTGAAGAGTTTCAATTAACCGGCGATGGGTATGTTGACGGGACCCTGGGCTATATTGATGTCAGTCATCCAGCCTCCTTAGATGAGCTTTTAACTATTTTACATTAATTTAAAATCGTAAATTTCAAGTATAAGTTAGTATAAAAAATGAAATAAAATGACAAATTGTTAAATAAGAGAGAATCCACTTGTCGTTACACATATGTAAAAGAAACATAGCTGTAAACAAGAAAAAGAGGCGGAATCTTCTTATCAAACTGATAAGTTTCCGCCTCATTCTAGTTTTGAGAAATGGGCTGTGGATAGGAGGAGGCCTAGTCTGCACTATGCCAGCCGGCCAGTGTATCAAGAAGAATCATATTGCTTTCTTCTAAGGCATTTTGATTGGCTCCTTCGTCTCCACCCATAGCTACCAGGCCAGTGGAATCTCCAAAGTATCTTCCCATGGTAAATAAATGGCCGGCTTCAGGATAGGTGTAGAGTGTAATTTGACCAGCCTCTTGATGGATGATTTCACCCATACCGGCTGAATCCCACATTAAGTCATCGCCTCCGGCAAACATAAGGCCTTCGCCTTCGAATACTTCTGCTTTAATTCGGGCAGCTTCCAATTTTTCGACCTCCGTTCCTTCGATCACTCCATCATAAACGGGTTTAAAGGCAACGGGATAATTGAACATAAAGCCGCCAATCATTTTTACTGTATTCATTAAATTACCATCTCGACTGCTGAGATAGGGTAAAGCTTCACCTTCAAAGGACCATGAAGAGTCATCCGAATTTTGTTGATCCAGGGAAAAGAAATTATAGGCAGAAGGAGCGTAGAGGATGATATGATCGATTTCTTCATAGACTGCTGCTAAATTTAAGGTTAACTCGGCTCCTTTTGAAGCGCCTAAAACGGTCAAAGGCCCTTCAGATTGTCTGTTAGCTTCAATATAGACTAATACATCTTCAAAGAAATCAATGGGAACTTCCTGAATATAATCCGGTAGACTGCCGATACCAAAGAAAAATAAACTGTAGACTTCGTAACCTTCATTGGCTAAGATGACGGCTAAATCATAGTTACTTGACCCATCCGACCCTCCAAAAGTAACAATGACACCCTCAGCTTTTAAATCATCAGGAACTAGATGGAAACCATTCACATTCCCTTCTTGAATTGTTTCAACGGTCATATTCTCTTGGTCGGTATCGTAAAGCGTAAGGTTGGCAGGATCGTTATAGACACTTGATTCATCGGTAGAAATATATTCACTGTAACGGTTGGTGTTCACCCAGCGGACCGCAAAAACGAGGAGAGTAAAGATAATGATGATGGCAGCTATTCTTAAGATTATCTTCAGCAGGAATTTCATTTTGATGCCTCTCTTTCTAAAACGCTTCTTTTGACTATCTATCACCTTTATTTTACCATTATTGTAAACGTATACAAAATTATGAGAACTAAGCGGGTATTTCTTTCTTTAACTGGATTTATTGAAGGTTTGAGTTTGATATTTTGGCTGTTATTTAGTTGAAGTGGTATCCTTTTTATAAAGGATGGGAGGAATAGTTATGACTGCGCAATTAATGATGTTGTTAACGACTGTAATAATCGGTTTATCCCTTTTCTTTATGGTGGTTGTTAAAAAAGGGAGTGCCTCCAGCGCTTTATATTTATGGATCATTCAGCTGGTGGTGGTATTTGGTATCAGTCTTTTGGTGCTTAATTTGGGTTTAATTGAAACAGTGACTTCTGCTTTTGGGCTGATCACTCTGCTGATGTTAATCGTGGTGTTGACTTACAAGAAAAGAGTCTAAATAATAATTAAAAATCGACTGTAGAGAATTTAGAAGGAATGAATAAAATTATGGATAATCAATCATTATTAGATAATATTAACTTTCAATTCACTATTGCCAAACAGTTGCTTGACTATCATCTTTCAAGCTTGGAACAAGAAGAGTATATGTGGTGCTCTCCAAAGAGCAGTCTTAACATAAAAGAAGTCGACGGTAAATGGGAGGCAGACTTACCCGACACCGAAGCCTATGATATCGGGCCTCCTTCAATTGCCTGGACTTTATGGCATATCACTTATTGGTGGGAGATGGTGATTGATCATTCATTTGGGGAGGGGCGGTTAAAAAAAGAAGATATAAAAGTGATCCCTGATGTAAAAGAGATTAAACGTCATATTGAGAGTTTAATCACCCGGTGGGAGAAAATATTAGACCAGTTGGTGGATGACCAGCTTCATAGTAAAAAGTTAAGTTCTTTCCCTTTTTATAATAAGGTGGAGTTTCACAAACTAGCTGCCTGGTTAAATTTGGAACTGATGAAAAATGCGGCTGAGGTAGGGTATGCTCGTTTTGTTTATGGGGCAGAAATTAATGAACCGGGGAGAAAGCATGATTCATAAAATGGGTTTGTATGAGGAGTATCTGGATTTAATTAAAGCAGGAAAGAAAACAGTGGAAGTCCGTTTAAATGATGAAAAAAGAAGAAAAGTAAAAGCAGGAGACCTCATTGAATTTACTAAAGTACCCGAGGAGAATGAAAAGATTCAAGTAAAAGTTACGGGGTTGAAAGCTTATGATACTTTTCAAGCAATGTATGAAGCAATTCCTTTTCAATGTTTTGGAGGCCAAGAAGCAACAGTAGCTGAAAGGGTAGCGGAGACTTATGATATTTACACACCTGAACAGGAAAAAGAATGGGGTACCTTAGCGATTGAAATTGCCTATATAAAGTGATTTTATAAGTAGTTGGATGACTTATTTTTAAAAAAGCTCCCTCAGTAGGAATGATTTACCATTCTAGTGGAGGGAGCGATTTTACTTTTAGGAGTAAATATCACGTTTATTGTAGCCGACAAAACCTAC
Organism: uncultured Facklamia sp.; assembly: GCA_964471435.1. Taxonomy (GTDB): domain Bacteria; phylum Bacillota; class Bacilli; order Lactobacillales; family Aerococcaceae; genus Facklamia. The sequence goes on from CAYYGA010000034.1 coordinate 7,345, forward strand.
TAGGGTAAAGACGAGTCCGATAGCTGTTAGAACAATCATCACCGGCCACTGCAAGTTCTCATGCGGGTAGGCGGGGATGTGGGAGAGGGCGGACAGTTCTTGAATCCAGCTGGGGAATTCGAGTAAGTCGCCCAAATATAAAACGATAAACATAAAGACGATATACAACCAGGCCGCAAGCGTAAAGCGCGGCAAAGCCCCGACTAGCAAAGTGGCTAAGCCGATCGCTAAGAAGATAGTCGGCAGAAAGGCTAGGGCGGACTGGATAAAAGTTGTCAAAGCGATTGGCTCTTCCAGGACCGTGACCGCCGTTGAATAAAGACCGGTCGCGATCGCCACTTGCATCAGGATAACCGTCAAGAGGGCAAAAGTGAAATAAGTGAAAAGCATTTTATTTCTGGTGACTGCCCGGCTGTAAAAATGTTCCGCCCGTCCAACTGCTTCTTCTTTTTTAAGGCTTTGAAGAATCATCACACCTGGGATAAGTGAAAAAATGGTCAGGATGCGAATGAGGAGATTAATAAATTGTTCGGTAATTGTACCGCCTGCTTGGTTGGCTAAAAAGAGCTGGATAATTTCCATCTCACTAAAGTAGCTTTCCATTTCCCCTAAAATAGCGCCGAAGGCAGCACTGAGTAAAAAGAGTAGTAAAAACCAACTGATTAGTTTGCCTTTTTCTAAGGTCCACACTAAGCCCGGAGTTGTTTTTAAAAAAGGCGACGCTTTAGATTTTCCACTGCGAGCGGGTAAAAGGCCACTAAACATGTCGCGTCTAGATCGTAAATAAAAAGCAAGCAACACCAATATTAACGAGCTTCCTGTTAAAACGAAGATGGGAACCCAATTGTCGTTGGCAAAAACTTCCGTTTGAAGTGTCCAACCTAAAGGAGATAAAAGGGAGAGCATTTGGTTTTGAACATCTCCAATCATACGTATGATATAAGATAAAAGTAAAAAGCCAAAAGCCAGCACACTGGTGCCATGCGCGGTGTCTGCTAGTTGAGCTGCAACCGCAGTAAAAGCAGCAAATACAAAGCCAGTCACTCCGAGGATGGTACTATATAATAAAGAGCTTTCGAAAGTAAAGACCGCTGTGCCGAAAACAGTCAAGGCCGTTGTTAATATCACAATAAGCACTAGATTAACTAAGAAGGATAAAATTAAGCTGGCGATTAAATAAGATAATTTTCCAACTGGCAGGGACTGAATAATTTCTAAGCGGCCTTCTTCTTCATCTTGCCTGGTAGAGGTTTTCATAATCAGAATATTCATAATGGCTACGGCGATAGAAGTAAACAGCAACATTTCACTGGCATAAATTACGCCGATATTAAAATCGCCCACCTTATAATTGGCACCGATTAAAGCACGCATGGCCGGGTTTTGCATGGTTAAGCCAAAGCGCATAATATCTATCGGCGAAGAATAAATTGATGAATAAACGAAAGCAACCGCTAAAGAGACGCTAATTATGCCTATTAACCACAGAATGATTTTTAAAAGATTCTGCCGCAACAAGAGGGCCAAGAGACGGGGGGTCCCTTTAAAATACTTATTTTTCATGACGCGTCACCTCCGGCACACTGTCTTCATAGTAGTGCATGAAGAGGTCTTCCAACTTAGGCGGCAGGCTTTTTAATTCCAATACTTCATACCGACTCAATAATTGAATTATCTGCTGGATTGATTCGGTGTCGACTTGGAAGGAGGCAAGGTTCCCGTCCAGCTGAGTGTCATGTACTCCGGGTATACTTTCCAGACCTTGGATTGGAGTGGTGGTTTCCACTTCAAAATGCATCCGTCTTAAGTGACGTAAATCATCCAGGGTCCCGCTTTCGATAATCTCACCTTGACGGATAATCGAGACACTGTCACACAGTCGTTCAACTTCCGATAAGAGGTGACTGGATAAAAGAATGGTTTTACCTTTTGCTTTCAACTGCAGCAGGTGAGTTTGAAATTTCCTCTCCATCAATGGGTCCAAGCCGGAAGTCGGTTCATCTAAAATATAAAGATCAGCTTCGGTCGCAAAGGCGGCGATGATTAGTATTTTTTGCAGGTTCCCTTTAGAATACTCACGGCATTTTTTGCTAGGGTCAAATTCGAATTCGGTCATTAACTGCCGGAGCAGGTTTTGATCGGCTTTCTTTTTTCGCATCTCCAGCAATAAATCAATCACCTGCCCGCCGGTTAAGTTGGGCCAGAGTTTGGCTTCTCCAGGGATATAAGCGACATCTTCATGAATCTCTACCGCATCATTCCAGGCGTCTTTTCCAAAAATAGCGACGTCGCCTGCATCCGCTTTGAGCATACCCAATAGTAGCCGGATGGTGGTGGATTTCCCGGCACCGTTGGGGCCGATAAAACCGTGGATCTCACCTTTTTTAACTTCAAGGTTAACTTTATTTAAGGCTTTAAATTGTTTGAAGGACTTGCTTAAGTTTTGGACTTGGATGACAGTCATAATGACCACTCCTTTTGTTTATTTGTAAAAGACTTTGCGTAAGTTTTCTAGATAGTTTTCAAAATCTTGCCATTGTTGGTCAAAGTTATTTTCAGGATTAGGAGAGTACTTAAATTGTTCTGCTAAGCGGCTGAAATAGCCTTCAAGCGATAATTCTATAATTTGGGAGGCCTCTTGTGGATTGATATTCTCTTTAAAGAGGGCTTCATTTATTTTTAGATTGTGGCTCATTTTTTCCGAAGTTTCTTCGATTAAACCCTGAAATTTTTCTTGATAAGTAGTGGGCAGGGTAGGTAATTCTTTGAATAAAACGGTGGATAAAAAGTGATTCACCTGCGGGTAGTGCTGGTAGTAACGGTATTTTATCTTGGCATTATTAGATAGGCGCTGGATAAAATCGCTAGTCGAATCATCGATTTGACTGATATAGTGTTTCTCAATAATTTCAAGGGAATAATCAATCAGGTAATAATAGAGGCCCTTTTTATTTTTAAAATAATAAAAAAGCGTGCCTTTACTAATCCCTGCTTCTGCTACCATTGTATTGGTGGAAGCGTCTTTAAAGCCTTTTTCGGCAAAAATACTTAGAGCCGGCAGACGTATCGCTGCCTGTTTGTCGGGATCAAGTTTTTCGAATTTTTCAATCAAATCTTTACACCTCCTAATGTTTGACTAGGCTGGTCAAATTAATTATACCGTTTTTGACCGCACTGGTCAAATGAAAGGAAAGTTTTTTTTCCAACTTCTTTTGAATAGTTGTAAATGCAGCTAATTGATTGAGAAAATGGGGTGAGTCTATCTTCTTGAGTGTGTGAGAAGATAGTTGGCGGTTTTATCTATCTTCTTGAGTGTGTGAGAAGATACTCAGACGGTTTATCTATCTTCTCCAGCGTGTAGGAAGATACTCAGCTGGTTTATCTATTATCTCGGCCGCCTAAGAAGTTACTTAACAGACCTATCTATCTTCTCCCGCTCATAAGAAGATAGGTGCCCCGGTCCATTATACGGGCACTCATGAGCCCGAGAAATCGTCCAAAGCAAGCAAATTAATTTCTGGAAGCCTTAAAAATGGGAGAGGGCTGAAGTCTGCAAAACAAGAAAAAACCATGCATCAAGCGATGCATGGTCATCTTAAATTTTTACTGATAGTGAGTAAAGAGCTGCTGCTTGATTAAAGGCGCAGACTTTTTATTCAGTTTATTCTACAGTCGTTTCTTCAACTGTTTCTTCTACTTCAGTTTCTACATCCGTAGTTTCTTCAGTCATTTCAGCTTCTTCTGTAGTATCTTCTGTCTGCTCGTCAACGTCTTCCTGGTTAAGGACTTCGCCGGTTACAGCGTCAATGCGAATTTCTAAATCGTTCATTGCGCCCATCAGGTCGTTGGTTCCTTCTTCCATATTGACTACATTAACAGTCCAGACTGGGTTTTCATTCTCCTCGTCACCGAATAGATCCCACCATTCGCTGGTATCTGCAGATAAGTGCCAGTTGTCGATTTCTCCTGAGCCTGCTTCTTCTAAAGCAATATCAGAAGCTTCGTCAATTGTTAATAGATTTTCCATATCTAAAACTAATCTGGCTTGTTCTTCATCTAATTGATCTTCAACTGCTTCTCCAGTAGTTTCAGCATCTTCTGCCACTTCTACTTCTTCAGTTGTTTCAACATCTTCTACAACTTCAGCTTCTTCAGAAGTTTCTTCAACTAAGCCGGTATCTTCAACTACTTCATCACTTGCAGGTCCGCCGACACTTTCCTCATTGTCGCCGCCAAAGTTAAACCAGCCTTCATTGAACTGCTGCTCTCTGACTTCGCCGTCAGCCCATTCAAGTTCTAATTCATAGTCATTATTATCGACATCAAAACCGCGTACGAAAATGGTGTAAACTGCTTCATCCAAGTCCAGATCAACTTCAATTTCTTCAATGACTGACTCTGGATACTCTGTTTCGTAAATTTCTAAAGCTTCATCGACACCTTGCTGTACTTCACTCGCTTCGGCATCCATTTCATCTTCCATTGTCGTATCTTCTTCGGCTGTAGTGTCTTCTTCAACTGTTTCCTCGTCCATCATTTCTTCAGTTTCTTCTACTTCTTCAACTTGTTCAGTTGTATCTTCAGTGGCATCATCCTGCGCGTAAACTGCCGGAGCAGCAATACCTGCTAATAGAGTTGCACTTAAACCAACCAACATCAATTGACGTAATGATTTTTTCATAAAATGACACTCTCCTTAAGTTTTTTAACGACTGGAATGCAATCGTTTTCTTTAACTATGTATAGTGTATAAGAATAAAAAAAAAATGTAAAACAAAATGGCCTGCAATTTACCTTTAAATTTTACTGGAATGGTGAGACCGTTCTCATATAAAAGGCTGTCTATAGACTTTCTCAAGGTTTTTGTCTTAAAAGCCAATAATTATTTAAATGAGAAAAATTGGTAAAAAAAAAGAAAGACTATAACCTCTATAAATTTTCTGAAGTATTTCGACTGTTGGAATAAAACGAAAGCAATTGTTATAATCGAAAAAAACGATTATAATCTAAATAAAAGGGGGTTAATTAAATGAGCTTATCGTTATTAGAGTTAAAAATTTCAGGGGTAAAAATATTTAAAAATCAAATCTTTAATGTCACTTTTCGTAATACAGACCGCATAACAAATCATGACAAAAATAATAATGTAGTCAGTCATTTATATGGTCCGTCTAATTATCGTAATAATGTCTTGGCTTTTGCCGGGATTAATGCGAGCGGGAAAACTAGTTCGTTAGAGTTAATAAAATTTGTGTTAGATACCTATTTACAAGGTAAAAGTATTCAGGAATTTGAAAATGTCGATATTTTTAATGAGGAGGTAATAATTAAAGCTTTATTTTTTGACAGGGAGAATAAAGGTATTTATCAAATTAAGACCATAATAGATAATATACCATTTCGATCTACTTTATTACGTACTGAGAGTCGATTATATATAAGAGATGAAACTATTTGGTTTAAAAAATCAAAAGCCAATGATTCACGTTCAAGTTTTATTGTAGTGGAAGATGAACATATTATTGAAACAAGGACGAAAGTTAAAAATAAAATTGGTAATTTCTTAAAAACAGACTTTTCGATTTTTGAATCAATTGTTGGTTCAAAAGGCAATGTCCCCATTATCAGTACTTTTTATACTACTAATGCTAATCATTTATCTTCTTTTACTGATTATGAACAGAGTGCCATAAAATATTTAGATCCTCAAATTGAAGAGTTCCACTTGATTCAAGCTGATTGGTCCACTACTGATTCACAAAATATTATCTTTCATTTAAAATTTAAAGATGCACCCCAGGCATTCAAGGTGACCTTACAAGAATTACCAAGATATTTATCATCTGGAACGATTAAAGGAATTTCTTTATTATCTAAAATATCAACAGTAATGAAAACGGGTGGCTATTTATTAATTGATGAAATTGAAAACCATTTTAATAAAAAAATAGTTGAAAGTGTGATTGCATTTTTTCAATCAGAAGTGAATCAACTAGGAGCCACTCTCATTTTTTCAACACATTACAGTGAAATATTAAATATCATTCCACGAAAGGATAATATTTTTTTATTAGAAAAAACAGTAAATAAAATACAGTTGGATCGCTTAAGTGTATTAGCCAAATCAATTGATAAGAATAAAAATGAGGTTAAAAACAGTGATTTAATCTTATCAGGTATATTTGGCACAGCTCCTGCTTATGAGGCTTATATGGATGTGAAGAACTACCTGGTGAGTGAGGTAAGAGAAGCGAGCGCTGATTATGAAACAGAAGATTAGTATAGGAGAAGAAAAAGTTGCTTTAATCTGTGAAGGTAATACCGAAGTAACCCTTATGAATATATTACTAGATGCGAATTACTTATTAATTGAAAGAAAACAATTACTGGATAAAAAACCTTTGGGTAATTATTATATGAAAGGTGAAAATTTCCAGAATACCTACTTAACTTTTCA